>JBMOEI010000001.1:0-251483 GCA_049318985.1 Desulfuromonadaceae bacterium
ACATCTCACATCTCACATCTCACATCTCACATCTCACATCTCACATCTCACATCTCACATCTTCCTGTATGCGGAGGACAGAGGCAATGTGCAACTAACGTCGCTTCTGCAATGAATGTCAATTATGTAAGCTATCGTTTTAATTTACAATAATACTGTTTGGCGGCTGATAGCAACTAATGTCGCTTAGTTATTAAATGAGGGGTGCTTCACAACTGTTTGTAACATGTTATTATCATTGTGTTAATTTTTAAATTAAAATTGGCACAAAAAATGCTTATAAAACACCATTTATGATAAAGAAAGGGACTCTCATGGACATTGATTTCAGACGCAACCTGCAGCACGCCGGCACCATTTTTGTTGACGCGGTTCAAAAGTCAGCAGACTCTGCCATGGCGTTTTCAAAGAGTGCGGCCGCAAAATACGGCGTCAACTCGCTTTCATCCAAAAAGGAAAAAATTGCCGGCGAAATTATCGATCGGGTTGCGGACCTGTTAAAAGAGGGCAAGAGTGAGGTATGTCGCGATGAAACACTGTCCAGGCTTGTTGCCAGGCTTAACGAGGTGGAACATGATCTCGCACTGCATAAAAAGCAGAATACCAGGCGGAATAATCCTTTTACTTCAATACTAGAGAAGTGTGAATCTTCAATTTCAAACGTAAAAAAAAGGTTCTTTTAGTGCGTTAGAAGTTATCCTGTTTTTAAGTTCGGAGGTGTCAGATGTCAGCGCGTATGGATACAAGTAGTGATTTTGCAGGTAGCAGACAGAGAGTAGTCCAGGTCCCTTTTTTTGAAAGCCTGGCAGAAGTGGATAGACCCAGTGCCGGGAGAAGCGCTGAGACAGCGGCTATGAAATCAGCAATTGTCGAAGGCATCAGGACAAAGGCGAGTCAGGACCTGCGTGACGTTCTGCAGGATCTTGAAAAAAATCATGCCGGCATCACCGAAGGAGTGGCAACCGCTCTGGGGGCAGGGACCGGTGCGGCCACGTCGCTTACGGCAATGTCGTCACTCGGGACGGTTTCCGGTTTGTCCGCTGCCGGGGTAAAAACAGGGCTTGCTGCTGCAGGCGGACTGTTGGGCGGCGGCACTCTTTTAGGAGTTGGAGTTCTTGCGGCTCCGATAGCAGCTTTGGGAATGCTCGGCTACGGAGTGGCAAAAAAACGTCAGAAGGCCAAAAAAGCAGCCGCGATCGGCATGAGCGCCAAAAAAATCTGTGAAATCCAGTCTCAACTGATCCAGCATAAAGAACATTTCAGGGAGGAACTGGTACAAATCAGAACGATCCTCGAAATATTGACACGCTTGAAGTCAATCCAATAGCGGCAAACGGAGAGCGCAGCATGGCCATTAACGGCTTGTATGAAATAGTAGAGATGGAAATCTGGGACGGCAAAGATACGACCGCACTGGCGGAGCGTGCCCGGATAAGCATTCAGGGGAGGAAGGGGAAACTTCACTTCATCGGCTTTGACGGTCAGATGGATATTACCGAAACCAGGGAGAGATACCTGTTTACCTGGGTTGGCAACAACGCATCAGATCCGGTCAGCGGCTACGGGAACTTCACCAGTTCCGGTGATACCCTTACCGGCAGAATATATATGCACGATAGTCACGACAGTTCGTTTGTCGCGGTAAAAATGTCTCAAGAGAAAAAGCAGATCACGACCGTCAACAGGAGCCTGTTGATTTTTAAGGCGAAGGAACCTTTCAGGGAGTGGGTCGCCTCGCTGCCGGGCAAACATAAAATCACGATCAGAGATATCAATGCAGGCTGTAAGGCGTATCTGATTCCGGAGTTTGAGGATAATCAGCAGAGAGATGCCATTCTTCAACAAATATATGAAGATATATTTGTTGAGCAGCTGTTCCAGTGGTGCATCGACGATGTCAAGTGGCCCCGGAATAGAACGTTTGCTCTTTTCAACCGCTGGTTTGAGCCTGAATTTTATCCCGTAGTCGAAGATACCGTAGGAAGCGATATCGTTAGTGACGTATTACCATTAAATATATGAGGTGACTGGAAATGGAAACGGTACCGACCGAGAACAGTGCTGAAAGCAAACAGATCGTTAATAGTTACTGCTGTGCAAATACTGCAGAGGACAACATTCACACCGCCTGTTCTGTTGTAGGTAAAACAGTTGCCGGTCTGGGAGTCGGTGTCGTTGCCGGGATAAGCCTGGTTGTTGTTGCAGCTGCCGCCGAGGTTGCCGTGCCGGCATTATTGTTATTAAAGGCACTTGGACTGACCGGAGGAGCGCTCGGCTTTGTGACGGGAATCAAGAAAAATTAATCGGGCCGCGAAATGTGGCGGTTGACACGTTAATAAAAATGTGAAATAACCTTCACCATGTAAATTAGGCTCTGTGTGTGGCTTGTAGAGCCGGGGTTTGTCTGAAAGTTTCCCTGTTCCGGTATGTACGATTCCGGGGGAGATGCTTATTTACTGATACAGATTAGTTTTAAATAAAATGGTGTTAAAAAGGGGGTTTTCATGCGTGAGCCGAAAATTATGAACGTCGGGATTGATTTTGGAAGTTCAATTAGTGTGATCGCTGCCGATAATGGTGTGCGTGCCTGTGTGCCGAGCTATGTTGGATTCCCGAAAGACATGATTTCACGGAGGCTGCTTGGCAAGGAGTTTCTGATTGGTGACGACGCGATTAAAAACCGGTTGTCCTGCAATGTGTTCCGTCCGCTGGAGCGGGGGGTCCTCAAGTATTCGGACCATGCAGAGGAAAATCTGGCTGACTACCAGCATATCACCTGGGTGGCGCAACTGCTCTTCAAGCATCTGATCGGCCTGGCAACACAGGGAAGACCGCAGGATTACCTGATACGTGCCGTCATCGGCACTCCCGCCCTTGCCAACGAGAATAACAATCAGGCGCTGATAGATCTGACGGAGTCACTGTTTGACGGTGTCCAGGTAGTCTCCGAGCCTTTTACCGTTGCGTACGGTGCGGGTTTACTGAACAACACTCTCATCATTGATATCGGCGGGGGGACGGTTGATCTCTGCAGGATGTCGGGAGTATATCCGACAAAAGAGGACCAGCTGACGACATATAAAGCGGGCGACTATATCGATAACGTCTTTTTTGACCTGCTGGATGCCAAATATCCGGATGCGAATTACACCATAAACATGCTGCGCTCGTTCAAGGAAGAACACGCCATCATTTCTGCTACCGAAGAAAAACTTATCCTTACCCTTCCGGTATGCGGGAAACCGACGGATCTTGATTTAACCGACGAATTGCGCCAGGCGTGCAGTGCCATTGTTCCGGAAATTTCAGATGCAATCAGGTACCTTGTCTCAACGTATGATCCGGAATTTCAGGAAGAACTGAAAGCGAATATCGTCCTTGCGGGTGGGGGTTCCCAGATAATCGGCCTCGGTGAAGAGCTGGAGAAGCATATGCAGGAATCACTCGGATACGGCAGTGTGAGAAAACTTCCGGATCCTGTCTATGCAGGCGCAAACGGCGCTCTCATGTATTGTAAGGATACGCCCGAAGAGTTGTGGGCTGAAATGAAGCAGCAAAAAACAGCACAAAAGTCTGAATAACCCGGTGGAGTAATTGCAGTATTACTAAAACTCCAGTCCCTCTCCCGCCGGATGAGTGGCTGGAGTTTGTAACTTCAGGTCTGTTCCATTATACATTTTGAGTGATATTTCGCGATTCAGGGAGGAAAAGACGATGGCGATATTTTTGAACATTATAGCAAAGACAATGAATGCAGGAGGTTGTGCACTTGTTTCGGCATTTGATGCCGGCGCGGCTGCTTTTAACTGTACGATGTCTGCGTTATCACCCGGCGAAAGAACAAAGCTGGGCAACAGGATCAAGGAACTGGAACGGAAGATCCATGCACTGACATCCGGCATTGCCAAAGAAACCTCAAAGTATGCAGACCCTGCCGCTGCACTCGAATCAGAAACGGTAAAAGCTCTCCTTAGCGCCGTCAAAGAGTTGCACAAGGAAATCGAGCCGCTGAAGCAGCGTATTGCCGAGATTGACGTATTGAAGGGTGTTAAAAAGCCGCAGCAGGAATCAGCCGGCTTATCCAGCTGTATTGCCCAATCGATAACAGGTCTTCTGCCGGGTGAAAAGGCGGGCCTGCAGAAGAAGATTTTTGCCAACGAAAAGAAGATACAGTCTCTCTATACCGAGTTTGCCAGGGAAGTGGCAAAACAGCCTGATCCGTATGAAGCCATTCACTCAAAGGTTGTCGCCGCCATTAATGCAAAAATCAATGAACTCAATGCCGAAAACAGCGCGTTGAAGCTTCAGATTGCCGATCTGGCAAAACCAAAGGCGGAGAAGCCAAAGCCGGAGAAGCCAAAGTCGGCGGAAAAGAAAGCACAACCGGACGTGAAAAAGCCGCAACCGGACTCTTCCGGTGTCGCGAAATTTTTTATACATGCAATAACGGACTCGATATCAGGTTACCTGCCGGGTGAAAAATCAACTATTGACCGCAAGCTGTCAGAATGTGACAAGAAGATTCAGAGCCTGTACCTGGATATCGCCAAGGAATCAACAAAATATCCGGATCCGGCTGATGCCGTTACCGCCGCACCGGTAGTTGCCCTTGTGGCAAAAATTAATGAACTTAAAGCCGAAGTAGCCACGCTGAACCAGCGTAAAGCCGAACTTTCCGGCGTTGGTAAAGCGAAGGCCGCTGCCGCAGTAGCGAAGACCGCCGCCACACCGGCAAAAGTCGAGCCGACTGTCGTCGAGGAAGTTCCGGCGGTGTCCCCGGTTTTACCAGAGACTGACGAAGTGGTTGACACCTCTGCAGTCCCTGTGACGGAGAGCGATGCCGTGGCCGAAACAGCCGCTCATGAAGAGAGCGAATCATCAGAACTGCCTGAGGCAGAGAGTTGCGCCGCGATCGATGCTCCTGCTGAAGCGACTGAGCAGACAGAGAGCGACCCGTCAGAAGGCACCCCTTATGTAAATAGCAGGACAAAATCGTGCGATATTGCAGAGCCGGTCCTGCAGCCTCCTACAGAAGAGGATATCAAGGCAGTTGTTCGTGAAATACAGGCAGAGGAGGCCCTGAGCGAGCAGATCAATGAGGAGGTTGCGGCCTCTCTTGATGAACCGTCTCCGACTGCAGAGCCTGCTGCTGAAGAAGAGCAGAATGAGGCGTCTGATGATGCTGTTGAAGAAGAGTTGGCTGTGGCAGCAGATGTAGCTGCTGAGGCAGTCACAGTGACGGAAGAAGTAACAGGGGTAGTGACGGAGGAAGTAACGGAGTCAGTTGCAGAGGAGACGGAAAAAGAAGCAGATGACCTCTCGACATCATTTGACGCCGTTGTGGAGCACCCTCCATTTGTTCCGGTGCCTGAAGCCGAAGAGGTATTTGGGCTGCAGGAAACAGATGCGGTTACGGTTGCTGTAGACGAAGCGCCGCAGGAAACAGATGAGGATTCGGTTGCCGCTGCAGACGAAGTGCCGCAGGAAGCTGTATCTGAAGTCGCTGCTGATGAAGCCGATGCCGGCGAGACGGAAGCGCCTGCGCCGCAGGAAGAGTCGGAAATCGCTCCGGAGGCGGCTGCAGGTACCACATCGGAGGAAGTGGCCGTACCGGCAGCAGTGCCTGCCGCTGTTGAACATCTGTCAGTGGCGACATCTGCACGTGCCGATGCCTTTGGCGTAGTTACGGATTACTCTCCGGCTGTCCCTGTGTCACGGCCGGAAACCACGATAAAAGAGGAGTCAGGATCAGGCTTTCGCACCAGACTGTTCCGTAATCAATTTTCCATACTGACTCCGGTTCCCACAGAAACGTCATCCTCGAATCTGGAACCACCAACGCGGGAGGATATCGAAACCGTTGCCCGTGGCATGCAGGCGGATGACGTCGAGAAATACAAACTCAACGAGATTCTTGAAGAGCATGCAGTTGAAGTCGGGACTGCGCCTGACACGGAAGAGGTTTCTGAAACGGAAACAGCAGAAACGGAAGTAGAGAAGACCGAAGTAGAGGAAGCAGAAGAGACAGAGGTTGAGGAAACAGCCGGAGAGGACACCGGGGAATCAGATGCAGAGGAATCAGATGTGCCGGACTACTTTAAAAAACTGAGTGAACGCAGAAATGCTATCCTTTCCGGAGAGAAGGGGGCTTCTACCGCCTCAGGAAAGAGCAGTCCAAGAAAACGCAGGTAAGTCCATTTAAAGATTGCATCTCTTCTCGTTTCACGGCACTGTAAGCGCCCTGTTATAAATATCGGTATATGCACCGTGCATCAGAAACAAAGCAGGAATCTACCTGTCGGAGCAGACGTGTTATGGAAACAGTAGAAGCGAAGAAGGCCAGATTGTTCAAGGAGATGAGTGAGCGGGAAAATCATCTGAAAAGTGGCCGGTTATTTGTTGAATCATCACTTGATGTTGTCTTTGCTATCGATACCACCGGCAGCATGGAGCCATATATACATGAAGTACGGGACAACATTCTCAAAATAATGGAGGATGTTTTTGAATATTCCCAGGGCGTCAGAATGGGCGTTGTCGCCTTTAAAGATCATGGTGACGAGGGGGAGGATGAATTTTATCTGACTAAAATACTGCCGCTCACCTTTGATAAAAAGGAGATGGTGGAATTTCTCCGTTCGCCGGATCTGCATATCGGTGTCGGTGGTAATGACGCCGAAGCGGTCGAGTGTGCGTTGTATGACGCAGCCAATCTGAGCTGGGGGCTGTCACGAACACCAAAAGCGATTGTGCTGGTGGGGGATAAGCCCGCTCACGGTGTTATCGACAGCTTTCGTGCCTGCACCCGGATGAAAGATTACCGACAGGAAGTTGAAGCAATCAAAGCCAAAGGCATCAAAATATATCCGATCCTCTGCAACAACATCCACGAAACCGAATCCAGTTTCCGCTGGATGGCGGGCGAGACGGACGGCACGTTTATTTATCTCGACGACATATCGAGCCTGAGTGATATTCTGACCGGCATCTGTCTCAAAGAGACCGGCAAATTACTTGAATACAAGAGCAAATTACTTGAGCATGGTGACAAGGTACGGCTTGAACATATTCTGCTGCTTGGCAATTGAATCCGGGCTCTGAAAAATAATATTCATAGAAGGAGGCGGCATTGAACTCTACAACTGAGGAAAATATTCATACGGCCTGTACCATATTTGGGAGAACAGCCGCCGGGCTCGGAGTCGGCGTCGTTACCGGGATAAGCCTGGTGGTCGCTGCGGCGGCTGCCGAGGTTGCCATTCCGGCTCTGCTGGTATTAAAGGCGTTTGGCTTGACCGGATGTGCAATCGGGTTTTTAAAAGGTATCAAGAAAGACTGAGTCTGTACCCAGCTGCGGAGAAAAAATAAAGGCTGGTTATACCTACATGCAAAAAAAAATCATATTTTTTACTACCGTTATTACCCTTTTCTTTGCAGCCCTGTTCCTTGATGAGAACAGAACTCCTGTTCCGGTCAAGTTTTTTTTCATGGATCCTCGGCCGATTGGACTCAGCTCGATAATTGTTGTCAGTATGCTGGTCGGGGTGCTGGTAACCTTTGCCGTTCTCTGGCTCTATAAATCGGTGCGAAAATCAAGGAAGAATCAACTGCTTGTTGAAAAAAACATAGAGTAGGCACGCCCCCCGGTTTCAAAACAACTGCATTATATATTGCAAAGGAGACGGAACTATGGCATTTGATCTCAGATATAATCTCAGGCACATCGGCGATATTTTTATCGATGTCGTGCAAAAGACAGCTGACACTGCGACCCAGTGTTCAAAGAGAGTTTTTTTAGCGTATGACATTAAATCTCTCCAGTGTAAGAGAGATCAGGTTTCCCGGAACTTTGGCGAGCGAGTCGAGGTTCTGATGAAAGAGGGGGAGAGTGATTTTACGAAAGATGCCCTGTTATCGGAGCTTATTGCCAAACTTAACGGGATTGAAAAAGATATTGCCGGGCATGAAGAAGTAAGAAGCAATCTGGTCTATCCATTCAATGTAAAACAGACCCACTGTGAGTGTGAGTGCGCTGCCAACTTCAAGGAAAAAGGAGTAACAACATGAGCAAGGTACTAATCGGTGTTTTTTCAGGTATTTTTATTGGCGCAGTTATCTATGAACTGATCAACAGAACCAACCCTGAACTGATCAAGAAAGTTGAAGAGTTTGCAAGCCACAAGATCGATGATGTCTGCGGAGTTAAAATCGAGACTGTAGCAGAAAAGGCCCATGAAGCAGCTTAATTTTCTTGCAAATCCGCTCTTTCTGTTAGCGATGATCGGCTCGTTTGTCTACGTGTACTTTTTTTATCTTTCCGACGGACCGGTCCGGAAAAGAGAAGCTGCCGAAGCCGAAGCCGAGATCGCCCAACAGGCTGCACCTCCCCCCAATGCCAATGCCACGACACCTGTTGCAGGGATTATCATGAAAGAGGAGAATCCATTCAACATGGGCAGACATCCTGGTCAGATGAATGTTCTGAATGGTGAACAGTTTTTTAACCAGCAGAATCGCATCAGCCCTGTGCCGCTTCGTGAAGAGAACCCCTTTGTGCAGGGTGCCAGAAGACCTCGTCTGAGCCGTCAGGTTGATCCGAATGCCCAGCAGAACCCGAATGTTCAGGCGGCTTCCCCATACGGTTTTACCAACCAGTACGTCGTGCCGGTAGCTGGCGGCGCAATGGGAAAAACCTGGATAGAAGCTCACTGGATCGGCCTTGAAGCCGGGCCACTGTTACCGGCTGTGGCAAAAGCCAACAACATCCCCGCCAACGTATCCGGCGTTTTTGTTGATGAAGTAACCCTGGTGGCCGCCGATTCGGGGCTGCTGGCCGGTGATGTCATTACAGCCGTCAACGGCAATCAGGTCACCGACCTCAAATCGTTTAAAAATGCCACAAAGCAGGTTGCCCTGGCGAATCAGGCACAGGTAACGATTTTCCGGCGCGGTGCCACCAGAAACATTGCCGTCACCGCTCCTGACGAACTCGGCTTTGCCCAGATTGAGGGGGCACCGATGATCCTTGCCACCGACAGGGCGCCGCATGGCAATTACGGCCCCTGTGATTCATGTCATGCGATAGCGCCGGGTGGAATCAATCTCAACCAGATGGCCAAAGATCTGGGTGATATTCTGACAACAACCGCGCCAAACATTAAAAAAGGGACACCTGCGCCGCATGGCAACAGGGGTGCATGTTCTAAATGCCACGTGCTTCTTTGAGTAACAGTAACAGCTGCGGCAACGACTTTCAGGAGTGTCGTGCCTGCGAAAAAAAAGCAGGATGGGCTGCGGTCTATGCAAACCTCTCCTTAGCGATATTTAAAGCAATCATCGGCTACCTCAGCGGCAGTAAGGCTATCCTGGGGGACGCCCTTTTCTCGTTCAAAGATTTCATCGCCGCAGTTGTCGTTGTCATCGGGATCAAAATTTCCGGTAAACCGGCAGATGACCAGCACCCGTACGGTCACGGCAAAGTCGAATACATCGCCCTGTTTCTGATCAGCGTCGGTCTGATCGTCGCGACGGTGTTCCTGTTCGTGAACTCGGTACAGGGTATCTGGAATTCTTATTACGGTAACGACAGGGCCCCGAAGCTGATCGCCTTCTGGGCGGCCCTTATTTCAGTTGTCGCAAATTACAAGCTGGCGCAATATCTGCTTTGTGTCGGGGACAAGCTGAATAGTCCTTCAATGCTCGCCAATGCCCGCCACAACCATTCCGACGCCATCTCCTCAATAATGGTTGCCGGAGCGGTTCTGGGAGCGCGATATCTGGGACTGGTGTTTCTGGATTCTCTTGTCGCACTCATTGAGGCGGTCTGCCTGTTGGGCATGAGCTTTGACATGCTCAAGGATGCCCTGAAAGGATTATTTGACTCTGCGCTGCCTTCCAAAACCGTGGAGCAGATCGAAGCAATTGCCAATGTAGTTCCCGGTGTGCGCAAAGTGACCAGGGTTGTCGCCCGTCACGTGGGGCAGGGACTCTCGGTGGATATGACTATCAAGATCGATCACTTGCTGACCCACCAGGAAGGGTATCTTATCGTACAACATGTCAAGGAAAGCATTCGGGCAGCGTTTGGCAACCACACGACGGTACACGTTATCTTTGAACCGTACGTGCCATGACGGATAACAGCTGGCTCTCCAAAATACTGATGGTTACCGGAAAATCGCTCCCTGCTATCCGGTCGGAAGTCCTGCAGATGGAGCGTGACTATGATCTGGCGCATGGTGGTAAGCCGAGGCGCTACGTTTCCTACGGTGTCAGCAGCAAGCTGATTAAACGCGCTGCCATGAAAACCGGGGCTTTTGGCGGTCTGGCAAGTGTTCCCGCTGCAATTCCGGGGGTTGGCCTGATCGGTACGTTATTGGCAGGTATAACGGCCGACCTTGCCTATCTGGTCAGAACACAGATTGAACTCTGCTACGCCATCTCAATCGCCTATGATGTGCAGATGGATGAAGAGGAGTTGATGGCGGTTTCCCTGGCACTGCTCGGCTTCTCGGGGAGCGCCGAGGCGGCAAAAGGGATCGCGGTGCGGACACTGCGCGGCGTTGTCGACGAGATGGGCGCTGCCTATCTCCGCAAGGGGATTCCGGATTCAGCACTGGATGTATCGGCAAAACTGGCCCCGAGGTTTGCCGGCAAGGCGTACCGCCTGATTCCGTTCCTCGGCATTCCGATTTCTGCTTCATTAAATATCGCGTCAACCATGATGATAGGCAACCAAGCCAGAAAATACTTCAGCACATGGGAAGAGCCCTCTGAAAACCTGGATGAGTCCGGATGCCAACTCGAAACCGATACGTAATACTGCTTGTTGCAGTTGTCTTAATAATTTATCTGTTTGCCAGACATGCCAACAACGTTTTCGTTGAAGAACAGCATCTTCTTTTCACCGCTTCCGGGTTGCTCGAACTCGAAATGAAGCGCCGGGAAGACCTGCTCGCCAGAGCGCGGGCAGCCGTGAAGGATTACAACACCCTGGAGGAAAAGATACATATACATCTGGTCGAGTTGAATGCTTTAAAGATGCCTCCGGGCAACAACAAAGTGCGACTGGAAAAAACCAATCCGATTTTTGAGCTTTTGAGTGAGTTCGACTCCCTCAAGGAAAGTTACCCGGCACTGAAAAGCAAGGGACCGTATGTTGCCCTGATGGAAGATATGCAGGCTTCGGGTTTTCGGGTAATTACTGCCCGTCTCGCGTATAACAGAAAAGTAAATGAGTTTAATACGTTGCTCAATGTGTTTCCGTACAAACTTTTTGCCCGTCCGCTCGGTTTTCACGCCCACCCCTTCCAGGAGGGGGCCGGCGAGAAGTTCCTGAGGAACGAAAAATAACCTACATGACAAGGTGTTATGAAGTATCCTGAATGTACACGATGCGGTGAATCCTCTCCACTCTGGAGTTTTTACGGCAATTCAATAGCGGCTGTCTTCAAGGTTGTTGTCGGCACACTGACCGGCAGTAAAGGCCTTGTTGCTGATGGCGTCCATTCGGCAGCGGATGCCATGTCATCGCTCTTCATACTTGTCGCTCTGAAAATTGCTGATAAGCCGCATGACGACAAGCACCCATACGGTTACGGCAAAATCGAGTATATCAGCACCATTTGTGCCAGCGTGTTTCTTTTTCTCGGCGCCGGCTCGATCTTTATAGATGCCCTTCATACCTTCAAGCAGGGGGTTCACGAGGTTCCAGGGTATCCTGCGCTGCTTGCGACTCTGGTCTCACTTGGCTTCAGCTATCTGATGTACACCTCCAATCTCTGTGCGGGTACCCAGCTCGGCAGCCCCGCAATGATTGCTGATGCCAATGAGAGCAAGGCCGACAGCATTACTTCTGTTGCCGTTCTCCTCGGCTTGATAGGGGCGGAACTCGGCTATCCAAACGCCGACACCATTGCTGCGGTCATTGTATCGCTCTTCATTTTCAACATGAGTGTGGAGATGTTTCTGCAGGGTATAAACGGGCTGATTGACGTATCTGCTGATAGTGATGTCATAGAAGAGATCGTAGCGGCAAGTATGAAAATTGACGGAGTTTCAGGTGTACATTCGATCAAGAGCCGCAAAATGGGGCAGAAAAGCTGGGTTGATCTGGAAATTGCCGTTTCGCAGAAGCTGACTATATTGGAGGTACATGCAATTGCTGAAAAAGTTCGTGAAGTGATTATGAGCGAAGTAGGCGGGATAAGCGGTATCTCGGTAGCAACGTACCCGGTTGATTAACGTGCAAGAGGTCCTTTTTTAGTGATAAACAGTGAAGGGATAAGTGATTTTTTCGGTATCGTCAGCCTTGTGCTGTTTGTATTTGCCAACGCCTACTATCCGGCCAGGCTGATTGCAAACCAGTTCAAACCATGGCCACGCGATGTCGCGATATTTTTTAAAAAATATCTTGACCTCCATATGAACATTAATATCGTTGCATTTGTAGCGATGACGATTCATGCGCATTTTTCCGATGAGCGCAACATTTTTCTCTATGCAAGCCTGTTGGTAACCGTCTGGCTGACCCTCGCCGGGATGCTGATGCGATCCAAGAGTTTCTCAAGTGACACAAAAAAACAGATGCGTCTTATTCATACCCAGCAGACAGTCTTTCTGGTCTGGCTGGTGTTGCTGATTGTGGGGCATCTGGTTGAATAAAATGAATGTCAACTTGGTTTATTGATAGAAATTTTTTTTTCAGAGGAGTAGTTTATGGGCTTAATTGACAATAGCGACCTGCAGTTTTTTGTAAAAGCGGTTTCAATAAACGCGAAAAGACTGATTAACAAGTCAATTGATACCTACAACAGCCTGCTGCAGATTGACCCGGAGAGTACCAAGGAGATTCACAACGAGCTTGGTGATGATCTGGAGAAAAAAGGAAATTATGACGGTGCCATCAAAGCCTATAAAAAAATTCTCCTGGCCGGGCCGGATAACGCCAACGTGCTGTTCAAACTTGGTAAGATCTACACCCGCCTCGGGCAGAGCAACGATGCGCTTGAAACGTTACGCAAGGTAACTCTGCTTGATGAAAATATTCCCGAAGCGTACTATCTGCTCGGTTCGGTCTATTTTTCCGCTGACGCCAACGCTGAAGCCCTGACAGCCCTGAACAGGGCCATTACCCTGAACCCGGCGTACGCCGATGCGTACTACAAAATCGGCCTCATTGCCGATGCCAGAAATGACCACGATGCGGCCATCAAAGCCTATCTGAAAACAATCGACTTCAAGCCGGATTTTGTCAAAGCGTACCAGAGTCTCGGCTTTGCCTACGAAGCAAAAGGGATGCGCGACGAAGCGGTAAAATACTTCAAAAAATCGCTTGAAATGGAACATAAAAACAGCTAACTGCTTACAAAATAACGTTGCATGGGAGAAGGTATGTTAAGTATTGTATTCGGTCTGATCGCATTGAGTCTCGGATTCTGGGGTCTGGTGAAATACTGGTGGTACATGGTGGATGTGCTGATTGCCATTCTTCCGTTGATGCTCATCGGTGGCGGTGCCATCGCACTGCTGGCCGGCATCAAAAATACCGGCATGCGAACTTCGTTCAAAGTAAAAAAGAATACCGCTGAAGAGGCTGAATCCACAACCCGCAAGCAAGATGAATAGGAGTCGCTGATGTCCTCTCAGAAAACTTCTGAAAGTACCCAAAGTACTAATCAGCATCCTGACCTCAGGTGCTCCAAAAATTATAAACCGTGGATATGGACACTGGTGGTGATGGCTGTTGTGACCCTTGTGTGGGCGCTGTATGAAGGTTCCCAGCAGGAAGGGTATGTCAATAACTTCCTCACCAAAGGTCAGGTCGCTAACAATACCGGTTCAGCGGTGGCACTCCCGGTTGCCGGGATCCCCAGCGTCATGCCGGTCGCACAGGCGCCGGGAGCTGTCGGTGATGTCCAGACCTCGTATCACAGTATCATTGACGCGGTCAGACCGGCAGTCGTCAGCATTGACGCCGCCATGAAAAACGTGCCGACGGCCGCCAATCAGGGGATGATAGATCCTTTGCCCAATGACGTCGCCTTCACCAAAATCGGCTCCGGTGTCATCATTGATCCCCGTGGGTATATCCTGAGCAGCTATCACGTTATCGCCGGTGCGGAAGCACTGAAAGCTACCGTGTACGGCCCCGGTGGAGCCAAAGAATACCCGCTTAAAATGGTTAAGGGCGATCTGCGCACCGATATGGCGCTGCTGAGAATTCAGGGCACCGGCCCCTTTCCGCATGCCGCACTTGGTAATTCCGATGCTGCCAGAACCGGCGATATGGTTCTGACCATCGGCAGCCCGTTCGGTTTCGAGCAGACGGTCACCTCCGGTATGATCAGCAGCCGTAACCGTACGCTGCAGGTCGGCGACACCGTTTATGAAAATCTCATCCAGACCGACTCCTCCATCAACCGTGGCAGCAGCGGCGGACCAATGCTGAATGTTCGCGGGGAAGTAATCGGGATCAACACCGCCATCTTTGCCCCCACCGGTGTCTTTAACGGCATCGGCTTCGCTATTCCGATCAACCGTGCCGCCGATCTGGTCGGCGGTGTCATTGACTTCGGCAATATGACTCCCGCTATCGGTGGCGGTCAGCTGGTCGCCTGGGCAAGTCAGGGGCGTCAGGTAGGAAACGCCTTCCGCCTCCCCGGTGGCAAGATGATCGCCGCACCGCATGGCCCGCTCGGCAAGTGCCTTGACTGCCACCCGCAACTCGGTGAAGGGGTCGGTGGTGGAGCAGCAGCCACACCGGTCGCCTATAATGCCACCACCAATAACTTTACTCTTCCGAGCGGCCAGGTCATCACGCCTCCGCACACTCCGCGCGGCAACTGCCTCAACTGCCACCCGCAGATTGTTCAGCAGGGGGGCGTGAAGATAAACGCCGACCCGTTCCTGCAGAACGGGCAGGGAATGGCGGTTAATACTGACCCCTTCCTGCAGCAGATGAACAATCGGGGCGGAGTGGCAGTCAATGTGGACCCGTTCCTGCGGCAGCAGAACGGTCTTGGAGCACACGTCAATGCTGATCCATTCCTGCTCAACAATCAGGGAATGGTTGTTAATACCGATCCATTCCTGCAGCAGCAGAACGGCATGGGAACACACGTCAATGCCGATCCGCCTCTGCAGCAGCAGACCCTCTTTGGTATTCCAATCGGAGCCGGGGCAGGAAGGGGAAAAGGCCTTTTCGGGCGAATGCTGGGCGGTCCGGCTACCGGCAACGGCCAGTTTATCGCCGCCGGCCAGCCGGTGGTGTTTACCGACCCGACCATGGGAGTCGCTCTGATCGACGCTGATGACATTGTCTGCCGTCAGGCAGGAATGCTCCACCCTGAAGGCGTTCTGGTGACCGGTGTTGCTCAGGGGGGGCCGGCGGCACTGGCCGGAATTCAACGCGGCGATATTCTCCTGCGCATCGCCGGCAGAAAAATACTTAATACCGCCAACCTCAATAAACTGCTGGCGTCAGGGAATATCGGCCGCAGATTTGATGTGCTGTTAGTGCGTAACGGCGCACGCCAGGATGTCAGAGTTAAAACCGCTCCTCAGGGTCAGAAAGCACCAGGTCCTGTGCAACAGGGTGCTGCTGTGTTCCAGTGGCCGCTTGGCGCCACCGTATCTCCGATTCTTCCGGCATTTAAGGCCATCACAAAAACGGGAGTGTACGTCCAGAACAGCGGGGGAATTCTGGCCGCCAACGGGCTGAAAAACGGCGATATAATCAAGGGTATTAACGGCGCTCAGGTCGAAGATCTGGAGACCTTTATCAAGGCGACAAAAAGAGTTGACAGCAGAAAGGGCTTTACGCTTGATGTCATCCGTTCCGGTAATTCAATGTTCCTGACGGTTAAAGGGTAAGACGCCATTGAAAGAGGTTATTGAAAAGCTTTACGCTGCAGAGTTGAAGCTCATTACCCCCAAACCGGTACTGGTCAAGGATAAGCCGCAGACGCTTGCGAAACGGATCAAGAGCAAGGCCTGGGATCAACAGAATGTTGCCGCAAAGATAGCGATGGTGTCATTCGCGCTCCTGATGCTCTCCGGTTCGGTGTATTACTATAATATGTTCACCACCGAAGTATTCATGGTGCGTCTTGAAGCAGCGCAGATCGAGGCAGAGCTCCAGAGGAGGAATGATCTCATCCCGGGGCTTGTCAAGGCTGTTACCGAATATATGACATATGAAGGGAAGGTTTTTGTGCATGCGGCTGATGTCCGCAGCGCACTCGGTTCGCTGAAAGATATGACCAGTGACAGCACGTCGCTGCCGGTTGATATGCAGACCCTCACCAGTTTCAAAACCGCAATTTCCAAATTTCAGGCGGTGGCGGAAAATTACCCCGATCTTAAATCATCCGTGACCTATCAGAATCTGATGAACGAACTGGCCAATACCGAGACGAGACTTGCAATGGCGCGGGCCCGCTATAATACTGCAGCAAACATGTATAATACGAGCCTCGAACTGGTTCCGGGGTTTTTCTTCGCCTATCCGCTCGGCTTCCGGCATGCAAAAACGTTCATTGCTGATAAAGCCGAAAAACCAGTCAAAGTGCCCGCTGCGGTAAAATGAACCAGATAATCAAATACCTGTTTTTTATCGTTTTTTTGGTTTCAGCGCTGTTCGTTGCTGCCAATTATGATCTGACCACCCTCTTTGGCTCACGCGGTTCAAGCGCGGCAAAAGGTACGCCCGGCAGGAACAGTTTTCGTGGCATCTCCATTTCAAAAAAGCCGTCGGCACTGCTCACCGGGCTTACCGGACAGGTTGTGCTTGATTACAGCGCACCCTATAACCTGACCGCAGCTGCAGTTGATGATATCATCAAGGTATGGCAACTCCCCGAGACCACAGTCCTTCGCGAGCTTGACTGCGGCGAAGGGTTTCAGGCGCTGTCGCTCCGCTTCATGCCGGCCTCTTCCCTTATTGCTGTCGGCGGGATGAAGATGGATAACACCGGCAGTATCGGTTTTTTTGATGCCGCGACCGGCAAGCAGATACTGCAGCTCGATGAGCCGGAACCGATACTCAGTGTGGACCCGCATCCGGCCGGTAAATACCTGCTTGTCACAGCTGAATCATACATAAAAGTGATCGACATAAAAGACGGAAACAGTGTCGTCATTCTGCAGAAAATCAATCCGGCTGCGAGAGCCTGCTATTACGGCAACGGGCAGTACGTACTGCAGACTGATTCGCTGTCTCTGTTTGATTTGAAAAAACGGAGTATGGCAGGATCGCTCGATCCGGTCATGCCGCTGCTCTTTAAAAAAGGTCTGGATGGTGCAACCTACGCCTGGCTCTCTGCTGACGGGGTCTCAGTGGTAACGGCGGCAGAACCGGGCAAACGGTTTTTCCCGCTTGCCACACATGGTATCACCGCTTTTGATGTCGATTCGCGTGGCGTATGGGGTCTATTCCTTCTTGATACGCAGAAAATCGCCGTTATCGAGCTCGCTTCCGGAAAAATCAGCACGGCAATCGAATTGACCTCTCCGGCCTCCGACGTGACAATAAGTTCTGACGGTACAACTGCATACGTGCTGTATGCGTCCGGCAGTATCGGCGTCTACGACATCGGCTACCGCAACAAACTGAAACGTGCGCAGTTCGGCCTTGCAAAACTGTTCAGTACCATGAAAAACAAAGTGAAGCCGGCCCCGCAGCCGGCAGCGCAGTAGCCGGAACGTCCATGCTCTACAGGCTTATTACATCAGGGTATACCGATGCATTTGCGTACATCTCGGCTTTGTGCGCCGCCCTCTGGATATTCGCCGCCTGGCAGTACGCCGCGCTTATGCCCGGGTATCTGGCGATGGTTACTCCTGTGTACGGGTTGGTCGTCGCCGCCTTTTCCGGTGCTCTGCTGATCGGTAAATATATCTGTCTTGAAGGCAATGCCGAGAAGGTAAGCCTGCTTACAGCTGAAAAATCGATGCTTGAAGCGGTTGTCAAGGGGCGTGACCTGACGTTGGCAGATGTAAAGCTGAAAGCAGCGGCACTGCACGCGGAAATCAGCGCACTGCGCGATAAAATTGCCGTCATGGAAGAAAATTCTCCCGACAAACAGTTGAGTGAATTGCGTACCAGGCTGCGCAGCGCTGAAGAGGATAAGAAATCGGCGCTCTCTGTACTGGTAAAGAGCCTGCGGGCGCGTATCGGTGCGCTGATGACCATCACGGACCCCCAACTGCTCTTTGCCGCCGATGTGCTTCGTCAGGAGGTCGGTCTGGTTGAAAACGAGCTCAAGCGGGGGGAGCTCACATATTATGAACTCTGCCTTAAAATGGTTGATATAAGTGCGAAAATTGTTGATCTCAATGAAATAAATATTATTTCATCTTTTGAGCAGACGGAAAAGCCTGACTCAGTCGCCGAGACCTGGTTACATTTCATCCGGACAAATGACAGCCCGGATCCGGCGGCAGTTGAGCGGGCATTCAAGTTTTTCAAGGTTGCGTTCCATCCGGACAAATTCGCATCCGAGGCGCAGAAAGTTGAAGCGACCAGATATTTTCAGCAGAGCATCAACGCCCACAATTCTGTAAAGAGAATGGAAAATGCAGCTCCATGAAAAAGTATTTCGTCCCGATGCTCATACTTCTCCTGATTGCCGGCAGTGCGTCTGCGTCTCCGGTTGCAATTGAAGGTCATGCCGTTGTTACCGACCTTCCGGAAGCGCTGCTTCTTATAGTATTCGGCTGTGTTGTCGGTTTGATCGGTACATTGATCGGGGCCGGCGGCGGCTTTATTCATGTACCGATGCTGATGATTTTCTTTGATTTTTCACCGCAGCTTGCTATCGGCACCTCGATTACCGCTGTTTTTATGAACGCATTGTCAGGGACGTTCTCATATATCACGCATCAGCGGATCGACTATGAAATAGGACTCAAGTTTGCGACAGCAGCCGTTCCCGGGGTTCTGATCGGCGCGGTTATCGCCCAGCATTTTACCTTTACCAGTTTTTCAATTCTTTTCAGTGTCACGTTGATTCTCTTGTCGATTCACCTGTTTACAGAAAAAGATATTTCCATGGTCAGGACAAAGGCGCTGGAACCGCCAAAAGAGCGGCTGCTGGTCGATGCGGAAGGTGAAATCCATGCCTATGCACCTGATATGGCAATAGGACTTGCAGGCAGTTTCTTTACCGGAATATTCTCCGGTCTGTTCGGTATCGGCGGGGGGATCATCCATGTGCCGCTGATGTACTCAGTGCTCGGCATGCCGGTACATATTGCTACGGCTACGTCACACTTCATCCTCGCAATCACAAGTTTTTTTGCCGTGATTATTTTTACCGGCATGCATGAGATTGACCTGGATTTTGCTATTTTTATCGGAGTCGGCGCCATTCTTGGCGCATACTTCGGCGCACGGATGTCACGGAGCACCAAGCCTCGTTTTATCAAGCGGGCTATTGCTGCATGTCTTTTACTGCTTGCTTTGAAATTAATTACCGGGGTGATGTAGTGGAAGAGGAACTCGTGGACGAAAGCAGGAGAAAATTTATCAATGTCTGCCTCGGTGGAGTCGCAGCACTCGCAGTGACCGGCATTGCTGCTGTTTCATACCCGGTGGTCCGTTACTACCTGATTCCTCCAGGTGATAAAAACAGCAAAGGGAAAATTAATATACCTCTGGATGCTCTTGTGCCTGGCGAAGCCAGATTCTTTGAATTCAACGGCTCTGCCGCAGTAGTGGTCAAAAAACAGGATGGGAATCTGGCTGTCCTTTCGGCCGTCTGTCCCCATCTCGGCTGCATTGTCCAGTGGGAAGCCGACCGGCAGGATTTTCTCTGCCCCTGCCATGCCGGCTATTTTACCGCCGATGGCGCGGTAATCTCCGGCCCGCCACCGCGAGCGCTCGCCAGGATTCCATTTACTGTAATAAATAGCGTGGTTACTATCGGATGATGGAATTTCTGAAAAGCATCTATAACTGGATCGATGTGCGCCTCGGCACCCACGAGATAATAACGGAAAAGCGCACCGGCTATCTTTTGCCGCACAACGTCAATGCGTGGTACTCACTCGGCAGCGTCCTCCTGGTAATTTTCACTCTGCAGGTCATAACCGGCATGCTGCTGATGCTCTACTATGTGCCGGATATAGACAAAGCCTTCGACAGCGTTTCATTTATTATGACCGAAATTCCGCTTGGCCGACTGGTGCGCCTGTTCCATGCGGTCGGGTCGAGTATGATGCTGCTGGTACTGCTGCTGCATATGTTTTCCGTCCTGTTCATGGGGAGCTACAAGAGCCCCCGGGAACTCCACTGGCTCACCGGTTTTTTTCTGCTGCTCCTGGCAATGGGAATCTCCCTTACCGGCTATCTGCTCCCCTGGAACCAGCTCTCCTTCTGGGCCACCACCGTAGCCACCGACTGCGTCAGCTCCATCCCCTTTCTCGGTGAGAGTCTTGTCGAGATGCTGCGCGGCGGCAAGCAGGTCGGCAGCCATACTATCGGCCGCTTCTACACACTGCACGTCGGCCTGCTCCCGGCCACTATCGCGATCCTGATCGGAATCCACCTCTTCCTGATCCAGCGCACCGGAGTCTCGACGCCGCCGTTCGGTCTTGAAAACAGCACCAACCGGTGGCAGGGTGAACATTTCGAATATGAGGAGCACCCGGGTGGCGTACCGTTCTTCCCGAACTTCTTTCTGCAGGACATGATTTCCATTTCGCTCTACCTCGCCTGCTTCATGGTGTTTGTCTTTTTCTTTCCCAATCTGTTTATCCCTTCAACCTCCTATGTTCCGGCCAATCCTTTAGTCACTCCATCCCACATCAAGCCGGAGTGGTACTTTCTGGCCAACTATCAGACCCTGAAACTGTTTCCGAGTGAAATCATCGGCTTGACGGTACAGGCGGTGGCCATGGCTTTTCTGGCGCTCCTGCCGTTTATCGACCGTGGCGCGGAAAAGCATCCGCTCAAACGGCCGCTTTTCACCGTTTGCGCCATAGGAGGGATCCTGCTCTGGATCGGCATGACGGTGTGGGGCCTTTACTCATGAGGGGATGGAGAATCATCCTGATACTGCTTGCTGCCTGCATTCTGCCGTCATCACCGGCCCTGGCGGCAGGCCCGCAGGTAATCGTCTGCATTCAGTGCCATGCTGCACAGACAGGGCGGTTAAGTCAGCCGGTGGCACTCTGGCGCACCGGTATCCATGCCGAGCATGGTATCACCTGTAACGCCTGTCATGGCGGCGACCCGATGGATGCGGCTAATGCCATGAATCCCGCGAGCGGATTCCGGGGAGTTCCCGCCCCCGCATCTGTTCCGGCGCTCTGCGGCGGCTGCCATATGGGCGTCACCAGGCACTACATGAACAGTGCTCATGGCAGGACTCTCGGTGCCGGCGGCCCGACCTGTACCACCTGCCACGGCAGTCATGCCATTGTCAGCGCCTCGCTGGCTCTGATCAACAAAAAGAACTGCAGCACGTGCCACACCTTTGACAAGGCTCTCACCATCAGAAGAGCCATGGTGAAGACCGATGGGATGCTCAAGGCGATCGAGAAGAGAATCAAGGTATTAAAGAGCCAGGGAATTGAGACTGATCCTCTGGAAAAAAAGCTCTTTTCACTGCGCAATCGTTTTCATGCGATGTTCCACAGCCTCGACGTCAACCTGATCAGGCAGGAATCCGCCCACATTCAGGCGGAACTGGAAAAATCAAACGGCGCCGGTGGCGTCGGCACCGGATATTTAGTCGGCGTACTCGCCGTAGGGTGGGCCCTGCTGGCGGCGCTGCTGTTTTCTCTGATCAAAAAAAATATCGACTGACGCCTTGGCTCTTGCAAAAAGATTGATAAGTAGTTAAATTCGGCGGCGTAACAGGTTTGTGACAGTTTGCCGTGATAATTAAAGGAGAACCCTTATGCAACCACTTCAATGCCCCAGTGCAATAACTGTCGCCGGAAACAAAGCGGGTCATGGCGTTGGCTTCAAGGCTGCGACATGCTGCAAAACTGTGGGAACCGGCCTGTCCGGCAAAGGCCTCTGCCTTGGTCTTGGCCTCGGCCTGGGAGTCTGGGGGCCTGTTGGTCTTGTCGGTATCGGTGTTATAGGTGGCTATTATTATTGGAAAAAAGTGCATGAAATGCTTGATTGAGCCAAAATGCAGCTTTGGGGAGATGTCAGGTGGTTAAAAGTTACAGTGAGGAGAGTATGAGAATTAAAAGCACGGCGACTGCCGGCGATGAGTCAGTTGGAAAAAATACAATTAAGGAGGAGTACATGACTCCATCTACTATCGAAAGCATGAAAACGCAGGCGTCACAGGACGTGCGTGACGTACTGCAAACTCTTGAAAAAACACATATCGGTATTACCGAGGGGGTGGCTGCCTCTGTGGGTGCAGGTGCCGGAGCGGTCGGCTCGATTGCGGCATTGTCATCTCTCGGTACGGTTGCGGGGCTGTCGGCTGCCGGAATCACGACAGGACTTGCTGCTGCCGGTGGTCTGATCGGCGGAGGTATGCTTGTTGGCGTTGGCGTCCTTGCCGCTCCTGTAGCAGCTTTAGGAGCAATTGGCTACAATCTTGCTACTATACGGAAAAAAACAAAAAAAACTGCCGCACTTGGCCTCGCAGTAAAAAAAATCTGCGATGTTCAGTCACGCCTGATTGAGCACGAAGATCATTTCAAGGAAGAACTTGCGCAAATAAACACCACGCTCGAAATCCTTACCCGTATGAAAACGGCGTAATTTTTATATCACCCGTCCAACCCTTCTTAACCCCTCAGGCCCCCTTGTGTCGCGGGGAGAGCAAGCTCTGACCTGCCTCCCCCGATTACAGGGGGCTGTGTGGTATAAGGCCCCTGCATGATTACAAAGGCGATAATCAGACGTATATTCAATATCAAAATGGAGAGGTACGGTCATATGCTGAAGCTCGATATTAACTCCAAGGACAAGACTATTGATCTGGAAGTGCTCCTGCGTGGTGAAGCCTCGCCACTGCAGATTCATATCGGGCACTATGAAATCAAGACCGGTGAAGAAAGTGGCGTAAAAATCAGCAGGATTCATACCTCACGGGAATGGATGACCGATCTGATTCATGCCCTGGCTCCAGAGCATACGGTGAAATTCAATCATGCCAAACTGTTGAAAATCGTATTGTAGGTCAGGAGGAATAGTCAATTCTCCAGTGCACTTTAGATGACAGCAGCCATTTCTACTGCGCACCATCCTCCGAATCGAGATGAATATGAATCTGTCATCGCTTATATTAAACGTCCACTTCCCCCCCATTTCAGAGGTAAAACGCTGGCTGGCTGATCGGCCGGACGATGGCCAGGAATTGATAGATCTCTGTCAGGCTGTGCCTGATTATGCCCCGGCACCCGAATTGACCGAACATCTGGCCTGCCTGCTGGCTGATCCGCTCCTGTCAAAATACTCGCCTGACGAAGGGCTTCCTGAGGTGCGCAGGTCGATATGCGACTACTACAATAGAAAGTATGGCGGGCTGGTGAAGACGGACAACATCTGTCTTACGATCGGCGCCAGTCAGGCGTTCTGGCTGGCTATGGTCACACTCTGTTGTGCCGGTGATGAGGTGATTGTTCAGGCCCCATGCTACTTTGATCACCCCATGGCACTTGATATCCTCGGCATCCGTACCGTATTCGCTCCTTTTGTTGAGGCCGGGGGGAGCGGACCCGATCCGGCTACCATTGAACGCCTGATCACGCCGGGAACCAGGGCCATTTTGATGGTATCCCCCAGCAACCCCACCGGTGTAATCATCCCGCCGGATACGCTCAGTGACCTGTTTGAAATCGCCCGACGTCATAACATTGCCCTGATTCTGGATGAGACCTACAATGAATTTATCCCTGGCGGTGCCCGTCCTCATGAAATTTTCAGTGACCCGGCCTGGGGGGATAATTTTATCCAGATAGCATCGTTCGGCAAGACGTATGCTCTGACCGGATATCGTGCCGGAATGCTCGTGGCTTCACGCGATTTCATCCATCATGCACTTAAAGCGCAGGACACCATGGCAGTCTGCCAGCCGCGCATAACCCAGCATGCCGTTAAGTTTGGCGTTGAACATCTCGACCGGTGGGTTGCGGCCAACCGGGAGATGATGGGAAGGCGTCATGACCTGTTCCGTTCCGAATTCATGCAGCCCGGAAACCAGTTTCAGCTGATAACCAGCGGTGCTTTCTTCGCCTGGGTGCGCCACCCCTTCAGCGACTGCAGCGGTCGTCAGGTGGCAAAACGGTTGGTTGATGAAGCGGCAATCCTGTGTCTGCCTGGCGAAGTTTTTGGCCCCGGGCTGGAGAATTACGTGCGGCTGGCGTTTGGCAATATCCGTGAGGAGACTATTCCTGAGGCGGTGCGGCGGTTTCGTGAGATGGTGGTCTGACCTGACTCATTCACACCGGAACGCGGTAATAATCAAAAAACATTTGCAGATGAAACTGTTTTAGTGCAAAAACAGAGCAATACAAAACGTTGAGAGGTTCACTATGACTCCGCAACCTGAAATTCTGCATTACGCCGTTTCTGTGGTTGGCAAGGACCGACCCGGCATCGTAGCCGCTATCTCCGGCGGCCTCTTCAACCTCGGCTGCAATATTGCCGATTCCAGCTGCACTATGCTGGGCGGCGAATTTGCCATGATCCTCATTGTCTCTCTGAAGCGGCCGTTCAGTAAAGCACGATTGATTGAGGAGTTGAAACCGGTATGTGATCAGATTGGCATGTCGCTCGGAGTTCGAACTCTTCATCCCGACGAGATAGTTCGACAGGAAAGTGACGGCGAGATATGCATGATCTCTGTCTACGGCGCAGACCAACCGGGCATTGTGTACCGGGTCACCAAAGAACTGGCCGCCCGCACTATCAATATAACCGATCTCAACACCAAACTGATCGGTACTGCCGAAGAACCGGTATACGTACTGATGCTGGAAGTGGCGTTGCCGGAAGGTGAAACTCCCGAGGGCGTGGAACAGGCCCTGGCTGCATTGAAACAAGAGCTGCATGTGGAAATCGGTGTGCGGATCATAACGCCGGTAGCTTTCTAAATATGCCCATTCAACCTGTTTTACGGTACCCGCATCCGGTGCTGAAAAAGCTCTGCAATCGCGTTGAAAGAATAGACTCGAGTATTCTCTCTCTCGTTCAGGATCTTGTCGATACCATGCGTGAGGGTCCCGGCTCGGTCGGTGTCGCCGCCTCACAGATCGGTGTGACGCTTCGGGTTTGTGTCGTCAATGTTTCCAGGAACCGTCACGGAAAAGAGAATAACCACGGCCTGCTCTGCATGATCAACCCGGAGATCACAAGCCGCAGCGGCTCGGCAACCATGCGCGAGGGGTGTATGAGTGTACCGGACTATACCGGAGATGTCGATCGGGCCACGGAGATTACCCTGCAGTACTGCGATCCGGATGGGATTGTTCAAACTATCACAGCCAGCGGTTTTGAAGCGGTAGCCATTCAGCACGAAATGGATCATCTCGACGGCGTTCTTTTTCTTGACCGGGTAACCAGTATCAAAACCGGCCTGTTCCGGCGGAAGAATTATTAAGAGGTGAAAAATGCCGGAACTCTTAACCAGGGAAGAGCAAAAAGAACTGCTGCAGATCGCCCGGGACACTATTGTTGATTATGTTACCAACCGAACTGTTCCGGCCGTTGCCACATCATCACCCGGCTTAAACCTGCACTCCGGCGGTTTTGTCACTATAAAGAAACAGGGTGAGCTGCGCGGCTGCATCGGCAATTTTATCTCTGATCAGCCTCTGTATCTACTTGTGCAAGAGATGGCGATCTCTGCCGCGACCCGTGATCCACGCTTTTATCCGATGAAGAAAGACGATCTCGCTGATTTCACCCTCGATATTTCGGTGCTTTCACCGTTGGAAAAGGCGGCTTCTGTTGAGGAAATTACGATCGGAGTTCACGGTATCTACATTGTCAAAGGGAGTTATCGCGGCGTACTGTTGCCGCAAGTGGCAACCGAATACGGCTGGAGCCGGGATCAGTTCCTGCAGCATACCTGTATCAAAGCCGGCCTGCCGCAGGACGCCTGGCAGGGGGAGTGTGAAATATATATCTTCAGCGCCCGGGTTTTTGGGGAGTAGTAATCCTCAAACTTTACAGGTCTCATGGTTCAATGATATACGTGACAACATCAATGAAAATCGTTGCCGATGGGATCAAATAATATGAGAAATATCTTTGGCGTGATAGTGGTACTCTTTTTGGCAGTTACTCTTAGCGGATGCGCTGCGCAAAACACGGCGGTTCGCTACAGTACCTGCTACGGAAAATCGTTTAACCAGCTTTTAGAGGCTACCGACCTGAAGCCACTTTTTAATGATATTGCCCGTGAACTCTGCAGTGAACCGTGTGCATCAGAAGGAGGTTCTCTGCCGGCAGACAAGGCTGATAATAACAGATGCACTGCAGCACACGACAAAAACAGCTATTCAATACTGATTACCGATTTCGTAGATATTCAGACCTTTACCCCCGCTTCTCAAGGGCTGCTGATGGGCGAATTGATGCGCGGCAGCCTCAGCTCCATGTGCAGCACGAAAATAACTCAGGTTGAGTTTGCTAAATTCTTTAATTTAAACGAGAAGGGGTTGGTGGTTTTGTCAAGGAAGGTCTCTGAGATAAAAAAAGATGAATATGATCAAACCGAGGCTATTGTTGGAACGTACAGCTATCTCAACAACAAGATAGTGGTTTTTGCGCGAAAAATAAATGTCATAACCGGCAGAATATCGCGGATGGTTACCCGGGAGATTGATTACAACTGTGCCGGCGGCATTGTAAGCTATACCGTCAGATAATGAACCCTACTTGGATGCCTGTGAAATAATCAGATTAAGTTCATTCCCGGGAGCCGGTGCTTGCATACCTGAAAGTCCCGAAATATCTGCTTCAACCAGAATTCCAGCGGCTGCTTTAAGCTGGATGACCCTGATAATATTATCATACTGGGCATATCTGTAGTCGCGCAGGGCCAGCGAGTATGTCTGCTCGGCATTAAGCACGTCAATCGCGTTACGGGTGCCGATTTTCCTCCCCTTTTTTACCGCCGCCAGCTGAATTTCAGCAGATGCTTTTCGCTGATCAAGAGCCTTAATGAGGCTGATGTTGTAACGAAGATTGAAAAAGGCCTGCTTAACATTTTCACGTTGCTGTTCCATGGTTTCATCGAATGAGTGCCGCCGTTCCTCCTCAGATGCCACAGCCCGCCGAACCTTAGCTGACGTTTCTCCACCGGAATAGAGCGGCAGGGACATGCTTGCCCCGACAAACCATTGACGAACCTCTGCCGTTGGCAATGCTGCGGTTCCTCTGTTGACATCATACCCGCCGGATGCCTGAAGAACAGGAAGATATTCTGACTTAGCCGCCTTCCGCTGTTCCGATGTCTGGGCAACAGATTCACGCGCCTGGCGCACTACCGGCTGTTCCTTTTCCATCGTAGCAACCCACCAGTCAATATCATCCGGTTCCGGCCCTGCCGGCTGCTGTGGGACGTAATTGGTTACTGTCACAACTGGTCTGCCTACCTGGGTTGACAACTTTTGTTCGGCGAGACGCAGAGCGCTTTCACTTTTGGTAAGATCGGCACCGGCACTATCCAGACGTGACTGAGCCTCATAGACGGAAATAATGTCGCCCTTCCCGGCTTTTAAAAACGCCTGAGACTGCTCGAGCACTTGCTTGAGGCGGTTGATTTCACCCAGTGCGATCTGCTTGTCCGTTTGAGCCTTCAACAGTGAAAAATAGGAGTCAATAAATTTTACGATCAGATTCTGACGGGCAGCTGCAACTCCAGCCCGATCTACGCCAACTGCGGCTGAAGCCGCTGACAGAGCATAGATGGCAGGTACATTTAATAACGTCAATTGGGCGGTAACATTATAGTTAAACGCGGTAAAATCATACTTTTGATCAGTAGCAGCATAGTCATATAACGATTGAGAAGTCTGCCTGACGGCCGCGCTTGAATTCAGATGAGGCATAAGCCCTGAAAAAACGAGATCGGAGTCTGCTTTACTTACATTAACTCTCGACTCCGTTCGACCGAGTGCGGGGTCGATTGCTTTGGCAGAAAGATAGAGATCCCAGATTGAGGCGGGGGGTGGTACCACTGCGTCTGTTGCTGGCTTCGTATCAGCAGCGGGGTCAGTATGATTGACAGATGTTATCACAGGATCCGATTCTGTTCGTATCTTGTCAAACACCGCTTTCCGGGCCGCTGATAAACGGGCCTCCTCGGCTGCGGCCTGCTCGCTGATTCTTTTCTCATCTGCAAGGCGAACCTGTTCAGCTTGTTCAGCGGCTATGCGCGCTGCGTCCGCCCTACGGACTGCCAACAGCTCCTGCTCCTGTTTTGCGGCTGCCTCCAGTCGTGCGGCCTCTTTTTTTTGTTCGGCCTCTACGTGAGCTTTCCTCTCCTGCTCTGCTTTTTCAGCAAGTTTACGCTCCTCTTCTGCCCTGCGGGCTGACAACAATTCCTGTTCCTGTTTAATTGCTGCTTGACGTGCCGCCTCTTTTTTTTGTTCAGCATCTACGCGCGCCAGCCTCTCCTGCTCTGCCTTTTCAGCAAGTTTATGCTCTTCTTCTGCTTTGCGGGCGGCCAATAATTCCTGTTCCTGCTTTATCGCCGCCTGCAGTGCCGCCTCTTTTTTTTGTTCAGCATCTACTCGAGCCAGCCTCTCCTGCTCCGCTTTATCGAGGAGTTTGCGTTCTTCTTCAGCCTTAAGGTCCGCCAGGCGGCGATTAAGTTGCTGCTCTGCTGTTTCTGACTCTGGGGCAGTAGAATTATCCTGTCTGTCGCCAACGATTCTAATGGTGGAGCGCTCCCCGCTTGATGAAACCGGTGGTGTGCTTACCGTTGGCTCGTCAGAACTATTTGGAGCAGTTGTTTTGTCGCCTACGATGCGAATGGAACCGGCTGTTGCAGACTCCATAAAAAGCATCGCAGTAAGAGCCAGAACGAAAAGCGTGCTTTGCAGTATCCGGAGAGGGTGTCTTTTCATGTTAGTGGGATCGATTCGCTTTTTCGAATAATTTTTTAAACTTCGCATACACCGCATCAAAAGGTGTTCGAGGTTTTACCGCTATGGTTAGTGACGCCGACATGCCTGGAAGAAGGGTAAGCTGGCGTTCTTCCAGAAACTTAAGAGATTCCGGATCCAGTTCGAAGTGAGCGATGTAGTTTGCCTGCGGCCCCTGGGGACCGTTTACCATAAGCCGGTCATCTGAAATGTACGTTATTTTGGCGGTCAGTATTGGCGTCGTACGGCCATCGAAACCGGAGATAGTTGCGATTGCCGGCATGCCGACAGAAATGCGACTGATATCCTCCAGCATAATTTTGCCCTCCAGGATCAGGTTGTCACCCGTCGGAGCGATCTCCATCAGCGTATCCCGTCCCACCAAAACGCCGCCCACGGTTGTTACCTTCAATCCGACCACCTTGCCTGTTACCGGGGCTCGAATGACCTGTCTGTCGAGTGTGTCGCGCATCGGACGGATTCGCTCTTCCAGATCAATGCGTCGCAGTCCGGACTGTTTCATCTCGGTGATGGCACCCTGAACACGGTCAGCCTTGAACGCCAGGATTCTCTGTTCCAATTCAGCCAGTCGCTGCTTCTCGCTTGCAATCGAGGCGACCAGCATATCACGTTCTCCGGTCAATCCAAGAAGAAGCCGCTGTTGATCAGTCACAATTGTCTCGGTAACATAGCCTTCCTTGAGCAGGGATTGATTTCCAGCCAGCTGTTCCTTGATAATTGCAATCTCCTGATTTTTAGCCGTCAGTCGCTCCTGACTCCCTTTAGAGGATTCAATAAGTTGGGCTATCTGCAAGCGCAAAAGCTCGATCTGATGCTGCGCCGCATCCCGTCGGGCATAAAACAGCCGCTCTTCGGAATCTAAAATTCTGCCAACGGAAGAATCCTTTGAGCGGGCAGTGAGAGACTGTGGAAACGGAATTGATTTCAGATCTTTGCTTTCAGCTTCAACCCGTGCCATCTGGGCAATTTCAGCAAGATTTTGCTCCTGAATCATATTGACCACAGGTTGGATCTGCTTGCTTTCGAGCTCAATGAGAGGCTGACCGGCCTGCACCATATCGCCATCTTTCACCAGGATTGACTTGACAATCCCCCCCTCCAGATGCTGAACGGCTTGACGTTTGTTTTTGAAGACAACCTCGCCCTGGGACATGATGACCGTTTTGAGTGGCACAAACACCATCCAGAGTACAACAGAAGCAAAAAACATGGCCAGAACAGCTAAACCATACATGGTTGCAGGGAGAGATGAAATCGAAGACTCCCGTAACTGACTATCATGGGTCAGCGTTTTTACCCGTGTTGTGGTTAAAGCATGCTTCTGAGCTTTTGCCAAAGACTTCTCCTCGGCCTTGGTCATGATGTCCACCTGAGGTGCAGTCTCTATGTCTGTTTCAACGGGGGGGGGTACTTTAGTGGTCATTATGTAAATCCGTAATTAGTTTGTAATTATAAATAAGGTAATCTGTTTATCGGCACGATCCATCGTTTATTGAACACAGATAGTCAATTCTACGCCGAAACCTGAGCCTGCTGCGTTGCTTTGTTCAGCTGGGCCATCACCCACTCTTTGGGCCCAAAGGCGGCCAGTGCGCCATTCTGCATAACCAGCAGCTTACTGACATTGTTTATGAAATGTGGATTATGGGTGATAAATATCGTCGTAGTCCCGGCCTCCTTCAACTGTGCCATGGCGTTAACCAGTGCCGTCTCGCCGACGGTATCGAGGCTCGCATTCGGTTCGTCAAGCACTAATATTTTCGGGTTTCCGTATACTGCCCGGGCGAATCCAATCCGTTGACGTTGCCCACCGGAAAGGACAGCTCCTCCTTCACCTATCTGGGTGTCATAACCATTCGGCATCTGTAAAATCATTTCATGCAGCCCCGCTATCTGTGCCGCTTCAAGAACCATCTCCGAATCAGGCTCATCCATCCGGGCAATATTATCAGCAATACTTCCGGCAAATAATTCAATGTCCTGAGGGAGGTAGCCAATGTGTCGGCCCAGGCGCTCTGAAGGCCAACTGGCAAGGTCAGCGCCGTCTATACGGATTACTCCCTGCTGCGGTTTCCAGGCACCTACGAGCAGACGAGCCAGAGTAGATTTCCCCGAGGCGCTCGGTCCGACAATACCAAGAGAATCACCTGCAACAAGAGAAAAAGAAACATCACGAATAAGAATCTTGCCGGTGGCGCGGACACCGAAAGTGACATGTTCCATGGAGATCTGTCCGGTTGGCGGAGGGAGCTCCAGCATATATGGCTGTTCCTTGTCAGCCCCTTTGACAAAAGCATCCAGTCGAGCGTACGCCGCGCGGGTATCAAGAATTGTTCTCCAGCTTGAGATGACATACTCCAGCGGGCCAAGCGCTTTACCAAAAATAATGCCACCGGCCATGATCATGCCCATAGAGAAGGTGATGTCTCCCAGCATTACATACGTGCCGACTGCCATCGACATTGATTGGATGATCTGCCGGACAGTCTTCGTAATCGCAGTCAGCCTGCCGGACCACTTACTGGCCCGGGTTTGCAGTATTATTACCTTATCATTCAATGACCCCCAACGCCGAGTGAGGCTCTCCTGCATTCCCATGGCATTAACAACTTCAGCATTAAGCATGGTCGAATCAACAAAACGGGTAGCAAGTCGATTGGCTGAGTTTGATTCCGCCAACGGAGCTTTTGTCAGTAGTTCGGTGGCAACAGAGAGTGCCAGCATCATGAGTGAGCCAACTAACAGCACATAAAACATCATTGGATGCATAAAATAAAGGAGAAGCATATAGATCGGCAGCCACGGGGCATCAAGCAGTTGAATAATACCCTGACCGGTCACAAATGTCCTGACCGTCTGCAGGTCTCTTAACGCATAGGTATTCGGATTACCTTCCGGTGAGGTCGCTCCCTCAACCATTTTTTTCAGAAGGTAAGGGGCCAGCATGAGATCCATGGCATTGTTTGCATTAACCAGGATCCGCGAACGGACAGATTCGATAATCCCGCTTACCACCAGAGCCACCAGCAACAGGACGCTTAACAGCCAGAGAGCCTCCTTGCTGCGGGTACCGATAACACGGTCAAACATCTGGAACATATATATGGAGGGAGCGAGGAGAAACATATTGATGACGAAACTGAAAAAAGCGGTAGGGAGTAAATAATTCTTTATGAAAAATAATTTGTTCATGCTATACGTGATTCCCTCTGTCGCACTCGAAACATGCATGGTAGAAACGTGCATACTTGTATTCTGCATCATCGTTTATCATTTATATGGTGTAATTGCAAACGTGATAATATCTGCAACTACAGACAAACGTGACTCAGCACACAATGCGCCCACCCCTGCTTTGTCATTGTGTTGCTCCGATAATCGAAATAACCGGCAATAAAAATAATATCGTATACTGCTTGCGAAACAGATTTCCTGTGATAGAATTTTGAAAATTGATGTAGCCGTCTTCTTTGCACCTATTTCTGTGTAGAAAACCGAAGATATAAAAAAAACTAAAGAATAGTATTCAATTATCCGATATGCGAAAAACGGGTCTCTCGTAATGTTCACTCTCATGCTCTGATTCACAGCAGATAAAGCTATTAACATACTGAATTTTAACAATAACGTTCCAGCTTAACTCAGGAGGAAACAACTCATGGACTATTCTAATAACACTACGGATGAAATTCAGGCGCTATCGACAGCGATTATCGCAGCTCTTACTACGGAAGAAATTACTACCTTCCGAACGGATCATATTGTCGCGCTGACTTCTGCCCAGATAAGGGCAATTTCAACCGTAGATATAGTCGCCATGAGTTCAGGCCAGATAAAAGCGATTGAACTCGAAGACTTGGCAGCCATGAAAACGGAACAGATTGCTGCCATTGAAGCCGTCGATGTGGCTTTGATGAAAACAGCCCAGATAGCCGCTCTGACAACAGACCAGATTGTTGCCATGACCTCAAATCAGTTCCAGAGTTTTACTACGCAAGAGATCGCGGCTCTTTCTTCAACTCAGATTGCAGTACTGGCAACGGAAGATTTTGCCGCGTTCTCTTCAGCACAGGCACTCGTGCTAAAGCCAGCAGATATAGGGGCACTGAACACGGCTCAGTTTAATGCACTGACAACGGCGGCCATTGCCAATCTGACTACAGCACAGATAGCGGCTCTCACCACAGCGCAGATAGCTGCCATGCAGACAGACGATGTTGCCGCCTTAACGGTGACAGATGTAAAAACTGTTATGGGCACAACCGGTATAGATGTTATGACACCGGCTAGCATTGCTGCCCTGACAACGGCGGTCATCAAGAGTCTGACCACAGCACAGATGTTTATTATGGACACGGATCAGGTCAAAGCCATTGAGACCGCTGATATTGCAGTTTTGAGCTCAGCGCAGGTGGCGGCTCTTGGTACTGACGATATGGCTGCCTTGACATCAGCGCAGGTCGCTGCCATGTCAACGGCTGTTATTGCGAATCTGACGACAGCGCAGATACAGGCTCTCGAATCTGCCGATTTTGGCGCAATGGGTACCAACCAGATAGCTGCTCTCACTGCAACTCAGATTAATGCAATGAACAGTGGTGATGTTCTAGCATTGACGGAAACGAATATATCCGCATTGAATGCTGCGGGCCTCAATAATAGTAACGTACTCTCATTTACCACGGATATGATTCAGGCATTGACTCCAACCCAGATAAAAGCTCTCGCGACGGCAACTGTAGCCGCCTTGAGCACAGCTCAGATAAATGCAATGGAGACTGCTGACGTCGTTGCCTTGAAAACCAATCAGATACAGGCACTGACAACGGCGCAAATTGAAGCCCTTACAACTGCTGCTGTTGCAAATCTGACCTCACTGCAGATTGGTGCCCTGACTACTGCTCAGGCGCAAGCCCTTGAGACAGCAGATGTTGCGGTATTGTCCTCCGCACAGGTACAAAATTTACTGGCCGATGATATAAAAGCCATGACATCCGCTCAGATTAACGCTCTTACAACAGGTGCGCTTGCCGGATTGGATGCCGCAAAGGTGCAGGCAATTGAGGCGGCTGACCTTGCCACCATGTCAACGACACAGATCGCTGCACTGATACCAACGGTGCTTACCACCGCTCAGACAGCGGCCTTACGCTCTGATCAGATCACGGCAATGTCTACCGCTCAGATCGTTAAGTTGAACACCGCTGATATCTCGAAATTGAGCAGCACCCAGGTAAAAGGCCTTGAAACAGCCGATATGGCGGCTCTCTCCACGGCTCAAGTGAGTGCCCTCAATACCGCAGCTGTCGCAAGCCTTGAATCAAACCAGATCAGTGCCCTCAATTCTGCACAGATACGCTCACTGACATCGGCGCAGATAGTTGCCTTGACAACAACTCAGATAAATGGAGTGGGCACCGATCATGTCGGAGCCATGACTACCGAAGATTTGAACGCCCTCACTGCCACACAAGTACAGGCTCTTCAAACGGCAGATCTGCAAGGCATGTCAACAGCCAGCATTGCCGTCCTGGCTCCTGTCGCTCTGACCACTGCCCAGGTTGATGTCCTTACTTCAGCCCAGATTCAGGCGATGTCTTCTGCCCAGATCAAGGCGCTCTCCAACGCAGATATAGCATTGTTGGACACAGTGCAGTTAAAAGGTCTCGAGGCTAATGACCTGGGCGCACTCAGCTCAGCTCAGATAGCTGCTCTCACGACTGCCAATATTGCTGAGTTATCCACTACACAGCTTAACGGCATCGGTTCAGCGCAGGTACAGGCCTTGACTACGGCACAGATAGTTGCCCTGACCTCGGCACAGGTGCAGGCTATGGAAACGGCTGATTTAGGCGCTCTGACCGCTGCGCAGATACAAAAACTTGAAGCCGCCGATTTAACAGGTATGTCAACGGACCGAATTGCCGCGTTGATCCCGACGGTGCTGACAACGGCCCAGGTAGATATTCTTACTTCAGCCCAGATTCAGGCGATGTCTTCTGCCCAGATCAAGGCGCTCTCCACCGCAGATATAGCATTGTTGGACACGCTGCAGATAAAAGGACTTCAGACAGACGACATGTCGGCATTGAGTGCTGTACAGGTTGCAGCAATAAATACCGCCGCTTTTGCCGGACTCGCCACGACACAGCTTAACGCCATGGGCTCTTTGCAGATAGCTGCACTTACCACAGCACAGGCAGCAGCCCTCACGACATCGCAAGCATTCGGCATGACAACCGAGGATCTCAAAACATTGTCGGCAAATGCCGCAAATGTCAAGGCTCTCGGTACGGCTGAAATAGCCGCCATGACTACGGCGCAGCTTGAAATCATCGCTTCCCCCGCCAATATAGCTCAACTGACAACCGCTCAGGTTGCTGCCTTGACAACGGCTCAGATAGTTGGTCTGTCAACTGCCCAGATCCAGAAAATGGCAACCGCCCAGATTGCTGCGTTGACAACTAATCAGGTGACGTCAATTGTAACAACTGCTGCTTCACCATTTGGCACAGATGATATTAAGGCTCTAACCACAGCGCAAGTACGGGCGATTAATACGACTGTTCTGGCTACGCTCAACTCGGATCAACTGAATGCTCTCGATACTAACAGAATTGCTGCTCTTACTACGACGCAGATAGATGCGCTGACATCGACGCAACTGGTCGCCATGGAAACGGCAGATATCAGCATGTTGAGTGGGGATCAGATAAAAGTTATCAATGCCGCTGACCTGGCCTTAATGTCAACCAACCGTATCCAGGCTCTTACTCCAGCTGCCGTTGCAGCACTTACCACCTCACAGGTCGCAACCCTTACGACCGACCAGATTGTTGCCCTGACGACGGCTCAGATCAGCAAGTTGACAGCGGCACAGATTACGGCTCTGACGACGGATCAGGTTCAGAACATGCAAACTGTTGATGTTGCGACACTCAGTTCAACACAGGTAAAAGCTCTGGATACGCAGGATATCGCCGTCATGACTTCAGGGCAGATTGCTGTTCTGACAACCGCTGCTGTTGCAAATATGACGACGGCCCAGGTTGCTACGCTGGATGTTGCGTCACTGACCTCAGTCCAGATCTCTGCCTTGACAAACACAAACCTCGCTGTTCTGTCCACGGATCAAGTAGCTGCCATCGGAACTGATGTTGCGGGGCTCTCTGCCGGCCAGATAAGTGCTTTTGGAGCAGACGATATTATAGCTCTCACCACAGCTCAGGTTGCAGCTCTTGCCCCGACTACTCTTGCGAAACTTTCAACGGCACAGATAGTAGCTCTCGAATCTGCTGATTTTGGAGCCATGACTTCAGATCAGGTCGCCGCTATGACTTCTACACAGCTTGCGGCAATGTCAGCAGATGACATTACTGCTATGACTGACGCTAGCCTGGATCAGTACAAATACGCAGCTCCTGGCACCATAACTACTGCGTCTCTTCCGTCTCTCATTGCTGACCTTACTCAAGGACAAGTGCGGGCGCTCTCAGTGGCGCAGATTGCAGCTCTGACCACGGCTCAAGCTGCTGCCATTGAAACGCAAGACATTATCGTCCTGAATTCAGTACAGCTACGGGCGCTTAACACCGCTAATATTGCCAACCTGACGACGGACCAGATTGTGGCTCTGACAACCAGCCAGTTTGCGGCGCTGACCACAGGGCAGATTGCTGCCCTGACAACCGCACAGGTTGTCAAGATCGAAACAGCTGATATTGCGGCGCTCACTGGCCCGCAGATTAAAGGGATGGAAACGGCAGACATTGCCGCATTAACTTCCGTTCAGGTCGGCGCACTGAACACCGCTGCAATAGCTGCCCTGACAACAGCCCAGATTGTTGCTTTGTCAACAGAAGATTTTGACAACATGACCACTGCACAGATCGATGCCCTGACGGCAGCACAGATCAAGGTCATGTCAACCGGCGACATCAATATTTTGGATACGGCACAGATTAAAGCCCTCGGTGCGGACCTCTCAGCCCTGACAACAGATCAGGTTGCCGGATTTGGTACGGCAAAGATTGCCAGCATGGACACCACCCAGATTAAGGCACTGACCACAGCTCAAATTGCCAGCCTGACAACAGATCAGATCGAAACACTTGGAACAAACCAGATTCAGGCACTGTCAACCGCACAGATTAAGGCTCTGACGACTGACCAGATCGGTGCTATGCAAACTGCTGATGTTGCGGTCCTTTCTTCTGCTCAGGTACGAGCCATTGAAACGGCTGATATTCAGGCAATGAATTCGGCGCAGTTTACCGCGCTGACGACTGCTGCCGTTAAGAGCCTGACGACTGCTCAGATTGGCGCCATGGAATCGGCAGATATAAGAGCACTGACTACGGCACAGACCAGAGAACTGACTTCAGCCCAGATTGCCGCTATCACAACGGACAATATCAGTGGTCTTGAAACTGCTGACATTAACAACATGACGACTGCGCAGGTTAAAGGATTTGAAACGGCTGATATTCAGGCAATGTCCCCCGATAAGGTCAAGGCATTCAATTCCGCCGCCATTGCCGTGCTGACCACTGCCCAGATTAAGGCCCTGAGTGTAGACCAGATTACAAATCTTGGCACAGACAGCATAGCTGCTTTAACCTCGGCTCAGTTCAAAAGCCTGGCGCCGGGTGCTCTCGATGCCTTGAACACAGCCCAGTTTGCCGCGTTAAGCACCGCTGCTGTCGCCGTACTCACCACAGCGCAGGTTTACGGTCTGACTCCTGAAAACGTCGCGGCTCTTACGACTGCCCAGGCACGGGCACTTACTACTGCGTCAATTAAAGCCTTGAACCCTAATAACATTTTCGGGCTTGAAACAGCAGATATCAATGCACTGACATCAGCTCAAGTGAGAGCCCTGGATGCTCCCGCCCTTACTGGACTGAGCGTAGAGCAGGGCGGTGCTTTCAGCAGCGCAGCGGTTACCGCTCTTACCACGGCTCAGATGAGTTCTCTCACCGCCGGGAAAGATCTGACCGCGCTTGGCACGAACCAGATGAACCTGCTGAGCACCGGCCAGTTTGCGGCATTGTCGGCAGCTGACCTGAATGCACTCTCCCAGAGTCAGTTTGCCTCGCTCGATTCAGCCCACGTTGCTGCCCTCACCACTGCTCAGATGGCCGGACTCAGCTATGAAAATGTTGCTGCGCTCACTTCGACACAGATAACCAGACTGACAACGGCAGCGATCGTCGCACTGACGCCGGACAATGTTCAGGCCCTCACGACGCTTGATATCAGTTCACTGACGACAGCTCAGGTTGCAGCATTTCAGGTGACAGATCTCAATGCCATGACCCCTGAGCAGATTCAGGCGTTTACAAGCGCTTCCATCAAAGTGCTGACGACTGCTCAGGTCGCCGGACTGACAGCGACCCAGATCGAAGCCTTTGCAACAGGCCAGATAGCCGGCCTGAGTACCGCTGCTATCGCCGCCCTGACGACAGCAAACATTAAAGGTCTTGAGCTGACTGATATCGCCCAGTTGACTTCAGCTCAGGTAGCAGCAATACAAACGGACGATCTCAACTCCTTGTCACCGGATCAGATAGCCGCTATCTCTGCAACCGGCATCAAGGGATTGACCACAGCTCAGATCAGTACACTCGGCACAGATGATTTTGCTGCAATGACAACGGCACAGATTAATGCTTTGACAGCGCTGCAGGTACGACTCCTCGCCACAGAAGACCTCAAAGCTCTCACTCCCGAAGCGTTTGGTGCCTTCTCTACAGATGCCGTAAAAGCATTTACGACTGCCCAGGCCAACAGTCTTGACTCCGCCCATGTCGCTGCCTTTACCACCGGTCAGATAGCGAGTCTGAGTACCGCTGCTCTTGTCGCGTTGACCACCGCAGCTATCAGCGGTTTTGAAACAGCAGACATCGCTCAATTGACAGCAACTCAGATAGAAGCTATTGAAAGCGCCGACTTTGCACAACTGGCCCCTGAGAAGATAGCTGCTATCTCCACAGCCGGTATCGCCAAACTGACGACTGCCCAGATAACGACACTTGGGGCCGATGACATTGCCGCTATGACCACGGAGCAGATCACTGTTTTGAAGGCAGCGAGTATAGGCGCCATGGGAACTGATGCTCTGAATAACATGCCGACGGCCAGCTTCGCTGAACTCTCAGCATCATCTGTCATGGCTTTGACAACGGGGCAGATATCAGGGCTTGATTCAGCGCATATTGCAGCGTTAACCACTGCACAGGTATCTGTACTAAGCACAGCTGCCATCGCTGCCCTGACTACCGCGAATATTGTCGGCCTTGGGACAGCGGAGATAGAATCACTATCACTAAGTTCAACCAAGACGAAAGCGATTCAAGCCGAGGATTTTGCCGCCCTGACAACCGGTCAGATAGCCGCCATTAATGTCAGTTACCTGACAACTGAACAGATCAATGCCATGTCATCCGAGCAGGTTACCGCCTTTACGACTGCCCAGATTTCAAATTTAAGTGTTGGCAACATAGGAGCACTTACTACCGCCAATATTGTTGGGCTTGAAACTAAGGATATTAATAGCCTGACGGCAACTCAAATTAAAGCTATTCAAAGTGCCGATTTTGCCCAGCTTACTACGCAACAGATTCGTGCAATAACCACAGCCGGCATTGCCGTTCTGACAACCGACCAGATCCAGACCCTTGGCTCGGCTGACATGGCTGCAATGACGTCTGAGCAGATAGCTGCCATGACGACAGTACAGATTGGAACTATTGGAACAGATGCTCTTAATGCCATGAGCACACACTCCTTCAACGCGCTCACTACAGATGCGATCAAAAAATTATCAACGGCACAGATCGCCGGACTTGATTCCAGCCATATTACCGCTCTGAGCACAGCACAGATAGCGGTGTTGAGTACAGCAGCAATTCAGGCATTGACCACCGAAAATATCGCCGGCCTTGAAACGGTTGACATTGCTGCCCTCAGCACTGCGCAGATTCGTGCCCTCGAAACCCAGGATCTGAACAGCCTGACTTCTGCACAGAGTGCCGCAATCACAACGGCAGATATCAAGGCATTGACCACGGCTCAGATTAATTCTTTGGCAACGCAGGACGTTGCCGATCTTACCACCGCGCAACTACATTCTCTGACGTCGGTTCAGTTTCAGGCTCTGACAACTGCAGGGGTTAATGCTATTGATGCGACAACCTTTAGTGACCTAGACTCCTCCATAATCAATGCCCTGACGACTGCCCAGGCAAACAATCTTGACACCGCTCATCTTGCTGCACTCATAACTCCAATCCAGATCGGGCTTGTAACCACTAGCGTACTCAATGGTCTTGACGAAGGGACATTTAGCTCGATATCAACGGCTGCGATTGCTAACTTCGGTACACACCAGGCATCAGGACTTGACAACGCTCACATCGCCTATCTGACGACTGCACAGATTGCAAGTCTAAGTACTGCAAGTATCGTTGCTCTGACCACCGCCCAGATAAGTGGCCTTGAAACAGCCGACATTGCCAGCCTGACAACTGCACAAATTCAGGCTTTGCAAACGGATGACCTGCATCAATTTAACGCCGACCAGATTGCCGCCATCTCGACAAACGATATCAAGGTACTTACCACCGCCCAGATAAAATCTCTTACGTCTGACCAGATTGCCGCACTGACAACCGACCAGATTTCAAATATTACCACTGCCGGCATAGTTGCGCTGACTACAGGCAACATCACCGGTCTGGAAGTGGCTGACATTGCCAAGCTGACAACTGATCAAGTTATAGCCATCGAGACAGCAGACCTGAACATGCTGAGACCCGACCAGATTGGAGCATTTTCATCAGCAGGTATTGCGGTGCTGACAACCGCACAGATAATAACTATCGGGAACGACGATATTACCGCACTCTCCTCGACGCAGGTTCGTGCCCTTAATTCGGCACAGATAGCAGTTCTCGGGACGGATGCTCTTAATGCCATAGCCACCGCCGACTTTACCGTCATGTCGACAGATTCCGTCCGTTCCCTGACTTCAAGCCAGATGGCCGGTCTTGATGATGCCCATGTCAAAGCATTTTCAACAGCGCAGATTTCACAACTGACAACCGCTGCTATTGCCGCTTTGACGACCGCCAATATCATCGGCCTTGAAACTGTCGACATCGCCGCACTGACGTCTGCCCAGTTGGTGGCTATTCAGACCGACGACCTGCAACAGCTTGATTCCGCCCAGATTGGCGCCATCACAACCGCAAATATCAGCAAGTTAACAACTGCCCAGATGGCTGCTCTTACTTCGGACCAGGTCGCTGCATTCACCACAGATCAGATAAAAGAACTGACGACTGCCGAAATCAAAGCACTGACAACAGCGAACATCACCGGCCTTGAAACAGTCGACATAGCCAAGCTGAGCTCAGATCAGATCATGGCTATTGAAACTGCCGACCTTAATGCCATGTCTCCCGACCAGATTGCCGCCATCTCATCCGGCGTCATCTCTTCGCTGACGACCGCTCAGATTCAGACCCTTGGCAGCGCAGACGTCACTGCCATGTCCACGGCACAGGTTAGCAGACTGACCTCAGCGCAGATCGCCGTCATGGGCACGGATGCCCTAAACTCAATAACAACTGCAAACTTCAACTCCTTTGATACGGCCTCTATCAAAGCTCTGACATCAAGCCAGGTAGCCGGTCTTAATTCAGATCATATTGCCGCTCTAAGTACGACTCAGATATCCGCGCTGACGACAGCCGCCATTGCTGCACTGACTACCGACAACATCGTCGGTCTTCAAGCGCTTGATATCGCGGAGATGACAACAGCCCAGATAATAGCGATCCAAACCGATGATCTGCAGAAGTTGACTACCGATCAGATTGGCGCCATCTCAACGGCAGCTATCACCAAGCTGACCACTGTGCAGATCAACGCTCTGTCCTCAGATCAGGTGGGTGGCTTCACGACGGCTCAAATATCCAACCTGACGACTGCTGCTATCAAAGCATTGACATCTGCCAACATCGTGGGTCTTGAAACAGCCGATATTGCCAAATTAACCTCGGCTCAGATCATTGCGATTGAAACTACTGATCTGAATCAATTCTCTACAGCGCAGATTGCTGCCATCTCATCCGGCGTTATCGCTTCGCTGACGACCGCTCAGATCCAGACACTTGGCAGCGCAGACGTAACGGCAATGTCCACGGCACAGGTCAGCCAACTGACCCCAGCGCAGATCGCCGTCATGGGAACGGATGCCCTGAACGCCATTTCAACAGCTAACTTCACTGCCTTTGATACAGCCTCGATAAAAGCTCTGACATCCAGCCAGGTAGCCGGTCTTGACTCGGATCACATCGCCGCCCTGAATACGGCACAGATATCTACGCTGACGACCGCCGCCATCAAGGCGTTGACTACCGCCAATATTGCTGGTCTTGAAACAGCCGACATATCCAAGCTGACAACGGCTCAGATAGTAGCTCTGGAAACCGATGACCTGAAGGCCATGAGTTCTACTCAAATCGCCGCAATCAGCAGTGACGGTTATAAAGCGCTGACCACCGCTCAGCTCGATGCGCTGGGAACGGCAAGCCTTGGTGGTCTCTCTTCAGCTCAGGTCACCGGCATGACCACGGCACAGATCAGTTCCATGAGTACGGCTGACCTGAACGCAATTGACCCAGCAACCTTTGGCAACATAGCCACTGTTGCTATCCAGGCACTGCGGTCAGATCAGATAGCCGGTCTCGATACCGCTCATATTGCCGCGTTCTCTACCGCTCAGATTTCGACACTGACAACAACGGCAATCACCAGCCTGACGACGGCAAACGTGATCGGACTTGACACTGCCGACATTAACAGCATGACGACCGCGCAGGTCAAGGCGCTTGAAACCGCCGACCTCCATGCCATGACGCCTGATCAGGTCGCAGCAATCACCAGCGACGGCATAAAGGCGATGACGACGGGTCAGATACAGACACTTTCATCAGCAGACATCGTTGCTCTCGGCACGGCTCAGATCGCCGCCATCACCACTGCCGGGGTTGTTGCTCTGACGACTGCTCAGGTGAAGACACTCGCTTCAGAAGACGTAACCGCCTTAACTTCAGCCCAGGTTCAAGTTCTGACAACGGCAGCTATCGCGGCGCTCACCACTGATAATATTGTCGGTCTCGACACAGCCGATATCAATAAACTGACGAGCGCCCAGGTCGGTGCCATTGAAGCTGCCGATCTCCAGGCATTGGCATCAAATCAGATAGGGGCCTTCTCGGTCGCCGGTATCGGTGGACTGACAACCTCTCAGATAAAATACCTTGGCGCTGATGATTTTGCTGCGCTGAATTCGGCGCAGATAGCCGCAATACCGACTGCCGATATTGCTGAAATGCTTGACACGCAGATAAGTGGTCTTACTTCTGCCGCTATAGCCGCATTGACGACAGCCCAGGCAAAGGTGCTAACCCTTGCACAAATAGCGGCCTTAACTACGGACAACATTAAAGGTCTTGAACCAGCAGACATCCAGCAGATTTCCACTGCCCAGATAAAAGCATTGCAGACGGATGCTCTGCAGCAGCTTACCTCGGTGCAGATTGCCGCCATAACTACTGATGTCATAGCTGCTCTGACGCCAGACCAGGTAGGCGTCCTTGACTCCGCTGACATTGCGGCGTTAACCACCGCTCAGGTAAAGGCTCTCACACAGAATGAAGTTAGCGTTCTAACGTCAGGAAGCATCCTTGGCCTCGGAACGGACGATATTAAGCTGTTGAGTACCGACCAGATCATTGCACTTCGGAATGACCAACTTCAGGCTATGTCAACGGAACAGATTGCAGCTATAACCACTGCCGGGATTGCAGCACTGATCGGGCCTCAGATAAGCGCCCTGGAAACTGCAGATGTGGCCGCTTTGACAACAGCCCAGTTGAATGCATTCGATGCGCGTCAGTTTGCTTCGCTGACTACGGCTGGCCTGAATGCTATTGCCACAGATAAATTTGCGACACTAAGCACGGCTGACATCGCCGCTCTGACAACAGCACAGGTTGATGGGCTGAGTACCGCAAATGTCCATGCCTTAACGACCGCTCAGGCAAAAGTCCTGACCACAGCTGCCATCGCCGCCCTGACAACTGCCAACATTGGTGGTGCCTTGGCAAGTAACCAACTTGATGTTTTGACAACGGCCGTAATTAACCAGCTCTCCGCTGCCCAGGTAAGCGCCTTTGAAACGGCAGATTTAAAATCGATGAGTTCCACCCAGGTTGGTGCTCTGAGCACGGTCGGCATTACCGGGCTTAGCTCTGCTCAGATGGCTGGTATTGAGACGGCAGATATTGCCGGTTTCAGTACTGGACAGGCAAGAGCCCTTGGCGTTGCTGCAATTACCGGAATGAGTACCGATCAGATTGTCGCCCTCACCTCGACACAGGTAAATGTCCTCAGTCTGGATGTCATTGCGGCATTAACAACAGCACAAGTAAAGGCGCTTGACTCAACTGATGTCGGCAATATGACGACTGCTCAAGTTGCCGCACTCGGCACCGCCCAGATTGGAGCACTTGAAACGGCTGATATCGTGGCAATGAGCACAGCTCACATTGCCGTACTTACCGCAGATCAGGCAAAAGCCATTACAACAGCCGATATCGTTGCCCTCACCACAGACAAGGTACAGGCCCTCAGCGCAGGCGCCATCGCCGCCTTAACCACGGCTCAGATAGTAGCGCTTGAGTCTGAGGACTTCACGGCACTCAGCAACAACCAGTTGGCCGTCCTGACCACCGCTCAGATAAACGTACTCGAAACAGCCGATATAGATGCCATGACCACCGCTCAAATAGCGAATCTGAGTGCTACTCAGGTCAAGGCTCTCTCTACGGCAAGCATCGCAGCACTGGATACGGCCCAGATAAGAGCGTTAAGCACTGCAGATATTGCCGCGCTGACGACCGCCCAGGCAGTTGCGTTGGAAACTGCCGACATCAATGCTATGACGACCGCCCAGTTCGCTGCTCTGGGTACGGCCAGTATTGCAAACCTGACGACAAGTCAGTTTGTGAGCCTCAGCTCTGACAATATAGCTGCAATAACTGCAACACAAATAAAGGCCATGGAAACGCACGATATCGCTGGCTTGACAACAGCACAGATATCCAAACTGAGCACGTCAGCTATCGCAGCCCTGACCACCGCCCAGGCAGTTGCTCTTGAAACTGCCGATATCGACAAGATGACGCCAACCCAGTTTGCCGCTCTGAATACGGCCAGCATTGCAAACTTGACAACGGCACAGTTCACTTCTTTAAGTACAGATAATATAGCGGCTCTGACCTCCGCACAGATCAAGGCCATGGAAACCCACGATATCGCCGGTCTGACAACCTCTCAGATATCCAAGTTGAATACGTCCGCTATCGGAGCCTTGACGACAGCTCAGATCGTCGCCATTGAAACTGACGATATCAAGCAACTGACGACGGCTCAATTTGCCGCCCTGAGCACCTCGAGCATTGCAGCTTTGACCACCGCACAGATTCTGACAACTGCTGGCGTCTCGGTCATCACCACTGCGGATATTGCAGCAATGACCTCAAAACAGATCATAGCACTGTCAACGGAGAATATAGTGGCGTTAACCACCGAGCAGGTACATGCACTCAGTACTTCTGCCATTGCTGCCCTGACCACCGCTCAGGCGGTTGCCCTGCAAACGCAGGATATTGATGCCATGGGTACTGACCAGTTTGCCGCTCTCAGCACCTCAAGTATTGCAAGCCTTACGACGGGGCAGTTCGCGAGCCTGAGCAACGCGAATCTGGGAGCCATAACGTCAACACAGATAAAAGCCATGGAAACGGCTGATATCAAGGACCTTACTACCGCACAGATTTCACAACTGAGCAGTTCAGCTGTTGCGGCCCTGACTACAGCCCAGGCATTTGCTCTCGAGACGGTCGATATAGACAAAATGTCCACCGCTCAATTCGCCGCACTCAGCAGCGCCAGCATTGCCAGCATGACCAGCGCTACACTCATTAGCCTCAGTACGGCTAATATTGCCGCGCTTACATCATCGCAGATAAAGGGTCTGGATACGTTGGATATACAGAATATCTCCACAGATCAGATCACGGCACTTAACCCGTCTGCCATCGCCGCTCTGTCCACAGCCCAGGCAATTGCTCTCGAAACAGCTGATATCAACAAGATGACCTCAGACCAGATTGCGGCGCTGTCCCCTGCCAATATAACCGCTATGGATTCAGCTCAGATTGTAGCGATTCAGACTAGCGGCATAGCCGCTATGACTACCGCTCAGATCAAGGCGATAGGTGCCGATGATTTTGGTAATCTTACCACTGCCCAGATCACCTCTATAAGCGACGTTGCTGTGCTGACTACTGCACAGATAAATGTGATGACTACTGCGCAGGCAAATGCCCTTACCGGTGATCAGGTCAAAGCTCTGACTCCGGGTCAGGTAGTTGCCATCACTACTGCAGACCTGGCAGCGATGAGTACAGCTCAGATTCAGAATTTTGAAACCGCTGATATCGTGGCCATGACGACGGCACAGATACAGGCACTGACTTCAGCCCAGATTCAGGCGCTCTCTGACACGCAGATAGTTGCCATACAAACTGCGGATATTGCCATTCTTACGACCGAGCAGGCACAATCATTGACGGTGCCTCAGATTATTGCACTGACCACCGCCCAAATCAGAGCGCTGAATAATGCCGATTTGATCGAACTGACCACCACCCAGATTCAGGCGATAGAAGCAGCTGATATAATTGCCATGACGGCAGCGCAGATAGATCTTCTGACGACGGCACAGATGCATGCGCTAACATCAGATCAGCTTAAAGTTTTAGAAATCGAGGATATCAGAATACTTTCAACCGATCAGGTCGTTGCTATCGATCATACCCAGATAGCAGCGTTGACTACGGATCAAATTGTTGCCCTCAGCACGGCAAATCTGGTGGTATTGACTTCAAACCAGATACAGGGCTTGGAACTTGCGGATGTAACGGCGTTGACCACCGGACAGTTTATCGCTCTGCATACAGAGCAAGTAGCAGCCTTCACCAACACTCAAATTGGTGCGATAAGTGTAGAAGATATTGCTTTACTGACCACCGCACAGGCGTATGCGTTAACACCTGCACAGATAACTGCCCTGAATACGGCTCAGATTCTGGCGATTACGACGGCAGATCTGGTGCAGCTCAGTACCGACCAGATTCGGGCAATTGAAACATCTGATATACAGTCCTTGTCAGTGGGCCAGATTGCTGCTCTTACCACAGATCAGATACGGGCGTTGACGGATGAGCAGCTTACATCCATCAAGAGTCCAGCTTATGGAGGCCAGATTCAGGCGCTTACCACAACTCAGGTTCAGGCACTGACAGGTCATCAGGTAGAAATCCTGACAACAGCACAGTACGTTGTCATGGAAAATGCGGATCTTGCCGCACTGACAACGCTGCAGATACAGTCTTTGCAAATTGATGATCTTTCTGCCCTTAGCCTTAAATGGAGAGAGGGTGCATTTACTACGGCGCAAATAACTGCAATGAATCCAGACCAGCAGATGGCGCTTGGTGTTCTGGCAAGCCCGATTGTCCTGGATCTTGACGGTAACGGCATCCAGACGGTTAATGTTGCCAACGGTGTGGCATTCGATATCACCGCCACTGGCCAGAATAATCAGGTCGGCTGGGTAGCAGGGAATGACGGCCTTCTGGTGAGAGATGTTAACCATGACGGCACGATAAACGATGGTAGTGAACTGTTCGGCACAGCAACAAAATTGGCATCTGGTGCCAACGCCAAAGACGGTTTTGAGGCTTTGGGTGCCATGGATTCGAACAGTGATGGCGTGATCAACCTGCAAGACACTAACTTTGCGGATCTTAAAGTCTGGCTTGACAGTAACAATGATGGTATTTCCCAGGCAAATGAGCTGCAATCGCTCCAGTCGCTTGGTGTTGCTCAACTCAACCTGAATGCTACCCAGACAGCAGTAAATAACAATGGTAACTGGGTATTCCTCGATTCAACCTACACGGCAACAGACGGCACAGAGCACCAGATGGCAGATGTCTGGTTCCAGAAGGGTGCTGTATCCGATGTGACAGCACTGACCACTGGAGACATTGCTGCAATGACAACCGATCAGGTACATTCGCTGACTCCGGATCAGGTACATGCAATGTCAACTGACCAGATTACGGCACTGACCACCGGAGATATTGCCTCGCTGTCTCCGGATCAGTTGAAAGCCCTGACCGTAGATGATATTGCTGCCCTGCATAGCCTTGGCAAGGATGATGCCTTTACCACCCTGCAGCAGCAGGCAATTGTTAAACCACACTTGCTGCAAGGCATAGACGATATAGTGTTCACCGGTAATATTGATGTTCATACGAATATTCTGGCTGGTACAGATCACCTCCAGATGGTTGTAACCGGAGCCGACGCTACTGCAAACGTTGAACTGGTCGGCAACCATGGTGACTGGAAAGATGTCGGCAGCATGTTGGTCAATGGTGTTGAATCTCATGTGTACAATAACGGCACTGCCGAGATTCTGATCCAGGGGCATGTAACAACAACTGTTAAAGATGTGCTGATCAGTTGATCGGTAGCAATGTAATGTGAATTAACGCCGGGCCTCGTTACGGGACCCGGCGTTTTTCGGTTATAGTGTCTTGATTTTTTGTTAACAGGCGGTTATTGTGCGTGCGGGAATTGACAGACATAGTTTACGATGATGAATCAAATCAAGGTCAAAACCGTTTCACGCGGATAACTTCGGATACAATCTGATAAAAATCTGATTTACAGTCTAAACCAATAATCCTATTAACGGCTTTTGAACCGCCGAACACGCCGATGAACGCCGATAAAACCAGGCTTTACGTAAAAAAACAAACCAACCTTTTTGGTTAAACCAAGAATCGACCTAAGTCTTTGATTTTTCGGCGTGTATCGGCGTTCATCGGCGGTTAACTGCTTTTTTCAGGATAATTACATCGTTGGGAAGGAGGAACACCATGGGCTTAACGCATGTAACTACTCAGCTATCAAATCTTGGTAAAACTGAAGCACCTTTTGAAGCAGAATTTCTTGTTGATACAGGTACGATAGATTGCATGGCTCCTTCTGATGCGCTCAAAATCGCAGGTATTTCTATAGAAGGGAAGGACTCTTACGAATTGGCTGATGGCACGCTAATCGAATATCCATACGGTTTTGCCCGGGTGTCTTTGATGGGATCTGAAACAGTTGTGCAGGTTATTTTGGGCCAAATGATTGTGAACCACTCCTGGGTGTTGTTGCTCTTGAAAATATAGGCATTGGAGTAGATCCTGTATCAAGTACCTTGAAACGAATGGCTGCTAAACCTCTGAAATAGAAACCGGTAAATCATGACACCTGATGATATTAAAAACGAGATAATGCTTGGCGAAGATAGTCTGTTGTTTGCAGATGAAAGACGTATTCCGGAAACAACTCTTGAAGATCTTGACATGTCTGTCTTTGCTGATTTTTATTACCGCAAGACCGCCTCACATCTTGACTCTTCGTCGCTGCCCATTGGTAGATTGCTGGAAGCCCTGGGGTTCATGAAAAGCGGATCACTGACACTTGCCGGACTACTGCTGGCAGGCAGGGATGTTGCTCGGCACGCTCCGCTTTTTCATGTAGCAGCAGTAGCGTTTACCGGCACTTCCTTGACAGACGAGACATTTCTTGACAAAACTGAATTTAGAGGGCGTCTCCCTGAGCAATATTCGGGGGCTATGAACTTTCTGGAGCGCAATTTGCGTCACGTTCAAGGGAATGAAAAGGAGGGCTTCAATCAACCAGGAATATTGGAAATTTCTCGTGAAGCTCTTCAGGAGATTGTCGTTAACGCTCTGGTACATCGGGACTATCTGGTAAACTCTTCCATCAAACTTTTCATATTTGCCGATAGGGTCGAGATCCACAGTCCAGGGACACTCCCAAACAGCTTGACAATAGATGCGGTAAAACAGGGTGTCTCAGTGCCAAGAAACTCGGTATTGCTCTCGCATGCACAGTATGTCATGCCATATTCGGGACTTGGAAGCGGACTGCCCCGTTCACTGGCTAGATGTCCCGATATGGAGCTTGTAAATGACGACAAGGCAAACAGGTTCACGGTTTGCTTTCGACGCCAAAAAGTCCCAAACCTTTAATTTAACAGGACCCGCAGGGCCTAAAGGATGAAGTACCCTCCGGGCATAAAGGGATAAAAGGGATAACGGCAAAGACAAGATAAAAGCTTCAGAACTTTGGGTTAAAAACGATAAAGCCTTTTAGCCTTTAAGCTTAAAGGTTTTATCCCCTTTATCCCTTTTATCCTTTAGGCCCGAAGTTGGGTCCTGAAATAAATGCTTTCTGGCTTTTTATGATTCAATGACAATCATTCACGTTGTTTCGGATGACACCTCGGATTCGCTTCCTGATTGTTCTGAATAGTTACGCTATTTCTCTATTGATAAATGTACATCTGTAGCAACGCCTTGACATGGTAAGGAATAAACCTTACCATGCGAATTATCACAAGGAGCTTAGCCATGCCAGATATCCACGAAGTCGCCACAATTACCACAAAGGGTCAAATCACTCTGCCTAAACGCATTCGGCAACTGCTTAGTGTGGATTTTGGCAGCAAGGTGGCTTTTGATTTACGCGGCTCGCAAGTGTTTCTCAGCCGTGTTGAGGATGCGCAGCACGAAGACCCGGCTATTGCGAGTTTTCTGGCGCTCTTGGAAAAAGATATCGAGTGTGGTCGGCATTTTACTACTTTGCCGCAAGACTTGGCAAATTCCATGCTAGCTGCCAGCAAACAGCCGGTTGAACAAACAGTAGATATTGAAGGCGATGTGGATCTGTGATGCAACGTCATGGATGGAATTTGCTTTTTCACGACTGCTTAATCGAGCAACTACAAAAACTTGAGGTCGCAGTACAGCGTGCGAAAGTACAAGATCCGAAAGAGTTTGAATCGAATGCCAACGTGAAATTGTTTAATGCTTTGTCACAGTTGATACTGGATACTGTGCCTAGTGACCCCAGTCGCGAAGAGTACCGACAGGGTAACACTATGGGAACTGCCTTCAGGCATTGGCGGCGCGCCAAGATAGGGCGGCGGTTTCGGCTGTTTTTTCGGTTCGACACTAATAGCAGGCTCATTATTTATGCTTGGGTGAATGATGGAAACACACTACGCTCAGCGGGCAGTAAGAGCGATCCGTACACGGTGTTCCAGAAAATGTTGCAGCGTGGCCACCCGCCTGATGACTGGGCGGCGCTTGTATCCGCGAGCCAATTGAACTGGAAATAAAAAGAATCAGTTTTATGGGGATTGTTACAATATCTTCATGATACCCAAGCTTGAATAACGCCGCTTCGGTAATCGCTTTTAGCAGCAAAAAGCAAATACAATTTAACAGGACCCAACTTCGGGCCTAAATGATGAAGGGGATACAGTACCCTCCGGGCATAAAGGGATAACGGCAAAGACAAAACAATGATAAAAGATTTAATCTTTTGGGTTTAAACCAAAAAACCTCTAAGATTTAAGGTTTTTATCCATTTAGGCCCCAGAGGGTCCTTCATCCCTTTATGCCCGGAGGGTATTTTATCCTTTATGCCCAAAGTTGGGTCCTGTTAAATAGTTTATTGGTGAATTAAACAAAATCAACTTAAAACACAGGACTCCTCCAATGCCACCTACCCATAAAATAGAGGATAGATATCTGACCCTGATGCGTGATTTGGTGCTTGGTGTAACATCAAACCTCGATTGTACTATTGTATTGTTTGGTTCACGGGCACTTGGAGTACATCGGAGAAGCTCAGATATTGATATAGGCTTTAGCGGATTAACTGAATCCGTATTCACCAGAACGAGAGACCATATTTTGTCCAAGCTGGATGAAAGTGTTATTCCTCACCATGTCGATCTTGTGAACCTTGATTCGGCTCCAGCTGATTTTAGAGAAGTAGCTACTAAAAAGGTTGTTATATGGAAACAAAACTCACACGAAAACTGAATGATCTTGAAGCCGCATTATCGAATTTCCGTGATGCTCTGACGCTTGAGCCGGGGTTATTCCCTGAGCTTGTTGCAGACAATATAAAGTCCGGGCAGATTCAGAAGTTTGAATTCACGGTTGAACTGCTCTGGAAAACCGTCCAGGTATTCCTTTATGAAGTCGATGGTATTGATGTCAATTCTCCGAAATCAGTGGCAAAAGAGTTTGTAGAGGCAGGACACTGTGATTATGAAACCTACGAGTTGTTTATCCGGGCAATCAATGACAGAAATGACCTCAGCCATGTGTATCGCCAGGAGATGGCAGAATCGATATGGCAGCGTCTGCCTGAATATCTGTGCATGGTAGAAAAATTGGTTTGTACCATGCAGAAAAAAATGGAAAATGATAAATAGCGTTACTTCATAACACGTAAAAACCATTCAATTTAACAGGACCCGCAGGGCCTAAAGGATGAAGGGGAAGTACCCTCCGGGGATACAGGGGATAACAACAAACCAGAATATAATCTGTAAGGCTTTTGGGTATAAACATAAAAGTCATTTGGTCTTTAATCTTTTTAAAGGTCTTATCCCCTTCATCCCTTGTATCCCTGTAAAAATGTTTTTTGGTGTGAACACAACAAACAGCGGCTAAATAAAAGGACCTGCAGGGTACTTCATCCCTGTAAAAAAGGTTTGTTTATGATTCACGAAGAACTTACCGAAAGAATTCTTAAAGCCTGCTTTGAAGTCAGCAACGAACTTGGTTGCGGCTTTCTTGAGTCAGTCTATTTAAAGGCGCTGTTATTAGCTCTCTCGCAATCAGGCTTGAAAGCTGAAGCACAAAAGCCTCTGACTGTAATGTTTCGAGGTCAAATAGTAGGAGATTTCTTTGCAGATATTATTGTTGAAGACACAATATTGCTGGAGTTGAAAGCGGTGAAGGCACTTGCACCGGAGCATCTTGCCCAGGTTATGAATTACTTGAAGGCAACCGGTATTGAGGTTGGATTTTTAATCAACTTCGGAACACCCAAACTTGAATATCGCCGCTTCGGTAATCGCTTTTAGCAACAAAAAGCAAAGGCCATTTAACAGGGATGAAGGGGATGCAGGGGATAACTTCAAAGACAAAACCATTTTAACAGCTTTAATCTTTTGGGTTTAAACCAAAAGGCTCCAAGTCTCCGCAGTGCTAAAGGTTATTATCCCCTTAATCCCTTTTATCCCTGTTAGAAAAGGTTTCCCTGTTTTGAATGATTCAAAGACAATGTGACATGGATACAGAGGATTAAGTGCCCTCCGGGCATAAAAAGGGATAACGGCAATAGATAAAGCTGTGATAAGAGCTTTATTTTTTTGGGTTTAAACCAAAAAGGCTCCAAGTCTTAAGGCTTTCATCCCCTTCATCCCTGTAAAGAAGCCTTTGATTTTTGTGGTTTTTTTAGAACTCAAATTATGCTAATCTCCAAAAACTGAATTTTCCCGAGGAAGCAATGCCTGACATTACCCCACCAGATTATAGCACCTCCCCCGAAAAAGATGCCTTCATCCTTGCCGAACAGGGTACCCTCGAAATAATCGATTTGATGGGTGCTGCAGACCGTTTGAAATCTGCCGGCCTTAAAGACCAGACAATCTCCCTCTATCGCATTTGGCTTGCACGTACCACGGCACCACTGGCGTATGTGGGGTACTTCAACCTGGGTGTCGAGTTGGCCTCAGACCGCGACTATCTTCAAGCTGAAGCGATGTATCGCAAGGCCCTTGAACTCAGCCCCGATTTTACGAGGGCACGCCTGAATCTGGGCAACTGTCTTGAGCAGCAGAAGCGCGAAGATGAGGCGCTGGAGCAGTGGCGCCTGGCTTTGGAAACAAAAAGTATCCTTCTGCCGGAAAACCTCGCGCTTCAGCTTCATGCACTTAACAACCTTGGACGGCTGCTGGAAATTAAAAAGAACTACAAGGATTCTCTTGCACGGTTAGAAGAGAGTTTTGCCCTTGATCCTACCCAGCGAGACGTCCTGCTTCATCTGGTACACCTGGTTCAAAAAATATGCCGCTGGCCGATATACGTTCCCCCCAAAGGGATAACCAAACAGGAGATGATAAATGGTACATCGCCATTGGCTATGCTCGCTGCCTCTGACGACCCAAAGCTTCAGCTTGCCGCTGCCCAGCAGTTTGTAGAGCACAAATACCCTGTTACCAGCACAGAAGCGCTGGCACCAAAGGGTGGATACAAACACGATAAGATCAGAATAGGGTATCTCTCTTCGGATTTTTGTCTCCATGCGGTCTCACTGCTTATGGTTGAGCTGCTCGAACTCCACGACCATGACAAGTTTGAGGTCTACGGATTCTGCTGGAGTCGTGTCGATGACACCTCCATACAGAGGCGTGTGCAGAAATCGATGGATCAGTACATAAAGATTGGTGAGATGAGTGACAAGGAAGCTGCCGAATGCATCCGCTCGCACGAAATTGATATCATGATTGATCTGCAGGGATTGACCTCCGGCGCACGGCCGATGATCCTGTCATATCGTCCTGCTGTGCTGCAAATGACCTATCTTGGTTTCCCTGGAACAACCGGATTACCGTGGATAGACTATGTCATTGCCGACAAGTACCTCATCCCTGATGAGTTAGTCCCCTTTCATACCGAAAAACCACTCTACATGCCTAACTGCTTTCAATCGAGTGACAGCAAGCGCGAAGTAGGACCAATGCCGACGCGTGCAGACAATGGACTTCCCGAAAAAGCTTTTGTGTTCTGCTCGTTCAATAATAATTACAAGTTCACCCCCGAGGTCTTTGCGGCATGGATGCGGATCATCAAGCGGGTGCCGGGGAGTGTTTTCTGGCTGCTGGCAGATAATGAATGGTCAAAAGAAAACCTGCTTAAGGAAGCAAAAAAGCAGGGCATCAAGAAAGAGCGGCTTATTTTTGCGCCGAGGGTGGCCCCTGCTGATTATCTTGCCCGTTACCAGTTGGCAGATCTTTTTCTTGATACTTTCCCGTTTAACGGTGGCACAACCGCAAACGATGCCCTGTTTATGGGGCTGCCGTTGTTGACGTTGTCAGGACGCACGTTTGCCTCGCGCATGGCGGGAAGTTTGCTGACCCATCTTGGGTTGCCGGAGTTGATTGCGACCAATTTGAAGGAGTATGAGGAAAAGGCTGTACGATTGGCTACAAAACCCGCAGAACTGAAAATATTAAAGGGTCGCTTGAAGGAGAATAAGGCTTCAGGATCAGTGTTTGATATTCCACAATTAGTGCGTGACATCGAAACTCAATTTCGTCGTCTAATGGAGGGACTGCCAGCGCTGCCACAACAGGTCACTACGCAACGCACCACCAAAGGTGCTGGCATAAGTACCCTGCCGCTGGTGAGTATTCTGATCCCGACGCATAACAGGCCGGATTATTTCGAGATGGCCTTAAATAGTGCGCTGGCCCAGGATTACGATAATATTGAAATTATTGTTAGTGACAACAGCGACGATGATACGACGAGCGAGCGAATTGCGCCATATCTGGTGAAATATCCCTATATCTGCTACTCACGTGTACCGGGTCTTGCACCAATGGACAATTTCAATAACTGCTTTATTCTGGCGGAAGGCGAGTATATCAATTATTTGATGGATGACGACCGCTTCCATCCGGAGAAAGTCAAGAAAATGATGGCGTATATGTTGACTCAGCCAAACGTCGGCTTGGTTACGTCATTCCGGCAACTGGTTGACGGAGAGGGCAAGTTTTTAAGCCCGATTCCTGGTACAGAGCGCATCTTTGAAACAGAAACCTTGATCGGTGGCATTTCACTTGGCAATATGATCTTGACGAATGGAAGTAATATGGTTGGCGAGCCGACCACCGCATTATTCAGGCGAGCCGATATCGGCGAGCGTTTCGGGGTATTTATTGATAAACAATATGTGACGTTATCGGATGTTGCTACATGGCTATCAGTCCTATCGCACAAAGATTGTGTATATTTGCCTGAGGCGCTAAGTTATTTTCGTATCCACGGTGGCCAGGACCAGAAAAATGATGCAACTAGGCTTAAAGCGTGCGTGGAATGGTTGCAATTGTTTTGTGATGCTCATGATCACAAAAAGTTTTTATTTAACCGACCTGATATCCATGATTTACTGTCATCTAAACTGATAACTGCAATGTGGTATCTGTCGTCAGAACATGAAAAAATTAAGGGTGGTGCCTATGAAGTAGAAAAAATTCATGCGGTTATCAGGCAAGCAACAACAATCTTGTTAGAGAAGAGTATATGAACTTACATACCATTCCAGTTATTTCCGTATCATATAATTCTGCTGACTTAATTGAGGACTTATTGAGGTCATTTCGAACGTATTACGACAATCCTGTAACAATTATAGATGGTTCAAGCAATGAGCATTATGAAGCTGTTCAAGCCGTATGTAATCGGTATGAAAACGTTACGTTTATTCACTTCGATTATAATATCCATCACGGCCCTGGCATCGCATGGGCTTTTCAAAATTTGGATATCATTGGTCCGGTTCTTGTCCTCGACTCAGACCTGGTTATCCTGAAAAGTGGTTTTTTGGAATCAATGCTGAATGAACTCGAACCTGAAATGTATGGAGTTGGTTATGTAAACCATGTTAACGAAGGTGGTTTTGACGTGGATTATGAAAACGGCGCAATTAAGTATCTGCATCCTGCGTGTATGCTCTGCAACATCGAGGTAGTTCGTGCCTGGCCTATGCCGACAAAGCATGGTGCACCTATGACTGAACCGATGCTGGCACTGCACCGGGCTGACAAACAAAACTTGATCCACGGAATTGATTGGGTCAAGGATGATTTTTTGGGTAAAGGAGAAACCAGACATTATCTCCGACATGATTGGCAGGGAACCGTCAAACGAACCGGCAGCTACAACCTTGAGGAGTGGTCGGAGGCATCAAAGCAAGAGGCGCTGGTTCGCAATATGATCGTATCTTTGATACCTAATGGTGGCAAAAAATATGTGGAAATAGGTTCCAATAGCGGGGCGCTGGCACGGGTATGCAAGGAAGCCAATTCCAGCTGCAATTATACTTCAGTAGAGATAGATCCAGGCAAGTGGAATATTGTGAAAGGGGTTTGTGACCAGGTAGTTAATTGCGATATTGATACGTTGGGTGACGTTTTATTTTGTGAGCATGCTTCAGCTGATTGCTGGATATTGGATCGGTGCCTTGAACACATGAAAGATCCAGGCTTGTTGCTCACCCGCATCCGCAAGGTCATCGGGGGTGATAGCTGTGTAGTGGCAGCTATTCCAAATGCCCAACATTGGAGTATTCAGGCCAAGTTGTGTGTAGGTGGGGGGCGGTGGTATGCTGACAGTGGGCTTTTACTCGACTGCAATCAGCTGTGGCTTACCCGTGCTACCATGGTTGAATTATTCCAGAAAACAGGTTTCAAAGTAGTCAGTGGATACTCTGTTACTCACAAAAAACTGGAAAACCAGTTACTTTCTGAGGCAATTATGAAATTGGCAACCAGTGTCGGTGCAGATCCAAATCAGGCACTTCAAGATGCTCAACCGGTTCAATATATCTTCAAAGTTGTTCCTGTATGATTTATGAGCAAAGTGGATCGTACCTTTATATTGGATGTAACAAGCAGTATTATAACGATACTATCTCACCCACCCTTTTTGCAAATCTGAAAACATACTCTAATTCGTTATCCGCACAATAAAAACCCCTAAGAGAATCCATTTGATTCCTAAAACCTGCCGAATCTAAAATGCCTTCGGCCACCTCATTAATAGCCGCGAGTGTCTTTTCGACAAAACTTTTAAAATCGCCATTATTGACCTCTCGAAATATCGGGCGAAAGAAGTACTCTTTTGCACCCTGTCCAGTATATCCAACTACAACGTTACCACTGAAAGCGGCCTCTAACGGAGGAGCAGGACAACCTTCTCTGTCAGAAAATGAGAGAAAAACTGAACTTTTGGAAAGTTGAGAAGCTAATTCACAATAACTGACATTCTGAATAGGGTTTATTTCCCACCCTTGTGGCAAATGCTGTTCTAAGATAAAACGCACAAGAGCAGCATGGTCGCCTAATTTTCTAGGCATATATGTAATTAATTTTTCTTTTTTTGACCAGTCTTTGTTTTTACCAATAAGCTCTTCAATATTTGGTAGAAGCCGTAAAATTTTTGATTTTGATACGAATGGATATGTCAATGATATCATTGAAGCGGCATCTTCTGAGATAGACAGAAATAAATCTGAACTGGCATAAACATTTCGCAATATTGAACCTGATTGGTCCACGCTGTCTTTCTGGGGTTGTATGTAATAACCATTCTGGACAAAAATGCCAAATTTAATGCCTGCATCGATGCATTGTTTGCCAAACCGCTCTGCCCAGGCTTCCGGTATAATGATAATATCTTTTTGCGGATTGAATGTGGCGGATTTACACAATCTGGCATTATGATCAAACCAGCTACAACTGAACTCAGGATCAAAAGGATGATAAACTGAACTATCGAAACCATTTTGATTAAGCAGTTCTGAATGACGATATATCATTCTAACTCCGCCTGCAGGCGCATTTGAGTTTGGGCATAAATAAATTATAGCCACTTAATTCCTTCCCTGAATAATGAGATAATATTTTCTTGAAGCTATTGCATTGAGGGCTCTGTAGTTTTAAGTTTTTGCCTGAACTCTCTGAATGCTTCAGATGCCAAATAAGGAATATGAGGCCTGTTGCCTGAGCTCACTGCGTCATCACCAAGTCGGTATGATGGATTTCCCACATACTCGTAGGCAAATTCGTGAAGCTCCAAGAGTTTCTCTGTTGATACTGCGGATAAATTACATCCAATTTCATGGTAGTAAAGAAATTTGCTGAAGTCCATTTTATCATGAACGAGGCCTCTTGCGAGCGCTATCTGCCAGAGCGGGCTGTCCGGATAGGGTACCACTATGGAAAAGGCATTCTCGTCTGCTCCAAGCTCTTTGGCAAACTCAATGGTATCCATGATCTGTGTTTCCGTTTCACCCGGCATTCCCATGACATAAGAGTTTCTTATTTTCCAATCATATTTTTGGAGCAGCCGAATCTTACTTCTCATTGCCTTCTTCGATTCTTTTGGACCCTTGCCAATCTGCTTAATAATTTCCTCATTACCCGATTCAATGCCTGGCCCAACATATCTTATACCGCTGGCATACATTGCATCGCATATTTCTTCGTCTAGTTGATCCAATCTCAGCTGAACCCCCATATTTAAGTGAATGCCTCGTTCTACTATGCCCTTTGACAGGGCTAAAACCCGGTTACGGTTGACAGTGTAGGAATCATCAGTAAGAAAAATATTTTTTATTCCCATGGACTGAATCAATTCCAACTCTCCAAGAACATTCTCAACACTGCGCCATCTAATTAGAGTATCTGCGGCACCGCAGAATGAACACTTACCAATACACCCCCTGCTGAACATGGCGGTGGTTTGAGGTTCAACCACATCCCTGCCAAAATCCATATATTTTTCCCATTCAAAAACACTTCGTGCCGGATAGGGTATACTGTCGAGTTCCATTGATTGAAAGGTATCCGCTTTTTTTTGACCAAGTCGTAGGCGGTAGTGGCGATTATGGCCTCGCTTGCCATTCCAGTTGTAGGCAATGCTCGGTATATTACTGGGATCTTTTCCAAGTAGTACATGCTCTACAATATCTCTGGCAGATTCCTCGCCTTCACCAATACAGACAAAGTCCGCTTTACATGTATCAAGTGTTGCCTCCGGAAGGGCACTTACATGAGGGCCTCCAATGATTACGGTTACGTCAGGCTTCCTCTGCTTAGCCAAGGCAATAATTTCCACGGCTCTATGGTATATGGGCGTTGTGCAGCTCACACCAATGAAATGGGGATCTGCTGCAAGAGCCCGATCAACTGTCTCTTCGGTACTGAGGTCATGGAGTGCTCCGTCCACAACAGACACTTCATGGCCTGCTTGAATTAGAGACGCTGCAATATAAGCAAGACCTAAAGGCATCCGCTTGGTTCGTGCTCGCTGAAATTTATAACAAAGCCCGTCACTGGGGTAAATCAGACAGATTCTTGATTTTGTAGTCATGTTATCAGGATCCCTTTCAAATTGAAGCTATAGAGGTATGTAGTAAGATTCAGTGCATTTGAGCGCTAAAACTTAAGGTGTAGGCTTGTCAGGAGATTTATAGTTACACAGACTTTGCATAACGATGTGGCCAAAAATTGAATGCACGTCTTCAGCCAACTGCATGTCATCTATATCTACCCATACACTGTGCTGTGCGATCTCCTTCAGTTTGCCGCCACGGTATCCGCAGAGACCAAGGGTCACCGCTTCGTTTTCATTCGCATATTTAACAGCACGTAAGACATTCTCGGAATTGCCACTTCCCGAAATAGCGATGACAAGGTCGCCTGGACCTAGAAGATTTTTAAGCTGTTCTACAAAAATATCCTGAAATGACAGGTCATTGCCATACGACATTACAAGCCCGATATTATCTACCAGGCTACGGCCTCGGAATGGGAGTTTGTTTGCCATATAGACACTCTTGTTCCAGTCATTTATGAAGTGCATCGCAGTAAGTGCACTACCACCATTTCCTAATGTGAAGATCTGTTTTCCATCTAACCATGCCTTTGCTACCAAGCCGACTGCATGGTCAATGCTGCTATTGTCAAGATGTTGGAGTAGCTGATTTAGCCGATTGAAGTACGCGGACGAGTTTCCTTTGAATTGATTATGCCCCATTTGTGCCTCCTTGCTTAATGATAAAAAATAATTCTGCTGCCAAGAGGATCGAACGAAATATCGATTTTGCGGAGCATTGGTAGTGCACTACATATTGTTTCGTGGGTTGAGCGTGGTGCATAAAACATAAGAAATCCTCCTGCTCCGGCACCAAGGATTTTGCCGCCGATTGCACCAGCTTTCATTGCAGATTCGTACCACTCGTCGATTTCCGCAGTGCTGATCCCGTTTGTTAGACTCTTTTTGAGGTTCCAGTTTTCGTGAAGAATCTCTCCGAACACGTGCGTTCTGTTGTTTTGGAGCTCTCGTCTGAGGTCATGCGTGAGTGCCACCATGCGTCGCAGAACCTGTTGTTTAGCCTCACCGCTTGAGACCTCCTCCGATTGTCGTGCCAAAAGGGTAGAAGCATTTCGTGCAATTCCTGTAAAAAATACGATTATATTCTGTTCAATCTCCCTGGTGGTCTCACGTTGACAAATAATTGGCGTGACAACAACGGAGTCATCAGAGTTAAATTCAATTAGATTAAACCCTCCAAAAGCAGCTGCATACTGATCCTGCTTGCCGATAGGAGCACCGCACCGGTCAATCTCAATGTAACAGCTATCAGCACCTAGTTGTTCACTGGTGACATAGCGACCTAAATAGGCATTTAAAGCATGCAGGAGGCCGACTGTGAATGTGCTTGATGAACCCAGGCCCGTTCCTTTTGAAGGTATATCAGCGATAGTGGTGATTTCAATTCCACCGTGCAGTTTTAGGTGCTCCATCGAAGCCCTTACAAGTGGATGTTCAATATCTGTTACACATGAAGCTTCTTCAGTTTTTGAATAGGAGATGCGAATACCGTTATCGAACTTCTTATTCACGTTCACATACACATATTTATCTATAGTCGTGCTAATCACTGCACCACCATATTTTTGGTAAAATGCCGGTATGTCGCTGCCGCCACCGGTAAAACTCATTCTGAGTGGTGTTCTACTGATAATCATTGGAATCCTTATGACTGGAAAAATAATTGTTGGCTACGGGGATTGAAACTTGTACAGCGAAACTATTAGTAGAGTCAATCCACGACACCTCTTCGGCAAACCGCTCGGAATAAACTGCTTCAGCTTTTTCTGCTGTGTAACCACGTAAAAGATATTCATTTATTACCCGTTGTTTGCGTACGCACTCTTCGACAGTAACAAAAAAACAGCGATGTGCATTAAACATCTGTGCAAAATATAGTGCAACCACACCTTCAAAGATAATTACGTCCTCTGAACCGGTTTCAAGCGAGCGTACGTTTTGAACCTGCGTGCGGTTCGTCTTTAGGTAACCAGGCAGACTAAGTCTGACAGGACGTTTTTCGCGATTGCCCATTGAAAAAATTATATTTTGAAGAGCCGTAACATCATGACGATTCAACACTCCTTCTCCGCGATGTTCTTCATTAAGTAGCCAGAAATCCGTGCTGATTATTATACATTTCATTCCTTGCATCTGAAGCACGTCACGCATTGCGCTGGCGAACGAACTTTTACCACTGCGAGATTGCCCACCGATGAATACAAGATCACCCGGCACTATATCACGTACAAGTGGCTTTATATCTTTGATTAAAGCAGGGTAAATATCTAAGATAAATGATACGGCAGCAGCAAGATCCGGTACGATAAAGTCTGGTGAAACCCAATTTTTTTGATCAAGGCCCGCATAGCCGGTTTCAACAAGTATGGATTTAATTCCTGCCCGGCTTGCAGTTAGTATGTCGGTTGTCGAATCACCAATCATCCATGAACGGCTTCGAGAAATATTGAGTTCGGCAACCGCGGTGTCAATTAGGCCTGTCTTGGGTTTGCGGCAATTACAATCTATTTTTAATTCAGGTATTTCGTTTGGAAAGCCCTTGTCAGGATGGTGAGGGCAATAAAATATTCGATCAAAATACGCTCCTTCAAGACCTAGTAAAGTTTCCAATTTGTTGTGGATATTATGTAGATCCTCGCGAGAACACTCACCTCTGGCGACTACTGGTTGATTAGTCACCACACAGATACGATATTCTGAAAAATTCAGACGCCGAATTGCTCGTTCTACATTAGGGAGGAGTTCAAGCTGATCAGCAGAGTTGAGATGATCAACTTCACGATTAATGGTTCCGTCCCGGTCAATAAAAACGGCCATCTGCTCTTGATTGAGCACTGCCCGTCCTATTTTACCCGATAAAAAATCAGCACATACCGAGTCGATTCGTTTTGGAGTGCCGCAGTCTTTTATATACTCAGGACTTTTATACCCGCGAAGTAATAGTCCTTTTACGAGCATTTCAGGGAAAAGCTGCTTTCCGAAATCATAATTTGACTCAGAGATTCCGCGCCATTTCTCTAACGGTGCTTTACGTACCCAATATAACGCCGCATTAACTAAGTTAGGGTAGAAAACGCTTGGATCATGTGGATAGGGATAAAAAGCAGTGATACAACCCAGATCATTAATATCAACTAAATCAGAATCATGTGGATGATCGTTAGGATGTAAAAAAAGAGTGGCTGCAGAATTTATGTCTGATGAGTGATAGGAATAAAAACGGTGGAGGTCCACATCCAGCATGGTATCACCGTACATTACAAGAAACTCGTCTTCCAGCTTGTCGTATATTTTTAGTATGGATCCGGCAGTTCCAAGCGGTTTACCATCGTCGATACACTGAATATCTAATCCCCAATTATCATTACTCTGGCAAAAATCAACAATACTCTCGGCGCGATAGTTCACCAGTACCAAGACTTGATTGAAACCATAGTGTTTAACATGCCGAATTTGCCGTTCTAATAACGGCATACCACACAAATCAATCAGCGGTTTAGGTAAATTTCCCAAGCGTTCTTGCAGGCGTGTTCCTTTGCCACCCGCCAGGATAACAACCTGCTTCATAGGGTAAATCCTTCCTGAGAGGCAATCTGATAAACGGCCTTTGAAATGGCATTTTTGGAATTCAGCTTGGCCGACCAGCCCAATTCTCTGAGCTTTTCGGTAGAGTACACAAAGCGCGGCACATCTCCAACCCATCCCTTATTGTCGCTGCCATATGTTATCGATGCTTCTGGAGCAACAATGCGGACGACTTCTTCTGCAATGAAACGGACTGTCACCCCCTCGTCATCAGCCCCAATGTTATACACAGCAACCTTTTCATTCGCGTGATCCTTTAAATGGAGCATTGCACCAATAAGCTCTTCCACATGGAGATAGCCTTTTTGTTGAGTCCCATTGCCGAGCACATCAAGGTTTTGCGGAGTAATTTTTAGCTTGCGAACAAAATCCAGTATAACTCCATGAGTGGCAGGGATTCCGATGACATTGGGAAAACGAAAAATAAATGACTGTTGCAAGAAACTCTCGGTTGCAGCACTAATACAAGCTTCCGATGCAAGCTTCATGGCACCATAATTTGAAATAGGAAGTAATGGGCCACTGTTTTCAATCAATGGGCGGTCTTCCCAGTCGCCGTATACTGCGGAACTAGAGGCAAACATCATTTTTCTTACACCAAAGTCTTTCATGATTTCCAAGGTATTGAAGGTCGTCATAAAAGTGTCACGTAGATCAATATTAGCGTCAGAGACACCGGCCGGTATGTCGGAATTGGCTGCCAGATGCCAAACTTCAGTAATTTGCTCTCTTGAGTACATGTCCTCAAAAACTTTTTGGAAAGTGGCCAAATCAGTCATATCAACCAGGCCAAACTGGAAAGCAGGGTTACCCAAAACCTCGGATATGTTATTAAGGTTTCCTCGGCAGAAGTTATCTACACCAAAAACTGTATGACCTTGCTTTATCAAAAGTTCAGCGAGGTTGCATCCGATAAATCCCGCTACACCTGTTATTAAAATAGAAATTGTGGTTCTCCTTAATAAATTCATCACCTGTTAGAATTATTATTCATGGGCCGACAAGATAAACGAGAGGTATTTTGTTCAGGGAACAATTAAGTATTGTCGATACTACTTCATACCAGATAGAAAATCAGCAAAAAATTTTGGCTTAAATATACTGCACGGATTGGGGATTTACTATTTGGGACAAAAAGTGTAAAAGGTTCAAACAAGAAACTAAATCTGAATAAATATGGAGAAAAATAATGCCGCTAATGGCTTTAGGTGCCGATCAAGTTCTAAAGCAAGTGCCACTAAATAGATTCAATAGTATTTTAGATGTTGGGATGGGTGATGGTACGGCTAGTTTATATTTTGCTCAAAATAATAAAAAGGTAACGGGAATTGGTGTGTCAATGAGTAGTTACGCCCCCCCCCCTGATATCAAAGAAAAAATTGAAATTCATGAATATTTTATGGATGATTTTTGTAAAAGCTTCCCGGAAAGAAAATTTGATGCAATATGGGCAAGTCATGTAATTGAACATACCTTCAATCCCGGCATATTTTTAGAACAATGCTGGGACCATTTAAATAGCGATGGGTGGCTATTTTTACTAACCCCATTAAACTCAAATTTCGTAGCCGGTGGTCATTATATAACTGGGTGGAACATTGGTCAAATCGTTTACATGTTAGCCCATTTTGGCTTTGACACAAGAAATGGTAATTATATTAAATACGGATTAAGTAATGTTGCATTCGTACAAAAAAACAACATTCTGAAAGAAAAACTGAAACGAATAAGTCTTCGTCATGACAATGGAGATATAGAAACTTTAAAAGACTTTTTTCCCGATCAAATTACTGCAGTTAATTGTTTTAATGGTGATATTGAAAAAATAAATTGGGGATGAATCCGAGTTGCTCAGATGATCTCGACGATTTAATTTGGGCCTTTTTCTTCGCAACTTTATGTTGTCAAGTACCACAAGCGCTTTTACTGTGACTCCTAGGGGGCTAATAATATGGGAATCGATGCGATAACGATGGATTGGTTGACTCGGTTAAAAAGCAAAGGACTATTTGACCATCGAACACATATGTTAGAACTTGGACCGCAGGACCTTTTTTTTGTTCCCCCGGAGCATCTGAAGTCCCGTATTGAAATGCAACAAGTTACATTTAACTACGATGATTTTTTTCAATCCGGAACATATAAACCATTTGCCCAGAGAGCATTCTACAATATACTTGGAATTTCTGAATATACGTGCTCCGATGTCGCTGACAGTAGGAGTCACTATTATCTTGATTTGAACAAACCTATAAAATGTGTTGAAAAAAAATATGACATTATCACAAATTTCGGAACGTTTGAGCACGTGTTCAATATAGGCCAGGCTTTTGTTACCATTGACCAGTTGATTGCAGATGATGGGGTCATCCTTCATGCATTGCCGGCCATGGGTGACATCAACCACGGCTTCTGGAACATACACCCGACAGTGTATTATGATGTTGCACGCGACAATGGTTATGAAATCATGGATTTATGTTATGTAGACAATATGTGTTATCGCCAATATATTCGCAATCAGGAATCAAATCACGATAAACCTTTAGATTTTGATTCACTGCCGATTAAAATTAATTGTAGTCATCCTCATATCAAGTTTAGTCAGGCAAACCCCAATTTTATTACACAGGCGTCATTGCAATTACTAAATAACAGTGTAATGCCGGAGACGCGAAGTCTATGGGGGACTCATCCTTCATTGCTCTTCGACTGCTGCTTTGTCGCCATGCGAAAAATATCGATGCTCAATGAACGAAACTTTGTATATCCATATCAATCTTTTTAATTTTTTTTTGCGTCCCACACCTTACGGGATACGCCTTGTCGGCGAGAAAAGTCTGTTTTATATCTCCAATAAGACAGGTAGTTGGCGGGACGTATTCAGCAGTTTGTAAATTCATTTTTGTAACTCAAAAAGTAATGATACCTGTTTATTAACGGGACTAAAAACCTGAATGTCATATTCCCTTCATTCAGTGAGTGACCCTGTCACGTATTATATTCCAACAATAGTTTGTATTATATTTATTGATTTTAATAAACCGAGGGGTGAAAATATAATGTTTTCAGCAACTTTTTTGGAGTGCCTCAATCATACTTTTGTAAAACACCCCGAACTACTTAGCGCATGTAGAAAACTGATTGAAGACCTTGACCAGAAACAAAATCCAAACAGTACCCAAGAAAAGTTAATTTCTACTCTACAGCAACAGATAAATAACCAGCGATCGCCTGCATATGCGTTCCTTGTTTACAGTGATGTTATGTGTGCATTAAAATCCAAAGGCGGCAATTGTCGCAGTGTTTTGGAACTTGGGCCTGGCGCTACACTGGGGTCACTTTTTTGTTTTTTGGCGTTTGGAGCAGGTCGTGCTGTGGGCATAGACATTAGTCCCATCCAAAAAGATGCATATTATTTTCAAATCCTTAAAAAATATCTTTCCTGTGTAACCTCTTTTGGCTGGGATCGCCCTCGAAATCCCCAATTAGAATATGATAAATCCTGGCAAGATGTGGATGAACAACAACTTGCTGAGAGGATTGAATATTTTTCACCAGTAAATGCTGCAAAACTTCCCTTTTCAGATGGTGAATTTGATTTGGTTTATAGTAATGCTGTTTTAGAACATTTTGAACAGCCAAGAGAAGCTATTGAGGAAAGTTTTCGAGTATTGATGCCAGGCGGAACAGCAGTCCACTTCATAGATTTACAAAGTCATAATTCAAAGGGCGAACTTAGCCTTTTTCGATTGAGTGAGGCAGAGCACAAACAAATGTCACAATGTTATGATCCAGAACATGGCTTGAGAAACATATTGGCCGGCGATTGGAAGGATCAAGTGTTTTGCAATAGACTACTTGCACATGAGTGGAAGCAGCTCTTTACAGGTGCAGGATTCGATGTATTGAATTTCAAGATTATGTTGAAACTAAATTCACAACTTATTACGCCCTCTGAATTTGCATACCCATTCAATCAAAGAACGCCAGAAGAATTAGCGCCTTTGGGTCTATCAGTAACAGTTCGACGTCCTACTTGAATGTATCAATTCATTGGTAAATATTAAAAATACATCTTGCGCTGATGAATATGAAGACAACTACTCATTATTCAACCAGCTCAATCAACATTTCCTGTGCTAACTGGCCACGCTCAAGTTCAGGCGACATATCTTCAATAGGTCTGTTAACAACCAGCTTTGGATTAACACATGTGTTCTGTTCTAATTTTACAACGAGAAAAGCGGAACCTTTTGAAGTGATAAACTTTCTAATGATATCCTCTGAATTGATGCCACTTGCGATGGTGTAACTAGCAATCCCGTAAGCTTCAGCAATGCGGACGAGATCTGGACACCCGTATCCGACTACCGTTGATTGCTGACGACCACCAAAATACATGTCCTGAAATTGGCGAACCATGCCGAGACAGCCGTTATCGAGTACAACAATTTTAATCGGCAACTTATAAGATGCAACAAGATCCAGATCTTGAATGTTAACTTGAATGCCGCCATCGCCAGAAATAACAATTACCCGCTGGTCAGGTACAGCCATCGCTGCGCCAATACCGGATGGGAGAGCAAACCCCATCGCCCCCATCCCGCCGGAAATAAGCATCCTCTGCCCTTCCTTAAGCAGGAATGACTGGGCTGCCCACATCTGATTCTGGCCGACATCCAGGCAAACAACATCACCTGGAGAACAATGGTCAGCCAGTTTCTTCAGGAAAGTATTGGGCTCAATATTCGTTGACTGCTCGTCTGTTGACCGTGTCGGGTATTTTGACCTGAATCTTTGTATTACATTATACCAAGAGGTGAGGTCAGGTTTGCTGTACCCCACAAGACAGATGTTAAGGTCAGCAAGAAAATCGGCTATGTTGGCATGAATGGCAATATCAACAGTTATTTTGGCGTTAAGTTCGTTTAGATCAACATCCACATGAATTTTTTTGGCGGCCCGTGCAAAGGTCTCAGGGCGTGTGCCGGTCTGACGGGTATCCAAGCGCGAACCGAGTATAAGTAAAAGATCGCAATTTGCAATAGTAAAATTGCTATAACGATTGCCATATGCTCCGATCATGCCAAAACTTAAGGGGTGAACTCCAGGCAATGAATCGAGCCCCATAAGCGAAAAAACAACCGGTATGCCGGTTCTTTCTGCTAACTCGCTCAACGCAGCAGTTGCTCCAGCCGTTCGTACACCACCTCCTGCCAGAATCACCGGTCGTTGGGATGTGCGAATAAGTTCTGCAACTGTTTCCCGTTGAATGGCACTGACAACCGGCTTAGCCTGCTCGGACTGAAGATGCTCATCGCTACCGATAAATCCTCTTAAAGAGTCAGGATCAATCTCCGCTCGTTGAATATTCATTGGAATATCAAGGAGGACTGGGCCCGGGCGCCCACTTTGCGCCAGATAGACCGCTTTCTCAAGGTGATAACGAATCATTTCGGCTTCGACTATAAGTTCGGCATATTTTGTCAACGGCTTTACTACCGATACAATATCAGTTTCCTGAAAACCAATTTGCCGCACAGGGCGATCAAATTTGTATTCGTAGGTGTTGACCTGTCCTGTTATGAAAAGACAAGGCACTGAATCAAACCAGCAACTACCGATACCGGTAACCATATTAAGTGCACCGGGGCCGCTGGTAGCCATTGCCACTCCCAGGCGACCATTAATTCGGGCGTAGGCTTCTGCAGCAAACGCCCCGGTTTGTTCATGATGGACTGAAACGCACTGAATGTCATCCCGGTCAACCGTAGAATCTATCAGATGTGTAATAGCCCCACCAATAAATTCAAATATGTGCGATACACCCTGCTTGACGATAAAGTCTATAACATAATCGGATAGTTTCATTGATACCTGCCTTTGAGGTCAGATGGCATAGCGTGATAGATTTGTTGTTATCCAATCAATTGTAAGTTGCAAACCATCCTTTAAACTGACAGAAGGTCGCCAGTTACAATATGACGTTAATGCACTTATGTCGGCCACCCACGTGGCCGGTTCGGTGCGCTGGATTTCTCGCATACCCCATGCAGGGATAAGGTTGCCGCCTATTTTATCTACGATTGCTGAAGTCACATCGCCAATGCTGGTTTGCGTTCCTGAGCCAACATTATAGATTGCACCTGGAACTATGGTGACACTTGAAACAGCAACATAGGCCGCGATTACGTCATCAATAAAGATATAGTCGCGAACGGAGTCGGGCGTCGAAAGAGTTGGAACCGTTTTGTTTAGCAGAGAGGAAATAACATACGGGATAAAACGCTTGGGGTCATCCCACGGGCCGTAAGGTGAAAATATTCTCAAACTAATAATGGGTAGTTTTTTTTGAAGCGCTTCGGAGCGGCAAAAAAGGGTCGCAGCGGCTTTAGATACTCCGTAATCTCCCCGTGGATCGAGTTGATCACTTTCCTTCATAGCATGCGACTTTGCCCCGTACTCTGAAGAACTGCCCGTATTTACAAAATATGCGAAACCGATTTTTTCGCAAGCGGCAACAAGGTTGATGGTGCCGAGAAGATTGGTCGCGAATATATCTTCGCTATTTTGCTGAAGCGAAAAACCACCATATGTCGCCAGATGGAAGATGCATTCTGGCTTAATGGTGCCGACCACTCCTTCAACAACCTGTGCGGCACGCAAATCAACATTGTGCAGAAAAATTTTATCGACTATATCGGCAATGCGCCACAGGTTGGACTCCGGACGAGCAAATGCGTGGATTTCATGCCCCAACTCCAGAAATTTTCGGGCCAGACAGGCACCGACAAAACCGGTCACACCGGTAATCAGAACTCTCATTGCCTGGCTAATCCTTTAATCACCTCAACCATATACCCAACCATTTCCCCAGGCATTCCAGGATAAACACCCACTTAAAGATCACAACCCCAACACAAACCGCAACCCGGATTCAATCTTCTGTAGCTCCGGTTTCAGCAACCTGCCGACTTTTTCGGTAAGAAAGGACTTATCCACTGTCAAAACTTGAGATACATTTTCCACAGAATTTTTTGGAAGCTCGGTTTGCACCGATTTCAAGAGAACATTTCCCAGCGCCTCGGCTTGACGAAGGTTTGATGTCAGAAAAATTACCACTACAGTATCTATCCTACTCCGGTTAAAATCGTACTAAAAAAAGCAGTTAACCGCCGCCAAAAGTAGGTGCACTTAAGCAATGAACGCCGATACACGCTGCCAGAAGTAGGCGTTTCTAAACTATAAATCAAGGACTTTGTAATCTTCCGGGGACGTAGTTAATCTGGTTAAGTTGCTCGTTGGGGGCAGCCCCATCTAAACCTCTCGCCGAAGCTTTTCAATCTCATCATCCGTAAGCCCGGTATACTTCCTGATCTTATCATTAGATTCGCCATCCTTTATCATCACAGTGGCAAACTCAGCAGTCTTTTTCTCTATTCCCTTCTCTATTCCCTTCTCAAATTCTTCCTTGATTTTATACCGATCACCAGCATCCCGAATCTGCCAGTATTCGTAAATCTCTAGTTCCTCTTCCGTCCAGGCGTTCATAGATGCCAGCTTGTATGCTTCGTTAAGCTCGGGAATAGCCTCAGAGTTTTTGGGAATCATGGAAAGATTGCCGGCATTTTTTATGAAATAAATCCATTTCTCAACAATCGTTTTGAGCTCTTCCTCTTGTTTGTTAAATTTCTTCAGTTCAATGAAGTTGAATTCTAGGTCACGTAGATCCTGATTCATGGTTTCACGGTTCAGGATAAGATGACGGGTCAGATAGTTTTCACCTTCAAATGAATTGAAATCAAGTATACCAATGAATATAACCTGATTTAGCTTTGGATAGTCTTCCCCTTTTTTTATCTGACCGGTGTATGCCTTGGATGTGTAATATATTGCCCGTTTGTCAAAGAATGTCGTGTCTTTGATCTGCATCTCTACGATAAAAGTTACGTCCCGGTTGTCAACAGCACGAACATCGAGGATGGTTTCTTTCAAAATAGGAATGTCAGGAGGCTGCCAGGGATTCTTAAGGGTAACGCTCTTTATGCGTCTGTCACCTTCCAATTCAAGAACGGCATTCAGAAAACCAATAAGAATCTCGGTATGCTGGTCGCTGCCAAATATTTTCTTGAAGGCAATATCTGTTTTGACATCCACAAATTGCATACACACTTCCTTTGAATTTGGTCTTGGGGGGCAGACCAAGCTAAGTAGTTTTTGTGGAATTCATGAGATTCCCGTATAGAGAGAAGATCATCTTGAGGACTCTCTGCCCATTCCTCAACAAGACCCCGCACTCTGGCAGGTAATCAGATCGCCTGCAAAGAGCGTCTGACAATTGCTTGTCTGGCGAAACAATCTGGTTTTTTGGCTATTGATTTAAACGGTTCTGTCTTGAGATCTTCAGGAGACACCTCCCTGAAGCCCTCTCTTGTGAGCAAGCGGATCACTTCTTCTTCTTGTGTCAACCTGACTTTTTTTGCCATTTCATGTACCTCTCTATGTACATTTCGTAATTATCTTTCAGATCCTTGACAGCAATATCAAGCCCCTGTTTGTTTTCCAGCATTTCAAACCAGACTTTGCGCTTTACCTTACCATCAATCCCCAGAATGTCTTTGTGCGGACAATCGTGAGCCGTGTCGAATCGGATTATTTCATGATAACCATCATCCTGTTTAAGAACAAGCTTTACAACATATGTTATCAATATACCTTGCGATGTTTCAAAAAATACATGGATTTGAACGCCATGCTCCAAATCTATGACATAATAACGCTCAGGCATATCTAAAAACCCTTATTGGCATGAATATGTTATGGTCTCCACCATATATTCAACCATCTCCTCAGTCATTCCCGGAAAGACGCCCACCCAGAATGTGTCACGCATAATCCGGTCAGTTGTAGCCAGATTACCAATCACCCTGTAGCCTTTACCCTCACACCGCATCTCATCAAAACAGGGATGTTTAATCAGGTTGCCGGCAAAGAGCATACGGGTCTGAATGCCTTTACGTTCAAGATGACCTACCAGTTTGTCTCGGGAAAGTCCATTCCTCTCTTGCACAGTCAACAGAAAACCAAACCACGATGGATCTGAATGGTCTGTTGCCTCAGGGAGGACAAGCTTGTCCTCAAGTCCTGCCAACCCATCACGCAACAATTTCCAGTTCTTTTTTCTTGATTCGATAAAGCCGGGCAATTTCTCCAACTGGGCACAACCGATTGCCGCCTGCATATCGGTAACTTTCAGGTTGTAACCGAAGTGCGAATACACATACTTATGATCGTATCCAAAAGGGAGTTCACCAAACTGCTGTCCAAAACGGTTGCTGCAAGTATTGTCCTTGCCGGAAGGGCACCAGCAATCACGCCCCCAATCGCGAAAAGACTCTACTATCCGATGAAGTAATGCATCATCAGTGTAAACAGCACCCCCCTCACCCATGGTCATATGATGAGGAGGATAAAAGCTTGAGGTGCCTATATGACCGATCATGCCGGTATATTTCCAGACACTGTTGATCTGATAGCGTGAACCAAGTGCATCACAGTTGTCCTCGATCAGCCATAGATTGTGTTTGTCACAAAAGGCTTTGACTGCAGCAAGATCAAACGGGTTGCCGAGAGTGTGGGCAACCATGACGGCTTTGGTGTGACTGGAAAGGGCTGCTTCAAGCTGGGTAACATCGATATTGTAGGTCGGTAGAGTGACGTCAACAAAGACAGGCACTGCACCAAATTGTATTATCGGAGCTACTGTGGTCGGGAATGCAGCGGCAACGGTTATTACCTCATCACCACGCTTGATTCTACGCTCTCCTAGTTTGGGTGATGTTAATGCCATGAAAGCAAGTAGATTCGCGGATGATCCGGAGTTTGTGAGAGAACAGTGCTGAACCCCTAGAAAACTAGAAAACTCTTTTTCAAATTTTTCGGCATACCGGCCGGTGGTGAGCCAGAAATCAAGAGAGGCATCGACGAGGCTGGTGATCTCTTTCTCGTCAAATACCCGCCCGGCATAGGGGATTCTGTCACCGGGGGTGAATGGTTTTTTTTGTGCGGAGTGAACAGCATCAAAATGGGATGTCACCACTATTCGTGACCAGGCTCTTAGGACGGTATCAAGCTTTGAGCGAGAAAGGCGACCAACACCTCCCCGTTTGATCTTTTTGCCGTTGATGACAAGAAGCTTGTCAACTCTGATGACGCTTCTCATTTTAAGAACACCACTCTCAAGATCCTCCGGCTCAAGTATGACGGCTCCCTCATCGGAACAGTATGAGTCAACTTCTGTTGACATATAGGCAACAGTAAGGTCAGAAAAATTGCCCGATGTTTGAGATATTATTACTCCAGGACGAACTTTTGATCCGGCTTGATTAGCATAAGGAAAATCCAAAAGCACTATTTCGCCAACTCGCTGATTTCTACTTGAGTCCAAAACAGTCCTCCCAGTCGACATTGGCGTCATCATCCGTATCAAAAAAAGCAGCTAACCCGATCTGTTTAAATTCTTCCTCGCTGGGCCGAGAACGGACATGATACTCGTCAGCTGGAATTACTGCTTCTATATTTATTTCAGAAGGGATTACTATGATATTAAGTTCTGCGGATAAAATATTTGCAGGTATCGGTTCAATAAATTCTATACGCCCATGGTTGTATTGTGCTTTTATGGCGAGCATGGCTTTCTCCTCACTTATGTTTAGTGAACTCTTGACGTTGATTCACTATTTCAGACGATAGAGTACTCTCTAATTTGCTTCATGCAGCATTCTTTTATGTCACCGTTGGCAGAATATACCGTAACCCAATCCATAATGGAAGTTAATGCCCTCTTCAAATCCCATCGAGGCGTCCAGCCAAGTTCTAATCGTGCTTTTGAACAATCCAGTTTGAGATAATGAGCCTCATGCGGATGAACGCCACCATCGATTTCAAAACGCGCTCCATCGCCAAACAGCTCACACATTTGTTTGACAATCCACTCCACCGGTTTTGCGTCATCGTCAGACGGGCCAAAATTCCATCCTTCAGCAAATTGAGGGCCTGACTCATACAGCTTTTGTGCAAGTACCAAATAGCCGGAAAGCGGTTCAAGTACATGTTGCCAAGGCCGAACGGCGTAAGAGTTTCTAATTTGAACCGGTTTTCCGGCAAGAATGGCGCTAATTATGTCAGGTATCAACCGGTCGGTTGCCCAATCACCACCACCGATTACATTTCCGGCTCGAGCGGTGGCAACAGCCACTCCATGCCTTTCATAGTTGTGGGGGGAGAAATACGAAGAGCGGTAGGCTGCAGTTACCAGCTCAGAGCAAGCCTTGCTGTTTGAATAGGGGTCGTGGCCACCAAATGGCTCGTTCTCCCGGTAACCCCAAAGCCACTCATGGTTTTCATAGACCTTGTCAGTTGTGACATTAATTACCGCTCTGACGGTTGAGCAGGCACGAACAGCTTCCAGAAGGTTGACTGTTCCCATCACATTGGTGGAATATGTTTCTATAGGTTTGTTATAGGAGTCGCGCACTAAAGGTTGAGCAGCCATGTGAATGACAATATCCGGTGATGCGGCTACTATTTCAGCGGAGAGTCTGGGTAGGTCACGTACGTCTGCAGTAATTGAAGTGATAGTTTTACCTATATGAGCCAATTCAAAAAGGCTGGGTTTGGTTGGTGGTTCAAGTGCGTAACCAGTGACATGCGCACCAAGTCTCGAAAGCCAGAGACAGAGCCACGAACCTTTGAATCCGGTATGGCCGGTCAGAAAGACACGTTTTCCCTTCCAGAACCTTTCTTGAACCAATCCCTGCTCCTTGTATTTCGATCCCATTTCAGTCACCACATCTTCCACGGTGCATCTCCGGATTCCCAGAGTTCCTCCAGCAGTGTCTTATCACGCAGTGTGTCCATTGCTTGCCAGAATCCGTCATGTTTATAAGCAGCCAGTTGCCCCTGTTCTGCCAGTATTTCAAGAGGAGCGCGTTCAAGTATAGTGTCATCAGAATCTAGATAGTCAAAAATTTCCGGTTGCATGACGAAAAAACCACCATTTATCCATAACCCATCGCCTTTAGGCTTTTCGTGAAATCCTTTAACGAGATTTTCATTTGTTAGGTCAAGAGCGCCAAATCTACCAACCGGCTGAATTGAGGTTACTGTGGCATACTTGCCATGAGCACTATGAAAATCTACCAGATCTCTGATGTTAATATTCCCGACACCGTCACCGTAGGTAAGCATGAATGGTTCACCTCCGACATACGGTTGCACCTTTTTCACCCGTCCCCCGGTCATGGTTTCCAGGCCGGTATTTACAAGAGTTACTCGCCACGGTTCAGCGGAATGATTATGGATGATTCGCTGGTTATCGCTGCGGAAGTCAAATGTGATATCTGACTCGTGGAGAAAGTAATGGGCAAAATACTCTTTGATTGAATAACCCTTGTAACCGAGACATACGATAAAATCATTAAATCCAAAATGGGAGTATATCTTCATGATGTGCCAGAGAATCGGTTTGCCACCGATTTCGATCATTGGTTTTGGTTTGAGATGAGATTCTTCGCTGATTCGAGTGCCGAAACCACCTGCCAATATAACAACTTTCATATCGTATCCTTAAAATGAGATCTAATTATTCGTATCCATAAGGGGTCGGACCTACGCATTTGACATATCTCGAAACTTTGATACCACTGATTGCATACTTCAATGTTATAGAAGGAGGCACAAGTGGCTCGGCCATTACGAATTGAATATCCAGGCGCGTTTTATCATATAACATCCAGAGGTAACGAACAGAAGGACATCTTCAAAAGCAAGAAAGATCGTGAAAAGTTTATATCATATCTGGAGTCAGCCTCGGTAAGATACTGCGCAGTTATCCATGCATACTGCCTGATGAGTAATCATTATCATCTTATAATTGAAACTCAAAACGGCAATCTATCTCAGATTATGAAGCACACCAACAGTTCTTACACAACCTACTACAACATATAAACGCAAACGGTCTGGGCATCTTCTGCAAGGGCGTTACAAGGCGATACTTATAGATGGGGACGCATACGCGACAGAACTTTCCCGATACATCCATCTAAACCCCGTTCGTGCAGGAATTGTATCAGTTCCTGAAGATTACCCCTGGATGAGCTATCGTTACTACATTGGCGAAAAAACGCCGGACTGGCTTACAACCGGCTTCGCATTGGGATACTTCAGTAAAGATATTGAAACATCCAGAGAGAAATACAAACTCTTTGTACATGACTTGATCAATCAGGTGTACCAGAGTCCCTTATTGGAAACGGTTGCCTCAACTATTCTAGGATGCCCTGAATTCGTAAGAGCAACGCAGGAAAGGCATCTAAATAGCAGGAAGGCGGATAGAGACCTCCCAGCTTTACGGGAACTCACCATTAGACTATCGCTGAATGATATCGTTGTGGCAGTCAAGAATGTCTTCCCTGATAACGAGCGCCTGGCAACAAAGGTTTGCATCCACCTTTGCCACCGATATAGCGGGGCTAAACTGAAAGATATTGGGGCACTGTTTCGGCTGACTGAATCAGGGGTAACAAGTGCAAGCAAGCGATTTGAAAAATTTATTGATGATGACGATAACCTCAAAGAAAAACTGATGAAAATTTGCAAAAATATAGGTATATCAATTGTTTAGGTGACCTATTTTGGTTGATTCATGAGAAAGCATATTAGTACACCTCCTGGCAGGGATCAAGTCACAACCTTTGGTTTACTTTATCAGCTTTAAAAACAGTGCAGCAATAAGAACAGTTTGAAGAAAACCGGCAGCGACAACCCAACGAATAAGATCTGCCTTAACTTCAGCAAGATCAAGCTTTGTTGCCATATCGTTCAGGTGCCTCGTCTCAATTTCAGAAATAACGATATCAATCGTTTCTTTTTGAGCTTCGTCCGCCACTTCTGCTTGCTGTTCAGTAAAGCCCGCAGATCGCAACTTTTTAGAATAAGCCAAAGTAGCAAATGTTATAGCAGACATAAATCACCTCTGGGCAAACCATAACAAACAAGCATGAACTAGTCAATGACATCACTATGCGACCAAGGGGGACGTTGTTAGTTATTTATCTATTACCACCCATAAAAACTCTACCTCACAATTCATATCCGCACAAAAAATAAAACGTAAATCCACAATTTATACTGCTTCTACCTCTTCTTTTCTAAGACCGGTAATTTCGCTGATATCTTCGGTTGTCATTCCATTACTCCGCATCTTCTGTACAACAATTGCAATTCTCTGTTTTGCCTCATTAGCTTCCTGCTTTGCGTCACTTGCTTCCTGCTTTGCCTCCCTTGCATTTTCACGCTGCTGCATGATCTCACGCTGCATATCCTCAAACTCAATAAGAATGGTATCCTCATCCTTCATCTGTTTTCTTATTTCAGGTTCCATTATGACAGAGCGCAGACGGCGGATCAAATCTCCATATTTCGCAGGGTAGTCAGCTTCGTTTATGTTCAGGATATGGTGTGTTTCGTCTATTGATTCGCTCTGGTCAAATATGCTAAGCAGTTTTTCAAGGTCATTGCGCCGTTTCTTTGCAAGTTGCGGTATCTGTATTATGTAGCTGTCGTGCGTCAAGCTCTCGATAAAACTTTCTGTTACATGTATCTGTTCACCAGTCACCAGATCCTTGTATATACGATTTATGCCGATTATTGATGAGTCGGTCTGGTCAAGTCTGTGTCCCAGAAAGTATATGCTGATTATCGGGATCCCGACTCTTCTTGAATGGTCGTTTATGGTGGCGATCTGTGTGTTGTCATGGTTGGCGTACTGACCAGCAAGGTAGTTCCTGAAGCGCATGATGTCTGTCGCAAATTTGGCTTTCTGAAGTTCAATCAGAACCTGCTTTGAACCTTCGGCAGTTTTTATCCTGGCGTTGAAATCAAGGCGATATACGGTCAAAGTGCCGACGTTACCCTCAATACGGCTCTTATCAATGTCGGATGTGTATTCCTGTGGACGGAATTCAAGTTCCTCGATCTCTTCACCAATTATTGAGGAGATGAGAAGCTTGGCTACCTTGGCATCTTCCATGAGGTATTTGAAGACGACATCGTATATCGGGTTGGCTATCTGCATGATAAAACCTTCTTTAGCAACGCCTGGTTGATAAGAGGTGAAGACTCTAACATAAACACAATCGTTAGTGAAAAATATTTTGGTGACTAAAGGGCTAACTGTCAAATATTCGGGGGATATAATGCTACCTCAAAGCACATGTATGGCACCGCCGGTAAATTAATTCCTCAAATACGGTTCAACGGCATCCGCAAGATTTTTCGCCGCCTCATGAACCGTTTTACCAAAACAGGCAACATCGACATTGAGGCATTGTGAAATGTAATTTTTGGCAATAAAAAAAGCGGCTGCCCGTTTAAGGCTAACCACTTGTTTTTATTATGCCTAATAAATCCCCGTCCTTTGGGCGGGGATTCAGCCGCTGTTTACTGTTGCAGAGGAGAAAAAACTCCACCATAGATTAGTTACTGAGGGAAACGACAGCCTCTACTTCCGCAAACATTGCGTTTAATTCCAATCGTAACTGACGGGCAATTTGAGTGACTGAAAATATACCGCATACGGCTTGTTTGCCGTCATTGCCTTCGGTAACTACCAATCCATGCTGCCTGCCAGCTGCTTTTAGAGACGCAACTATTTGGCCCACATTTGCGTTTCTAACATCTTCAATAGTAAATACTTCCAGTTCACGCTGCGGTTTCATAAGGTCACGCACCAAAATATCTGCATGAGTGCCCCCCATATTTTGCAGAAAACGTATAGGTTTTTCACCCAATATGTCAGACGCAGTCAACACACCTGCAATATTATCGTTACTATCCAAAACCAGCAACATTCGCACTCCATAACGAATCATCTTCGCATTAGCAGTATCCATGGTTATGTTAGGACGCGTAACGACCATTGAAACCCTGCTCAGATCAGTCATTACATTAATTGCTGGGTCATTAATATTCACGTTGTCAGGAAGAACCTGAGTCGGTCGAGCAAATGATGAGCCCGCCTTTAAGTGACTGGTTTTACACATTTCAAATTCTCTCGCCATAATCAATCTCCGTTATCTGAATTTATAGTCGTGCAACCTGGATTAAGGCTCGATTCTTATCATTTAATATGAGCCATAGTCAATTAAATTGGAGATGGTACCATACTCAATCAGAGCTCCACAGCATCTGAAAGGTTTTTTACGGCCTCGTCAACCCCACCGTGTTCACCATGCTCAAATACTATGCCTGTCGGCTTACCGTGACCTTAGCCACATGAACTGCAATCCGGCCCCTTATCTCATTTTACCGGAAGCAGGTTTGCAGCAGCATATGGTGTTACGGTCCTTATGGGTAAGCATGACCGGGAATGGAAAGTTATCCCAGAATAGATGAAAATGGCTCCGCAGGTCGTCGCTAATAGTATGTACTGCCATTAATTTTCCCTTAAATTTATCTTGCAGATAAGACTAGGAGAGTAGGAAATCCAAATCAAGTACTTTCTACCACAGCTTGTGTAAACATATTTTAGAATCACTTGGATTAGCTCCAAATATTGGGAGATCAATCAGAATAGGTGGCCGAATTCAATCGTAGCGGGTGGCCGGCCTGGTGCGGAATCGCCATTGCAAGCAGAGAGTCGCTCTCCTTGATCGTGATCAGGCCAATAGCAGCGAGTTCCCTGATATCAACCGGACGGGCGTACTCAACCGTAAACGCGAAATCCTCGGCAGCGTAGTCAGATGACCGGCCGTAAACGCGGCGCACCATAGTCTGCAGAGGACTCGGATACCGCACCAGGTGATCTTCCCATTGCTCGTGCTGGGCCGGTGTCATAGAAGAGAACCAGATATGGTGGGCGAATTCATGAGCGAGCAGATCGCGCAAAGCGACAGTCGTATACTCGTTGTAGAGATTACGGTAGATAAGCTTCGTGTCTTTACGGTACGCCCCGAGATGGTGCCTGACTTCGACCGGCATGAGCACCTCCTGAAACGAAGCGCCGTTTCCACGGAGGGTTTGCCGGTCCGGGTCGTAGCGGTCGTACAGTATCACTAACAGCATATCTGAACGAGACAGTTTCTGTACTTCGTTACTATAATCCCAGCTGACCGGTACATAGACCGCTGCACAACCACTCAGCATAAGTGACAGCGACAGGATAGTACCGATTATGTAGAATGTTGATCTGGTCATAGTGGCTATATACCATAATCTGAGATAAAGCAGATTGCGCATTAAAAAAGCGGCTCCCCATGTAAGGCGAGCCGCTTGATTTTTTAATGGCGGAAGAGGTGAGATTCGAACTCACGGAGCTGTTACACTCGGCGGTTTTCAAGACCGCTGCCTTAAACCACTCGGCCACCCTTCCGTTTGTCATGTGGGTTGAGCTTATAACATACCTGTTTCTGATTTTCAAATACTAACAGCTTACAAACGCGTAATTCGCTCCAGGCCACCCATATACGGCTGCAAAACTGGCGGAATACAGACCGAGCCGTCTTCCTGCTGATAGTTTTCCAGAATCGCCACCACGGTACGCCCGACAGCAAGACCGGAACCATTGAGAGTATGAACAAATTCCGGCTTGGCTTTTTCATCCTCTCGGAAGCGGATCGAAGCGCGGCGGGCCTGGAAATCACCGAAGGTACTGCATGAGGATATCTCACGATAACAGCTCTGCCCCGGCAGCCAGACTTCAAGGTCATACGTTTTGGTCGATGAAAAACCGATATCACCACTGCAGAGCGCCATAACACGGTAGGGTAGGCCGAGCAGTTGCAGAACCTTTTCGGCATGCCCGGTCAATGTTTCCAGTGCAGCATCCGATTCGGACGGGTGGACGAATTTAACCAGTTCCACTTTATTAAACTGATGCTGACGGATCAAGCCACGGGTATCTTTCCCGTACGAGCCGGCTTCGCGGCGGAAGCAGGGGGTATACGCGCAATAGCTGATCGGCAGATCGCTCTTTTTAAGAATTTCGCCGCGATGGATATTGGTTACCGGCACCTCGGCAGTCGGAATTAGAAAAAAATCGGGATCGACCAGTTTAAAAAGATCGTCTTCAAATTTGGGTAATTGTCCGGTTCCCTGCATTGACTCCCGATTAACCATGAAAGGGGGCAGCACCTCCTGGTAGCCATGCCTGTCACTGTGCAGATCGAGCATGAAACTGATCAGGGCCCGCTCCAGTCGGGCACCGGCACCACGGTAGAGGGTAAAACGTGCGCCGGTTATCTTGACCCCCCGTGCAAAATCGAGGATGCCGAGATTTTCGCCGAGGTCCCAGTGTGCCATCGCATCAAAAGGCAATGTTACGGGCTCTCCCCATGATCTGACCATAACATTGTCGTTTTCGGAAGTGCCGATTGGAGTGGCAGCATGAGGAATGTTCGGTACGGTCAACAGGAATAAATTCAGCTGGTCATCAACCTGATTCAGCTCTTCGTCCAGACCCTTTATTTTTTGGGATACTTCACGCATCTCAATAATCTTGTCCTGAACCAGGCTTTTATCTTTTGTACGGCCAATTTCATCGGAAACGGAATTGCGCAGCGCTTTGAGCGCTTCGCCCTCCTTAAGTAACGAACGCCGCCGCTCATCAAGGTCGCGGAAGCCGCCCAGATAGGATTGACCGCCACGGGTACAAAGACTCCGTTCGGCCTCATCAAAATTCTCACGAATGTATTTCATATCAAGCATGGGGAAACACCTTTATTTTTAGATAGTAAGGGTGTATTTTGTAGCACTTGCGCCGGTACACGTCAATGCAAAAGAGCCAGATGAAATCAATCCTGACGTACATCTTTATGTTCATCACCCTCCTCTGCCAGCCGCTGCAGCTGCATGCCGGGGAGATTATCATCAATGCCGTAGGCGACATCATGCTTGCCGGAAAATGGGCGTCATTGCTGCAACAGAAAGGGTACGACTACCCGTTCAACGGCGTCAGAAAAGAGCTGGCAGCGGGTGATATCAACCTTGCAAACCTTGAATCACCCATCGCAAAAAGCGGAAAGGAATATTCCGGGAAAAAGTATCGTTTTCGTGCTGAACCGCAGGTGGCAAAAGCTCTCAGGAGCGCCGGCTTAAATCTGGTAACTCTCGCCAATAACCACAGCATGGATTTTGGTGGCGAGGCACTGGCAGAGACACTACAGCACTTGAGCGACAATGGCATCGCCTGGATCGGTGCAGGTGAAAATCTCTCTGAAGCGCGAAAAATGGCGCTGTACACCATTAAAGGCAAAAAAATTGCCTTTCTCGCCTTCTCATTGACACAACCGATAGATTTTTTCGCCCGGCAGGATCGACCTGGCACAGCCCCTGGTTATGAAAAGCCGGTAACGGCGGATATAGCCGGTGCCCGCAATAAAGCTGATTATGTTATTGTCTCCTTTCACTGGGGGAAAGAGTCAAACGCAACAGTGCAGCAGTATCAACGCAACGCGGCCCATAATGCCATCGAGGCCGGGGCGGATGTCATTATCGGTCATCATCCACATATTCTGCAGGGTATCGAGCGCTATAAGAACGGCATCATTTTTTACAGTCTCGGCAACTTCACCTTTGCCAGCAAGAGCCCTGCTGCCGACGTCAGCGCCATTATCCGTCTGACAATGGCCGATAACCGCCGGGAAGCCGAAATTCTGCCGCTCGACGTCCTGAACCGGCGGGTCAATTTTCAACCGCAGTTGTTGAAGGGAGCAAAGGGCGCTGCCGTTATCGAAAAACTGAACAGGCTTTCAGAAATATTCAATACCAGGATTCAGAGTAAAGAAGGCAGATTTTCGATACCATTCTAACGTCAGGAGTTGCGCAAACACCAAAAAAGCCTTTAACCACGGAGGCACGGAGACACAGAGAAAAAGACAACCTTTTCAGGGAAAGACAATCAGTTCAGATGCTTTTACGGTCAAGGCATTAAATTGTTGATTCAAATATTTCCTGCTTTTGACGTTCTCCGTGTCTCAGTGTCTCCGTGGTGAATTTTTTCTGGTTTTAACGAAATACATGAAAATACTTCTTACGACTCTGCACGCCAAATATTCACACGCTTCGCTGGCGCTCCCCTGCCTTGCCGCATACATCCGCGACATCTCTGATACTGAAATAACCATTCGCGAATGGACCGTTAACGAACCTCGCGAGCATCTCCTGAGGCTCGTCATGGCCGAGCAGGCCGATCTGATCGCCTTCTCCTGTTATATCTGGAATATCGAACAGACGCTGAAAATTGTCTCTGATATCAAGAAGATCGCACCGGAGACCATGATCGTCCTGGGCGGACCGGAAGCGTCCTTCGGCATATTTGATCTGATGCATGACAATCCTGCAGTTGATTTTGTCGTCAAGGGGGAGGGAGAAGAAACGTTCCGACAGTTGATTATAACACTGCTGGAAGAGCCGATATCTCTGCAGCTGGAGAGCCTGGCGGAGATCGACAATCTGTTTTTCCGGGACGGAGATGACTCGGCAGCAGGACCGTTAAGCAGAAAACAGCTGTCGCTTGATTCGCTCCCGTCACCGTTTGAAGCCGGTTTGGTGGACTTAGCCAAGCCGCTGATCTATTGCGAAACATCCCGCGGCTGTCCGTTCTCCTGCGCGTTCTGCCTCTCTTCAGTTGAGGGGGCAGTGCGATCTTTCTCTCTGGAGAGGATTAAAAAAGATCTGCTGTTTTTGATGAACAGCCATGTTGCCCAGATAAAACTGGTAGATCGCACCTTTAATTACGATGCCGAACGTGCAGATACCATCTGGGCGTTCATACTGGAGCATAACCGGGGCAGCCACTTTCATTTTGAAATCGCCGCCGACCTTCTGACGGAGAAGAATCTGCTGACTCTGGCGCGGGTTCCGGAAAATACCTTTCATTTTGAAATCGGCGTCCAGTCCTCGTCTGCAGCGACGCTTGAACAGGTGGGGCGAACGGCGGATCTGGAACGTATTTTCATTCACGTCCGGCGACTCAAGGCTGATACCCATATTGAGCTGCACCTCGATCTGGTTGCCGGTCTACCGGGAGAGGATTATACCCGGTTCCTGGATTCCCTGCAGGCGCTTGCAGCAGTGAAGCCGGACATGATCCAGATCGAACCGCTTAAAGTGCTCAAAGGCGCCCCGATGCGCGCGATTGCCGCCCGTGAAGGATATGCCTTTTCCGAGGCGCCCCCCTACACGATCCTGCGTAATCCGTGGCTTTGCTATGAAGATATCTGCCGGATCGAAACGATCGGGCGCCTGCTTGATCTGTTCAGCAAACATGGCGGATTCAGGACCGCGTTTGCCGTTTTGGAAAGAGGGGACACGTTCTCTAAAGTTCTTGACCGTATGGCCCGTCAGGCGGGCAACGAAAACCTCTCCAGCCTCTCCTGTCGCAGGGTTTTTGAACTTTTTGCGCGACTCGCGGAACCACTGCCGGATGAAGAGGAGCGGGCGAAACTGCACGACGCTCTTTTTTTCGACTACTGCCACGTCGAGATGCCGCTGATGGGGAAACTCCCCTCCTTTATCGCCGACCAGCTGCAGCGCTGTTCCTGGCCGGGGCTCCGGGATCTTCCTGAGGGTCTGGAATTGCCGCAAAACAGCCGGATCAAGCCATTCCGCTATGAATTTATGAGTGATTATCGGAGAGGAGAGGAGAAGACAAAACCGGTAGAGATTACATTCGTTTACATGTCAGGCGCAGGACGCGGCCTCAAAATAATAACGATTTAACCTAAAAAAGCCGTTTCACGCAACGACGCAACGGCGCAACGAATAAAATCAATAATTTAAGTCATTATTCAGGTTCACCCGATTGGTTAATCACTATTTTGTTATAAGTCTTTGTTTTTCGTTGCGTTCGTTGCGGCGTTGCGTGATCAAATGCCGTATTTAGGCTTAACCCTCATCCTTCATCCTTCACCTGATCCCCCTCAATATACCGTCCGCCCCAAAAGGCAAAGCCGGCGGCAACAAGCACCGCCAGCGGCGTAATCAGCAGGGCCCGCGACAACCCCCACTGATCAGACAGAGAACCGATAATGGCCGGTGATATGGCATCACCCAACGCGTGAATGGCAAAGATATTGATGGCAAAACCCATGGCGCGCCGCCCCGGAGACACAACATTTACCAGAATGGTATTAAGAGGCCCGGTATTAAGAAACAGGAACAGTTCGGCACCAAAAATGGCGGTCAGGCAGATGGTAAGATTCGAAGTGGTCAGGGCCAGGAGCATGAGCGGCGCCCCGAGAATAAAACCAACCGCCGTCACGTAGAGGTAACCGGTAGCTGAGCGGCGTTGGAAATAATCACCAAGCCAGCCACCGGACAGGGTGCCGACAATGCCGGCAACGACCGTGATCATACCGAAAAGAGTATTGCCTCGGGCAACCTCCAGCCCGAAGGAACGGTGGAGAAAAGAGGGGGTCCACTGGGCAAGACCGCCCAGCGCGAAGGTCATTGCGGTCATTGATAACGTTGCGTGGACGTAGGTGCGGTTCTTCAGGAAGTGGCAGAGTTCAGAAAAGAGCGGTTCAGGCCGGTGCGACACCGCCTGAAGGTCCTTCTGACGTGGATCGTTCAGGAAATATACCGGCAGTGCCAGAAACAGCCCCGGCAGTCCAACCAGCAGAAAGGCTGTTTGCCAGCCGAACGCCTGCCCCAGCTGTCCACCGAGAATATAGCCGAGAGCACTCCCGACCGGAATGGCAATAAAGAAAAGCGACAACATCCGCCCGCGACGTTCACGGGGAAAATAGTCAGATAGCAGGCCGGGCGATACCGTACCAAAACTGGCCTCCCCCACACCCACCAGCGAACGCGCCGCCAAGAGCATCCGATAGGAGCCGGCCAGACCGGACAGCATCGTTGCCAGGCTCCAGACAGCCAAACCGCCGGCAGCAAGACGGGCGCGGTTGCCGCGGTCACCCAGTCGCCCGAAAATCGGCGCAGCCAGCATATAACAGAACATGAAGGCGCTGCCGAGGAAACCGAGGCCGGCATCGGAGAGCTTCAGATCGGCCTTGATCAGGGGGAATACCGCGTAGAGCGCCTGACGGTCAACGTAGTTGAGCAGGTTGACCGCCAGCAGCAGAGCAAGTGCATAGCGGGCACTGCGACTGGTATGTTCAGAACGTACAGAGTTCATCACGCCACTCGGTCGGTGCCATCGGTACCTGACGCCCCAGGTCAGCCAGCAGTTCATCCATATCAGCAACAAAGCCGGGCATTATGGCGATGCGGATGATTCCGGCCTTGTTATCCACGGTACTCATGACATTCATCCCCTCATATGCCTCAAGGATAAATTTAAGAAAAACCATATCGCGGTGAGCGACTTTGAAATAGCGGCAGATCATCGAGTATCTATCCTCCTGATATGTTCGAGAGGCGAGTCTACCAGTTTTAACCGCCGTGTAAATAGAAAACCGGCAAAAGCCTGCCACCCCCGGCACCATCCAAGCACTCTTCAGCCACGATAAAAATATATGATCTTGACGCTTTCTTGACTTTCTCTGCACCCATTTTGACACCCAATTTACCTCTTCACTGCTACCTTGAGATTGTGAGAGCAGTACAAGCAATGGGGGGTGAACAATCATGAAAACGTATCTGTTTAATACCGAAAACGGTCTCTACGAAGGTGAAACTTTTGAAAATGCTGATACACTTCAGTATGTGGATGGCATTACACCGGTTCGGCCTCCCGCCTATGAACATGGCCAGGTGCCGGTGTTTGACCCGCATGAGAACAGATGGACCGTGCTGCCTGTGAGTAGAGCCCGGCAGTTGTTCAGCGCTAACAGGACCATGGGGAGCAGATCATAAATTCGTATGCCGAGGGTGAATGTACTTGTATTGAACCTGGAATTGGCTAAAGTACACTAATGACCAATAACGACACCATACGCCCTTCCCCTGAGGCGAAGCTGAGACCCTCCCTGCGCCGCACCGCCGCCACGATTGATGACCAGATGTGCGCCGATATGGAGACCCAATCCATCACCGGGCCGTGGCCGACGGCGGAACGGTTGCTGGTCTGCGTCAGCGGCAGCCCGTCCAGCGAGAAGCTGATCCGCGCCACCTGTCGCCTCGCAGAGGAGCTGAACGCACAGTGGTTTACGCTCAATATCGAGACTCCAGAAAGCGGAAAACATGTACGTGAAAACCGCGAACGTATCTGGCAGAACCTGAGACTTGCGGAAGGCCTTGGGGCACTGGTTGCAAGCGTAACCGCTACCGATATTACCGACGCTGTCATGGAGTACGCCACCCGCCATAACATCACCAAGATTGTGATGGGCAAACCGAGCAGACCCCTCTGGCGGCACATACTGCAACAGCCGATTGTTGACCGCGTTATCCGTAGAAGCGGGGCGGTTGATGTCGTCATCGTCAGTTTTGATCCAGAGAAGCCCACAGTAGCCGATATAACGGAAATACGCCGCCAGCCATTTGAACTGCGCGACTATGCAGCCAGCCTGATGCTTGTCGCCGCCGCCACGCTCCTGTGCGAACTGCTGCGCCCTTTCCTGGCACCGACCAACATGGTCATGTTTTATCTGCTGGCAGTAGTTGTCGCATCGACTCGACTCGGGCAAAAACCGGCCATAGCAACGGTGTTTCTCGGAGTTCTTGCCTTTAATTTCTTCTTTGTTCCCCCGCGCATGACTTTTGTGGTTGCCGACACCCAATATCTGCTTACCTTTTTGGGCCTCTTCGTCGTGGGTTTAGTAATCAGCACCCTTGTGGCCCGTGCCCGCGAACGGGCTGAAGTAATGAGGGCCCGTGAGGTACAGACCGCCAGCCTCTACTATCTGAGTCGTGACCTGGCAGCATCAGCGGATATAACCGCTGTGCTGAAATCGGTGGTAAAAAACGTTGAAGAAGCCATTGATGCCCAGGTGGTGATTCTCCTCCCGGAAGGGGAACAGCTTGATGTTTTGGCTGCCAGCGCGGGTTTGGTCCCGGACACGAAGGAACGGGCCGTTGCAGACTGGGTCTTCCGCAATAAGCGTCCGGCCGGGCGTGCCACAGACACGCTTGTTTCCGCCAGCCTGATGTATCTCCCCCTGCAAACGCCGGCCAATATCATGGGAGTAATGGGGGTTAAACTGGAAAGCCTGGAGGCCTATAACTCACAGGACAACCGCCGCCTGCTGGATGCCTTTGCCACCCAGGCCGCCATGGCAATGGAGCGGATCCGCTTCTCCCGTCAGGCGGAACAGGCCCAGATCCTCCAGGCGAGGGAGAATCTGGAACGCGCTCTGCTGAACTCCATTTCTCATGACCTGCGCACACCGCTGGTCTCGGTGACCGGTGTCCTCTCCAGCTTGAAAGAGGAGGGAACGCATCTGAATGGACAGGAGCGAAAGGAGCTGTTGGAGACAGCATGCGGCGAGGCAGAGCGCCTCAATCGTTTTGTCGGCAACCTGCTCGATATGACCCGCATTGAGGCAGGTGCAATCAGGCTGAACTTCGAGCCGTGTGATGTACAGGACCTGTTCGGCTGTGCTCTGGCTGCCCTCGGCATGCGCCTGGGGGACCGGGAAGTGACGTTCAGGATGCAGCCGGCCATGCCGCTGGTGCCGATGGATCTGGTACTGATGACGCAGGTGCTCGTCAATCTGCTCGATAACAGCCTTAAATACTCGAACTCCGCAAGTCCGGTCGAGGTTACCGCTTCGACAGAGGGGGCATGGCTGTCCCTTGAGGTTGCCGACCGGGGACCGGGTGTGCCGGAACATGACCTCAGACGAGTCTTCGATAAATTCTACCGCATTCCGATACCTGAAGGGGCGGGAGGCACCGGCCTGGGCCTTTCCATCTGCAAGGGGATTGTCGAAGCCCATGGCGGTACGATTAAGGCCGGGAACCGTACTGGCGGTGGCCTGATAATCGTGATACAGTTGCCATTAGAGGAGCTGACCCATGACAACTGAACCATCGGCGGACAATTTACCCCGCATCCTTGTCATCGATGATGAACTGGCTATCCGGCGTTTTCTGCACACGGTGCTTTCGAGCGAGCAATTTTCTCTGCATGAAGCGGAAAACGGCCATGCCGGTCTGGCATCGGCAGCGGCATTCCGTCCGGATGTCATTCTTCTCGATCTCGGCCTGCCCGACCTCGACGGCATTGAAGTGATCAAGCGGATTCGCGAATGGTCACCGGTACCAATCATCGTTCTCTCTGTGCGTGACCGTGAGAAAGATAAAGTGGCCGCACTGGACGCGGGAGCCGACGACTATCTGACCAAGCCGTTCGGCGTCGGTGAGCTGCTGGCTCGCATCAGGGCTGCGCTCCGTCGCTCCATCCAACAGTCACCGGAGCCGGTCTTCACCAACAACGACCTGGTCGTAGACCTGACCCGCCGCCGGGTGACTGTTAACAATAGTGACGTTCAACTCACACCAACCGAATATGACATCCTGCGTCTGCTGGTCACTCATGCCGGAAAAGTACTGACCCACGGCCAGATTCTCAAGCAGGTCTGGGGCATCGCCTATCTGGAGCAGCCCCATGTACTGCGGGTGAACGTCAGCAACCTGCGCCGCAAAATCGAAGCCGATCCTTCACGTCCCCGGCACATCATCACCGAGCCCGGAGTGGGATATCGCCTGACCTGCTGACATCGTATTCCCGGCGGACGGTTCTTCTTGATACTTTCTTGATACTTTTATAGACTATCTTGACACTCTCTTTATGCAGAACAATCTACAGTGAGACGGCAATGTTACAATGACCTGGAAAGACAGATGTTTGTCGATCCAGCTTTTTTTAAAAGGGATAGTCATTCATGAAGCAGTCAGAAGCAGGCTCCTACTGGGGCGGCATTATCAAAGCCCTCGGCCTGGTGTTCGGCGACATCGGCACCAGCCCGATCTACACCCTCACCGTCATCGTCACTCTCACCAAACCTTCACAGGAAAGCATCTACGGCATTGTCTCCCTGATTGTCTGGACACTGGTAATCCTGGTCATGGTCGAATACGCATGGCTGGCCATGAGCCTCGGGCGCAAGGGAGAGGGGGGAACCATAGTACTGCGTGAAATTCTGGTCAGAATGATTAAGCCGGGGCGCACTCTGGCGTTTGTCACCTTTCTTTCCTATGTCGGCATCTGCCTGCTGATCGGCGATGGCGTCATTACCCCGGCTATCTCGATCCTCTCCGCTGTAGAGGGGATCGAGCTGATCCCCGGATTGGAACATACCCCGCAAAATCTCCTGATTCTGATCGCGGCGATCATTGCGGTCGGTCTGTTCATTTTTCAAAACAAGGGGACCGACAAGGTAGCCCGCGCCTTTGGCCCATTAATGGTTCTCTGGTTTCTCGCCCTGACGCTCTCCGGAGCCTTCTCGGTCATCGATCATCCCGCTGTCCTCAAGTCACTCAGCCCCTGGTACGCCGCCCGGTTCCTCTACGAAAACGGTCTGGCCGGGTTTTTTGTCCTTTCAGAGGTAATCCTCTGCGCCACCGGTGGCGAGGCACTTTACGCAGACATGGGACACCTGGGGCGCAAGCCGATTGTCCGGGCATGGTATTTTGTTTTTGCGGCACTTGTGGTCAACTATCTGGGACAGGGTGCGTACATAATCACCCACCCTGACGCCAAGAACGTCCTCTTCGGCATGGTTCGCAACGAAGCGGCCATCCTCTACATCCCGTTCCTTATCCTTACCATTATTGCCACGGTCATTGCCTCGCAGGCTCTGATCAGCGGCGTTTTCTCCATTGTCTACCAGGGGATTACCACCCGTATCCTGCCATTGCTGAGGGTTGACTACACCTCCACCCATATGAAGTCACAAATTTATATCAGCTCCATAAACTGGGCCTTGTTAGCCGCAGTGATACTGATCATGCTGGTATTTAAAAAATCGGAGAATCTGGCGGCGGCATACGGATTGGCAGTAACCGGAACCATGACCATTACCGGTATCATGATGACCATGATATACGCCCACACCAAGAAAAAATGGAAAGTACCGATCGCCCTGCTGGTAACTCTCGCTGATCTTGTGTTTCTGCTCGCCAATCTCAACAAGTTCCCCCACGGAGGCTACTGGTCGATCATTCTGGCTTCAGTGCCGTTCATTACCATTCTGGTCTGGACCAAAGGTCAGCGGGCGCTCTACCGGGCACTCAGGCCGCTGGACTTTGACACCTTTGAACTGGCCTACAGTCAAATCTACGCAAAAGAGAAAAACATCCCCGGCACCGGCCTGTTCTTTGTCAAGGAGTGGAGCGTCATCCCTCCGTACCTGGTACATTGCGTCATCCGTTCGAATATCATCTACGAACGCAATGTCCTGATCTCTATTTTACGCACCGATGAACCGTACGGGCTTGAGGTAGGACTGAAAACCGGCCTGGCACTAGGGCTTGACGCAATAGAAATACGGGTCGGCTATATGGAAATACTCGATATTGAGGGAATTCTCAAGTCACATGGTATCCAGGAAAAAGTCATTTTCTACGGTATTGAGGACATCGAAACCGGCAATATCTTCTGGAAGATCTTTTCAACAATCAAGCGTCAGACGCCTAATTTCGTACAGTTCAACAAGCTGCCGGCAGCCAAGCTGCAGGGGGTTGTGACGCGGGTCGAGATGTAGTACTCTTCTGATGCAAAACAGAAACAAATGATGTATAAGCGGGGGCGGCAGAAATGCCGCCTTTACTTTTTTTCAAGGCAGGATCTATGAACCCGAAGCACGAAGATTCATTCTGGGGCGGCATCGTTAAGGCACTCGGCCTGGTATTCGGCGATATCGGTACCAGCCCGATTTATACCCTGACAGTGGTCTTTGCCGTCACCAAACCGACCGTTGCCAACGTCTACGGCATCCTGTCGCTTATATTCTGGACCATGACCATCCTCGTGACGGCGGAGTACGCCTGGCTCGCCATGAGTCTTGGCAAGAAGGGCCAGGGGGGGGAGATCGTCCTCAGGGAAATCATCATCAAACTCTTCAAGAAGGGGCGTATCCTGGCATTTGCCGGATTTCTCTCGTTCCTGGGGGTTTCCCTGCTGCTCGGTGATGGTGTTATAACCCCCGCCATCTCGATCCTCTCTGCCGTGGAAGGCTTCCTGCTGATTCCCGCGCTGGCTGCCACGAAGCAATCGGTCCTGGTTGTCATTGCCGCCCTGATCGCCTTTACCCTGTTCTTCTTTCAGTCGCGCGGCACCGATAAGGTGGTCAAAATATTCGGGCCGATCATGGTACTCTACTTCGGTGCCCTGCTGGTATCAGGACTGGTTTCCATAGCCGACACCCCTTCAATTATCACGGCAATCAACCCGTGGCACGCATTTGAGTTCTTCCATCAGAACGGCTTTGCCGGCTACATTGTCCTTTCAGAGGTCATTCTCTGTTCCACCGGCGGCGAGGCGCTCTATGCCGATATGGGGCATCTCGGCAAAAAGCCTATCATCCGGGCCTGGTATTTCGTCTTTGCAGCATTATATTTGAACTATCTGGGCCAGGGTGCCTTCATTCTGCGCAATCCTGATGCCAAAAACATTCTCTTTGCCATGATCCAGAGTGAATCGTCGCTGTTCTACATCCCTTTCCTGCTGCTCGCCATTATGGCGACCATCATCGCATCCCAGTCGATCATCAGTGGTGTCTTCTCCATCGTCTACCAGGGAATCACGACCCGCCTGATGCCGCTGTTCAAGGTTGATTACACTTCGACTCATATGCAATCCCAGATCTACATCGGTGCCGTCAACTGGATCCTGATGGTTGCGGTCATCTTTGTCATGTTCTTCTTCCAGAAATCTGGCAACCTCGCCGCAGCCTACGGCATGGCGGTCACAGGTTCCATGACCATTACCGCTCTCATGATGATCATGGTCTTTTCTAAAACCACAAAAAAATGGAAAGTGCCGATTGTCGTGGTAATCGCCCTGATTGACATCGTCTACTTCACATCGACCTTCTCCAAGTTCCCCCACGGGGCATACTGGTCGATTATCCTCGCTTCGATCCCCTTCGCCACCATCCTGATCTGGACCAACGGCCAGCGAGCCCTCTACCTCGCCTTGCGACCATTAGAGATGGATATTTTTATGCTCTCCTACGAGCAGATTTATGCCAAGGAGAAAAACATTCCGGGCACGGCGCTTTTCTTTCTCAAAGGACTGGATGTCATCCCCCCGTACATCGTCCATTGTGTGATTCGTTCAAATATTATCTATGAACGCAACGTTTTTATTTCGATTGTACGAACAGATGAACCGTTCGATATCACCTGTCATCACAAACGGGATGTCGGCACCGGCTTGGAATTTTTTGAGATCAAGGCCGGTTATATGGAAGTGCTTGAAATCGAAAAGCTGCTTGCCAGCAACGGTATTAAAGAAAAAGTTATCTTCTACGGCATTGAAGATATCGAAACCCGTAACCCGATCTGGAAAATTTTTGCCCTCATCAAAAAGCTCACCCCCAACTTTGTGCAGTTCAACAAACTCCCTGCGGCAAAACTGCAGGGGGTCGTTACTCGAGTGGAGATGTAAATGTTCAACTGGATTTTGTTACTGGTTGCCCTGGGGATAATCCTGCTGGGGGCAACTGTTTTTACCAATGGCCTGGAATGGTTCGGAAAGAAGATGAAGCTTTCTGACGGTGCGGTTGGAAGTATCTTCGCGGCAGTCGGAACCGCCCTGCCGGAGACTCTCGTACCGGTTGTGGCCATCATGTTCGGCACACCGGAGGCCGGCCACAAAATTGGCGTCGGGGCTATCATCGGGGCCCCGTTCATGCTCGGGACGCTGGCTTTTTTCATCAGCGGTCTGGCGGTAATCTGGAACCGGAAAAAGCGCGATGATTATCCGATCATGCGGGTTGATACAACTGTCATGCGCCGTGACATGGAATATTTCCTGATTCTCTACAGCGTGGCGATTGCCGCTTCTTTTCTGGGGGGGCATCCGGTTATCAAGACGTTTATCGCCATGGCGCTTTTATTGACGTACGCCGGCTATGTACTGCAGACTCTCAAAGGGGGGGGCGAGCCGGAAGCGCACGAAATTGAGGAGTCAGAAATTGATCCCTGCTATTTTGCACCAAAATCCCATGACCCGCAGATGGCGATTATCGGCTTTCAGGTGTTAAGCTCTCTGCTACTGATTGTGTGGGGATCATACATCTTCGTGGAGAAGGTGCAGATCATTTCCACGCAGATGGGAATATCACCGTTTATTCTGGCCATGATCATCGCCCCGATCGCAACCGAACTGCCTGAAAAATTCAACAGCGTGATCTGGATCAATAAAGGCAAGGATACCCTGGCTATTGGCAATGTCACCGGAGCCATGGTTTTCCAGGGTTCGATCATCACCGCCATCGGCATCATGATGACCGACTGGCAGCTTAATTCGGCTGCCCTGCTGACCGTAGCCCTGACGTTCGCCTCGGTTGGTCTGGCGTATCTGCAGATCCGTATCAAAAAGCACCTGACTCCGGGTACGTTGCTGGCGGGAGGAGCGTTTTACTTTGTTTTTCTGGTACTGATAGTTACGGGGGTAATCTGAAAGGAGGCACTAACCATTCGGAGTTAATTTGTAAATCTGCGGTATAGTTGTTGTGCCTGAGCAGCGAAGAGTTCAAGCCTTCGGGATAGAAAAATGTCATTACTTCTCTGCAAGTAACGTCTGTATCTGTTTTTCAATTATTTCCATGTGCACTTCGCTGTATCCGCGAAAATAACCGGTAACAGTTCCTTTTTTGTTAATCAACAGAAAGGTGGGAACAGAATATGCTCCGATTGTTTCATATAATGTTTTGTTATCTGTAACGTTCATCGTGAAACTGACGTCGTTATTTGCGATGTAATTTTTCAGTGATTTTATCCCAAAGCCGGGTCCGGTAATCAACCCCACGACAGACATTCCAGCCGTACCATAGTGACTCTCCAGGCGATTCAAATGCGGGATTGCCATCTTGCAATAAGTGCAATACTCTGAAGAAATCATTATCAGCAGCACTTTCCCGTTATAGAGAGTTGATGAGACCTTTTCACCCTTAGCCGTGGTTGCCGAAAACACCGGTAGCTGAGCGCCCTTTTTAATAACGGCATGACTCATGGCAGGCAGGCCGATGCACAGAGCGGTTACAGCAATCAGAATGATTTTATACATGAATAACCTCGTTGTTTTTAAGACAATCACTTTCTGAACCACCTTAAACGAAAAACGCCCGACAGTCAAAAGACTGCCGGGCATGATATTTCATAAGGATCGCAGATTACTTCACGGTGATTTTGCTGGCTGTTGCTGCGGTGTTGTTGGTTTCAACTTTTTCAGCAATTACCGCAGGACTGTCGGCAAAAGCGCCTAGATAGTAGCTGCTGGCCGAAAGAAGTGAAGTAGGTACAGCAACATTCAGCGTGATCGCTTTGCTGGCACCGGCGGCCAGACTGGTTACAGGCGCCGTGCCGATTTTGTAATCGCTGCTATCAATTGTCGTGTTTGTCGAGAAAAAGAAACCGAGGGTCGATGCGGCACAGGTTCCTGTTCCCTGGTTTTTAACGGTGGCAATGAAGTTGTATTTTGTCGTTCCACGGGTTACGGAAGTAGTGCTGGTGCCGGTTGAGGTGGTGATCTTCGGAACAACGCTGACAACCAGATCACATGCTACAGGTGGCGGAGGCGCAACAACTGAAACAGAAATGGTTTTCGAGTTATTGGCTACGTTTGTATCAGGTACATCGTTTTTCACTGCAGCGGTTGTCGACACGGTGCCGGCAGTTGACGGAGCAGTTGAAGTAAACTTCATAGGAACGTTGGTGCCGGGAGCAATATCACCAAGTGTGCAGGTTAAGACCCTTGAACTGTTCATTATGCAATTTGAAGGCAATACAAAATTAGGTGCTGCGGTAAAGCCTGTCGGCAGGGTCTGCTTCAGGATAGCTGCAACGGCCTTGTCCGGACCGGCATTGGCAACGGTAGTGGTGAATGAGTAAGCACCATTGGTGGAAATCGGGGTCGGATCGGCAATAATGGTTGGGGAGAGGTCTGATGTGCCGCCAAAGGCAACGAGTTGGCCATCAATGATGGTGTACAGGGTGCCATCCATGCCGATCATCATACCGCGCTGATCACTGCCAAGTACCGTGTTTTTGGTGTAAGTGAAAACCCGGTTGAAGAAAGGAGCGGTAGTTGTAGTGGTGAACATAGCCAGTTCGGCCTGGTATTCAGTCCCGTCAGCGTGTGACACTGTGCCAATGTAGATGGCGCCAGTGTTATCGATAATCGGCATGGTGTCTGACCCGGCACCGGTCAGCGGAGCATTCCAGAGTACGCTCCCGGCAACAGGATTGATGGTGTACAGTTCAATTGCGCCATCATTTTGATCATCAAAAGACCTGGTTGTTACCTGAGTGTCCGGGTCAACAGTGATCGTTACCGGAATTACCGTTGCCACAAGTGTTCCGCTGTTATTGGCCAGCCGAACGACCTGTTTGCCTGAGAACGAGTATACAACCCGTTTTGCTGCGGTAACCGGGTTAATGGCAACGATGCTCCGATCGTCTGCTACATAAATAGTACCGTTTATAATAACCGGCATAGTGCCACGGTCATTGATAATATCCACCGACCATTTTGTAGCCGCATAATTTTTATTCTCTGTTTCGTTGAGGATCAGGGTTGTCGTATCAATAGCATTCAGCTTGCTGGTTGTTGATGTGTACACCGTTGTGCCATCCGGAGAGACAGCAGGAGCCCAGTCAGCGCCGAATTCATTGTAGATCCATTTTGGCGCAACGGCTTTAGCCATAAGCGGATCAGGGCTGGACGGGTCGAGGAATACCAGGTTGGCTGGATCGATGGCGTGCATCCAGCCGTTACCGACCAGGATTGTCCCGTCATCGGCCACGGTGATGGCACCACAGCAGCTGCCGCCGTCGGCATAGTAGAATTTCAGAGTGAAGTCGGGGTTAAGAGCGAAGAGTCCGTTGCCGGAGAAGTAGATGGTACCGTCTTTACCAACAACCGGTGGAGCACAGCAGACGCCGACGCCTTCAAAGATGTATTTTACCGTGCCGTTTCTCGGATCAAATGCATAGGCGCGGCCATCGTCACCGGCAGTGTAGATGGTGCCGTCGGGCCCCTCGGTTACGCCGGCACGAAAGGAAGATACCGAAAACCAGTCGTTGTTTGGATCATTGGGGTCGGTGAATACCTGTTGCGGTGCGGTGTAAGTCCATTTGATATTAGCGATTGATGGACCTTTTACCGGACCCTTGCCGCTCAACTGGGCGTCGTACTGATAGGTGCCCCAGTATGCGGAAGCATTGGGTGCCGGTGACATGGCCAGAGAAAGTGCCACGAGTGAACTGCTCAAAATAACACGCTTAAGCATAATAGTTGTATCCTCCTGAAAATGGGTTTGTGATTTTATTTAGTTACAATTAAATATTCGACATCAGAATGTTAATTATGTTCTCCATGTCTACCATGCTCACGAGCGGCTTCGTGATCATGAACCACAAGCTTCTCTTCGCCTGACTTGAGACCTTTGCGTGCATGAATCTGCTTACGCTTTTCCGTAACGACTTCTGCCTTCGCTTTGTCGCTGGTCTTGGTGCTGTTCTTGCCGGTAACAACACAGTCAGCAGGCGTTACAATCACCGGTTTCGGTGCAGCAACGGCAGCTTTGGGTGCATCTGCAGCCTGTTCTACTGCAAAACCTGCCACCGGCAGAGCCAGGGCACCAGCCAGTAGTACCATCGTCAACTTTTTCACCATCATTTTTCGTTCCTCCTTCTGTCATATATCCCATTCATCTGAACGGGCTTGTTAAAGCAATTTATATTTACTAATTTTCGGGCACTTATACTGCTAATGCAGGTAAAGTGCCAATATTATAATTATTATAGAAGATGATTTTTGATTTGCGCATAATGCTGTGTAGCCCTTTTACCACATGCATTTGCGGTACCCAACATCGGCAGCAAGAGGCAAGACGAACCTATCCATACGCATAAATACCTGATTGTTAAGGCTTTTATTGCTAAATGCCCAGTACGGTGATGGCAAAAGACGTCAAAAGACGACTAGGATTTCGCTGTGCCTGGTTTACCGCAGTATGGTATGGGTGCTTTCGGCATTCCGTGATGTGGAATCGGGGTGAGTGGTGCTGACCTGCTGACCTGGCTACTGTCGAATGACATGGCTACCGTCCTTTCGACTCAACAAATAAAAAAAGTCGAGTCTTCTTTTGAGAAGGATTCGACATTTCGGCGACCCGGCTGTCTCAGTGAGACCCTATAGGTTTTCCGTCCTGCCCTCACGAGCAGTTTAGTATTATCGTATATCGTACTGCTAATATGTTTTGCTGCGTTTGACTGCTACCGACAGGAAGCGGCACAAAAAAATAGCCGGATCTCCAAAATAAATCTGACATTTCGGTGACCCGGCTGTCTCACTGAGATCCTAGGTTTTCTGTCCTGCCCTCGCGGACAGTTTAGCGTTTTCGACTATCTACTACAATCAACATTATGAATGATAAATTACATATTTATGTTTAAACAGGAATAACCGCAATTAACGTGCGACTTTCTAGCATAATATTTTGATAAATTGCAACAATTATTTATCACGCTGAAATTATTGTATTTTCTCTATATATAGCTAACCGGATTTAAATGATGAGACGGCGGCCTGATATGTTACCAGGATCAGATAGATGGTAAAGCTTATGGCAGCACAGATGGCAAGACGCCGTTGCAAATGGGGTATGACTCTGGTAAGTCCCGGTTTTGTTTTGTGCCGTTCCAGGGCGCCGCCACCACAGCCAGTTATCACTCCTGCGATAAGCAGCCCGTAGAGGAGAAATCCGATCCGTCCGTATTCGGGCTGCAGCAGGCAAAAAGGGCAGTGATGTGTGGGGATTTCGTAGTAATAGAGGCAGAAAAAAGCGATCAGAGCTGCAATGCCTGTTACAAAGGTGGTAACGCTGCCTACCGCAAGAATCCTGCTGCCACGACCGGTGCGCCAGGTATAGAGGCTGCTGATCAGGGTAGCTATAGCTGTTATGTAGAATACGAGGGCCGTTGGCAGTGGTGTCAGTCCGGCCAGAACGCTTGACAGGGTCGCTTTACCGCCGTCAAAGAGACTACCGCAGCACGACGTGATAACATTCGGCTTCAGTTTCATGAAAAAGGTAACCAACGATACTGATTCAACTGTTGCCATTGGCGCCAGAACCAGCAGCCAGAGAAACCTGGTTCTGGTGAGGGGAGAACTGCTCGAGCGGTTATCTGCCCGGTTCAGGATCAGCCAGATTCCGGAGATTACGGTACAGGCCAGTTTGGCAAGCAGCGTCGGGTAACCGAAGGGGTTTACATTAAGGGTGCCAACTGCGCACATTGATCCCGTAAAGAGGGGGTGGAGGGCGTCTGCGGTGTAGATGAACAGTGCCAGGGTTGCGATTTGAAAGCCAAGCAGGATGGCAATGATCGATGAGACAAGAGCCGTTTTCCGCTCCAGCATCAACTGCTGTTCGCTGCTGCTGGTGACATCCCATCCTCGCAGAATCTGTATACCAATACCGGCAGCGTAGAGAAGCAGTCCCGTAGTCCCGAGTGAGGCGAGAAGCAGGGCGATGACGCCGGGCTGAAGAATCATCGTTCCCCGTCCGCAGTGACAAGAACACCATCCCGTACGACGATGGTCCGTTCGGCCAGGTCTGATTCATAGACGAGTGGGTCGTGGCTGGCTATAATCAGCGTCGTGCCCCTGGTCTTGAGTTGAGCCGCTATTGCCATGAATTCCCGAGAGAGAACCGTGTCCAGGTGTGCGGTCGGCTCGTCGGCAATCAGTACGGACGGTTTGTTGATGAGTGCCCGGGCAATGGCGACCCGCTGCTGCTCACCCCCGGAAAGATGTTCGACCAGTGCCGTCTGGCGGTGACCGACGCCCAGGGAAGCAAGCAGTTCTGTCGCATCATGTTGGATCTGGCGGCGTGGTCTGCCCACCGGATAGGCCGGTTGCATGACATTTTCCAGAGCGGTAATTCCGCGAATCAGATTGAACTGCTGAAAGACAAAGCCGAACATCCGGCGTCGAATTGCCGTGAGAAAGCGCTCCGGCAGCGACGTAACTTCAACAAACCCGGAGGCATCGGTGTCCACAAGTCTGGCGATTGTCTCGCCCGTCAGGCGGATTCGACCACTGGTGGGTCGATTCATGCATCCGATCATGGAAAGCAGGGTGGTCTTACCCGAACCACTCGGTCCTTTGATGATGAGACTCTCCCCCGCCGCCAGTTCAAGAGTAATCCCCCGTACTGCCCGGTATTCGTTTGCCGCACCACGATTGAATGTTTTGGTGACATCTATCAGTTCGATCATGCGCCACCCCGCATGGCATTATCCGGATCGATAATTGCGGCCCGCCATGAAGGTACGATGGTGGCCAGCAGGAAGGGAAAAACCGAAAGGACGAACAGTATGGCAACCTGATAATAGTCGATAAACGGAGTGAGGCGGAAACTGGGGTAGAGGGTTGCCCACCCCTTCAGCACCGAAGTAAAAAGCGGTGCGGAAAAAAAGAATATATGGACGTACGCCCCGATAAGGCCGAGCAGAAAAGAGGTCAGCGACACGATGATCCCCTCCCAGAGTTTGAGCAGCAGGATGTCCTCCGTGGCCCAACCGGTTGATTTCAAAATGCCGATTTCCTGCCGCTCACTGGCAGAAATACCGCTGGCTCTATCCCAGGAAAAAATCACAAACGCCCATATCGCCATGCTGGCGGTAACCAGCAAAATCCCGCTACGCCAGTCGAAAACCGCTGTATATGTACGCTGGATGTCATCCCGTGTAATCGGGCGGCAGTCGGGAAAGAGTTCAACTATCCGTTCTGCAACCGTTTGAACCTCTCGGGGGTTGCGGACAGCTACCGACAGATCGGTCGCTGTTCCTTTTGAAAAATGAAACAACTCGCGCAGGTCTCTCTCCGTGGTCATGATCAGATCAGTCGTAAGAAGGTCGCTGGCAGGAGAAAATACTCTGCTCACCGTAAATGTCCGTGGTTGCCCATCGGAACCCCAGAGAGAAAAAGCGTCTCCGTTGCCGAGGCCACGCAGCTGTGCCAGGCCGGCACCAATGGCAATGTTCCCCGGCTGGAGCGAGTTGTCGCTGACCGCCTGCAGGGTGTAGTTGGCACCAAGGTCGGCATCGTAGTAATACCCCCAGAAACGGGGTTGAACTCCGGAAACTCCGCGGATTTCACTAATTGCCACGGCGTATTCAAGGGGAATGGGATCATGGCGGCCGCCAACCATACGCTGGACAACCAGCTCGGGAGCATCGGCCAGAAGTATTTGCGCTTCACGGCGCAGAGCGTGGGTAAAAAACATGATGGATGCAAGAACAAATACCACGGTGCTGTAGATGAAAACAAGCGACAGGAGTTTGCCGCGTCGTCGCAAGAGACTGCTCAGGGTAAAGTCGAGAATGTTGCGCTGTCGATCAAGAGCAGGCGTCATCGTTTTTTTCCTGGTGGTGGAATGAGCGCTCCGGTGGGAAAGTGCTCCAGTGCGCCGGGATGTTCCTGAAATGCCGAATGCCGGTCAGACTGAGACGGGTGACGGGTATAGCGTGCTTCGGTACAGAGAGCCAGATCGGTTAATCCGAGTTGCCCGGCGAGTCTGGCATGTTTTTTCAACAGAGGAAGGTCTGCCGCACTCCGCACCTGCGCGTGTGCAAACAGAAAACAGACGATACAGATGCCTGAGAAGAGAAGTGACATAAAAATGGTTGAGGGACGGAACATGATTCTCCAGCCAGAGGGCGTGTTTCTGTAATCCGGACGAATGTAACAAGCCTTTATATACGATGAGACCTTACCCTTCAAATGAAATTTAGCTGCCTGCGGTGCAAATCATAACCGACAGCACCTTGTATTACGATTGACACCGGGCCGGAGTCGGTGCTATGACCCCCTTCAAGAATACTGATATCAAAAGAAAAGACGAGGTAAGCCTGTATGCAAAGAAATTCCGTGCTGAAGAATGTTCTGCTGCCGATGCTAATGCTGTTGATGGTGATTCCAGGCCTGGTTTTTGCGGCTCCGATGAAGGGGAAAAAACTGCCGGGGTTTGAGGCCACAACTATTGACGGGAAAAAAGTATCTCAAGCGAGCTATGCCGGTAAGGTCGTGTTGATTGCCGTTACCAGTGATGCCTGTGACGCCTGCAAAAAGGCGGCACCCATGTTCAATGAATTGACAAAAAAATACGAAAAACAGGGTTTTCAAATGCTTGGCCTGCATTACGGTACCAAGTACGGAATTGAAGATCTTAAGAGATTGATCAAGGATTACAATATCGGCTTTACGATGGCCCTTATTGAAGAGAAAGTCGTCAAGAATACACTGGGAATTTTCAGTGTCCCCTGTTACGTGGTGCTGAACAAGAAAGGCACAATTGCCGGAGTGTACCGGGGCTATAATGAAGTAAATTACCAGCTTATGGAAAACCAGGTAAAGAACTCACTGGCAGAATAGAAAGTAACAGGCGCCAAGCGCCTTATAACAGTAAATTTCTACAGGGTGTAACCGGCCCATCAGTCTGCATACAGCACGTATCTTTAGTGTGGCCAATCGTGTGTACATGCATATCTTCGAGGGACATCCGGGAGTTAAAAAAGCAGTGTAAGAGTTTGGTGGCAGGCAAGGGGCGGGAATAAAAATATCCCTGGGCCTCTTGGCAATTATGATTTTTCAGGAGCAGTTCCTGCTCGGCCAACTCAACCCCCTCAGTAACAACTTCCAAGCCGATACTGTGAGACATGGAAATGATGGAGGCAAGCATCCGGTTATCCTCGTCAGATTCGTGAGCGTGGAGCATAAATGAACGGTCTATCTTCAGAATATCTACCGGCAGGGTCCGCAGATAACTAAGTGAAGAGTAGCCGGTGCCAAAATCATCGATACTGATTTTAACGCCGATATCCTTCAATTTTTTCAGGATGCTGATGGAGTGACCGACATTATCTACCAGGGCACTTTCTACGATCTCAAGCTCAAGTGACCTGGTACAGAGATGGTTTGATGACACGGCATCTCTGACGATGCCGTACAGATCCTGACGCTGCAGCTGCAGGGGCGATATGTTGACGGAGACTCGCGGCAGATAAAACCCTTGGCAATGCCATTGACGGAGTTGGCGACACGCCTCCCGGAGTACCCACTCTCCGATGGGAAGAATTAATCCGTTTTGCTCCGCAAGTGCCAGGAATTTGTCAGGGGGTACCAGGCCGATTTCCGGATGATTCCAGCGGATCAGGGCTTCAACACTACTCCATGAATTTCGAACCAGATTTATTCTGGGCTGATAATAGAGTTCAAATTCGCCCAGTTCCAGTGCCCGGTGCAGGTCGTTACTGAGACCCAATTGCTCCGAAAACTTTGCGTGCAGTGACTGAGAAAAGAGTTCTACGCTGTTTTTGCCTTTTTCTTTGGCCTGGTACATGGCGGCGTCGGCGTTCTTGATCAGGGTTTCCGGTGTGACGCCATGTTCGGGAAAAAGAGCAATGCCGATGCTGGCTGATACATACAAGCGGTTGTTTTCAATCTCATAAGGGAGATACAGATTTTCTATATATTTCCGGGCGACCTGCATGGCAATTTCCGGAGTATTGGCGCCCCTTAGAAAAACCGTGAATTCATCACCTCCCAGGCGTGCAACGGTATCGCTGACACGAGTTCCGGAAGCAAGCCGGGCAGCGGCCTCCAACAGAAGCAGATCTCCGGTACAGTGGCCATGGGTATCATTTATAGCCTTAAAATTATCCAGATCAATGAACAACACTGCCACTCCTTCGCCGGTTCTCGCAGCGAGAAGCAGAGCCTGTTCGAGGCGGTCGTTGAACAGTGCCCGATTCGGCAGACCGGTCAGGGTATCATAGTTGGCCATGTGGTGCAGCTGGTCCTGGCGTTCCAGCAGTTCTACATCCCGTTTCTCGATTTCCGTTAGCATCTCGTTGAAGCGCTCAGCCAGGAGGTTCATCTCGTCAGTGTCACAGGAAGAGACCCGTTGAGAATAGTCCCTGGTGGCACTCACCTCCTGCATGGTCACGGCCATAGCGGTCAGCGGATCGGTGATAACCCGTTGAAAACGATTGGCCAGTGCGTAGCTGAGTCCGAGGGTAAAGAGCAGAATCACCGCACTGATTACGGCGGTAACCGCTATTTGTTTGATAATTATCCGCTCGTCCTGTTCAATTAAAATGGTGCCCAGACGATTGCCGTCCCTGCTGATGGTTTTTTCTATCCCCGGGCTCACGTCGACAATGTATGGGCTTCGGACTTCGGAGCGCAAGGTACTCAGGCGTTGTTGTACATTGTCGGGTACCACTTCGAGTTTTTGATGATAATAGGCGCTTATCTGGTCGCGCTCATTCAGGACGAAGAGTTGCTTCACAGACGAATCGGCCCGGAGAGCCTCAAGCGACTTGGCGATGGCCGGATAATCGCCAAATGCCAGTGCCGCGCTAATATCCGCCCCCAGTATATCCCCCAGCGCTTCAAGCCGCACCCGGCTTTCGTGATTGAAAGAGAGATAGCTGAAGGCCAGGAAGCAACTCGTGGTGGTCACCAGCACGATGGAGCATGCCAGCATAATCACAAGGAGCTGCTTGCTGCGGAAGCTGGCGACCAACCGGAATATGCGCTCAATGGTTTTCATAGGATCATTTGATGATATCACGGGCTAATTTCAGCAGATGCGTGCTGAACGTGATAGATGCCCTGTCTGCGGCGGACAGATTAAGGTCGAAGGTGACCCGGTTGTTGACGGTCTGCAGGCTTATCATCCCCCCCAGTCGGGCAAAATCACGCATGTCGCTGATGGTAAGAATTCCACGACGCTGGGCTTCAGGTAGTAAAACCTGTAGACGATGGCGCTCGGATGAGCCGATGAAAAGCATCTGGCAACTGCCTATCTGGCTAAGATTTTCTACCTTTTGGAGAGTCAGGGGGCGGTTATTGATCAGATTTCCCCTGGATGCTTCCAGGACGCTTTCAAGAGGAGTATCACCAATCAGGCAGATCGTAAACGATGAGCCCTTTTTAGGCTGAGACGGCATCTCGGTAAAAAGCGGCATGTTGAGGAGATATTTGGCCTTTATCTGGTATTCCTGCGGAACCACGTCCCCTTGCCCCAGGGAGGAGGTTGACCGCAGGACGAAAAGCAGCAGCATGGTTAACACGCGCAACTTCATGGTTAGAACCGATAGGTGGCTTTCATACGGAAAGAGATACCGTCCTGAGGGATTTCCCGCAGGCTTTCGTTGAGAAAATTAAAGTGTTCCGGCCCTGCCGGAGCAGAATACTGTTTATCAAACAGATTGTAGACCGAGGCAGAGAGGTCGAGGCCGTGCAGCAGGTCACGGTTCAGCAGAGTCAGATTGAAGATGGTGGCACCGCCAATCTTCTCCTGGTTGGCATTAAGTCGGGAACTGCCTGAGAGCATCTCAAAGGTTGCAAAGCTTTTTGGCAGCGGCAGAGGCGCGGTAACAGTCCCTTTCACGAGGGTGTGCGGTGAATTGGCCAGGCGTTTATCGGTCCCCTGGTATTGAGATTCCTGATAGCTGTAACTCAGACGCCCGCAGAAACCACTTTCCCACTTTCCCTCGACCTGCAGTTCCACCCCTTTCGACTCCACCTTGTTCTGATTTTTATAAAACAGCAGACCGTCGCTGTCGGTAACTTGTTCCAGCAGTTCCGAAATACGGGTATAGAAGCCGGTAGCTGTGGTACGGATATTTTCTCCGAAGTACTGATCCCAGCCGACTTCGATTGTCCGGATCTTCTCAGGATTCAGATCCGGATTCCCCTTTTGATAGGCTCCGTCAGCATAATATTGTTCATACGCATTAGGGGCCCGGAAGGCTTCGCCATAGGTTAGGCGCAGAACCGTGCTTTTCCGGGGTTTCCAGACTAAGGCCGTCCTGGGGTTATATGTGGTACCGAAATTATCGTAGTTATCAATCCGCATACCGGCATACAGGATCAGCTGCGGCAGAATATGATATTCATCCTGCAGATAATACCCCTGGACCAGACTACGATTATTCAGCTCCAATCCCGCCAGCGGTTGAGTATCGTCATAATTATGCATATACTCGGTGAACTGCCAGCGGAATTCCATTCCGACCGTCAACAGATGGTCACCAATCAGTTTGGTTGCAAACATGTCGCTATCAAGCCACTCACCAAGATTGTCGTCCCGATTCAGGGTGTACAAACCGGCGTTGTCGAGCAAAGGATAGTTACTGTCGACTTTGTAACGGTTGTAGGTCAAGCGGGCGTTCAGATCAGCCCAACCGCCGAAATGAGTATAGGTAAGTCCTACCAGGGAATGTTGATCGCCTACCGCTCCCTCTGAATCATTGAAGATGGATCCATAATGAGCAGTCGGGACCGATTTATCGCGGGTCTGGTGCAGCATAAGCAGGGAGAAGTCTTGCCATGCGACTTTGGCCAACAGATTCCAGGAATTTTCGCCATCAAGGTTGTGGGCAATACCGTTGTTGGTTGCTGCGTATTCCGGAAACGAGAGTTGCTGCTGGCCGGACGAATTCAGAAAACTGCCCGAGAGGAGCGTTTCAACAGCGTTACGAGATTTACCAGCGATAGTACCCCGTCCGGTCCAGGAATTGTAGCTGCCACCAGAGGCAGAGAGCTCCGCTCCTTTGATGTCAGTGCTGCTGCGCGTGATAACGTTGATAACCGCCAGGAAGGCATCAGTACCATAAAGTGACGATCCCGGGCCGCGGATGATTTCAATTCGGTCGATAAGATCGATATCAACCGGAAAGTCACTACCCAGCGGGGCCGCTTCAAAGAGTCCGTCATTCATACGGTGGCCATCCACCATCAGCAGAATCCGCGTCCCAAAATCTCCCAATGGGCTGAAACCGCGCACGCCGATATTGTGAAAACTGCGGACATAGGTAGTGTAGAAGCCGCCTACAGAGTTCAAAATCTCAGCCAGATTGCGAAAACCACCTTTGCGGATATCGTCAGAGGTAACAATGGCAACAGAGGCCGGGGCATCGGTCAATTCCTGCTGATACTTGCTGGCGCCGGTCACGGTGGTAACCTCAGTATTCAGCAGTTGTTCAATAGGATTCGGAGAGGAGGAGGCATCCTGGGCTGACGCCGGTACAGGAAAAATGCCAAAGAGACTGATCAGGAGAACCATATGGACGAAATACGACATGATGAGCAGTACCTCCAAGGAGATTAAGCGGTACTATAATGCAAGACAATTAAAAAATATACTTGATTATTGTTTATTTATGTCTCTCTAGAGCGGACACGTGAAATTGCGTTGACACTACTTTGCACCAAGTGTACTTTTCAGCCTTCTGAAAAAACAAGCTCTATAATCTTATCCTCTCCATGAGGTAACAGATGAGTATCATGACTGAAATGCGTGATATGGCGCTGGGACTTGCAGCCCGATTTTCTATTCAAAAGGTGGCCGGGGTCGTCTTTCCACCCTTTTTTCCGGGTGGCCAGCCCAAAGACTGTGAGTTTATGGCCATGGCGCTAGAGGGGGGTGCAGGGGGGATAAGTTACGTGCTTATTCCCGACAGCAGCGCTGAGAACTACAGTGCCCTGATGCCGGAGAAATTTGTCGGATGCCGCCCTGAGCGGTATGTTGAGGCCTTCGGCGGGAGTGATCCTGTCCGGAACATGCTGGGACTTGCTGCGATTAACGCCATTTGCCAGCAGGTGATGCGACTTACCGGGAACGCCCCCGGTGACGCCACCGATTCACTGGGCCTGATGCAGATTGGCGCTGGAGACCGGGTAGGCATGGTAGGATTCTTTCCGCCCCTTCTAAAATATCTTCGGGACACCGAAGCCGAGCTGGTCATCGTTGAGAAAAACGCCCACCTCATCGAACGATACCCGAAGTTTCCTGTTACTCTGGATGTAAAAGCGCTGAACGGCTGTAACAAGGTGTTGTGTACCGGCACGACCGTGCAGAACGACACCCTTGATGAGGTGCTGTTGCACTGCAGTGCAGCCGAACATATTTCTGTGCTCGGCCCGACTGCCGGCTATTTTCCTGACCCGCTCTTCGCTCGTGGAGTGCATGTGCTGGGGGGGCGCTTGGTCAACGACGGCTTGTTGTTGCTGGATCTGATTGCGCAACGTAAGCCCTGGGGGGCGGTCACACGGAAGCTCTGTTTTGAGTCCAGTCGTTATGGCGGATTGCCGGTGTCTTTCTGAAGAAATTGCTGATGCCAGGCAGGGAAAAATTCACTCGATATGTCAACTTGATAAGGGGGTTTACATGAAAAAATACATCTTGATTCTGGTGGCTGTCTGCTGCGCGTCCCTGACCTCATGCACCGGTGACCAGGGGAAGCAGCAGCTTGAAACAGCTCAGTTTGAAGAAAAACAGAACAACAGAGAGCATGCGGTAAAATTGTACGAAGAAGTTATCAGAAAATATGCCGGGTCGCCAAACGCAAAGATTGCTCAGGAGAGACTGAATGCCCTGAAGTGACGCAATTCAAAGGAATTATCTTCACTTTTTAAACGCCACCAGTTCCTTCGGATCATTGATCACACGAAGAAAGTCAAGAGATCTTCTGATCTTTCCCGACAAAATAGTAGATAATGGCTCCGATAGGCCCGAGGAAGATTAGAACAAGAATCCAGATTATCTTGTTGTATCCAGAAAAATTGCTTTTAAGGCAGTCGACGATCTGAACGATACAGAAAAGCGCAATCAGCAGCCCGATAATTAATCCCATACCTATTCCTTTCAGAACTTTTTAGAAATTTTTCAGCTTAAATTCATCATTTAACTAACGGACTAAAAAAATTCGCGGAACCATCCCTTCATCCGTCCAAAAACAGAGCCGAACAGGTTTGTGTCCGGTCTGTTGGCAGGAAACTCACGAGCACCAGAGTTGCGGCTTCCGTAAATGACAAGACCGACACCGGTGGCATATACCGGGGACTTCACAACATCAACCAATCCGCCGATTTTTTGCGGGAGACCGCGTCGTACCGGGAGATTGAAGATCTGCTCCGCCAACTCCGGAATCCCTTCCAGGATGCTGGAGCCACCCGTAATGACAACTCCTGACGCAATAGAGTCTTCCAGCCCTGATTTGATGATCTCCCGGTTAACGAGGGCGAAAATCTCCTCCATACGGGGACCAAGAATCTCACAGAGGACGTTACGCGAGAGTTCGCGGGGTTTGCGACCGCCCACGCTCGGCACCTCAATTTTGTCTTCCTTGCCAACCAGTGAAGCGAGACAGCAGCCATGTTTCTGCTTGATCTTTTCAGCTTCGGCAAACGGAGTACGCAAGCCGACGGCAATATCATTCGTAAGCTGGTTACCTCCGAGCGAAATTACGGATGTGTATTTTATCGCCCCTTCAGAAAAAATGGCAATATCCGTAGTACCGCCACCAATATCTACCATACAGACGCCGAGCTCTTTTTCATCTTCGGAAAGCACCGCATGGGATGATGCCAGCTGTTCCAGCACGATGTCTGCGACATCCAGGCCGGCCCGGTTGCACGACTTTACGATATTCTGGGCACTCGCCACAGCACCGGTGACGATATGTACTTTTGCTTCAAGTCTGACTCCGCTCATGCCGAGCGGCTCGCGTATGCCATCTTGATCATCGATGATGAATTCCTGTGGCAGGATGTGAAGAACCTCCCTGTCCATCGGGATACTGATCGCTTTGGCAGCATCAATAACCCGCCGCACATCCTCTTGTGAGACCTCACGATTCTTGATCGCAATAACGCCGTTGGAGTTCAATCCTTTGATATGTCCGCCAGCAATGCCGGCGTACACTGACTTGATCTCGCAACCGGCCATCAATTCAGCTTCCTCAATGGCTTTTCTGATGGCTCCTACGGTGCTTTCAATGTTGATGACTACACCTTTTCGTAAACCGCTGGAAATACTGGTCCCGATACCGACAATATCGATACCGTCTTCCGTGACATTGCCGATAATAGCGCAAATCTTGGTTGTACCGATGTCGAGGCCGACGATCAGATTATCCCGTTTTGTTGCTGACATACCACTCTCCTCCTGCTGCATAAATATAAATGTGATACCTAGCTTTTTTTGACGATTATTTTGTCGTTGTAGTCGAGGTCGATATAATGAATTGACGGCAACTGCACCAACAGGTCCCGGTAGATGCGTGCAAAACGTTCTATTTTCGCAGGAAAATCTCCCGAACCGACCTTGACAGGCAGCGCTCCGGATGCAGTGAACAGGGTAAAACCGTAACCCTTATCGTAATGAATCTCTGATACATCCGCAAGGATAAATGCGCCTTTTTCCTGTAATATTTTCAGGAGATCGCAGGTCATCACAAGCGCCTCTTTCGTCCCTTTTGGATCATTGCCAAGTTCTTCCTCGTTAAAACCGGTGATGACGGGAAAATCAAGCTTATCTCCCTGAGTAAGGACCTTGAACACGTTCCCTTTCTTATCGAGATAATAAATAAACCCCATGTTGACAATGGCAACCGGTTCCCGTTCAGCAATGACAATGGAAACCGTATCAGGAAAATATCGATTAATGCGCACTGTTTCCACCCAGGGGTTCTGAAGAATATGTTCACCCATACTCTTCAGATTCATGCGGAGGAGATCTTTACCCGGCTCAATGCCTGCCAGTCCGAGTATTTCCTCACGGGTAAGATGCTTGGCACTGGAGACTTCAATCGACTTGAGTGAAAACAGGGTTACCTTTGATATGGTCCGGTATGTGCCATACAGGATACCGCTCGTAAGTGTAAAGAGTGCCAATCCGGTGATGACCATCTTCAGCGGGCGCAGATATTTTTTGAAATCAATCGGCTTCCGTTGAATTTTTACTTTATTTCGCGCCACATTTTTGCGCTTATATGTAGATTTTGCGAAATCCCGCATCTGCTAGTTCGCCATAACCGAAAGTGACGCTGATTCAATTATATGTGAAACCAGGGTTTCAAATGATAACCCCGCACCTTTCGACGCAATCTCGGGCATCAGTGAGAGGGCGGTCATTCCCGGCAGTGTATTTACCTCAAGGACGTAACAGTCTCCAGCAGGAGTCACCAAAAGGTCTACGCGGCTGTAGCCTTTGCATCCGAGTGCGCGATGTGCTGCGAGGCCGACCTGCTGTGCCTTTTCATACAGAGACGGTTCCAGGCGCGCAGGGAAAATATGCTCTGCCATGCCATCGGTGTATTTAGCTTCGAAATCGTAGAATTCGTTTTTCGGGACAATCTCGATGGCACCTACCGGTTTATCGCTGAGTATGCCGACCTGTACCTCCTGCCCCTTGATATACTGTTCCACTAGTATTTCATCGTCATGCCGGAAAGCCTCTTCAAGAGCTGCTGCCAGCTGTGATTCTGCTTTAACGATGGAGACACCGACCGAAGAGCCTTCCTGTACCGGTTTAACAACGAGCGGCAGGCCGAAGGGGAGATCCGCCAGACCAACCGTTTCCCCGCGTCGGTAACACCGAAATGGTGCAGTCAGAATGCCACTTGCGGCAAAGGACTGCTTACTGTACAGTTTGTGCATGGCCAGGGCGCTGGCCAGCACGCCGGATCCGGTATACGGGATCTGCAGCAGTTCCAGCAGGCCCTGTACGCAGCCATCTTCACCATAGCGACCATGCAGGGCAATAAAAGCTGCTTCCACCCCTTCACGCTTCAGTACCTCGGCCAAATCGCGCCCGACATCAATAGCGACCGCGTTGTACCCCTGCGTAACAAGTGCCTGATGGACAGCAGTACCGCTCTTCAATGAAACCTCTCGCTCGGCTGACAGCCCACCAAACAGGACACCGATTATTTTTGTTTTCATCATGCGGAAAACCTTCCTGTCAGTTCAACGTACAAAGGCATTGGTTAAATTTCGCCCACTATACGCACTTCTGCCTCAAGTGTCACGCCGGATGTTGCAAAAACGGCATTTATTATGCGTTCTGCCAGATTTAAAAAATCCCGGGCAGTTGCTCCGCCGGTATTAATCAGAAAATTGCTGTGGACTTCGGATGACTGTGCTCCACCGACACGTGCGCCACGCATTCCCGCAGCATCAATCAGGCGCCACGCTGCCTGCCCCTGCGGGTTTTTGAAGAATGATCCCGCACTCGGATAACCGACGTTATGCTTGGCACGACGCAGGTCGCTATCATTACGAATCTCTTCTTCTGTATGATGTGCTTCACGTTCTTCAAGTTTAAAAAGTGCCGCAAGAACTATGTCACCCTCCTGAAGTTTAAGATGACGGTAGCCGTAATCAAGCTCTTTCATTCTGAAATCGTGAATATTTCCGCCGCGCAGCAGCGTCAACAGTTCCGTCCGCTCCAGAATCCCTTCGCCGTACGCCCCGGCGTTCATCTTGATCGCCCCGCCAATAGTCCCGGGAATACCGGAGATAAAACCGATTCCTCCCAATCCTGCTTTCTGTGCAAAGCGGACTACCGCAAGATTTTCAGCGCCCGCTTCAGCTTTAATAAGCGAACCACCGGCGGAAGAAATCCGGGAAAACCGTTCCAGAGAAATAACCGCTCCACGAATCCCCTTGTCGCGCACCAGCAGGTTATACCCCCTGCCGATTGTCAGCCAAGGAATGTTCTGCTCACCGAGCCATGACAGCAGAACCTCGAGATCTTCCACATCCTCCGGAATGGCAAATATATCGGCCGGGCCACCGACCTTAAGCGAGGTATGGAGGCTCATCGGCTCCGCTCGCAGCAGCTGGCCGCGTATTTCTATCCCGGCAGACTTCAGTTCCGCTCTCCGAGCAACGTTACCAGTGCTTCACCCTGCTGCCAGATGTTGCCGGCCCCCAGGGTTATGACGATGTCGCCTTCACGGACGACTCCGGCGAGATGCTCTGGAATCAGTTCGCGATTAGAAATCCAGGTCACGTCTTTCTGGCCATGGCGCAGGATTTCTGCTGCAAGACGTTCTGATGATGCCCCGGGTACCGGTTGCTCGCCGGCAGAGTACACGTCAGTTAAAATCAGTACATCGGCATCGTAGAAGGCGGTGACGAACTCATTGAACAGTTCATGGGTGCGGCTGTAGCGATGCGGCTGAAATGCAGCCACGATGCGGCGCTCCGGCCATCCCTGACGGGCCGCTGACAGTGTCGCCTTTATTTCGGCGGGGTGATGGCCATAGTCATCGACAACCATGATTCCCTTTGGTTCTCCCTTGACGGTAAAGCGCCGTCCGACGCCGCTGAATTCCGCAAAGCCTTCCTGAATAGCGGTAAACGGCACATCCAGTTCAAGGGCCACGGCGATGCAGGCCATTGCGTTCAGAACGTTATGTGGTCCCGGCATCGGGAAGGTAATTTCACCCAGTCGGTACCCTTTGAAATGGGCGACAAATGACGTCTGAAAACCGTCATGCCTGATGTGAGTGGCACGAATATCCGCCTGGGCCGACAGACCGTACGTCATGTAGCGTTTTTTGACGCGGGGCAGAATTTCGCGGATGTTTTTGTCATCGAGACAGAGTACGGCGAGGCCGTAAAACGGCACCTTGTTGATAAACTCGACAAAAGTGTCCTTGATCTCTTCGATGCCGGAATAGTGGTCGAGATGGTCGGCGTCGATATTTGTAACAACGGCGATAGTCGGTGAAAGCATCAGAAAGGAGCCATCAGATTCGTCCGCCTCGGCAAGCAGGAATTTCCCCTGGCCGATCTGGGCATTGGTGCCGATGGCATTCAGCTTGCCGCCGATGACAACCGTTGGATCAATGCCGGCATGGCCAAGAATAGCAGCACCCATTGAAGTTGTGGTGGTTTTGCCGTGAGTCCCGGCAATGGCGATGCCGTATTTCATGCGCATCAGTTCAGCCAGCATCTCGGCGCGCGGGATGACCGGCACATGCAGTTTCCTGGCTTCAATCACCTCGGGGTTGTCGTCATGAACTGCAGAAGATATTACCACGACATCGACATTTTTCAGGTTGTCGGCAGTGTGGCCGATACCGATTTCTGCGCCCAGACCGGCCAGACGTTCGGTGATATCTGATCCGCGCAGATCGGAACCGGACACTTTGTAGCCCAGATTGAGGAGCACTTCGGCAATGCCGCTCATGCCGATGCCGCCGATGCCGACGAAGTGGATTTTATCGATTTTTCCGTACATTGTTTTGTCCTCTCTTTATCGTCTGCAAACCAGTCCGCTACTATACTCCGGCAGCAGCCACCATCTCATTTACAATAATTTTAGCAGCATCCAAGCGCGCCAGGCTGAAGGCCAGATCTCCGGTATGCTGAATCAGTACCGGGTCGTTTGCCAGCGTCAGGATTGATTCCGCCAGTGTTGTTCCGGTCAATTCCTGCTCCAGCATCATAAAGCAGGCGTCCTTCTTGAGGAGTGCTTCGGCATTGCGCCGTTGATGATCATCTACAGCGTGAGGAAACGGGATAAACAGGCACGCCTTGCCGCAGGCGGTAACCTCTGCAATCGTTGTGGCGCCCGCGCGGCAGATAATCAGGTCTGCTGCCGCGTATTCCGCCGCCATGTCACTGATAAAGGGAGTGATCGTTGCTTCGACGCCGGCGGCACGATAGGCAGCAGCAACTTCGGCATATTCTTTTTCGCCGGTCTGGTGGGTAAAAGTCAGATTGATCGGGCTCCCTTTTAATGTTGGCAGCGCCTCAATCATGGCGGCATTGATGGCGTGGGCACCCTGACTGCCACCGAATATAAAGAGATGAAATCCCCCCTGCTCACGTTGTTCGCATCCCCCCTTTGACAAAGGGATTGAGGGGGGATTTGCCTTTTCGACCATGTCCAAAATTTGTCGCCTCAACGGGTTACCGGTCATTTGGGTCGCTGTGGAGGGAAAATAACGGGCTGACTCTTCAAGTGTGATGAAAACTTTGCTGGCAAACCGGGCCAGGAGACGATTCGTCAGGCCGGGAATGGCGTTTTGTTCATGGATGAAGCGGGGGATCGCCATGCCCCGTGAAGCCAGCACCATCGGCAGAGAAGCGTAACCGCCCACACCGAGAACCATGTCCGGTCGGAAACTCTTCAGTATTTTTCTCGATTGCGCATAACCATACATCATCATGGCCGCACCTTTCATCTGGCTGAGCACCCCCTTGCCGCGAATCCCCGCCGCCGCAATCAGCTCCAGCCGGTAGCCCGCGGCTGGTACGGCCCGGGCTTCAATGCCGCGTTCGGTTCCGACAAAAATGACTTCATTGGCCGGATCGCGAGACAGAAATTCTTCGGCGACGGCTATACCGGGGAAGAGATGCCCGCCGGTGCCGCCGCCGGCAATAATAAGTTTCATTGTTCCTCCTTGAGGCTGATGGAGGATATCTTCAGTCCCGATGATATATTGAGCAGAATTCCGACGGCAAACAGACTGATTAACAGAGAGCTGCCGCCATAACTGATAAAGGGGAGCGCCAGCCCCTTGGTCGGCACCATACCTGTTACGACACACATATTTACCGATGCTTCGATGCCGAACAGTACGGCAATGCCGAGCGCAAGAAAGCGCCCGAATGTGTCGGGAGCGGCGACGGCGATACGCATGGCGCGCTGTACCAGCAGGAAAAACATGCCGATGATGACGATCACGCCGAGAAAACCGAGCTCTTCACCAACAACGGCGAGGATAAAATCGGTATGCGCTTCCGGCAGATAGAACAGCTTCTGCTTGCCCTCACCGAGTCCCACGCCGAACAGGCCGCCGGTCCCGAGGGCCAGCCAGGATTGGATGATCTGAAAGCCGCTGTTCTGGGGATCCTGCCACGGATCGAGAAACGCGAGGATACGCCGTTTGCGGTAGGCGACGTTCATGACCAGAAAATAGATGAACGGCATCGACATGAGAACTATGGAAATGATGTAGACGAGCCGCGTACCGGCGGCAAAGAGCATGATGATGGCAACGGCAGCGAGAGTCAAAGCCGAGCCCATATCCGGCTGCTTGAGCAGGAGCCCCAGCATCACAACCAGGATCAGCATGTATGAAACAAAGCCGGGGCCGAGTTGTTTGATCTTGTCCTGCTTTCTGTCCAGCGAGTAGGCCATGTACATGATCAGGGCGATCTTGGCAATCTCTGACGGCTGCAGATTAAACCCGGGAAGCCGTATCCAGCGTGAAGCCCCTCCTGCGCTGCCCCCAATGCCGGGAATCAACACCAGCACCAGCAGCACGATACAGCATAGCAGAATCGGTGCGGCCAGCTTGCGCCAGAACTGATAGTTGATCCGCATGGTGCCAAGCATAAGCGCAAAACCGAGAAATGCGAACAGTCCCTGACGTTTGAGAAAGAAGAATCCGTCGTTAAAACGCTTGGCGGCCATGACGGAAGATGCTGAATACACCATCACCACTCCGAAGCAGGTCAGGGCAATGGCCATCAGCATGATCACCAGATCATATTCCTCCAGTTTTTTGAACATTTATAGTGCCCTTACCGCAGCAATAAACCGCTGGGCGCGCTCTTCATAATCCTTGAACATATCAAAACTTGAACAGGCCGGTGACATCAGAACCGTTCCGCCGGTGCCTGTTACCTCTGCAGCAAGACGCACCGCATCTTCCAATGATTCTGCCCGGCAGGTATCGGTCAGTGTCCCCAATTCCTGCGCCATCCGGCCGGCCGCTTCGCCGATCAGGATCAGGTGCCGTACCCGCTCCTTTACCAGCGGTGCCAGCGGGGCGTATGAACCACCCTTATCTTTTCCCCCGGCAATGAGTGTGATATCAGTAAAACTTTCCAGCGCTTTTTCAACACTGCCGACGTTGGTGGCTTTACTGTCTTCATAGTAGCGGACGCCGTTTACTTCCCGGACAAACTCCATGCGGTGATGGAGCGCCTCAAAGCAGAGAATAGTATCATAGCTCTCATCCGGGCGACAGCCGAGCAGCAGTGCGCATGCCATTGCCGCCATGATGTTTTCGAGATTATGCACCCCCTGCAAGCGGATGGCGGCTGTGGGGAAGCACTCTTCATGACCGTTGTGGCGATAGGTGATGACACCGTTATTGTAGAAAATCCCCTCATCAAGTTCTTCTTTCCTGCTGAAGGGAAAGAGAGCAGCCTTGAGACCCCGGGTATGCTGCCAGACCAGCGGATCATCACGATTTACTACAGCAAAATCATCCTCAGTCTGATTTTCAAAAATCCGCAGTTTGGCGTCAATATACGCCTGGTAGTCTGGATAGCGATCAAGGTGATCCTCGCTCAAGTTCAGCAGCGCAGCCACAGTGGGGCGAAACGAGGTAATCCACTCCAGTTGGAACGAGCTGATCTCCGCCACTACTTGATCAACAATCTGATGGGAAGCGGCCACATCAATGAGCGGATCGCCGATATTGCCACCGACAAAGGTGTGATAGCCGTTGTGTTTGAAGATGGCACCAAGAATGGTGGTGGTCGTCGTTTTGCCGTTGGTGCCGGTGATTGCCGCCAGAGGAGCAGTGATGAAGCGCGCAGCCAGTTCAATCTCGCTGATGATTTCCCGTCCGGCATGCTGTGCCGCCACCAGTTGCGGCAGGTCCATCGGCACGCCGGGAGATACCACGATCAGATCGCTGGCCAGAAAAGTCGCTGCGTCGTGCCGTTCCAGTTCCCGCTTGATTTCATAGCCTGCGAGTTCTGCCAGTTGGTTCGCAAGGGTGGACTCGCTGCGCATGTCGGTGACGGTTATCCGTGCACCCTTCGAAGCCAGAAAACGGGCGCAGGCCACGCCGGTTTTGGCAAGGCCGACAACGAGGACGTTTTTATCGCTGAGAATCATTGCACCTGACCTCATCTATGGGCAAAAAATGTAACTGCATTTTCGTATAACACCTTCAGTGCGGCTGCTTCTCCCAATGTCTCAAACACCAGTGCCAAATCTTCATCCAGAAACGGTCGTGGTGCCCGGGTGGAGGGGAGATCGGTGCCGAACATCAGCGCCTCCGGGTTGGCGGCGTATATCTCTTTCAGGGCACGCGGCACAACAAAATCAACGCGGCCAAAGCCGGTTGCCTTGACATGAACGCCGCGCTCCACCAGGCGCAGCAGAGTTTTGAATCCCCCGCTTGATAGCCCCAGGTGGTCTATGCTGACTGACGGAAGCGCAGCAAGAGTATTGTAAAGTCCCTCAAGTTCCAACGAATCAACGTACAATTCCGTGTGCCACCCCACCAGCTCGTGGACGCGGCGCGCCAGCCGGTCAAGGTGCTGCACTTGCTCGGAGCCGCCTCTCTTGAGGTTGAAACGAACCGCACGCACTCCACCCCTGTTGAGCCGCATAATTTTCTCATCTGGTGTGTCAGCCGGGATCTGCGTTACACCGCAGAATGACGGGCCAAGTGCTTCAAGGGCATTCAATAGATAGCTCTGGTCAAATTCCTGGAAGGAGCCGGAGACCACCGCACCGCCGGCAAGATGATATCCCTTCATGCGTTTCAGGTAATTGTCACAGGTAAACGCATCCGGTACGTAGCCGTTGTTGGGGACCAGAGGGAAACGGGGGTCAATGATATGGAAATGTGCATCGAATATTTTGAAGTCTGCTATTTCCATCAATCGGCCTCACGCGGCTCAAGAACCAAATAGATCCCTTTGAGAATTTCACCCATCCGTTTGGGCGACAACGAGCCGACATATTCGTTCAATTGTGATTTATCAACGGTGAACAGTTGAGAAACATTCACAACGCTTTGCTTGGGCAGGCTTGATTCTTTTTTGTCAAGAAGCACATTGCCAGGGGCGCTCGCACGTTTAAGATTTGTCGTGAGGGGACAGACGAGAATAGTGTTGATGGCGCTACGATTGAACAGGTTATTTTGCACAATAACGTGGGGGTGTCTGAAGCCTGGTTCCGAACCTGCCGGTTCGTCTAACTCTATCCAGTAAATGTCCCCTTGATTGATCACCATTCACTCTCCACAATCCGTCGATGTTGACGACGTTGGCTTTTGCGCAGGGTCTGTTCCGTGGCATCAGGCTGATCGGAGTATGCCGCATTTATTTGCGCAAGCAACTCCCTGTTTTTCTGGCGTTCGAGGAACTCCTGAAGTGCCAGTACAAACAGTTTGCTCCGCGACACTTTCATTGCTTGCGCCACTTTCTCGGCTTGATCAAAAATAACCTTTTCAATTGAGATGGCAGTTTTTATGGCGAGCATGGTTATACCTCCATTCTGTCTTAGTATAATCCATAGTAATACTTTGATCAATACTTTTAGGCGCTACCGCATCTTCAAAGTCGAAATCGCCACAAACGTCACGAATCGCTACCACTCATCATTTTTATTCCGAGTATATTCAGGGTATTGGCGCACCCTTAGTGTCGATCATAGTGACAGATGTTATTGAAACATTTCCTGTACCAGTTACTGTTGCGAAAGAAACTGTAGCGATCTGACCATTACCTGAAATTGCCTTGGTACTGATAATAGCAATTTTGATTTTACCAGGAGTGATTGTGTTGGTCGCCATCATTGCACCGGAAATGAACCCGCTTTGGGTTACAGTGGGTGAAGACAGGGTTGCTATATCATAGCTGATGGTCAATTCTATGCCGGCAGCATCCTCCATATTGTCACCGCGGATGGCGTATTCACCGCTACTTGAAGGGGATATGGAGAGTGCATTTTTGCTGACGACTTCGTTCGACGCAGAGCCTCCACCGTTTCCGCAACCCCACATCAAAGCAATGATTACCAATAACAATGCTGCCTGAAAAAATCTTCGCAATTTTATGTAGTTCAAGCTTGCCTCCATTATACTCTCCCAAACCCGATCGCCCGCTTTTTCTTTGGATCTGGTGGCGCCATTAACTGCCAAATCGCATCAAAAACCATCTTGAACTTCACCTCATCTTCAGTGTCGAAATCGCCACCAGCGCCAGGATGATACTGATGATCCAGAAACGGACAATGATCTTCGGTTCCGCAACCCCCTTCAGTTCAAAATGATGATGAATCGGCGCCATGCGGAAGATGCGCTTGCCACGATATTTGTATGAGCCGACCTGGAAGATAACCGACAGTGCCTCGACCACAAAGATGCCCCCGACAATTACCAGCAGGATTTCCTGTTTGGTCAGCACCGCGATAGTACCAAGCGTTCCACCGAGTGACAGAGAACCGACGTCCCCCATAAAAACCTCAGCCGGATAAGAATTGTACCAGAGGAAACCGAGTCCCGCTCCTACCATTGCGCCGCACAATACCGCCAGTTCACCGGCACCGACCACACGCGGAATCTGCAGGTAGGCAGACAGGGTTGCATGTCCCGCGACGTAAGAAAAGAGCATATAGGTGGCGGCGTTGATCGCCACCGGGCCGATGGCAAGCCCGTCAAGCCCGTCGGTCAGGTTGACCGCGTTGCTTGCGCCGACAATAACTAGCGTGGCAAACGGGATAAACCAGATCCAGAGGTCGGGATGGAATCTTTTGAATAGCGGGAAAAAAAGCTCTTCGCTGAAGCCGGGCTTGAGAAAGAGAAAAACGGCTACTGATCCCGCAAGGACAATCTGCCAGAACATTTTCTGACGGGCGGACAATCCCTTGGTGTTTTTCTTGACGATCTTTTTGTAGTCATCCACAAAGCCGATGATGCCGTAGCCGATGGTAATGAACAGCGTGAGCCAGATGTACTGATTGGTGAGATCGGCCCAGAGCAGGGTAGGGATGACGATTGCGGCCAGGATTATCACGCCTCCCATAGTCGGGGTGCCCTGTTTCTGCAGATGAGATTCCGGGCCGTCAGTGCGAATGACCTGACGGGCCTGCAGTGACTCGAGTTTGCGGATGATCCAGGGGCCAAGGACGAAACAGACAATCAAGGCCGTAATCATTGCGTAGATGGTGCGGAAGGTAAGATACTTGAATATGTTGAACAGCTTGACGTTGGCCGCCAGCGGATAAAAAATATGGTAGAGCATGGAGTTATTCCCCTTTGATGAGGCGCTTCAGTTCAGCCGCTGCGTTTTCCATGGCCATCCCACGGGAACCCTTGAATAGAATCACGTCACCTTCTGTCAAAGAACCGTGCAGCTGTTCGGCAATTTCCCTGTGGCTCGCACAGCAGACAACGGATTCTGCAGGCATCTCAACACGAATGGCACTCTCGGCGGTGTATTTTGTCATCAGCTTTCCCATCAGGTAGAGGCGATCAATATTTCGTCCGGCAACGGCACCGACACCCAGATGAGCCTCAGACTCCTGCTCACCCAATTCCAGCATATCACCAAGAACGGCGATGCGATGTCCCTTCCCGGCAATCTGGGCAAGCGTTTCCAGTGCCGCCTTTGTGGAAGCAGGATTGGCGTTGTAGCTGTCATTTATGAATGTAATACCGTCCATGCGCTCGATCTGGAAACGACCTGTATACGGGGTAAACGCCTCGAGGCCGCAGACGATAGCCGGTAGTGCGACTTTTTCAAGAAGCGCAGCGGTAGCCGCCAGTGCGTTATAGACATTGTGCCGACCGCAGGCTTTCAGATACACAACGGACTCGCCATAAGGTGTGCAGAGTAGGAATTTTTGCCCCTCTATCCCCATCGGCTCAATTTCCCTGGCACGCACTTCACCGCGATCAATACCGAAGCTGATGCGTCGGGCGGAGGCATTTTGAGAGAGTGAAGCGACCCGGGAATCATCGGCGTTGACGACAGCCAGCCCACCATCACTGATGCGATGCAGTAATTCACCCTTGGCGGCGGCGATCGCATCGACCGTTCCCATTGTCTGCAGATGAGCCGGCATGGCATTAAGAACGATCCCGACATGCGGGACGGCGATTGCAGCGAGGCGTTCGATTTCACCCGGTTCGCTCATGCCCATCTCCAGAACCGCCCAGCGATGCTCAGGCCGGAGCTGGAACAACATCTGCGGCAGGCCGATCAGGTTATTGAGGTTGCCGGAGGTTTTGAGCCCCGGTCCGGTTAACTCAAGGATTGTTGCCAGCATCTCTTTAACCGTTGTTTTGCCGTTGCTGCCGGTGACTCCGATGATCGGGATATCGAAGCGGCGGCGCCAGTCAGCGGCAAGATCACCCAGTGCGGTCAGGCTGTTCTTGACCGCTATACAGGTAAGCGCAGTGCTGACGGTGTGATCCTTCAGCCATTGTTCCTCGACCAGAACAGTGGTGATGCCCTTTTTTGCGATCTCATCGATATACGCATGGCCATCAAAACGCTCACCGCGCAACGGTATGAACAGCTGGCCGGAGGTGACACTGCGGGAGTCGGTTGATATGCCGGTGATCTCTCCGGCATCAGGGCCGATAATCCGGCCGTTAGTGGCGAGGGCTATGTCATGTATGGTAAACATTACGGTACGTTCTCCGTAAAGGCAGCAGCTGCCTCTTCCCGGTCGTCAAAATGGTATTTTGCTGTGCCGATGATCTGATAATCCTCATGCCCCTTGCCTGCCAGCAGAATGATGTCTCCCGGCTGTGCAATTCGGACAGCGAACCGGATGGCGTCGCGCCGGTTTTCGATAACCACAAAGCCGTTAGCCGTGAAGCTGCCGGTCAGTTCATCAGACCGGTATTCGTAGAGGCCGAGCGGCGTTATACCAGCTTTAACCTGCGACAGAATATCAAATGGATCCTCGGTGCGCGGATTGTCCGATGTGACGATAGCCAGATTGCTCATGGTAGCAGCAATTCTCCCCATGATCGGGCGTTTGCCGTTGTCACGGTCGCCACCGCAGCCGAAAACGGTGATGATTCTTCCCGTGGCAATTTCTTTCAGCGTGGCCAGGACATTCTCCAGTGCGTCTCCCGTATGAGCGTAGTCAACCAGGCAGGTGACACCGGCCCCGTTTTCAACACGCTCCATGCGCCCCGGCACAGTGGTGTGGTTTTCAATTCCCTGCTTTATCGCTGAAAGCGGTAGCTCAAGTGCTACTCCGGCAGCGACGGCAGCGAGAATGTTGGATAGATTAAAATGCCCCAGGAGCTTTGAGGTAAATGCCACTGTTCCGGCCGGCGTCATCACTGTTGCCTGTATGCCGTTAACTGACGACTCGACGGCTGTCGGCCGTACATCACAGCAGCTCTGAATCCCGAACGAGATCACCGGACAGGCGCAGCGTGCGGCAATTTTTTCCCCGGAGGGGTCGTCCATGTTGATGACGGCTCTTCGACGCGGCTTTTCATCTGATGGTCGCAGCAGCTCCGCAAAGAGCCGGCATTTGGCCTCCAGATAATTTGCCATCGTACCGTGGTAATCGAGGTGGTCACGGGTGAGATTGCTGAAAATGCCCACATCAAAGTGGCAGCCATCGACCCGTTTCTGCTCCAGCGCGTGAGAGGAAACCTCCATAACGAAGGCCTGGGCACCGGTATCACCCAACTGTTTGAAAGCCCGCTGCAGCTCGGTTGATTCAGGAGTTGTGTGAGACGCCGCAATGGTTGTTGTGCCGCAGCGGTAACTGATGGTGCCGAGTACTGCCGCCTGAAGCCCTGCAGCGGCCAGGATTGCTTCAATCAGATAGGTTGTGGTTGTCTTCCCGTTTGTGCCGGTTATGCCGATCAGTGGTTTTCCTGCCGTCGGGTCACCGTTAAAAAGTGCCGCTATCAAACCCATCGCGGCGCGTCCGTCTGAAACCTTGACCCAGGGGAGGCCGTCCGGCGCGGACGAAGCGTCCTCAAGAATCGCCGCCGCAGCGCCGGCGGCAACGGCCTGTTCGATATAGCGGTGTCCATCTGCCTGTACGCCGCGCAGAGCAAAAAAGAGCGTACCGGACTGAGCTGCGCGCGAGTCGCAGGTCAGTCCGGTGATACTGACGGATGAGTCGCCGTGAATTTCAGCGTCAGGCAGTTTTTCGAGCAACTCACGCAGTGTCATCGGTTCTCCTTAAAAACGGTAAAACCCGCCGGTTACCCGGCAGGCGCTTTCAGCTTCACGCTGAAGGGGTAAACTTTATCCAGACTTTGCCATCTCCCCGGATTTTTTGCCCGGGCGGCGGACTTTGCTCTGCCGCCCGACCGCTGCCGATCAATCTGATGTTGATGCCGCGTTTTTCCATTACCTGCAGCACCCGGCGCATGCTCATGCCTTGGAAATTCGGCATGACTTCACCTTCGATAGAACTCTCCTCACCATCATCGGACACAAAATCCTCTGACTCATAATCATCTGCCACCGTGGCAGCAACCTTTGTGTCGCCAGGTTTCACCTTGGCGGTGAGAGGCAGAGTTGGTTGTATTTTCAGGTATGCCAGCGAATTCTGTGCAATTTCGCGGAATGCCGGTGCAGCTACAATGCCGCCGTATTTAATGCCTTGCGGCTCATCAATAATAACGGCGATGGTCAGCTTTGGCTTGTCAGCAGGGACGAAGCCGACAAATGAGCCGATGCGCTTGGACGAGTAGGTATGAGTAACCGGATCAACCTTCTGTGCCGTCCCCGTTTTTCCCGCCACCCGATAGCCATCCAGGGCGGCTTTTGTTCCGGTCCCCCCTTCACCGGTAACCGTTTCCATCATTTTGGTTACTTTCAGGGCGGTCTCCGGAGAAATGACGCGTCTCACGATCTGTGGCTCGAATTTCTGGACGACCGCGCCGTTGTCGTCAAGAATCTGTTCCACCAGATATGGTTTCATCATGTTGCCGCCATTCGCGATGGCCGAGAGCGCCGTCGTCAGTTGGATAGCTGACAGTGAAACGCCCTGCCCGAATGAAGTCGTTGCCAGATCTATTACGTAGGAGTGCTTTTTCAGGTTTCCGACAGCCTCTCCCGGCAGATCTATGCCGGTGCGCGCGCCAAAACCGAAATTGCGCAGATAGGAGGATAGCTTGCCCTCACCCATTTTGAAGCCGATTTTTGCCGAGCCGATATTGCTGGAATATTTTATTATTTCTGAGACAGTCAGCCGTGAATGAGGATGATCATCATGGATTGTCCTGCCGGCAATGCGATAGGAGCCATTTTCACAATTATATATGTCCGATTCTTTAACTGTATTTGAATCAAGCGCTGCTGCAATGGTAAACACCTTGAACGTGGATCCGGGTTCAAAGCTGTCTGCCACGACATGATTCCGCAATTCGGCGAGTGAATAGCGCGAATATGCGTTCGGATTGAAGGTCGGATAGTTGGCCATTGCCAGGACTTTGCCGGTGTCTGATTCCATAACCAGCACCATACCCCCCTTGGCCTTGCTGTCCGTTACGGCTTTTGCCAACTCTTTTTCGGCGATAAACTGAATCGTCTTGTCAAGTGTCAGGATGACACTTTTACCGGGGGACGAATCCTTTATGACAGTATCCATTATTGCGATATTTCTGCCGAGAGCGTCACGCTCAGTGATCATATAGCCGGTATTGCCGAGGATAGTGCTGTCGTATTTTCGCTCGATTCCCTCCAGTCCGTTCGGGTCACGACCGGTGAAACCGACTACATGTGCCGCAATCTCCATATTGGGGTAAAAGCGCTTTGATTCCGGAGCAAACCCGATACCGGGAAGCTTCATGTTTTTAACCCGGAGCGCGACCTCGGGTGCCAACCAGCGCTCAACCCAGATGAACGATTTGTTGACGGACAATTTGGTAACCAGTTCACCTTTCGGAATTCCCAAAATCGGAGACAGCACGGCGGCGGTTCCAGTAACGTCTTTTATTCTTCGTGGTTCGGCATAGCAGGAATCCATATGAATGGATTCCGCAAGTGTGGTGCCGTTTCGATCAAGAATGCTGCCGCGAGCCGGGGTAAGGTCAATTTTGTGCTGGTGCTGTTTGTCGGCTTTTTTTTCGAGGATTTCATGCTGAAGTATCTGGAGGTAGAACGACCGTCCGACAACATTCAGGAAGATCAGGCCGAAAACCGTCCCGATCATGATGATCCGGATACGTGCCCATTTTTCCCGCTCATCTTTCATTTTACGTGAATGATCTGCTGCTCGGTTGGCAGCGCCATGCCGAGCTCATTTTTGGCAATTGCTTCGATACGGGATGGTGATTTAAGCGAAGCTGCCTCAAGTTTCAGGCGTTTCTGCTCTTGCCCCGCTTCACTCAACTGACGGCTGATATCGGATATCTGCAGATTGAGGTCAACCAACTTAAAACGTGACCAAACGTGAAAGACCGAAACAATGGTAAACACGACCATGCAGATCATGAGGTATTTAAACAGGTCAATACGGTGGGGTGTGATATCTAAACCGCTGAGTGCGCGGGGCGCGGCGACTTTGGTATACTCGGTTCGTGCTTGTGCCATGAATTATTCTCCTTGTGCTCCCCCTCCCTAACCCTCCCCCGCCGGGTGAGGGTACTAAGAATCTCCACCTTTAGGCCCGGGAGGGTCCAGCGGGGGGAGGTTGGAGGGTGGTTACAGCTTTTCTACCGCCCGCAGCTTTGCGCTGCGTGCCCGGGGGTTTCTATCTGTTTCTGCTGCCGTTGCCAGTACCGGCCGGCCGGTTAGAATTTTTACGCGCGGCTGGTTACCGCAGACACAGATCGGCAGCTGTCGTGGACAGGTACACCCTTCGGCATATTCTTTGAAAATATGCTTGACGATCCGGTCTTCCAGCGAGTGAAACGAAATGATAACTCCGCGTCCGCCCGGTTTCAGCAGCTCAAGTGCCGACCGCATTCCTCGCTCCAGACTCTCCAGCTCAGTGTTAACCGCTATACGGAGTGCCTGAAAGGTCCGTGTGGCGGGGTGGATCCGTTCATCCCACTTGGCTTTGGGAACCGCCCCTTTGATGATATCAACCAGCCGCAAGGTGGTTGATATCGGTGACTCCGCACGTTCCCTGACGATGAAAGAAGCGATCCGTTTTGCCCAGCGCTCCTCGCCATATTCAGCGATTATCCGCTCCAGCTCCGCTTCCGGAAGCACATTGACCAGATCAGCGGCTGTTTCACCGCCACTTGTGTCCATCCGCATATCCAGCGGCGCGTCCTGTTGAAAGCTGAAGCCGCGCTCCCGGGTATCAAGCTGGTGCGAGGAAACTCCCAGGTCGAGAAGGAAGCCATCGAGCGCCGCTATCCCGAGAGTGCTCAACTGCCCTGCAATTCCGGCAAAGTCACCATGCAGCATGCGGACATGATCACCAAATTCTGCCAGTTGCGCTCCTGCCGCTGTCAGTGCCGCCTGATCCCGATCGATGCCGATCAGAAATGCTCCTGGCGCTTTTTCAAGTATCAATGAAGCGTGACCACCGCCACCCAGCGTGCCGTCCAGATACGTCTTGCCGTCTGTCGGGTCGAGAAAACGGATTACCTCTTCCGGCAGAACCGGAAGATGATGGAACGCAGACACTAGAGACCAAGCTCAGCGGCAGCTTCAGTGCCGCTCGGGAAGTTTTTGACATCCTGGGCGCGGACCTTGTCCCATTCGCTCATGCTCCAGATTTCGATCTTGTCCATCGTCCCGACGAACTGGATCTCCCGGTCAAGGGCCGCACTCTTGCGAAACGTCGGTGGAATCAGAAATCGTCCCAGCTTATCGGCACAGCACTCCTGAGCCGGTGAAATAATCGTGCGCATGATGCTTTTGCGTTGGTCGGAAGTAAGCCCCCTGCTGACACGGAATTTTTCTTCGAAGTCGAACCATTCCTTGTACGGAAAAATAAGCAGGCCGGAGCTGTAGAGTCCGTCGCCCAGATCAACCGGAACAGAGTTGGTCAGAAAAAAACGCTCGTCACCATGCGACCCGACGAGGATTTCGCGGAATCGTGCCGGCAGACTGGTGCGTCCTTTGGCGTCTATGGTTGTCTCGAAAATCCCTCTGAACATGGCCGTCTCTTGGGCATTATTTTCCACAATATTCCACTTTTTTCCACAGTGATGGAACTTATACCGCCCGTCAAGGATTGTGTCAATATATAATATGGATTTTGTGAGGGAAATTGTGCGTACAGGTGGCGGGCATTGGTGACCACTCAGTGCCGACTATTTACAAAAAACAGAGGCATTTAATTAGTCGCAAATCTGCCTAAAATTGAATTGACAGAGCAGCAGCAATCATCTACTTTGACGCTATGTTCTCAACAAGCCGCTGCTGCGGTTTTTTTTGTTTGTGGAGGGAGATGTGAAGGTTCTGTTAAACGGTGATTTTGTAGAGACAGCAGAAGGGGCTACGATCGAGTCACTGCTGCGGCAGCTTGACATCAGCCGGGAGCGGGTGGCGGTGGAGTTGAATGCCGATATTCTCCCGAAGGCTCAGTATGAAACACGGCTTCTTTGTGATAGCGATAAAATCGAAATAGTTCATTTTGTTGGAGGAGGATAACTGCGATGGCTCCAATTACAGACACGTTGATTATTGGTGGGCGGGAGTTCTCTTCACGCCTGATGGTAGGCACCGGTAAGTATGCCAGCTTTGAACAGACCGCCCGGGCCCTGGAAATATCGGGAGCCCAGATAATTACCGTTGCCGTGCGGCGGGTAAATCTTGATCGCAGCAAGGAATCGCTGCTCGATTACATCGACCTGAAAAAATACACCCTGCTTCCGAATACCGCCGGTTGCTACACGGCTGATGACGCGGTACGCACCTGCCGCCTGGCCCGCGAAGCCGGCATGTCCGACTTTGTCAAACTGGAGGTGCTGGGTGACGAAAAAACCCTGTTCCCGGATAATGAGGAGCTTCTCAAGGCTGCAAAAATTCTGGTAGCGGAGGGCTTTACGGTGCTTCCGTACTGTAGTGACGATGTGATTGTCTGTAAAAAACTGGAAGACCTCGGCTGTGCGGCGGTCATGCCGCTCGGTGCTCCGATCGGCAGCGGCCTCGGAATTCGTAATCCGTACAATATCCGCATCATTCTTGAGAATATCAGCGTACCGGTGATTGTCGATGCCGGAGTCGGTTCAGCATCTGATGCTGCAATTGCGATGGAGCTCGGCTGTGCCGGCGTTCTTATGAATACCGCCATTGCCGGTGCACAGGATCCGATCGCAATGGCGGAAGCGATGAAGCTGGCGGTAATAGCCGGAAGATTGTCCTTCAAGGCCGGGCGCATTCCCCGCAAGCTCTACGCCAACGCCTCCAGTCCGCTGGACGGCATGATCGCTTAAATCCCGCATTTTGATGCAGATGACCGACTTCAGGTTGTATCTGATCACCGATCGGCATCAGACGGGCGGCAAAGCGCTGCTGGATGTAGCGCGTCTGGCTCTTGAGGGGGGTGTCAGATCCTTTCAGCTTCGCGAAAAAGATCTCTCCGGCGCTGCGCTGTACCGTCTTGCCTCCGAACTGAGGCTGCTCACGTCCGAGTTTAACGCCAGGCTTATCATCAATGATCGTCCCGATATCGCTCTGGCTGTGGAGGCCGATGGTGTTCATATCGGTGTCAAAAGCATGCCTGTGTCGGCTATCCGCCGCTTACTGGGGAAGGATAAAATTATCGGCTACTCCGCGCATGCCATCAGCGAGGCTCTGGCCGCCCAGCATGACGGAGCCGATTTCGTTACGTTCGGTCCGGTGTACGTTACCCCATCCAAAGCAGAGTACGGTGCGCCGTGTGGAGTCAAAAAATTGGCTGATGCCGTTTCGGCTTTGGCGATACCGGTAGTTGCATTGGGCGGAATCTCTGAGGCGGGGATACCGGAAGTGATGACTACCGGCATACAGGGCGTTGCCGTCATATCCGCCGTAATGGCAGCAGTTGACCCATGCGCTGCCGCTTCATCACTGCTGAAAAAGATGGAAGAACATGTCCGATACTCCTGATACACGACTCCATCCGCACCTTCATATAAACTCCTACGGAACCTATCTGCGCCGCCGTTTCGGCTTCCGCGTCAGTAAGGTTAACGTTGATGCCGGCTTTACCTGTCCGAATCGTGACGGCAGCAAGGGTACCGGTGGCTGCATTTATTGTAATAACGTATCGTTTTCCCCGAAGAGCACTCAAGCCATCGTGCCGCTGGAAGAGCAGATGGCTGCGGGCATGGCCTATCACCGTATTCGCCTCGGCTCCAATAAATTTATCATCTATTTCCAGAAATATACGAACACTTACGCTTCTGTAGAATTTTTATCAGAACTGTACCGGCGGGCCCTTGACCACCCCGATGTCATCGGTATTTCGGTCGGAACGCGCCCTGATTCCTTGAGTGACGAAGCGCTCGAGCTGTTGACGGAAATAGCGCGGACAAAGTATGTCTGTCTTGAACTGGGATTGCAGTCGATGGATGACGATATTTTGACTCGCATTAACCGTGGTCATACTCTGGAGGATTTTATCAGGGCGGTAAGTCGGGCGTCTGGTCGGAATTTTGACATCTGTGTCCATCTGATCCATGGGTTCCCCGGGGAGAGTGCAGAGGATTTTCTTAAAACGGCAGTTCTGATGGCTGATCTGCACATCGATTCCCTGAAACTGCACCAGCTCCATGCCGTTGATGGCACGGAGCTGGCAGATATGTATCGCCGGGGCGGGTTTATTCCTTTAGCACTGGGACAGTATGTAACGACGATTGCGGACTTTCTGGAGTTGCTGCCGCCGCATATTGCAATTCAGCGGCTCTATGGCTCAGCTCCTCTCGACATCTGCGTCGCACCGCAGTGGGGGTTGAAGAATAATCAGATGTGGTATGCGATTGTCAATGAATTGACGAAGCGTGGTAGTTGGCAGGGGTGCCGGTTCCGGCGGGTTTGAACTAATTCCTCTAACACTCTGATATTAAACAACACCTTTTTCCGATAAAAAAATTATTATTTTTCCTTTGATTCTTGGCCAAAATGAGGTTACATTTCGACCACTATTTTTTGAATTATAGACATAACCATATAGAGGGGGTACATGCATGTTTGAATTTGATGAGACCATTGAACAGAGCGCAGTTATTAAAGTAATTGGAGTCGGCGGTGGCGGCGGCAATGCCGTTAATACCATGATTTCCAGTTCCATACATAAAGTGGATTTTATTGTTGCCAATACAGATGCTCAATCTTTGCGAACCTCAAAAGCACCGGTCAAGCTGCAGCTCGGCCGGGAGCTGACCAAGGGCCTCGGCGCCGGTTCAAAGCCGGAAGTCGGCATGGCGGCGGCACTTGAAAACAAAGGGCAACTGGTAGAAGCAATCAAAGGCGCGGATCTGGTGTTCATTGCGGCCGGAATGGGTGGCGGTACCGGCACCGGTGCTGCTCCGGTCATTGCCGAAGCGGCCAGGGAAACCGGAGTTCTGACCGTCGGAGTCGTCACCAAGCCGTTTACGTATGAAGGCAAGGCCCGCTCGTTACTCGCTGAAATGGGTATTGCGGAACTTAAAAAACATGTTGACTCACTGATCATCATACCGAATGACCGCCTCATCAGCCAGGCCAGCAAAAACATGTCTCTTTTCGACGCTTTCAAGCCATCTGATGATGTGTTGCGTCAGGCGGTTCAAGGGATTTCCGAACTGATCGGCTCTACCGGCATGATGAACCTCGACTTTGCCGATGTAAAAACGGTCATGAGCGTTCGCGGCATGGCGATGATGGGCATTGGCAAGGGGACCGGCGACAATCGTGCTGCAGAGGCGGTAAACAATGCAATTTCAAGCCCGCTTCTGGAAGATAACGATATTTCAGGAGCCAAGGGCGTTCTGGTAAACATCACCGGTTCCGGCTCGATGACCATGGATGATTACAATACCGTTAACCGTATTGTTCATGAGAAAGTTCACGAAGACGCAAACATTAAGATCGGCGTTGTCCGTGACGACGAAATGGGTGACAGCATCAAGGTAACAGTTATTGCAACCGGCTTCGGCGATCGTTTTGATGCTGAAAAAGTCCGCCCCGGATATCGAACCGGCCTGACGCTCGCCGATAAGCATCCGGCAAATCCGCAAATCCTCGACATACCGACATTTCAACGTGATCGGGTAAAAACGGAAAACGTCACCCGTATCCGCCCGATAGTCTCCTTTACCGAAGATGATGAAGATCAGTATGATATCCCGACTTTTTTGCGTAAATCAGTAGATTAACGCCGTTTCAAACGCAAGGGGCAGGCCGAAAGGACGGCCCCTTTTTAGCGACACGCGTACCTTCAGATTTCTCTGCTTCACCCCGAATTCACCGGTTCAACATCCCGCTTGTCCCAAGTTTTTTCAGCAGACTTTCACTTTAATGCGAGCAGCCGACACTCAGGTAATTATCACCAGATACTGAACAGAAAGGATTTTTGATGGCAAACAGCAATCCTGCACAGAAGCATCAATGGAAGTTTTTCCGGGCCGGCGGCTTCGACCAGGTACTCCTTGAAACGGGAGACGACCTTATGTCTCTGCCCCAGTTGGATAATAAACTCTGGTCAGCCCTGAGCTGTCCGATTAAAGGAGTTGAATTCGACCAGCAGACTCTCCGGATGATAGATAGTGACGGTGATGGCCACATTCGGGTGCCGGAGATTCTCGCTGCGGTTGAGTGGGCAGGCAAATGCCTGAGTGAGCGGCAGATGCTGGTAAGTGGCAACCAGGGAGTTCTGTTAACGGCACTATCCTCCGAAACTGAAGATGGGGCACGAATTCTGGGCGCAGCCCGGACATTGCTTGCGAACCTTGGCAAGCCTGATGCGGAACTTATAACCGTTGCTGATACATGTAATAGTGAAGCCATACTGGCCCGGACCCGTTTTAATGGCGACGGCATCATAACCTCGGCTTCGACAGACGATGAGCAGCTTAAAACGTGGATTGCAGAGATCATCGGCTGCATGGGGGGTGAAGTTGACCGATGTGGTGATACGGGAATTACGCGCGTGCTCATTGAGCGTTTTTCAGCCGATATCTCAGCCTGGCTGGCCTGGCAGGGGCAGGAGCTTGAAGGCATTACAAGCAGATTACCGGAAGAGGCGATCGCGCTCTGGCACGGGACAAAAGCAAAAATAGACGATTTCTTTCTCCGCTGTCGTCTGGCCGCCTATGACAGCCGCGCTGCAAGCATAATGAACAGCAGTGACGAAACGCTTGTGGCGCTGGCTCCCCGCAATCTGTCGGAGAGCGGTGATGAAATTGCTCTCCTGCCACTTTCCGCAGTAACAGCTGACGGCTCACTTGATCTGATCCGGGGTGTTAACCCGGTCTGGAGCGAGACCATTGCAACGCTGCGTCACACCATTATGCAGCCGCTTTTAGGGGATTTGACGGATCTCTCTTATGACCAGTGGAACGATCTGAAAGCGGCAATCGCACTCTATGAGTCATGGTGGAACAGCCGCATCGAAACGCCGGTCTCCGCGCTCGGTAAAGAGTGCCTGCAGCAGTGGGTGGAGGACAAAACGGAAGAGGCGCTGCTTGTGCTCGTCGACCAGGATCTTGCCTTAAAGCCGGCCTTTGATGCTCTTGTAGAGGTTGAACGTCTGGCCCGCTACTGTCGCGATCTGTTGCCGCTGGCCAACAACTTTGTCTCGTTCCGTGATTTTTATACCGGTCGCGGAAAAGCGATTTTCCAGTCAGGAACACTCTATCTTGATGGCCGCAGCTTCGAGCTCTGCATTACCGTAACAGATGTTGCCAAACACGCGATGCTCGCCAACCTGAGTCGGGTGTACCTTGTCTATTGTGATTGCGTCAGAAATGGCGGCTCTGATAAAATGACTATCGCTGCAGCAATTACCAATGGCGACAGCGATCAGCTGATTGTTGGCCGTAACGGAATTTTTTACGACCGTCAGGGCGTTGACTGGGATGCCACTATTGTCCGGCTTGTGGAGCATCCGATCAGCATCCGTCAGGCCTTCTGGGATCCCTACAGGCGTATCGGTAAAATGGTCGGTGAAGCGCTCCAGAAGATGGCAGCGGCACGCTCCAAAGCGAACGAAGAAAAAGCGTTTGCCGAGATCATCCCTGGCGGAGCAAAAAAGCCTGAGGTAAAGCCGGACCAGCCGGCCTTTGATGTCGGTAAATTTGCCGGAATTTTTGCCGCAGTCGGACTGGCCATCGGTGCAATCGGCACCGCCATCGCATCAATTATGACCGGTTTTTTCAAGCTCCCGTGGTGGCAGATGCCATTGGTAGTCATTGGTATCGTATTATTTGTTTCCGGCCCTTCCATCCTGCTCGCCTGGTTTAAATTACGGCAGAGGAATCTCGGGCGGCTGCTCGATGCAAATGGCTGGGCGGTCAACACCCGTGCTAAAATCAACATCCCTTTTGGCGCTTCGTTAACCGGCCTGGCCCGCCTTCCCCAGGAATCAATCCTTTCACTCTTTGACCCTTTCGCGGAAAAGAAGAGTCACTGGAAACGCTGGCTGGTAATTGCGCTGGCCGGTATTGCAGCCGCTGCATTCTGGGTGTGGAAAGCAGGCTTTCTGCTAACAAAATAATATTCTATTTCAGCCCATTACACTCTATTTGCTGCTGATTAGTAATTTTTATCTGGACGAACGGCAAACTCTCCCGTATTTTGTCCCGTCGCATCACCCAACTTTTTAAGTATTGAGAGGCAATCAAAATGGCACAGGCAGAAAAAGGCAATACCGTAACAATCAACTTTACCGGAACACTTGATGATGGCACCGTATTCGACTCAACGCTCGAAGACACGGAATGTAATGAGGATGGCTGCTGTGATGACAGCTGCGATGATGGGTGTGATGATGAAGGCTGCGGTTGCGGCGGACACGAAAGTGGTCCGATGACATTTGTCCTCGGGGAAGAGATCCTTTTTCCACAAATCGATGCAGCTATCGTCGGCATGTCGCCCGGCGAAAAAAAGACGGTCAAAATCGCGGCAGTTGACGCTTTTGGCGAGTTTGACAAAGAAAAAATCTTTACCGTCCCGCGCAGCGAGCTTCCGGAAGACCTCATTCCTGAAGTCGGCGACGAACTGAGTCTCTCCAACGAAGATGACGAGGAACTTGAAGTTGTCGTCCTCGAAACCACCGAAGATCAGGTTACGTTTGACGCAAACCATCCGCTGGCTGGTGAAGATGTAACGTTTGAAATTGAGTTGATAAGCATTCAGTAATTTTTGCCATCGATCCTGCTGCAAAAAAAAACGGCCTTCTGGCCGTTTTTTTTTGTTGCTTTATGGCGGGGCAATTACGGGACTGATCAAACGAGTTCAAAATTATTCTGATACGCCATCAACGTATTGATCATCAGCGCAGCTACCGTCATCCTGCCGACACCGCCAGGAACCGGTGTTATCCATGAACATTTTGTGCTGACATGTTCAAAATCAACATCCCCCACCAACTTGCCGTTTTCCAGCCGATTGATACCGACATCGATCAGCACCACCCCTTCTTTGACCATATCCTCGGTGACAAACCCGGGAATACCGACAGCCACGACAATAATATCTGCCCGCCGTGTCTCATCCAGCAACAGTTCACGGGGAGTCTCAATATGTGCGAGGGTGACGGTAGCATTGCCGATTTCAAAATCATTGGAAAGCATGATCGATATCGGCTTGCCCACAATGTTGGACCGGCCGATAACGACACAATGCTTTCCTTTGACCGGAATTTCGTAAAACTGCAGCAGCTTGCAGATTCCGTAGGCTGTTGCCGGACGGAACGCTTTTTGCCCCAGAGTCATACGGCCGAAATTGGTCGGGTGAAAACCGTCGATATCCTTAAGCGGGTCAATCGCATTGATAATGTTCTGCGGATTGATATGCTTCGGCACCGGCAGCTGCACAATCAGGCCGTCAGTGGCATGATCGGCATTGATTCCGGCAATTTTTGCCAGCAGGTCAGACTCGCTGATACTCTCCGGAAAGCGGAGCAGCACACTCTCAAAGCCGGCACTCTCGCACGACTTAATCTTCGATTTTACGTATGATTCGCTGGGAGCATGCTCCCCGACGAGAATCACGGTCATGTGAGGCTTGCGCAAACCGGAATCAACATACCCGGCAACCCGCTTGGCTATGCCGGCAACAAGACTTTCAGCGCATATTTTCCCATCCAGTAACTTCATGATCCGGTTTCCCTTGAACTATGCCGTACGTTTGGTGACTTCAATCAGATGGTAGCCGAACTGGGTCTGAACCGGCCCAAGAACCGTACCGACGTCGCCGGTAAAGACAACGGTATCAAACTCTTTTACCATCTGGCCCGGACTGAATTCACCCAGATTTCCGCCATCTCTACCGGAGGGACAAGTGGAGTGCTCTTTGGCAACTGCCGCAAAATCCTCCCCCGCTTCGATCCTCGTTTTCAACGCTTCACACGCTTCTTTTGTTGCCACCAGAATGTGGCGGGCTGCTGCTCTGGCCATTTGAAACTCCTCTCTGTATATGCTCTTTTGTGATCCATAGTTTTTCTTTTTTGACACTAATACCGCTATTAGTCAATATGTCAATGCAGCCGCCTCTCTTCAAAAAAAGTCGCGCTTCTTCTTTGTTCCTGTCTCTATTGATGGTATGATGCGTCGGTGTCAAATTCCGGAGAAAAATTATGATCGAGAGCCCGCACCCTTTTCAAGCCCTTACCCCCGACTTCATTATCGACGCAGTCGAAAGTCAGGGCTTTTACTGCGATTGCCGCAACCTGGTTCTCAATAGCTATGAGAATCGGGTTTACCAGATCGGTATCGAAGACGGGACTCCTCTCATCAGCAAGTTCTATCGCCCGGGGCGCTGGAGTAACGAGCAGATTATCGAGGAACATTGTTTCTGCATTGAACTGGCTGAACACGAACTGTCCGTGGTCGCACCAATAAGGAATAGCAACGGCGAGAGCCTTTTCATGTACAAGGGGTTCCGTTTTGCACTCTACCCGAGACAGGGGGGCCATGCTCCCGAGTTCGATAATCTCGACAACCTGCTTATTCTTGGACGCATGCTCGGCCGCATTCACCGTATTGGTGCGGTAGCGCCGTTTAGCCACCGTCCAGCTCTGGATAGCAGGAGCTTTGGCTATGACAGTGTGGACCTGATCAGGGAGAGTTTTATCCCCCCGGACTATCGACCGAGTTACGAGGCCGTTACCGCTCAACTGCTGGAGACCATTGACAGAATCATGGCTCAAAGCGGTTCTGTCAGCTTCATCCGGACTCATGGCGACTGCCACGCCGGCAACATCCTCTGGCGCGATAACGCCCCGCACTTTGTCGATTTTGACGATGCCCGCCTGGCGCCGGCGGTCCAGGACCTCTGGATGATGCTCTCCGGGGAGCGGCCACGCCAGATGGCGCAGTTGGAAGCCCTTATCAAGGGGTATCGTGAATTCTACGACTTCAATCCGGGGGAACTCCGCCTGATCGAGGTATTGCGGACCCTGCGGATGCTGCACTACAGCGCGTGGCTTGCCAGACGCTGGAAGGATCCGGTATTCCCTCACACCTTCCCCTGGTTCAACACCGTGAACTACTGGGGAGAGCACATTCTGCAACTGCGGGAGCAGCTGGCGGCGCTTGAAGAAGCACCACTGGAACTGGATTGATCATAACTTTTTCATACAATATGTCTGCATTGGAGATTATACCATGGCTAAGAACCTGTTCATTGCCGCAATAGACAAGGATAGCGGCAAAACAACGACAAGCATCTGCCTGATGCATCTTGCCCAAAAAAAATACCGGCGGGTCGGCTTTTTCAAGCCGTTCGGCGGGCAGACTCTCCGCTTTCGGAGATCGGTCGTCGATAAGGATGTCGCCTTGATGGCTCAGGTCTTCGATCTGAAAACAGCTCCCGGGACCATGTCACCGGTGGTGCTCTCACCCGATACTACCCACAAAGTCGTGGACGGGAAAATTTCACCGGACGAGCTTCAGGAAAAAATCATCCGCGCCTATGCCGAACTGGAAAAAGAGTGCGATTTCATTGTCGTTGAGGGCTCCGGGCACCCGGGAGTGGGGGCGGTCATGGGCATCTCCAACGCCCATATTGCCAGGCTCCTCAACACACCGGTGCTGCTCGTTACCGGCGGCGGCCTCGGAAATGTGGTGGACCGGCTCGCTCTGATCATACCACTATTTGAAAAAGAATCTGTTGACGTACGGGCGATTCTTGTCAACCGGCTCGTTGCCGAAAAACGTGCGCGAAGCCTCGATTATCTCACCAGGGCCCTTGAGAACGAACCATTCAAAGTCATCGGCGGGTTTGACTATCAACCGATACTGGCCAACCCGACCCTGCGGCGCATCTCTTCACTTCTGGGAATTCCGGTCCGGGGGAACCGGCGGGATCTGCAGAAAATCATCTACCGGGTTCTCATCGGTGCCGCCTCCACACATCGGTTTATCGAACTGATGCAGGAGCCATCCCTCATTCTGGTCACGAGCAGCAGAGACGAACTTCTGGTAACGCTGGCCCATCTGTACGGGATGCCGCAGTACCGTACCCTCATTGTCGGCCTGGTAATTTCGGGCGCAGCCCCCATTGATCAGATCACTCAGCAGATTCTGGATAAGAGCAGGATCCCCTATCTGCGTGATGAACTGCGAACCTCGGCAGAGCTGTACCAGAAGATCGATCGGGACGTTTCCAAAATTATTGCTGACGACACAGAAAAGCTTGATCTCATCCGGTCACTTGCCGAGGTGAGTTTTGATTTTAATGCCATTGACGAACTGTTCTCCTGAAACTCCACATTTCCCGGCAGCAAGAAAGGAACACTGATGTCAACAGTAAAAGAGCCCCTGCATACTCTGGTCGTCGGCTGTCTGGTGCGTAATGCGAAAGATGAAATCCTTCTTATCAGGCATCAGAAGCGGGGGTGGGAGATACCCCAGGGGCGTGTGGAGGAGGGGGAGAACCTCATTGCAGCGCTGCACCGCGAAGTGCTTGAGGAGGCCGGCATCGAGATCGAAAAGGGACCACTGGCCGCTGTGTGGTCGAAAGTTACCTCTCCGCCGGCCGTGATATTCACGTTTCTGGGACGCTACCTGAGTGGCGAGCTGGCACCGACCGGCGACAGCGCGGAGGCGCGCTGGATAGCCCCCGACAAAGCTCTTGAAGAGGTCTCCAACAAAGTCATGAAAGACCGGCTTGAAGTTCTTCTTAACTTTGACGGTACGATCAATTACCGCTCCTACACGCTGAAACCGTATCAGGTACTTCTGGAGCAGGGTCTCGGGGAGAGCTGACCCTGTCGGATCAGCTCTCCATCATGTTTATAACAGTGCGCCCGGTAACGTTCCCCTTCAGAATCGCCTGAATCACCGGCTCAATCCCCTGCAGGGTGCACTCGGTGACAACGTCATCCAGACGGGCCGGTTTCCATGCTGAAGCGAGCCGTTTCCAGACTTCGGCACGAACCGCCAGGGGACACTGGACCGAATCGATCCCTATCAGGCTCACCCCCCGAAGGATGAACGGATAGACGTTAAGTGACAGCTCCGGCGACCCGACCAGTCCGCAGCAGGTGACCGTACCTCCATACTTCGTGCTTTTGAGGGCTGCCACCAGCGTAGTGCCGCCGACAACATCGACAACCCCGCCCCACCGTTCGAGGAGAACGGCCTTTTCAGCTCCGGCGGCCACCGCGTCGCGGCTGATAACTTCTGCAGCACCGAGACCTTTGAGGTACTCCGTATCAGCCTCTTTACCGGTTGATGCCACGACCCGGTATCCGGCACCGGCAAGTATGGCAACAGCGATACTGCCAACACCGCCGGTTGCTCCGGTAACAAGAACACTCCCCTGATCAGGATGCACCCCGGCCTGTACCAGCTTCAGCACCGATAACCCCGCAGTGAAACCAGCCGTTCCAAGCGCCATGCTGTCTCTCAGGGACAACCCCTCCGGGAGCCGGAGCGCCCATTCAGACGGAATCCGGATCAGCTGTCCCCAACCGCCGTCCGTTTCCATTCCCAGGTCGTAGCCGGTTATGAGAACCTTTTCCCCCGGGGAAAAGACGCCGCTCTGGCAGGAGACCACTTCACCCGCCGCGTCAATGCCGGGGGTGTGTGGAAACTGCCGGGTAACGCCGGGATGACCGGTTGCCGACAGAGCATCTTTGTAGTTGAGGGAGGAGTAGTGAACCCGTACCACCAGGTCCCCCGGCTGCAGATCATTGATAGTGCGCTCCCTGATGCCTCTCGTGAACTGTTTGTCAACGCTCTTTTCGACAACAAGCGCCTTAAAATTTGTGTCGTTTTCCATGAAACCCCCTGCTTAAGCTATAAAATTACGCCACTGGATCGGCAGGCTATCCCGAAAAGCGTTTTATTGTCAACGATTTGATAGCAACGGAGCGTTATTTGATTGCATTATCTGAGGCTTTGCTTGTGGTTTGAAGTATGCTACTATCCGCCTTCATACAGAAGAACTCCGGTCGTACATTCAGAGCAATAACAGAGAAAAGGACTGACTGAAGATGCCGAACACAATGATCGAAATACCTGCCAGATTACCGCTTTTCACCCAGAAAGATACGGTTGTTTTTCCCTATATGCTCATCCCTTTGTATGTCAGTGAAAAAGATGTCGTTACCTTCCGCGAAGCGGATCCTGTTGAAAAATATGTTGCTCTTGTCTTTGAGCGTCCTGAAGATCCGAAAAGCGAGTACCCGGCCGGTAGGTGTGAAATTGGCACGCTCTGCAAGGTCAATCAGATTAAAAAGCTCGATGATGGCCGCTACAAAGTTTCATTGGAGGGGGTAACCAGAGTCAGGATTCTGGATACTGAGCCTGCTGGCGCGTTGAAGTTGGCTCAGTGCGAAATTGTCCGGGAGTTTGTTGAAAAAAACCTTGTCTCGGATGCACTGGTACAAAGCCTGAACGCACTGTTGAAAATTGCACTTTCACACGGGAAACCGCTCCCTGAAGATATTCTGAAGATGATCGACTACATCGACAACCCTGCCCGCCTGTCTGATCTCGTGGCGCTGTATGTGAACCTGCCGCTGACGGATCTGCAGGAACTGCTGGAAACGACCGATCCTCTCGACCGGCTGAAAAAGGTCTATGTGCATCTGACTCACGAAGTGCAGCGAATGCAGATCAAGAACGAGGTGGCGGGCGAAGTTACCAAGCGGGTGGGGAAGAACCAGAAAGAATATATCCTGCGCGAGCAGATGAAGCATATTCAGGAAGAGCTGGGTGATGAAGACCCGCGTTCGGCTGATATGAATGAGCTCCGCAAAAAGCTCGAAGAGGCAGGCCTTCCGGAAGATATCAAAAAAATTGCTGACAAGGAGCTGAAACGCCTCGAGCGCATCAATCAGGCTTCCCCCGAATATAACGTGGCACGGACGTATCTTGATTATCTCGCCGGTATGCCCTGGAATACCAGCACCACCGACAGCCTCGACATGGTGCGGGCTGAGGAGATTCTCAACGAGGATCATTACAATCTGAAAAAAGTCAAAGAGCGGATTCTGGAATTTTTGGCCGTACGTTCACTCAAAGAAAACATGAAGGGACCAGTACTCTGCTTTGTCGGCCCGCCGGGGGTAGGCAAAACGTCGCTCGGCAAGTCGATAGCCCGTGCGATGGGGCGTAAATTTGTGCGCATTTCACTCGGAGGCGTCAGGGATGAAGCGGAAATCCGTGGCCATCGTCGTACCTATATCGGGGCTTTGCCGGGGCGCATCATCAAAGAACTGTTCCGCTGCGGTGCCAACAATCCGATCTTCATGCTCGATGAAATCGACAAACTGGGCAATGACTTCCGTGGTGACCCGGCCAGCGCCCTATTAGAGGTGCTTGACCCGGAGCAGAATTTCTCCTTCAACGACCATTACCTTGATGTTGCCTTTGACCTGTCAAAAGTAATGTTCATAACCACGGCAAACCAGCTTGATACGATACCCGGTCCGCTTAAGGATCGTATGGAAGTCATCCGTCTGGCCGGTTACAGCAGCCAGGAAAAACTTCAGATTGCCAAAGATTTTATTGTCCGGCGCGAACTGGAGGAGAACGGCCTTACCGACCGGGGACTGACCTTCAGTGACGCAGCACTGGAAAAGGTTATCGGAGACTACACCCGTGAGGCGGGAGTGCGCGGCATGCAGCGCATGGTGGCATCGCTCTGCCGCAAGGTGGCCAAAGAAATTACCCAGCAGAAACCGGCACGGAGCTGCATTACCTCTGAAGCGGTTACGGAACTGCTCGGACCGAAAAAATTCCATAACGAAGTTGCGGCCGAGCATGACCGTATCGGCGTGGTGACCGGTCTCGCCTGGACTGAGTCCGGTGGAGATATTCTCTTCATTGAGGTCACCTCGATGCCGGGCAAAGCTGAACTGATCCTTACCGGCTCATTGGGTGACGTTATGAAGGAGTCGGCCCGTGCTGCGCTCTCGTATATCGAGGCGCACGCTGATGAATTCGGCATCAAGCCGGAGCAGTTTGAAAACCGCACCATCCACATTCACGTTCCCTCCGGTGCCATACCTAAAGATGGTCCTTCCGCAGGAGTTACCATGGTCACGGCGCTGGTTTCACTCCTGACCGGCAAAGCGGCGCGGCGTAATGTCGCCATGACCGGGGAGATCACCCTGACCGGTCGGGTTCTGGCGATTGGCGGATTGAAAGAAAAGGTTCTTGCTGCTCATCGTGCCGGAGTCAGCACGGTCGTGGCGCCGGAGCGCAATCGTGACGACCTGGAGGATATCCCGGAGAAGGTCCGCAATGATCTGCAGTTCATCTTCATCAATGAAGCAGCTGAAGCCTTTGCTGTGGCACTGTAGCCGCTATGAATGTAGCGTCCGTCGATAAAATCCTGCTTATTTTTTTTCACGAGCTGCAGAATTACTTCGCCCTTGCGGGGCGGACGTTTGTGCGGATTTTCCGCCGTCCCTTCTATTATCGTGAATGTGCCATCCAGTTTGATACCCTGGGATTTTCCTCCCTGTTCATCTGCACTCTGACCGGCCTTTTCTCCGGCATGGTCATGGCGCTGCAGTCTCTGATCCAACTCAAACCTTTCGCAGCAACCAGTTATGTCGGCGGCATGGTAGCGGTAACGATGATCAAGGAGTTGGGACCGGTGCTTGCTGCACTGATGGTTGCGGGCCGGGTCGGGTCGGCCATTACTGCTGAACTCGGAACGATGGTGGTAACCGAGCAGGTTGATGCCATGCGGGTGGAAGGCACCGATATTATCAAACGCCTCGTTGTGCCGCGACTGATTGCAATGGTTATTGCCCTGCCGCTCCTGACTATTGTGACCGATGTGATCTCCGTTTTAGGCGGTTATATCATGGCATCCGGCTACAGCATCAACCCGCTCCTGTACGTCAGTGGACTCCCCCAGTTCATGCTTTTTCAGGATCTTATTGAAGGAGTGGTCAAACCGGCACTGTTCGGGGTGATTATTGCCATCACCGCCTGCTATGTGGGGCTTAACACAAAGGGGGGTGCTGCCGGAGTCGGCGCAGCAGCCAAGCAGGCGGTGGTGCTCTCTTCGGTACTTATTCTGGTGGCGGATTTTTTTATGGCGAAGATCTTCGTGGTGTTTCGGGGATAGAGGAAAACGAAAACCTGCTCTCAAAAACTGAAACCACTGAAGATGAGGATGCCGAAATCGAGGCTATGTGTAGGTTGCCGAGATAGATGCTTGATCGGCCAGTGGGATGTTTGAGATGATAAAAAATCACTATGTATCAATTTTTCGTCTTAAAATATCAATTTAAGTAATGTATACTTTACCTAAAATACTATTTTAGGCTATTTCACATGATTGCAACGCCATCTGAACTTATTACCGTACTACGTCAATACAACCCCTGGTGGCGCAGTGCTCCGGCCGCTGACCTGCCAGGCTGGCGACGGCGAGCCTTTCACGATATCCTCTCCTGGATGCAATCGCCACCTGTGCCACGAGCGCTGCTCCTCTCTGGCGCTCGCCAGGTGGGGAAGACAACCCTCTTTCTCCAGGTAATACAGGAGCTGATCGACAGCGGCGTACCTGCCAACAAAATACTCTATGCCACCTTCGACCACCCGCTCCTCAAGCTGCTGGGGCTGGATGGTCTGTTAAAGCTATGGCGGGAGTTTGAACCTGATAGTGATGGCATCGAATACCTTTTTCTCGACGAAATCCAGACCGTCCGCGATTGGCAAACCTGGCTGAAGTTACAGGTGGATTTTGAGAAGAAGCGCCGCATCGCCGTAACCGGTTCGGCTACGCCACTGGTGACTGAAGGGCAGGAATCGGGGGTCGGGCGCTGGCATACCCTGCGGCTCTCCACACTATCGTTTTTTGAATATCTGCAACTCAAACAGGTAAACATTCCACCGGTGCCGGAAATCAATTCACTCGCCCGGCTCTTCGACTGGCAACCGGCACAGTTTGCCTCCGTTGCTGCAGATGCAGCTCCGCTGGTGGCGCATTTTCACGAATACCTGTTGCGAGGCGGGTTTCCGCAAAGCGTCCTCATGGGAAGCATCACTGCTGCACAGAAGCTTTTGCGCGAGGATATCGTGGACAAGGTGCTGAAGCGTGACATGACAGCGCTCTTCGGCGTCCGTCATATTCTGGAGCTTGAACAGGTCTTTCTCTACCTTTGCCTGCATGGCGGCGGAATTCTCGATATTCAGACGCTGTGCAGCGACCTTGGGCTGAAAAAACCGACGGTGAACAACTTCATCAATCTGCTGGAAGCGACTCATCTTATCTACAAACTGCCACCATTCGGTTATGGTAAGGAGATTCTGCGTGCCCGATACAAGGTCTATCTCGCTGACGCGGCCATTTCTCCGTCGGTGCTGCTCAAGGGAACGTCACTTCTGGAAGATCCGGTTGCGCTGGGCGTTGCTGTGGAAACAGCCTTCTTCAAGCATATTTTTGCCCGCTATTATTCGACTAGCGTCGGCTTTTCCTACTGGCGCGGCAAGAACGATCGGGAAGTTGACATTGTTGCCGGGATTGAGGGGCGGCTGATTCCGTTTGAGGTGAAATACCGTTATCAGCATACGGGTGTAAGTGATTTGAAGGGTCTGGCTGAGTTCTGTGAAGCACGCAAAGCTCCCCGTGGATATGTGATTACCAGGGAGATTCAGGATTTCTCCCTCCTTTCGCTGGGTAAAGAGGTCGAGACCAAAAACGGCTGCATGCCGATCCGAATCGCCAAGATACCGGCGCCATTGGCCTGTTACTGGCTGGGTAAGACCGAGCTGGATGAATTGCCGGGTGAATGACGGGAATTGTGATCTATGAGGGTCGCGTCTCGACTCATCACAAAGTTGATAAAAGGAACATCTATGAACTACTGGCTGTTTAAAACCGAACCGGGCTGTTTTTCCTTTGATGATTTGAAGGTGCGCCCCGGCAAGACCGAAGCGTGGGATGGTGTGCGTAATTTCCAGGCGCGCAATTTTTTGCGGGATACGGTCAAAGTTGGTGACCAGGTATTATTCTACCACAGCAATATTCCGGAACCTGCCGTTGTTGGCCTCGCAGAGATTGTCAGGCCCGGCTATCCTGACACAACCGCTCTGAATCCAAACGGCGAGCACTTCGATCCCAAAGCTTCCGTTGACAAACCGATCTGGTATATGGTCGACGTCCGCTATCTTCAGCCGTTGCTAAAGAGTGTGACGCTGGAACGAATTAAACAGAATCCGCTGTTGTCCGATATGCCGCTGGTCAAGCGCAGCCGTCTTTCGATTCAGCCGGTGACAGAAGCCGAATGGCAGATTATTCTGACCATGGGTGGAATGACGGACGGTCTACCGGAGAAACAGGACTCATGACCTCAAGCAACTCAATCCGTATTGAAAAATTATGCTATTCGATCGGCGGCCGCAAGATTCTGCAGGATTTTGATTTTCTTCTGGAACGCGGCGTTAACCGCACTATTCTAGGGGTCAGCGGTGCGGGCAAAACGACTATTCTGAAGTTGCTGCTCGGACTTCTTGAACCTGATTCCGGAAAAGTTTTTCTCGGAGATCTCTGCATTACCGGCCTGCCGGAAGCACAATTCATAGAGCAGCGCAAAAGGATTGCCATCGTTTTTCAGGGGGGGGCACTCTTCGATTCAATGACGGTCGGGGAGAATGTCGGCTATCGTCTGTTTGAAGAGGGACGACTCTCACAGGCAGAAATAACGACAATCGTACTCGAAAAGCTGAGCTTTGTCGGAGTTGAAGCGGCACTTAACCTCTATCCTGCCGAACTCTCGGGCGGCATGAAAAAGCGGGTGGCTATTGCCCGCGCCCTCGCGGCCGATCCTGATTATATCTTCTTCGATGAGCCGACAACCGGACTGGACCCGATCGGAGTCCACAATATCTGTAACCTCATGCAGCGACTACAGGCTGAGGGAAAGACAACCCTGATGGTCACTCACGATCTTGCCACCGCTTTTTCAACATCACAGCGATTTACTTTTCTGCATAAGGCTCGCATACTGTTCGAAGGGAGTGAAGAAGAGATGAAGACAAGCAGCATTCCTGAGGTGTGCGAATTTCTGGAACCGACCGACAGATCCCTGTTTTATGATGTGCAAACTACAAACGACAAACAACCTGGACAGGTGGAACCGCTATGAAACGAAGTAATAAAATCGGCTGGGCCCAGGTGCGGGGTGGCGTTTTTATTTTTCTCGCCCTGATCTTTTTTGCCGGTGGCGTGCTGCTGATGGGGCAGAAAACCAAGATGTTCATCAGTAAAGACGACTTGCGGATTGTCATGAGTGATGTCGTCGGGCTTAAAATCGGTGCACCGGTCTGGCTTGCCGGGGTTGATGTCGGGCTTGTCACCGGTATCTTTTTTGCCAACCCCAAAGACAGTAATGAAGTCAGTATTGATATTGAAGTCGACACCAACGCACTGAAGAAAATCGGGATTGACTCTAAAGTGACAATAAAAACCCGTGGGCTCATGGGAGAAAAGTATGTTGATATACTCCCTTCAAAGCAGTATTCCGAAACCCCCCCCACACTCTTGAAGGGTACACCGGTAGCCCGGTTGGACGACGTCATGCAAAAGGCTGGTGAGGCCTTTGACAGAGTCAACGGGATCATCGATAACATTGAAAAGGGGAAGGGTACTCTCGGAAAACTTAACAAGGACGAGACTCTTTACAGCAATGTTGCGCGACTGGCTGTTGAGATGAAAGAGCTGGTGGTCACCATAAACCGTGGTGATGGCACGCTTGGCCGACTTAACCGCGATCCTGAACCATATAACCGGTTGGTCAGTATTCTCAACCGTGCCGACCGGACGCTGCAGGATATTCAGACATCAGACGGCACGCTTAATAAACTGATTTATGATAAGGCACTCTACTCCAAATTAACATTACTTGCCGACAAGAGTATCCAGGCTGCCGATGATGTCAGCGTTCTGCAAAAACGGATCACGTCAAAAGATGCCACGATCGGGCTGCTCCTCAATGACCGGGAGTTTTATGACAGGGGGATTTCTCTCCTTACCCGGGCTGAAGCTTCCGTAAAAGCTATTGAAGAGGTGACGGGAAAAGTAAACAGCAGCACTGGAACCGCAGGTCAGTTGGTTAATGACAAAGTACTCTATGATAAAATGAACAAGATGGTTGACGATCTCGATGCATTAGTAAAAGATTTCAAGGAAGATCCCCGGAAGTATATTAAATTTTCGGTATTTTAAAGGAGTTATCAAGGATGAAATTTATATTGTTTACCATTACTCTGATGGCATTGACTGTTCCCGGCATCCACGCCGCGACGCTTGAAGAGAAGGTCGTTGAGCACACCATGAAAAACGGCATGAAACTGCTGCTGGTGGAGCGGCATACCTCGCCAACTGTTTCCGCCTGGATTCGTTTCAGGGTAGGGAGTGCCGATGAACGGAGCGATGAGCGCGGAATTGCCCATCTGCTTGAGCATATGCTCTTTAAAGGGACAACCACCCTCGGAACGAAAGATTTTGCTGCGGAGAAACCGATACTTGACAGTATTGAAGCCACCGCTCAGGCGCTGACTGCGGAGAAAGCAAAAAGAGAGAAATCAGACTCCGCAAAGATCGCTGAACTGGAGAAGCAGTTGGCAAAACTGGAAGTTGATGCGTCTAAATACGTCATAAAGGATGAATTTTTCGAGCTCTATTCAAAAAATGGCGGCACCGGTTATAACGCTTTTACCAGCCGCGACGGCACGACCTATCTGATCAGCCTCCCCTCCAACAAGCTGGAGCTGTGGGCCGCCATCGAGTCAGACCGTCTGCAGAATGCGGTACTGCGGGAATTTTACACCGAACGTTCGGTGGTCATGGAAGAGCGTCGCAGATCATATGATGCGGATCCGGAGAGTAAATTATGGGAAACATTTGTGGCCGCCAGTTTTCTGACTCATCCCTACGGACAGCCGACAATCGGCTGGATGTCCGATATCGAAAATCTCACCCGCACCAAGGCGGAGCAGTTCTTTCATAATTACTATGCACCGAATAATGCCATTGTGGCCATCGTCGGAGATATCAACACCAGAGATACCATCGATCTTGTCGAGCGCTACTTCGGCGAGATCAAGCCGGGCAAAGAGGTGCCGCCGATCACCGCACAGGAACCGAAACAGGCAGGGGAACGCCGTATCGAGCTGGTTGCGGAAGCTGAGCCGACGATGATGATGGGCTTCCATAAGCCGGGGATCGCCACTCCTGAAGATTACGTTTTCGACGTCATTAATATGATTCTGGGAAGTGGACGGACTTCGCGTTTTTACAAAAAGCTGGTGATTGAAGGCCAGATCGCGACTGAAATAGGAGCGTTTGATGCTCCGGGGGATCGTTATCCGAATCTGTTTGTCATCAGTGCCAACCCGCGCGCACCACACACCGTCAAAGAGGTTGAAGACGCCATTCAGGCCGAACTGGATCTGCTGAAAACTACACCGGTGGCAGAGCGGGACCTGCAGCGGATTCTCAATAAGATAGAGTATGAAGAGGCGCGCCGGATGGGCACTAACGGTGGCCTGGCCCGTAACCTGACAGAGTACGAAGCGACCACCGGCAGTTGGCGGTATATGACAGAAAATCGTGGCAAGATTGCCAAAGTCACACCGGCGGACATTCAGCGGGTCGCGGCAACCTACTTTACCCGTGAGAACCGCACCGTCGGCTTTATAACTAAGAAAGGGGGTGACAAATGAGTCGGTTTCTCCTGCTACTCTGTTTTCTGATTGCCATCGTCGCACCCGTTTCCGCAGCGGATCAACCGCGTGCCAATCCTCGTACCATAACATTCCCCGCATTGAATTTTCAGATCCCCAAAGCCGAGCGTGTCGTGCTCCAGTGCGGGATGCCGGTCTACCTGCTGCGCGACACCGAACTGCCGATCATTAACATGACTGCTATGGTACGGGTCGGCTCTGTCTATGAACCGGCAGCAAAAACAGGGCTGTCCGGCATAGTCGGCAGCGTCATGCGCAGCGGCGGAGCCGGAGGCCGGACACCTGAACAGATGGATGATGAGCTTGAATTTATGGCTTCGTCAGTTGAAAGCGGTATCAGCAGCGATATGGGGACGGTCTCACTGACCTCATTAAAAAAGAATTTCAGCCCGACGCTGCAGGTTTTCAGTGATGTGCTGTTGCGCCCGGACTTCAGCGCGAAGCGGCTTGAAATTGCCCGGCAACAGACCGTAGAAGGCTTACGGCGACAAAACGACGACCCCAAAGAGATCGCCGGACGGGAGATAAACCGGGCGATTTATGCCGGACACCCTCTCGGGACTATCGCAACCTTTGATTCTATCGGCTCTATCACCCGCCAGAATCTGGTTGATTTCCATCGTCACTATTACCGCCTCGATAACATGATTCTTGCGGTTTCCGGCGATTTTGATCGCACTGCGCTGCTGAAAGAGTTGAATTCGGTTTTTAAGCCGGAACGATATCCGACCACGCTAGTTCTGCAAAAGATACCTCAGCCGACGGAGCTGTTACAGGGCGAGGTACTCTACGGCAAAAAAGAGGTTAATCAATCGGTCATCCGCATGGGGCATCTGGGCCTGAACAAGGATAGCCCTGATATCTATGCGGTTCGCCTGCTCGACTACATTCTTGGCGGGAGTTTCACCTCACGTTTAACGATGGAGATACGCACTAATCAAGGCCTGGCCTACAGCGTCAGCAGCCGTTTCGACATTGGTCGCCGTTTCACCGGCAGCTTTATCGCCGAGACTGAAACGAAAGCTGAATCTACCGGCAAAGCGATCAACCTGATGAAAGATATTATCTCCAGCCTGACAAAAGAGCCGGTCAAAGATGATGAATTGACGGCCGCCCGGGAGTACCTGATAAACTCCTTCATGTTCGGCTTCACCAGTCCGGTTTCAATTGTAACCCAACGCGCCAGGCTCGAGTATTACGGCTATCCCGACGACTACCTTGAAAAGTATCGTGATAATATCGCCAAAGTCACGAAAGCCGATATTCTGACTGCAGCCCGAAAATATCTGCATCCTGATGCGTTTAAGATCGTTGTAGTCGGCGATGCGGTAAAGTTTGATCTGCCACTTGAATCACTGGGTAAGGTGCGGGAGCTTGATTTGAAGCTGAATATTCCCAAGCCGTAAAACAGAGACCCGTAAGACAGAAAGTGTAGATAGGCAGTCAACCGCATCTACTTTCGCATTCTTCCAAGAATAAAAACAACCCGGCTCCGTTCAAAAGGAGGCGGGTTGTTTTGTGAAAATTCTGTATACCTGCCTTCAGTTTACCCGCAACTGTAAACTGCCACAATGCGGCGGTTCTGCCTCCTGCCACTGCTTGTCTTGTTGGATGCCACCGGCGAAGCTTTCGCGGCTACTGTAATCAAGAATGGCTCACATACTTCTCTGGAAACAGATGCAGTAATCGTCTTGATCGTTTCGGTCGGAGGTGGGCAGACCACCGCTGCGGGTGTCGGGGCACAAGCCACCGGTTCAGGAAGTGCAGATGGCGCTAAATTTGATCGACCTGTATTTTGAATCGGTTGAAGTCACATAATCGTCTAATGTGTAACACCCAGCGTTGTCAAAACCGATCCGGTCATGGTTACGGTACTATGCGTTACCGTATCCAGGCCGACGACCTTGTATTTCGGATAGGTCGCATTCAGGTTATAAATATCATTAGGCGTGACCGACGTGCCGGAGGCCACGGTAAAAAGCAGATTCAGAAACTGCCCGCCACGGTAGGAATCCTGGGTAGTTGCCATGGAAAGATACGCCGTGCGGGTTGATGCCGAATAATTGCCGAAGGCCAGCGAAGTGGCCTGAATTGCGCTGCCCGGGGTAACGGATGTTGAGACAATCTGTCCGGTTCCGCCACCGGTGACCGTACTGACCGAGAGCCCGACCGGTAACTTTACCGCCACGTCGATGCCGCTGATCGGTGCGACGAGTCGCGCGGTACTTAGAGCCGAAAAGGTCAGCTTATAGGTGCCCGCAGCCAGAGCCTGAGTGCCGGGAATAACTGTCGTTGGCGGCGGCGCTGCCTGAATCAGGTCGCCACCTCCGCCCCCGCCGCAGGCTGACAAAGATGTAACGACAACACACAACAGCAAAAGAGTCCGAATATTCATTGTGTTCCTCCAAGAGTTTTTCTGATTCGTTCTGATTCGCCGCTAAAACCCGTCCACCCTTCGACGAGCTCAGGGCGAACGGATTTTAACTTCATAGCCTATTGATCTTCCGTTCGTGGTGAGCTTGTCGAACCATGAGCGGAAGATTAGAACGAATCAGGAGAGTTTTTTACCAACTCAGCCCGACCGCTTTACGCAAAATCAGAATGGTATCTTCAATGTCAATCTGGCCATCGCCTACGGCGACGTTATTAATCAGCGGCCCGACATCGCCGCGTGAAATCTCGCTGCTGGACAACTGCACCAGTCCGACCCCGCTCTTGAGCGCCAACAGGGCATCGACTATATCCACCACGTTGTCACCGTTGATGTCACCCGTATGAGCCAGCGCACTCGCTGCGCTACTGCGCCACACGGTAATGGCACTGCTGGAACTGCTGCCAGTGGCGTTGACAGTCGTTATGACAATGGTATTCATAACGGATACCAAGGTATCCAAGGCCGTGCTGAAAGCACCGTTTGCCACGGTAACCGTCTGTGGTGTGCCGCCGTTAACTGATACAATCACAGCGGTCACATTCGCCCCGACCGTACCGCTCAGCGGAAGCGTCGTCTGCGACAGCGGAATGGTGCTATTGTTGGCAATGCTGGTGACACTGATTGGGGGTGCAACAGGTGAATAGGTAACCGTTCGGATTCTGGTTGTGACGGCACCGCTCTGACTGGTAGAAACAATAGTGATGCTATTGCTCCCCTGGGTCAGTGGCACGGAAACAGTGTAGCTGCCATCCGGATTGATACCGACTGGAATACCGTTGATAGTCAGGCTTTTCGGCAGCGGGGTGGTGCTTACCCTACCCGAAACGGTCAATGAGGATGCAGCCGTTGTCGCGCCATCCGGCAGGGTCGAGACAACCAGTGGCGGCACGGCAATATCCTCGGACGCCAGCACTACCGTTTTGGCGCTAAAACTCGGGCTGACCGGTGGTACCGATGGTATAAAAATCGCCTGACCAATAGCAATGCCGGCCTTGTTCATGCCGCTAGCGTCTGTTGCCGCACTGCCGCCACTGACCACCCGCCCGGCGTTGCTGGAATAATTCGGGCTGCTCATGGTGGTTGCCATGGCAGCAGTTGCATATAAAAGTACAGCTGCGATTGTTGAGAGTATCTGTTGTTTCATAACCGGTTCCTCCGCTGCTGCGCTTGCTTCAATCTTGTCATCATCTATCATCTGTGCTACCGTATTTTCATCACAAGTGAGGAGGCGACATCATGCCCCGTTCTGCTACAAATATGCTTGATCTTTCTGAACTTCCCTCGCCGCAGCGACGCGAAGTGCGAGATTTTGTTCAGTTTCTGCTTTCAAAGTGTGCGAAAAAACAGAAGCCTGTTTCGAGGCGTTTTGCCGCTCTGATCGATAATCCATTGACTGTGGACAGCCTCGAAATTCCCAGTCGAACTCTTCCTGCAGCCTTTCAAACCCCAATAAAGGTGAACGAGTATGTGAAGATGTCGCGCGATGAGATTTATGATGAAATCTAATTGTTTTATTGACACCAACATCTGGGTGTATGCCTTGCTCGAATCTGCGAGTGACTCTGGCAAACAGCAGGCCGCACTTACTCTGTTGCGAAATCTGCCACCGGCGGTTTCCATAAATGTTTCCGCCCAGGTCATCAACGAATTTCACTGGACGTTGGCTCGAAAATACCGTCTTGCTGATGATGTTGTTTATGATAAGGCCATTAACGGCATAGTTGCTGTTGCTTCTGCTGTGCTTCCCCTTGAACTGTCTACCTACCTTGATGCGTACGGCATTAAAGAGCGCTACACCTTTTCCTTCTGGGATAGCCTGATTGTCGCATCCGCTTTGCAGGCCGGATGCACGACGTTGTATACCGAAGACCTGAACCACGGCATGATTGTTGATAAGAAGCTTCATATCGTTAATCCGTTCCATTAGTTTAGATTCCTTTCCATTCCCCACCCACCACCCCAAACCCCCGAGGTTTTTTGATTCCGTAGGGGCAAAAGATTTTTTGCCCCTACAATGTCCCATGAACGGAAAACGGACAAAAATAGATGAATCCGGTGTGTTGGGCGAATAATCATTCGCCCCTACAACCCCAACGCCTTCTCAATCATCAGCGCATGCGGCAATGGTGCTTCAATCTTGTCATCATTCATTTCCTGTGCTACCGTATTTTCACCAAGACCATGGAGGTATATTATGCGTCGCCAGGCCATTACCGCTGTATATGAAAATGGTATGTTTATTCCCACCACAAAAGTGGATCTTCCCGAACACACGGCGGTCAAGGTTTCCATTCCGTCGGTGGTTTCCAGGAAAAAGACAGGTGGCTCTCTTGAGTGCATTTTTGATCTTGCACCAGGTTGTGCTGAGACGGATGTTTCCGTAAATCATGACGCATACCTGTACGGCGAAGCACCACTGTGAAAGTTTTTATTGATACCGGTGCATTTTATGCTGCCACCATTTCCAATGATGCCCGTAATACTGCAGCCAAGGAGATCTCTCAAGAATTACACCGATGTAAAGCCTGGCTTTTTACATCCGATTATATCCTTGCCGAAACATATACTCTGTTGAACGCACGCAACGGTCACCAAACCGCGGTGGCATTCATGAATGGCATTGAAACCAGTGAAATCAATGTGCTGCGAGTTTCGCCGACAATTGAGACTAGTGCAAAAGAGATCTTCAGAAAACTCGACATCCCTCGACTCAGCTTTTTTGACTGCACCAGCTTCGCTCTTATAAACGCCCATCGACTTGATCACGCTTTTTCCTTTGATTCCCACTTCAGTTTTTTCCGCTTCGATCATTCCGTAACTGTTCTGGGTGCATAATCGGCGAGGATGAACTACGCGCCCGCTGTCGTGGAGTTATTGTTTCTGAACCGATTGCCAAAAGAGCCTGATTCAAATCCCTTTCTCTCCCTAATCCAACCCCTCTAAATCTCCCCTTGACAGGGGAGACTTCAATGCTTCCCCCCTGACAAGGGGGGACTGAGGGGGGTTGGTGTGCTTTTTCACTCCCCTGCACCAACCCAACCCAACACCTCCGGAGCTTTCCAACCCCGGAGGTGTTCTGCATTCCCTCACGCTGATCAGTAGGTGATGACCACCTTGCCATTAGACGTATACGTTGCTCCGCCTCCGGTTACTGTGCTGCCGCCGGTAACGCCGCCAATGTAGCTCGAACCGCCGCCGCCGCTGGTGTAGCTTCCAGCGCCGCCGCCGTAGTAACCACCACCGCCGCCGGCAAGGAAAGCTGTGTAGGCGCCGCTAACATAGCGCCCACCCAGACCGAGTGCGGCCGCCGTGCCATACCCTGCGCCGCCGGTGCTCTGACCGCCGCCGGTGATCGTAGTGCCTATGGTATTCGGCGCAGGATTCCCACCCGAACTCCCTCCGCCGGAGCCCCCGTTACCCGGATTGGTATAGCCTGAGCCACTGCCGGCGGCAATCATGATTGCATGCAGGTCAGCCATCCCTCCGCCACCGCCACCAGCCACGATGACGCGATTAGCAAGGGCAGTGCCCCCCACACGCACATCACTGGCACCCCCTCCGCCACTAACATAGCCGCCGATGGGAGTAACATTGGTGCCGCCATATTGCCCCATGAAGCCGGCTCCGCCGCCGTTCCACCCTCCAGCGGCTACAGTGTTGCTGACGTAGGCTATAACCCCGCCAACTCCCCCTGCATATATGTTAAGTACCTGCCCCGGCGTCACGGTCAGGGTGCCTTCGGCATATCCCCCGGCGCCCCCGTTGCCTCCAGCGCCATAATTGCCACCGGCACCGTAGGCCTTGATCAAGACCGAAGTTATGCCAGCCGGAACGGTCAAGGTCTGCACCGCACCGGTATAGTTGAACGTCACCGTGTTGGTCGGGGTAATACTGATGTCACTGCCATAGGCCGTGCCGGCGCTGTTGGTGGCGTAGGCCCGCACATGGTAGGTAGTGCCCGCGGTCAGGCCGGTGATGCTGCTGGTGAAGGCGCCGGACTGCACCGTGGTGTTGGTGGTCTTGCTATCGGCCGTGGTGGGGTTGATGGTGGTGCTCCAGCAGACGCCGTTGGCGGTGATAGCCGCCCCGCCGGTGGCGCTGATGCTGCCTCCGGAACTGGCCGAAGTACCGGTGAGGCTGCTGATTGCCGTAGTGGTCAGCGTCGGAACGACTGCCGCCGTGGTAAAACTGATCTGGCTGCCATAAGCGGTGCCGGCGCTGTTGGTGGCATAAGCCCGCACATAATAGAGCGTGCCGGGGCTTAAGCCGGTAATGCTGCTGCTGTAGCTGCCGGAGGTCGCATTATCGGCAGTTTTGAAGGTCGTGGGCAGAATGGGGGTGGTGCTGGTGCTCCAAACAACGCCACTGGCGCTGATAGCCGCGCCACCATTAGAAACAATAGTTCCGCCCGATGATGCCGTGCTGCTGGTGATGCTGCTGGCCGTGGTGGTGTTGAGGGTCGGAGCCACGACCAGAGTGGTAAAGCTGACCTGCGTCCCATAGCTGGTGCCGCTACTGTTGGTGGCATAGGAACGTACATAGTAGAGCGTACCGGGGTTCAAACCGGTGATGCCGCTGCTGAAGCTGCCGGACTGGACCACGGTGCTGGAGGTGCAACTGTTGGACGTAGTCGGGTTGATGGCGGTGTTCCAGCAGACACCGTTGGCACTGATGGTTGCGCCGCCGTTGGTGGTGATGGTACCGCCAGAGGTGGCTGTGGTAGCGGTGATGCTCGTAGCTGCTGCCGTGGCCGAGACCGTTGGTGCCAACGCCCCGGTCGTAAAGCTGGTCTGGGCGCCATAAGATGTGCCAACGCTGTTGGTGGCGTAAGCCCGGACATAATAAAGCGTACCAGAGCTTAAACCAGTAATGCTGCTGCTGAAAGGACCACTGCTGACGGTGTCAACCGTATGGCTGCCGCCCGCAGTCGGGCTGCCGCCGGTATTCCAGCAGACGCCGCTGGCGGAAACACCCGCGCCGCCATCGGATTTGACATTTCCGCCGGAGGTAGCGGTAGTCGTACCAATGCTGGTGGCCGCCGTGGTAGTAACAACCGGCAGCACCGCGTAGGTGCTGCCCTTGGTCCAGACAGCACCGGTGTTAAAATAGAAACCGGGGGTAACATCACCGACAGTGGCGGTATTGAAGACCATCATACCGGCAACGTGTTCAGTCATAGGCGCCGGATCAAAGCTGTTGACCAGCGCCACCCGTGGTAACAGGAAGCCTTTGGTTGTGCTGCCGACCTCCATCGCCGCATTGACGTTGGGCGTGGCCGTGCCGACGCCGACGGAACCGTTCAAAATGGTTGAGCCGGTGCCGCTGGGGGTAATGGTGACATTCTTGTCAGCTCCGCCGGCGGTAAAGGTAAGCGCATCAGTGCCGGTAATGGAGCCGCTGGTGGTGCCGGTGCCGCCGTTAGTGACGGACAGGACACCGCTGGTGATGGCGCTGGCGTTGGTGGTGCCCGCCGCGCCGGTGGCACCGGTTGCGCCGGTTGCGCCTGCCGGACCTTGAGGCCCGGCATCTCCTGTGGCGCCAGCAGGTCCCTGAACCCCTTGTGGTCCGGTTGCTCCAACCATATTGACCGAACCGGCAGGCCAGACGCCCGCTGCCTTCGGCCCAAAGAGCTTATTGTTGCTGGTGTTGATGTAGAAGTCGCCATTAGACCCTTCTGTGGTCGGGTCAACCGTACCGTTCAGCACCGCTTTACCGGCAATGACCGTTTGGCCGTCAATACCGGCGATACCCTGAATCCCCTGCGCACCTTGCGGACCGGTAGCGCCGTTTGCACCGGCAGGTCCCTGTGAACCGCTGGCACCGGCAACACCCTGAATCCCTTGAACACCCTGAGGGCCGATTATTGAGACTGAACCGGCGGGCCAGGTTGTTGCCTTGGGGCCAAAGAGCATATTGGTGGAAGTGTTGACATAGAAGTCGCCGTCAACACCCTCGGTGGTTGGATCGACCGGGCCGGACAGGGCGGCGTTACCGGCCACCATGGTTTGGCCATTGCTCCCGGCCAGACCCTGTGCCCCCTGGGAACCGGCCGGCCCTTGCGGACCCTGTGGTCCGGTGGCACCGGTAGCACCATCGTTACCGGCGATGCCCTGGATTCCCTGTGTTCCCTGAATGCCCTGCTGACCGGTTGCGCCGATAATCGAGACCGAACCGGCAGGCCATGGCCCTGCGTCAGTTGCTTTGGGGCCAAAAAGCATATTGGTTGATGTATTGACGTAGAAATTGCCCGTAACGCCAACAGCGTCGGCCGGATCTACCGTGCCGGAAAGCGCCGCATTGCCGGCCACCATCACGCTGGTGACACCGGCGGTGCCCTGTGTACCGGCTACACCGGCAGGCCCCTGAATGCCTTGCGTACCAGTTGCACCGGTCGCGCCAAGAGGACCTTGTGCGCCCTGGGGGCCGACAGCTCCCTGCGGACCGGTCAGCGAGGCACCACCCGGCCAGACGCCGGATGCCTTGGGTCCAAACATGGTCATAGTCGTTGTGTTGACATAAAAATCACCGTCAACACCCTGCGTAGTCGGGTTGCTGCTGCCGCTCAGCACGGCAGTTCCATTAACACCGGTTGTTCCGGTTGCACCCTGAGGGCCGGTTGCGCCGGTAGCACCGGTTGAACCTGTTGCGCCGGTATCGCCGGTTGCCCCGGTGGGACCTTGCGGTCCGGTCGCGCCGGTCGTACCTGCCATGTTAACCGTGGGGACTGGCCAAATTCCAGCTGCTCTCGGACCATAGAGCAAGTTACTGACCGTATTGATGTAAAAGTCACCATCAGCGCCGGTAACATTATCAACCGGTGGCACCGTGCCATGCAGCACCGCTGCTGCGGCAATAATGGTCTGGCCATCGATACCGCTTACGCCCTGAAGACCCTGCGGACCGGTGGCGCCGGTGGGACCCGTGAGGCCGATAGGGCCGGTAGGGCCAATTATACCGGTGGTTTCATTCCATACGGCGGCAGTAGCGGTAGCATCGGTACAGACAAATTCCTTGCCGGTAGTTGTTACCCAGCGGGAACCAACAGTATATCCCGCTGTCGTGTCATCAGTGCCGACCGGATCAGCTCCGGCAGCAATGTTTACTTTCAGATTCTCTACATTACCAAGACCGACCATTGCTTTGGATACGCCGGTTACGGTGCCGGTGAATGCCGGATCAGCAAGCGGAGCTTTAAGGGCAAGTGCGGTTGTGGTTGCAGATGACACCGGTTTGTTGGCATCTGAAGTGTTATCCACGTTGCCGAGACCGACCATTGCTGCCGTGACACCGGTTACCGTACCGGTAAAGGCCGGTGAGGCAAGCGGTGCTTTTAAATCCAGAGCGGTTGTGGTTGCAGATGACACCGGTTTGTTGGCATCGGTGGTGTTATCAACATTCGCCAAACCAACCTGTGCTTTTGTCAGACCGGTAAGGGCAGAACCGTCACCATTGGGTGCAAGGTAGTTAGTGCCGGCTACAGGCGTGCCGGTCAGGTCGGAATAAGCTCCGGTTGTGGCAACTGTTGCAAGAGTCGGATTGGTGGTTTCTTTCCAGGATGCGGCATTCTCATTGACATCAACTTTAACAAATTCCTTACCGGCGATGGTTACCCAGCGGGAACCAACGGTGTAACCGGCGACGATGTCACCGGTGCCGACCGGATCAGTTCCGGCAGCCAGGTTAACTTTCAGATTCTCTACGTTACCGAGACCGACCATTGCTTTGGATACGCCGGTGACGGTGCCGGTAAAGGCCGGATCAGCCAGCGGAGCCTTCAGGGCAAGAGCGGTGGTTGCGGCAGAAGATACCGGTTTGTTGGCGTCAGAAGTATTGTCTACGTTGCCGAGACCGACCATTGCTGCAGTGACACCGGTTACCGTGCCGGTGAATGCCGGATCAGCAAGCGGTGCTTTAAGGGCCAGAGCGGTGGTTGCGGCAGCGGACACCGGTTTGTTGGCGTCGGAAGTGTTATCCACGTTGCCCAGGCCGACCATTGTTGCAGTGACACCGGTTACCGTACCGGTGAATGCCGGTGAAGCCAGTGGTGCTTTTAAAGCAAGTGCCGTGGTTGTTGCAGATGATACCGGTTTGTTGGCGTCAGAAGTGTTATCGACACTGCCGAGACCGACCATTGTTGCAGTGACACCGGTTACCGTGCCGGTGAATGCCGGTGATGCCAGTGGTGCTTTCAGATTCAACTCTGTCTGAGTTGCCGTAGATACCGGCTTGGCAGCATCGGTGGTGTTATCAACATTCGCCAAACCAACCTGTGCTTTCGTCAGACCGGTAAGGGCAGAACCGTCACCATTGGGTGCAAGGTAGTTAGTGCCGGCTACAGGCGTGCCGGTCAGGTCGGAATAAGCTCCGGTTGTGGCAACTGTTGCAAGAGTCGGATTGGTGGTTTCTTTCCAGGATGCGGCATTCTCATTGACATCAACTTTAACAAATTCCTTACCGGCGATGGTTACCCAGCGGGAACCGACCGTGTAACCGGCGACGATGTCACCGGTGCCGACCGGATCAGCTCCGGCGGCCAGGTTGACTTTCAGGTTCTCAACGTTACCCAGACCGACCATTGTTGCAGTGACACCGGTTACCGTACCGGTGAATGCCGGATCAGCCAGCGGAGCCTTCAGGGCAAGTGCGGTGGTTGCGGCAGATGATACCGGTTTGTTGGCGTCAGAAGTGTTGTCCACGTTACCGAGGCCGACCATTGTTGCGGTGACGCCGGTTACCGTACCGGTGAATGCCGGTGAAGCCAGTGGTGCTTTTAAAGCAAGTGCCGTGGTTGTTGCAGATGATACCGGCTTGTTGGCGTCGGAGGTATTGTCAACATTGCCCAGGCCGACCATTGTTGCCGTGACGCCGGTTACCGTGCCGGTAAAGGCCGGTGAGGCAAGCGGAGCTTTTAAATCCAGAGCGATTGTGGTTGCAGATGATACCGGCTTGTTTGCGTCTGAAGTGTTATCCACGTTGCCGAGGCCGACCATTGTTGCGGTGACACCGGTTACCGTACCGGTAAAGGCCGGTGAGGCAAGCGGAGCTTTTAAAGCCAGAGCGGTTGTGGTTGCAGATGATACCGGTTTGTTGGCGTCGGAGGTATTGTCTACGTTGCCAAGACCAACCATTGTTGCGGTGACACCGGTTACCGTGCCGGTGAATGCCGGTGATGCCAGTGGTGCTTTCTGATTCAACTCTGTCTGAGTTGCCGTAGATACCGGCTTGGCAGCATCGGTCGTGTTATCAACATTCGCCAAACCAACCTGTACTTTTGTCAGACCGGTAAGGGCAGAACCGTCACCATTGGGTGCAAGGTAGTTAGTGCCGGCTACAGGCGTGCCGGTCAGGTCGGAATAAGCTCCGGTTGTGGCAACTGTTGCAAGAGTCGGATTGGTGGTTTCTTTCCAGGATGCGGCATTCTCATTGGTATTTACTTTAATAAATTCCTTACCGGCGGTGGTTACCCAGCGGGAACCGACGGTGTAACCGGCGGCGATATCCCCGGTGCCGACCGGATCAGCTCCGGCGGCCAGGTTGACTTTCAGGTTCTCAACGTTACCCAGACCGACCATTGTTGCAGTGACACCGGTTACCGTACCGGTGAATGCCGGATCAGCCAGCGGAGCCTTCAGGGCAAGTGCGGTGGTTGCGGCAGATGATACCGGTTTGTTGGCGTCAGAAGTGTTGTCCACGTTACCGAGGCCGACCATTGTTGCGGTGACGCCGGTTACCGTACCGGTGAATGCCGGTGAAGCCAGTGGTGCTTTTAAAGCAAGTGCCGTGGTTGTTGCAGATGATACCGGTTTGTTGGCGTCGGAGGTATTGTCAACGTTGCCAAGACCGACCATTGCTGCCGTGACACCGGTTACCGTACCGGTAAATGCCGGTGATGCCAGTGGTGCTTTCAGGGCCAGAGCGGTGGTTGCGGCAGATGATACCGGTTTGTTGGCGTCGGAGGTATTGTCAACATTGCCCAGGCCGACCATTGTTGCCGTGACGCCGGTTACCGTACCCGTGAATGCCGGTGAGGCCAGTGGTGCTTTTAAAGCCAGAGCGGTTGTGGTTGCAGAAGATACCGGTTTGTTGGCGTCGGAGGTATTGTCAACGTTGCCAAGACCGACCATTGTTGCAGTGACACCGGTTACCGTGCCGGTAAAGGCCGGCGAGGCAAGCGGAGCTTTTAAAGCAAGTGCGGTGGTGGTTGCAGAAGATACCGGTTTGTTGGCGTCGGAGGTATTGTCTACGCTGCCAAGACCAACCATTGTGGCGGTGACACCGGTTACCGTGCCGGTGAATGCCGGTGATGCCAGTGGTGCTTTTAAAGCAAGTGCGGTGGTTGTTGCAGATGATACCGGTTTGTTGGCGTCGGAGGTGTTGTCTACGTTGCCGAGACCGACCATTGTGGCGGTGACACCGGTTACCGTGCCGGTGAATGCCGGTGATGCCAGTGGTGCTTTCAGATTCAACTCTGTCTGAGTTGCCGTAGATACCGGCTTGGCAGCATCGGTGGTGTTATCAACATTCGCCAAACCAACCTGTGCTTTCGTCAGACCGGTAAGGGCAGAACCGTCACCATTGGGTGCAAGGTAGTTAGTGCCGGCTACAGGCGTGCCGGTCAGGTCGGAATAAGCTCCGGTTGTGGCAACTGTTGCAAGAGTCGGATTGGTGGTTTCTTTCCAGGATGCGGCATTCTCATTGACATCAACTTTAATAAATTCCTTGCCGGTGGTGGTTACCCAGCGGGAACCAACGGTGTAACCGGCAGCGATATCACCGGTGCCGACCGGATCAGCTCCGGCAGCCAGGTTTACTTTCAGGTTCTCGACATTACCGAGACCGACCATTGCTGCCGTGACACCGGTAACGGTGCCGGTGAATGCCGGTGATGCCAATGGTGCTTTCAGGGCAAGTGCGGCGGTGGTTGCAGATGATACCGGCTTGTTGGCGTCTGAAGTGTTATCCACGTTGCCGAGACCGACCATTGTTGCAGTGACACCGGTTACCGTACCGGTGAATGCCGGTGAGGCAAGTGGTGCTTTTAAAGCCAGAGCGGTTGTGGTTGCAGATGACACCGGTTTGTTGGCGTCGGAGGTATTGTCTACGTTGCCCAGGCCGACCATTGCTGCCGTGACACCGGTAACGGTGCCGGTGAATGCCGGTGATGCCAATGGTGCTTTCAGGGCAAGTGCGGCGGTGGTTGCAGATGATACCGGCTTGTTGGCGTCTGAAGTGTTATCAACGTTGCCCAGGCCGACCATTGTTGCGGTGACACCGGTAACGGTGCCGGTGAAGGCCGGTGAGGCAAGCGGTGCTTTCAGGTCAAGTGCTGTCTGGGTTGCGGTGGATACCGGTTTACCAGCATCGGTGGTGTTATCAACATTCGCCAAACCAACCTGTGCTTTCGTCAGACCGGTAAGGGCAGAACCGTCACCATTGGGTGCAAGGTAGTTAGTGCCGGCTACAGGCGTGCCGGTCAGGTCGGAATAAGCTCCGGTTGTGGCAACTGTTGCAAGAGTCGGATTGGTGGTTTCTTTCCAGGATGCGGCATTCTCATTGGTATTTACTTTAATAAATTCCTTGCCGGTGGTTGTTACCCAGCGTGAACCGACGGTGTAACCAGCGGCGATATCACCGCTGCCGACCGGATCAGCTCCGGCAGCCAAGTTGACTTTCAGGTTCTCAACGTTACCAAGACCGACCATTGTTGCAGTTACACCAGTAACGGTGCCAGTGAATGCCGGATCAGCCAGCGGAGCCTTCAAGGCCAGAGCGGTGGTTGCGGCAGCGGATACCGGTTTGTTGGCGTCGGAGGTATTGTCTACGTTGCCAAGACCGACCATTGTTGCGGTGACACCGGTTACCGTACCGGTGAATGCCGGTGATGCCAATGGTGCTTTCAGATTCAACTCTGTCTGAGTTGCCGTAGATACCGGCTTGGCAGCATCGGTGGTGTTATCAACATTCGCCAAACCAACCTGTGCTTTCGTCAGACCGGTAAGGGCAGAACCGTCGCCGTTGGGAGCAAGGTAGTTGGTACCGGCTACAGGCGTGCCGGTCAAGTCAGCATAAGCTCCGGTTGTGGCAACTGTGGCAAGAGTCGGATTGGTGGTTTCTTTCCAGGAGGCGGCATTCTCATTGGTATTTACTTTAATAAATTCCTTGCCGGTGATTGTTACCCAGCGGGAACCAACGGTGTAACCGGCGGCGATGTCACCGGTGCCGACCGGATCAGCTCCGGCAGCCAGGTTGACTTTCAGATTCTCGACATTACCAAGACCAACCATTGCTTTGGATACGCCAGTGACCGTGCCGGTAAAGGCCGGATCAGCCAGCGGAGCTTTCAGGGCAAGTGCGGCGGTGGTTGCAGATGATACCGGTTTGTTGGCGTCGGAGGTATTGTCTACGTTGCCCAGGCCGATATTAGCTCTGGCAGTTGCGGCATCACTTGCCCCAGTACCACCATTAGCGACTGCAAGTACCCCAACAGTAATAAGACTGGCATTAGTTGTTCCGGCAGGTCCAATTGCACCTGCAACACCCTGTGCCCCCGTTGCTCCCGTTGCACCGGTCAATCCTGTAGGACCTTGCGGTCCGGTTGCACCTATTGCACCGGTTAATCCTGTCGGGCCCTGCGGTCCCGCTGATCCGGCGACACCAGTCGCCCCTTGAACACCTTGAATACCCTGGGGACCGATGATGCTGATAGAACCGGCCGGCCATGCGCCGGCAGCTTTCGGACCGAAGACCATGTTGGTGGTAGTGTTAATGTAGAAGTCACCGTCAATGCCGACTCCGGCGGTCGGGTCAACTATTCCATTGAGCGCGGCATTGCCGGCAATCAGAATCTGACCGTTGTTGCCGGTTGTTCCCTGTGGGCCGGTCGGGCCGGTAACGCCCTGTATCCCTTGAGGGCCGGTGGCACCGTTGACTCCATTTACTCCGGCAATGCCTTGTAGTCCCTGAATACCCTGGATGCCCTGCTGACCGGTGGGGCCGATAATGGAAACCGAACCGGCCGGCCATGCGCCCGCTGCTTTCGGTCCAAAGAGCATGTTGGTTGTTATATTGACGTAGAAGTCGCCATCAGTACCAATTCCTGCTGTCGGATCAATTGTTCCGGATAGTGCAGCATTGCCGGCAACCATAACCTGACCGTTTACTCCGGCGACACCCTGTGATCCCTGGATACCGGCGGCACCCTGCGAACCGGTGGCGCCGGTGAATCCGGCTGCACCCTGTGGTCCTTGAGCTCCGGTTGTGCCGATGGCTCCGGCAGGTCCGGCAATTCCGGCTACGCCCTGCGGTCCGGTCAGACCGGTAGCGCCTGTGGTTCCTGTTGCACCTGTCGCACCGGTTAAACCAATTGGGCCTTGCGCACCGGTTGCACCATCAAGACCGGGGATACCCTGGATTCCCTGTGTACCAACCATCGTCACACCTGCAGGCCAGACGCCAGCGCTCTTCGGTCCAAACATCATATTTGTGGCGGTATTGATAAAGAAGTCGCCATTAACACCATCAGTAGCATCAACAGGATTTATCACCCCATTGAGAACTGTTTTGCCGTCAAGACCGTTGATTCCATTTGTACCGTTTGAACCAGCTGCACCAGTAGCTCCAGTCAGGCCAATAGGACCTTGTGCGCCTGTTGCGCCTGTTGCGCCGGTATCACCCTTTACACCCTGAATACCTTGTGCTCCTGTTATACCGGTCAGGCCGATTGGGCCTTGCGGGCCTGCAACACCGGCCACACCCTGCGGTCCGGTTGCTCCGGTATCACCTTTCAAACCAGTGGCACCAATTACACCTTGGATGCCTTGGGCACCGGTTGCGCCAGCTACACCCTGAATACCTTGGGCACCGGTTGCACCCGTTGCGCCAACGGCACCATCAACACCAGCCACACCCTGAATTCCCTGGAGGCCCTGAATACCTTGTATTCCAACCATCGCAACACCGGCAGGCCATATGCCGCCTGTTTTCGGACCAAATACCTTGTTGCTGGCACTGTTGATAAAGAAGTCGCCGTCAACACCATCGGTGGCGTCAACAGGATCAATCACACCATTGAGGACAGTTTTGCCGTCAAGACCGTTTGTGCCATTTGTTCCAGCAGCACCGACTAAACCTTGAATACCTTGGGCACCGGTTGCACCGGTCAAACCAATCGGACCTTGTGAACCGGTTGCGCCAGTGTCACCCTTTACACCCTGAATACCTTGCGGACCAGCAACGCCGGCCACTCCCTGCGGGCCGGTCAGACCGGGAGCACCGGTTAAACCAATGGGGCCTTGCGAACCGGCGGCGCCGGTTGCTCCGGCCACACCTGCCACGCCTTGTGCTCCTGTTGCTCCTGTTGCTCCTGTTGCTCCGGTTGCTCCGGTATCACCTTTTAATCCCTGCGGACCAACCATTGCTACACCAGCAGGCCAGATGCCAGCGGTCTTCGGTCCAAATACCTTGTTGCTGGCACTGTTGATAAAGAAGTCGCCGTCAGCACCATCGGTGGCATCAACAGGATCAATCACACCATTGAGAACTGATTTGCCGTCAAGACCGTTGATGCCATTTGTGCCGTTGGAACCGTTAGCACCAGCCGCTCCGGTTGCACCGGTCAAACCAATAGGACCTTGTGTGCCTGTAGCGCCAGTTGCGCCGGTATCACCCTTTACACCTTGAATACCTTGTGCACCAGTTACACCGGTCAGGCCGATCGGGCCTTGCGGGCCTGCAACACCGGCCGCACCCTGCGCTCCGGTTGCGCCAGTTGCGCCAGTCAAACCAATCGGGCCTTGCGGTCCGGTGGCGCCTATTGCTCCGTCAGTTCCAGCAACACCTTGGGGACCGGCTGCTCCGGTCATACCGGTTAAACCAATGGGGCCTTGCGGACCAGTTGCACCGGTTGGACCAACCATGTTAACCGAACCAGCCGGCCAGACACCCGATGCTTTTGGACCAAACAGCATATTGCTGATGGTGTTGATGTAGAAGTCACCATCTATGCCATCTCCGGCAGTCGGATCAATCACACCATTCAATACCGCTTTGCCGGCGACAACTGTTTTACCGTCAATTCCGGCAACGCCTTGAATACCCTGCGGACCTTGCAGACCAGTTGCACCGGTCGCTCCTGTAAGGCCAATCGTGCCTTGCGGACCTGCAACACCTGCGACACCCTGTGGTCCGGTGGCACCGGTATCACCTTTCAAACCTTGTATACCCTGAGAGCCGGCTGCACCGGTGGCTCCTGCAACACCTTGTGGGCCGCTTGCACCGGTTACACCTGCTACACCCTGCGGGCCTTGCGGACCAGTTGCTCCAGTATTACCTTGCGGTCCGGTTGCACCGGTTGGACCAACCATGTTAACCGAACCAGCCGGCCAGATACCCGAAGCTTTTGGACCAAACAGCATATTGCTGGTGGTGTTGATGTAGAAGTCGCCATCAATACCATCTCCGGCAGTCGGATCAATTACACCGTTTAATACCGCTTTGCCGGCGACAACAGTTTTACCGTCAATTCCGGCTACGCCCTGAATACCCTGCGGACCTTGCAGACCAGTTGCACCGGTCAGACCGATGGGACCTTGTGCGCCGGTAGCGCCGGTCAGACCGACTGAGCCCAGTGGCCCTGCAACACCGGCCACACCCTGCGGTCCGGTGGCACCGGTATCACCTTTCAAACCTTGTATACCCTGAGGACCAGTGGAACCGACTGCGCCTGTCAGACCAATTGGGCCTTGCGGTCCCGCTGATCCGGCGACACCAGTCGCCCCCTGAACACCTTGAATACCCTGGGGACCGATGATGCTGATAGAACCGGCCGGCCATGCGCCGGCAGCTTTCGGACCGAAGACCATGTTGGTGGTAGTGTTAATGTAGAAGTCACCGTCAATGCCGACTCCGGCGGTCGGGTCAACTATTCCATTGAGCGCGGCATTGCCGGCAATCAGAATCTGACCGTTGTTGCCGGTTGTTCCCTGTGGGCCGGTCGGGCCGGTAACGCCCTGTATCCCTTGAGGTCCGGTGGCACCATTAACTCCGTTTACTCCGGCAATGCCTTGTGGTCCCTGAATACCCTGGATGCCCTGCTGACCGGTGGGGCCGATGATGGAAACCGAACCGGCCGGCCATGCGCCGCCAGCTTTCGGTCCAAAGAGCATGTTGGTTGTTGTATTGACGTAGAAGTCGCCATCAGAACCAATTCCTGCTGTCGGCTCAATCGTACCGGATAGTGCGGCATTACCGGCAACCATAACCTGACCGTTGACACCGGCCACACCCTGTGGTCCCTGGTTTCCTGCGGCACCCTGGCCACCGGTTGAACCTGTTGGTCCGATTGAACCCTGTGGCCCTGCAGCTCCGGTCAGACCGGTGGCACCGGCAACACCGGCGACGCCAGCAACACCCTGAGCACCCGTGGCTCCGGTAGCACCAGTTAATCCGGTTGCACCAGCCAAACCAGCCGGTCCGGCAGGGCCTTGTGGGCCGGCGGCAATGGCACAACTCCAGCTGGATGATGCTGCGGTATACTGGAGAGTTTCACCATCGGCACACGCCTGGGTGAGCCGGTCGGCGCTCATGGCCCGGAAAGAGTACGGTACTGAGGAGAGTTCCTGCCGCGGTGTCATCTCCGGATCACTGCCAACCGCCACACCCAGATAATAGACCGTGTCAAACGGCAGACCAAGCGGCGTGACACTCCCCAGCATCACGCTGTACACCCCGTTGACAACCGGTACGCTGGCCTGCTGTTCACTCCAAAGGGCAACACCACCGCTCGGAGTCGTGTAGAACGACAGCGTCATAGCGACCGGCATTGTTACCGGTGCTCCGCTGGCAGCGGTCAGATACCCCTGATAGGTGATGGTTGCCGGCGGTGCGGCAAGTGCCGGAATGCCTGACAGAATCAGCAGTGTTAACAGGATGGTGCTTAGAAGAGTTTTCATGGTGTGGCCTCCGGTGGTGCATTTATGAGCTTTATTCGTGTACAATTTTGGGTTTATGTGTGCGGTAGACGGGACATTCCTCGTATCGATCCATACACAACAGGGCGATATTGGGAACGGTCCTGCCGCAGACGTTGCGGCAGTAACATTCATCAAACGGCTGATGCGAAAACTCACACAGGAGTGTTGCGGTATTGTGGTGCTGTATGGGGTCGGGTTTTGCTCGCATGGACAGCTGACATAGCAGGGAACGTGCCATGCATTTGAATACTTTAATTACGGTACGTTATGGGTTTTGGTGGGGATTATTCAGATATGCAGAATCGATAGTGGTAACTAAAATAGATAGCTAAAATGGATAGTAGTATAAGGGGAGAGCTGACTTTAAGGTTTCAGTCCCTTCCCCTTCAAGGGGAAGGTTAGGATGGGGATGGGTTTGTTTTTGATAACTTACTAAAATAACACAATCTACCCCATCCCCTCCCCGACCCTCCCCTTGAAAGGGAGGGAGAAATTCAAGGCATTTTTCTATTCCTCATCTATCGCAATGCCATGTTTTTCAAGTCGCCGCCTGAAGGTGTAGTAGTTCATGCCGAGCATGGTGGCGGTTTTCATGCGTTTACCACTGCAATACGTTAGCGCCTGTTCCAGCACCCATGCTTCAAGGTCGTCCATCTGACACGGAAACGGCGGTAAAGCGGGTACATCAGGGCTGTCAGCGGATGTGGCTCCTGCAGCGTTATCCGACACAGCGGCAATATCTGCTTCTGTGACGGTACTTCCTGCCGTCAGGGTGGCGCGCCGGATGATGCTCTTCAGTTGACGGATATTGCCGGGCCACGGCATTGCAACCAGCATTTTTTTGGCTTCCTCATCAAGCACAGGCAGGAGCACTCCAAGTTCGTCAGAGGTTTCCCGCAGAAATTTCATGGCTAAAGGCACAATCGCAGATTTCGTATCGCGCAGTGGCGGTAAGTGAATAACCGTATCTGCCAGACGATAGAACAGATCCTGCCGGAATCGTCCCTCCTCGGCTTCCTGTTTCAGATTTTTGTTGCTGGCTGCGATGATGCGCACATCCACCGTTTTTTCTGCCGTACTGCCCAGCGGCATAAACTTCTTCTCCTCAACAAAGCGCAACAGCTTCCCCTGCAGCTCAAGCGGGCAGGATTCGATATCATCCAGAAACAACGTGCCGCCGTTAGCGGCCTCAGCCAGGCCGGTCCGATTGCGGTCAGCGCCGGTAAAGGAACCGCGTGTATGCCCGAACAGCTCACTCTCCAGCAGATTCAACGGAAGTGCCCCGAGTTGTACAGTTACAAATGGCGCATTACGACGGGGACTTAATGTATGAATAATGCTTGCCAGTCGTGACTTGCCGGTTCCGGTTTCACCCTCCAGCAATACATTGAATGATGAGCGGGCGACAAGTGCTGCCTGTTCCGCACAGGGGCAATAGTCCCCCATCTGTGCCTGCACAGATGCGGTCAACTCATCTGAAAGACCTTTGATTTCACGCAACTGAAGCACTGGCAATGCCGCTTTGTGGATGACGGCCATTAGTTCGTCCGAATCAACCGGCTTACGAACAAAACCTGCAACTCCCAGTTCGATGGCCTTCAGCAGGTAGCTGGTCTCGGTAAATGCTGTGCAGAATATAAGCGGCGTCTGCGGTGACACCTTTTTCAGATTGGCAGCCAGTTCCAGACCGTCCATGACCGGCATGCGGATATCGCTGATGACGAGATCGGGGTGAGCGTTGGCAAAAAAAGCCAGGGCATCACGACCGTTACCCGCCTGGATGACCGTACCGCAGTACAATTCTAGAAATGCAGCAGTCTCGCGGCGCAGTTCATATTCGTCTTCAACAAGCATAACGGTGAGAGATTTTAGTGCTGTCACGCCGGAGTCTCCATTGATAATTCAATTCTGAACGTAGTGGGATCTTGATTCGACAGGAGCATAAGACGGCCGCCCAAACTGTCCTCAACAATCATGCGTGACATGTACAGGCCGATGCCGGTGCCTCCTGATTCCTCTTTTGTGGTGAAATAGGGATCGAAAATGTTTAATGCAACGTCTCCTGCTATGCCGCAACCATTATCACTGACGTCAATAGTCATGCCCTGATTCGCTGTAGCATCAATTGCCACGCGAATAAGCCCTTTTTCAGGCTCGCTGCTGGCTTCCCTACTGGCCAGAATCGCATCACGGGCATTACCCAGCAGGTTGAGTATGACCTGTTTGAATTCATTTGGATAGCCGTGTGCCAACTGGTTGTCGCACCCCTGGCAGGCGACACTCACTTCGATGCCGCTGCTGGTAAATTGTGGATCAAAGAGTCGGATAGAGTCAGAGATACAACCGTACGGAGAAAATGGTTCCTTGGTTTTCTCCGGGCGGTAGAAACCACGGAACTCCTCAATGGTTTCGGACATGTACTTGATCTGACGCATGGAGTTGGCCTTGAATTCACCCAGATAATCCGGTGTTAATTCGTTCATAGTGCCCATGGCGTGGGTGCGCTGAACAATCATCCCCAAAGTGGATAAGGGCTGACGCCACTGGTGGGCAATAGCGCTGATCATCTCACCCATGGCCGCCAGTCGGGAGTGATTGGCCAGCAGTCTTTCCTGGGATATGCGTTGTTTCGTTTCTTCTTCTATCCGTGTTTGCAGTGTATCGGTAAGCTCCCGATAACTATTCTCGCTGTGCCTCAGCTCTTCTTCCACCCGATCACTGGTCATCGACAGGTAGCTGTAGGCGATGATCAGTTCGACAATGATGCCGTAGAGCATCAGCCAACGAAGCAAACTCTCATGAGCCAAAGCATCGGCAACAGTCAGTGCAGTTGTCTGGGAAAAATAATGCCCGCATCGGGCAACAAGCAGGGCAACCAACGGCAGTAGACAGAGTGACAACAGCCACTGTATGGAATATCGACGGCATCTGGCTTGCAAAAGCGGCTCGATGGAGGTGCGGGCAAAGAGAATTGCCAGAACAATATTGATGCCGATGATACGGGCAATGATGTTATCTGAGATATAGAGAAAATAGCTGAGACAAAGTAAACCAGACAGAATCAGCAGGCTGTTGAGCGGTGTGCCCCACCAACGCCGGCGCAGGCCGTGAAAGAGGGATATCCCCTCAAAAAGCAGGAGAGGGTGCAACATAATCAGGCCGTTACCGATTATCTTTGGAATAAACTGTGGTTGTAAGGTTGGCAGCATCAAACTGAGTACAGAACCGACCGACCAACAGGCAGTTGCTGCTATCCAGACCGTAAAGCCTGGGTACGTGGTGCGGGTACGCCAGGTATGGAGCAGTATCAGCACCAGGATAAAGTCAGTAATAATGCTGATGACGACAATGGTGGCAGTATCAAGTTTCATTGGCTCAGCTCGCATCTATCCAGCATCAATTAGTATTTCCCAGTCGTCCCGCGATACTGTCAGCGATTTTTATACCATCCAGGGCGGCACTCATAATCCCGCCGGCATAACCGGCACCTTCACCGGCCGGATACAGACCTTTCACGCCGACAGATTCAAAGCTGCTGTCGCGCAGAACCCGTACCGGAGACGAAGTACGGGACTCGATACCGATCAAGGTGGCTTCAGCCGTAACGAACCCTCGTAGTTTGCGGCCAAAATCAGGAATACCTTCCCGTAATGTGTCGATGATAAACGACGGCAGCGCCGTGTCCAGTTCAGTTTCGCAGATGCCGGGTCTATAACTTGTTCTGACAGGACCTTTTCCGGGCAGCCCCAAAAAACCAAGCAGGTTTTGTGCCGGTGCCCGATAGCCCCCCCCACCCAATTCATATGCCCGCTGCTCCCATCTTCGTTGTAAGCGGACTCCTGCCAGCGGTCCCGGGCCGTCAAAATCATCTTCACCCACATTGACCACTAACGCGCTGTTCGCATACAGCGAGTTGCGCATTTGACCGCTCATACCATTGGTGACAACCCCGCCCGTTTCTGACGCTCCGCCGACAACAACTCCGCCCGGGCACATACAGAAAGAATAGGCGCTCCGCCCACTGGTACTGCTGTTCCAGGCCACAGCATAGTCGGCTGCGGGGAGGTTCTGCTGTTTCTGTCGGCCATACTGAATAGAATTTATCAGTTCCTGCGGGTGTTCAACCCTGAGTCCCATTGCAAAGGGTTTACGCTGCAGCGGAACGTTCAAACGCTCCAGTAGTTCAAACGTATCACGAGCACTATGACCGCTCGCCAGAATCAGGTGATCGCACGGGATATCTTCTGCATCGTTCACGATAACAGAGGTGAGGTGCCCGTTAATGATACTCATGTTTGTCATGCGACAGCCGAAGCGGAATATAAAACCTTTATCTTGAAGTTCCCGTCTGATCGCGCTGATGACGGTTCTCAAACGGTCGGTACCGATGTGCGGCTTGGCGAGATAGCGTATCTCCGGCTGGGCACCGAAAATTGCCAGTTTATCAAGCACCCAGGGAACTGTCAGGTCCTTTGAGCGGCAGGTCAGCTTGCCGTCGGAGAACGTACCTGCTCCCCCCTCTCCGAACTGAACATTTGATTCAGGATTGAGAGTGCCATCCTTCCAGAACCGCTGTACCGAGAGAGCCCGCTGCTCTACCGGTTCTCCACGCTCCACGATTGTTGCCGCAACTCCATGCTCTGCCAGGCGCAGGGCGGCAAATAGCCCGGCCGGGCCACTTCCGACAATAACGATACGTTGTGACGTCTGCAATTGCTTTGGGGGTTGGGGTACGATTTCGTCGAGCCACTCCAGAGAAGGGTCTGTGCCAAGGCGTACCTGTAATGAATTGTCCCCTGAAAAAGAGAGCGTATAGACTATTTTGATATGTGGTTTTTTACGGGCATCTATACCTTTGCGGATAATGACGACGTTCTGGATGGATGAAAGCGGGACGACAAGCTTCGCAGCCAGAAAGGCGGGCAGGGATTCTTCACTGTCGTGCGGGGAAAGGAGAAGGTTTCGATAAATAAAAGGCATGCCGTCAGTTATGCAGATACTTTCTGCGCTCCAGAAGTTGTTCTACAATGATGACAATATCCACAGGACTGGTTGACTTCGGTATATGCACCTTTGCACCCATTTCCGGGACCTCATGTTCGCGGGGTGCTCCGTGAACCATTGTTGTCAACAGAATAATTACCGGGGGGCAGTCACCGGCCAACCGGCCAATTTCCATGCAGGTGCTGACCCCTCCCATGCGTGGCATGACGAGATCAGAAATTACGACGTCCGGCAATGCCTCAAGATAGCACTTTACCCCTTCAATGCCGTCATTTGCAGTAAATACGGTAAAGCCACCGTCTCTGAAATTGTCAGTCAAAATTTTCAAAAAGAATGGATCGTCATCTATGAGCAGGATTTTTCTGAGAGGTCGGATCATTACGGCACGCTACCAGGAATGAATGTCAAAAGGTGTGGCATAGTACACTATCTCATCAGGAAAAAGAAGTCTGAAAGTTTCACGTAAAAGCCGGAAACTCAAGGCGGAATGTGGTGCCTTCCGGCGACGTAAATTCAACCTCCATACTCCCTTCATACATTCGGGCAATACGTTGGGCAACCGGGAGTCCCATGCCGGTACCGCGGTTCTTTGTGCTGAAAAAAGGCTCAAAAATATTTGGAAGAACATCCTCCGCAATGCCACTGCCGCTATCACTGACTCTGACAATCACCCGGTTATTCTTTTCGAAAACTTCGATAGTAAGGCGACCACCGTGGTTCATAGAATCAAGAGCATTTAAAAACAGATTTGTGAAAATCTGCGCCAACTCAGCCGGATCGGCCGTTATAGGGGACGGCACACAATGATAGCGCCGCTCAACCTGAATTTTTCTGGCTTCTGTCTGGGGTGAAAATGCTTCGATCGCAGTATCGATTATCTGATTTACCTGTATGTCAGACGAAATTGAGCGGGGTCTTCGGGATGCGTCCAGCAGTTTTCTGACAATGGAATCTATTCGATCGACTTCTTTTAGGATTTTTGCCTGATATTCAAGTTGATCCGGCTCCGTAGTCGTCTGATGCATAAGTTGGACGAAGAGGGAGATGGAGTTGAGGGGGTTGCGAATCTCGTGCGCCATACCGGCAGACAGATACCCCATTGCCGCAAGTTTTTCAGATCGGGCGATTTCTTCCTGAGCTTTCTGGAGCGCCGCAGATTTTTCACGAACCCTCTTTTTGAGGTCAAGATTCCACTGCTCTATTTCGGAGAGAAGCAGCACCTGTTGTTTTTGTAATTCCCGATTGTGAAGTTCGATCTCCCGTATTCTCAGGACATTTTCAAGTCTTTCGATCAAATTACGATTATTAAATGGCTTGAGAATATACTCTGAAGCGCCATTTTTCATCAACTCTACGGCAACCTCTTCACTCCCCCTGCCGGTAAGCATTACGACGTACGTATCCGGAAACCTCAATTTAATCTGCCGAAGGACAGAAAGACCGTCTGTTTCCGGCATTATATAGTCGAGAAGGACCAGATCCGGAGCATGGCGGGAAATAAGTTCAAAGCCGTCGCGGGCGCGGAGTGCCGTATATGCTTGAAAACCGTTCTTTGAAAGTATCAGAGAGGTTAAATCGAGAATATTCCGGTCGTCATCTATGATGACAACTGAGGCTTTGTTGCCGGGTGAGTCCTTTTCAATAGGCATGTACAGACAGCTCTCTCAGTTTAGTTAACGGTCGGGAGTCTGACCGTCAGTACCGGGCAACCTGCGGAGCGGACAACCCGCTCTGCCGTACTTCCAAAAAGGATGCGGTCCAGACCTGTTCTGCCATGTGTACCGATGACAATCAGGGACGCATTTATCCTGGCTGCTGTACCCGTAATTTCTTCATGCGGTATGCCGGTTATGATTTCTGTTTTGTAGTTGGTAAAAGTACCAAGTCGTGCAGCGCAAAAATCGGCCATCATTTTAACGGCACTCTCTTCGATCTCTTTTTCAAGCTGTTCAAATGATATGTGCGGCACATAGAAACCACGCAAATCAACCGGTTCATTAATTACATGGACTATCGTCAGTTCAGCGTCGAACTGAGTCGCCAGAATCAAAGCATAGTCAAAAGCAGATTCAGAGCTTTCTGAAAAATCGATGGCTGTCAGAATTCTTGTAAAAGGGTTCATGGCAATCCTCCCGGCCGTATGTTCAGGCCCCTTTGGAAATTTTGTCGATAACCTTCTTAAGGTCGTTATATTTGACCGGCTTGTTGATATATTCGAATGCACCAAGGGTTATCGCCTCAAGATACGACTCAACCTCTCCATAGGCGGTAACCATTATAACCTTGCTGGTCGGGTAGTCGCGGTTTAACTCGCGCAGAAACATCAGGCCATTCATTTCCGGCATATTGAGATCGGTAATGATCAACTCGACATTGTTGCAGCGTAAAAAGTTGAGTGCCTCTAAGCCGTTACCTGCTGATGAGACCTGATAGCCGTCATGGGTAAGAATCTTGGAGAGCGCCACCCGTGCGTTCTCCTCATCATCAACAATCAGTATCCTTTTGAATTCCTGTGACACAGTGATTCTCCTGCACGGTTAGAAGTACAGGAAGTCTAACATGGAGTTGCGAAGTGTCAAGAGCTTGAAAAAAAATAATATTCCGGGCGGGAATACGGGTGATGACCATTGATAGATCTATTGATCATCGGAAAATATGTTGACAGCCAACCATTTACGGATATATTGTCACGCAAAATAAACTGATTTGCAGGGAGCTGTCCATTGATTATATCCGTTATTAACCACAAGGGCGGGGTTGGTAAATCATGTATTGCTACTAATCTAGCCCATGCATTGGCAGCTCGTGGCAAGAAGATTCTGGTTCTTGATTGCGACCCCCAATGTAATACTTCCTCCATTTTTACTCCTGCCGGTGACATTGCTGAACCAAAAACCTTATACGATATTTATGCTCACGGAACTCCCGTTGCGAAATGCATTTATAAAACCTCGTATGACAATATAGATACGGTAATAAACTCCCCGCAGATATCTCACCTGGAAGTAGACCTTTACCAGGACGTAAAAAAATCGTATCAAATATTACGAAAGAGTATGCGGAAATATGCTGCCGAACATTATGATGTCACTATAATAGACAACAATCCGTCCCTTGGGCTGTATACCATCAACAGCCTTATTGCCAGTGATTGTGCCATTATACCGATTGAAGCCGGTTGCCGCTATTCACTGGACGGTTTTGTTGCCGCACTTGATGCGATCAGTTCGATTGCTGCGCGTGTTAATCCGGAACTACGCTTCCTCAAGGCCGTTATTAATAAGGCCGATGGTCGTACAAGCATCAGTCGTGCTTCGGTAGATCATATTCAGCGCAAATTTGCGGCCAAAGTGTTTGCCACGGTCATTCACACCGACACGAAAATAAAAGAGGCCGTCGCTCAAAAGATGACAGTTTTACGGCATTCTCCTTCATGTACTGCCAGCCATAAATTCCGATCACTTGCTAATGAAGTATTAGGGCTCTTATGATGACAAAAGTTCGCGGTGGTAAAGGTTTTGACGCCCTGTTTTCCCGGTTTTTTGACGAACCAGGGCTCAAAGCAGCTGTTGATAGCTTGCATGACAACTTTTCTTCCCCGGATGCCGACCACCCCGCTGATACTCCGGCTGCCCCGGTTGCCGCCAAGCGCCCCCCGGCTGCCCCTAAAAAGCAGGTTGCTGCTGCGGTAACGACAAAAAAGCAGGTTGTCACCCCTGCTGCCGCTCCGAATGCCCCTAAAAAACAGGTTGTCGCTCCGGTTGCTGCGGCGAAACCACCAATAAAAAGTAAAACTACTGCTCCAAAAAAAGAGACCGTACCGGACGAACTGCACCAGGAACAGTTGCAGGATCTTACTCCGGCTGAATTGGAGAGTATATCGAGTGACATGACAGTTGGCTGGAGTGTCGAATTATTAGATGAGTTGGCTGAAGAGCCGGAGATCGAGCCGGCGGACGAATTGTCGCAGGAGCTATCTCTGGAGCTGTCTCTTGATCAACTGCCGGTAATTGATATCGATGAGCCACCCCTTGAGGAGGTTGTTGAGGATGTCGTTGAGGATGTACAAGAGGAATTTTCTTCGCCTGATGACGAGCTCCCCTCTCACACTCCGGTTGCCACCCCTGATGTTGAGAATGAGACTATTGTCGCTCCGGTAACAATTGAGCAGCCAGCACCTGTTGCCTCTGTCAATTCTGTTGAAGACGACGATGATGATCATCTGATTGAGGATTTTTTTTCGCGGAAAGGCAAACAGCCCTCTCATGACCCGGTCGTCTCACCTGTCTCAGTGTATGCCCCTGTTGTCCCTCCGTTTATACATCACCAGCCAGCTCTTGTTGCCCTTGCTACCCCTGCCGTTAAGTCAGCTCCTGTTGTCAGGGAGGAAGTCCCTCTCGCGGGAAAAGTGACCATACCGGCCGAAAAGTCGCTGACTCAACTACTGGTTCATCCACAGATGCAATCGGAGGACCTCTCCTCCCAGGCACGGAGAAGGCCTCTGTCAAAGGACCAGGGCAGAATAGTGGTCTATTTGTATGAAATTGCCCGGGGCTGCTCGAACGTAGAGACTATCAGCAAAGAGCTGGATATTGATGGTCATACGGTTCGTGAATCATTGCTGGTACTGGTTACGGAAGGGTATCTGTACCTCCTTGACAAAAAAAGGGATAGCAGAGTCAACCCTGCCGGTTTCAGTTATAGAATGAATAATTACCTCTGTTCCCGGTACGCTGCGAAAGTACGCGGGGGTGGGGATCAGGATCAGCCGTTTAATGAGACTGTCTGGCGCACGGAAAGACCGGCAACCGGACGATCCACTCCACAACCGGTAATCTTTAGCAGTAGCACTGCAAAAGAAAAAGAAACCCCCGCTGTTCTGAATGTGATGGAAACTACCGCTGCTCAACCGGTCTTGAGTGGATTGGTGGGCGCATATTGGGAAAAGGAAGGACTTGAAGATCCGCTTGCCCGGAAGTGGTGTTCCACATTCGGAGTAGAGCCGGAACAGATGCACCAGCAACTTGAATGGGCACGCTTCGACCTTGAAACAAACAAGCGCCGTGAAACGGTAAAGAAGGATGTGATCAGCTGGTTTTACGACCGCCTTATGATCACCGGAGGAATCTATCCACGACCTGCTAATTACCGGACTGCGGAGGAACTTCGTGCTGAGGCGATGCAACACCAGCACGAAAGTGCTCTTTCCGCACAGGCGAAGATCGTTGAACTTGAATTCGAAAATTCGTTGCAATCGTTTCTGGCTGACCCGGAGGCACCTCTTTATCAGGAGCTGCTTGAACGGGTGAATTCTTTTGCTTTGGAACAATTGAGGACAGGTGACGGTAAAGCCGAAGAGATTGGACTGGACGCTTTGTTTAAATTGCACTGGGGCGCAACCGGAAATGACGCGGCTAACCCCACAGTATCGTTTGCCCTGAGCGGATTGGGAGCCGGGCAATCGGACAGGCCGATATCACTTGCAGCTGGCTGGAATCTCGTTGGGTACGACGCCATGTATTCACAACCGGTACATCATGCCATCAGCTCCATAGCCACGCTAATAGAGAGCATCTGGGGCTGGAGCAGTGGTCAATGGCTCTCCTTTGTCCCCGGCAGGCCGGTAAACAGCCTGACCACTCTCGAACCGGGTATGGGGTACTGGATCAAGATGAAGCAGCCGGCGATCTGGACGTTGCCGTAATTCCTACAAAACGACTCGAAGGGTCGCCATGCTCAGCCTGCTTATCATATCAAATAATCCCAAAGCAAAACTGATTCAAAAGTTCATCCAGCCACTGATCAAGACAGAGATCGGCCTCGTGGCCGATTTCGATGATGGCGTGAATGAAGTTTTTGAAAAGAGTCCCGCTACAGTCATAATCCAGGAACGGATCGCTGGCGTTGCCTGTGACACTGTCGTCCGGTATATGCGGCAGATGCTCGGCAGCGATGCGCCTGCATTTATTATGCTCTACGAAGGCAATTCCCGAACCAGCCAGCAAAAGGGACTCTTCAAGGGTTTTGCCGATCTCCACCAACCGGAAGAGACGCTCGTTACGGAGATCAGCTCTCTGTTGGAAAGGATCATTGACGGCGAGCAGTTTATGGATGCCGGCCTTCCCCATCCGTCTCCTCCGCTTTCCGTTGTACCCGCTCATGTTACGCGGGAAGCACGTATCGCTGACGCTACCATGGATGAAGAGCTTCTCTCCTATTCGAAAAATCCTCTATCGGACAATGAAGAAGGGCAACCACGTATCCTTCTTGTCGAAGACAACCTTATCAGCCAGCAGCTGACGCTCACGCGACTGAGTAATCTCGGTTACAAAGTAGATATTGTTCCGAATGGCCAGAAAGCGATCACGGTACTTGAGTCGATAGACTACGATCTGGTGATTATGGATTGGCTGATGCCGCTGATGGATGGTCTGGAAGCAACCGCCAGGATTCGGGACATGCAGTCCAACGTTCTCAATCATGACGTGCCGATCATCGCTTTGACCTCCAACAAAGAGCCGGGCGACCGCGAAAAGTGCCTTGCAGCCGGAATGAATGACTATCTGGTAAAACCGGTTAAAAAAGCCTACCTGGCCGAGGTTCTTGAAAAGTGGCTGAAGAACCCGGTTATAAGCGATTCCGTTGACAGTGATGCCTCGGAAGCACCTTCGCCGGAACTGGATACAGAGCCGCAGAGAGATGACACCAGGCTTCAGGATACTTTTATGAGTGACGAACAACTTGCTTTCCCGTTGATGGCTGAGACTCGCATCAGTGATATTTTCAGCATGGCCGATGCTGATCAGGCAATTGCAACACTGACTGAGGAGCCGGCTGGAAGTGAAAAACATCCTCCGAAAAAAAAGCCGGCTAAAACGGCAAAGGGTACGAGTTCTCCGGAATCAGTCGAGTCTGTCAGCGACCAGACTGTGACCGCCTCCCGGATCCAGGCTGTGGGGGACGACCTTTTCGAAAACAAACTGCTGAAAGAGGCTCTCCACAAGTGTGAAAACCTGGAACAGGCTGTTACTGAGCGTACGCTGGAGTTACAGACAGTCGTTAAACAACTGAAGGTTGAACGTGCCGAGCGCAAAGACACCGAGGAAAAGTTGAAGCAGGCCAGAATAACTGCTGAAGCTGCAAACGAGCGGTTGCTGGCTAAGCTTGCTGAGCGAAAGCAGGAACTGGAGAATGTCAACGCACAGTTGCAGGTTGAATTTACCGAGCATAAAGATGCCGAGGAAAGATTGCATCAAGCCATAATTGCTGCCGAATCTACCAACGAGCAACTACAGGCTGAGCTTGCTGAACAGAAGCAGGAGTTGGAGGCTGCTGCGGAACAGTTGCGCAAAGATGCCGAAGAAAAATCCAAACAAGCCAGGATAACCGCCGCATCTGCCAACCAGCAGCTGCTGGCTGAACTTGCCGAGCGGAAGCAGGAACTGGAGAGTGTCCAGGAACAGTTGCAGGTTGAATTTGCCGAGCACAAAGATGCTGAAGAAAAATTGCATCAAGCCATAATAGACGCCGAAGTTGCCAGAGAAGCATTACAGGCTGAGCTGGCTGAACGGAAACTGGAATCTGAGACTGTCGCTGAACAGTTTCTTGCTGAACGTGCCGAGCGTAAAGAGTTTGAAGGAAAATTCCAGCAGACAATAACGGTGGCTGAAGCTGCCAACCAACAACTGCAGGCCGAACTGGCCGAGCGGAAGTTGGAATTGGAGGCTGCCAACGAACAGCTCCAGGTTGAATTTACCGAGCATAAAGATGCCGAAGAAAAATTGCATCAGGCAATAATCGCTGCCGAAGCTGCCAAGGAAGAATTACAGGCTGAGCTTGCTGAACGGGAGCTGGAATCTGAGACTGCCTCTGAACAGCTGCAGGCTGAACGTGCCGGGCGCTCAGTTGCTGAAGAAAAATTGCATCAGATAATTTCAGCGGCTGAAGCGGCCAACCAACAGTTACAGGCAGAATGTGCTGAACATAAAAAGGAATTGGCGCGTATCACCGAGCAGTCTCATGTTGAATTTGCCGAGCACAAAGATGCCGAAGAAAAATTGCATCAGGCCATCATAGCTGCCGAATCCGCCAACGCACAGTTGCAGGCCGAGCAGGCCGAGCGAAAGCAGGAATTGGCGACCGCCGTTGAACAGATGCAGATTGAATTTACTGAGCACAAAGATGCCGAAGAAAAATTGCATCAGGCAATAATAGCCGCTGAAACTGCCAACGAACAGTTGCAGGCTGAGCTTGCTGAAAGAAAGCAGGAATTGGCAGCCGCCGGTGAACAGTTGCAGAGTGAATGTACTAAGCACAAAGATGCCGAAGAAAAATTGCATCAGGCCATAATAGCTGCTGAAGCTGCCAACGAACAGTTGCAGGCCGAGCTTGCTGAGCGAAAGCAGGAATTGGCGACGTTCGGTGAGCAGTCGCAGAGTGAATTTACCGAGCACAAAGATGCCGAAGAAAAATTGCATCAGGCCGTCATAGCCGCCGAAACGGCCAACGAGCAGTTACAGGCTGAACTTGCTGAGACAAAGCAGGAATTGGCGACTGCTGTTGAACAGTTACAGGCCGAGCTTGCCGAGCGCAAGCAGGAATTGGTGACTGCCGGTGAGCAGTTGCAGATTGAATTTGCCGAGCACAAAGATGCCGAAGAAAAACTACATCGGGCTGTTATAGCCGCCGAATCTGCCAACGAGCAGTTACAGACTGAGCTTGCTGAACGAAATCAGGAGATGGAGAGTGTCGCTGGCCAGTTGCAGGCTGAATGTACTGAACGCAAAGATGTCGAAGAAAAATTGAATCGGGCAGGGATAGCCGCCGAATCTGCCAAGGAGCAGTTCCAGGCTGAACACGCCGAGTACCGATACCAACTAAAGACCGTCAATGAACAGTTGCAGGCCGCAATTACCGGACGCAAAGCTGCCGAAGAGCGATTGCATCTGGCCGAAATAGCCGCTGAAGCTGCCAAGGAACATCTGCAGGCTGAACTTGCCAAACGCAGACAAGCTGATTTCTTCATCGGCGACTCTCCCTCGGAAAAGAATGAACCACTTTCCGAAAATGCTCCGCCGGAATACGCCGAGAAAAATCGCTATGGATCACCTTTCCTTATTTTCTTGCTTACCACTCTCGTTTTGCTGAGTTGCATGGCCGGTGGATTATACCTGTTTAAAAGAAAGCCCATGGAGCAGACGGCTGCTGATATTTCCAGAGCAGTCGCCCCGACCGGCACATCGGCACTGGGTGATGAAGCGTTACCTCTGGTTAAGCCATCTGCAGCCCCACCTCTACCGATCACGAAAGGGATGACAAGCGAAGCTAAACCTGCTCCCTCTGCGGATTCACCACTTCCGTCATTCATCACGCTCAGTGGCCGTGACAGCAGCTATCCAGCACAGACACCCGGCTGGGAACGCTATGTTGATACAGCGCACGATGTCCGCGTCTACCGTGTTGCCGGCAAGATAAAGGCGATTCAGGTTCGGGCGGCTAAAAGCCGGGTGATAGCTGACTCTTTTATGCAAACGGCACTGCGTGAGGTGGCGGATACGGGCGAGTACACGCTTATTTCCAGTGAGCGGAAAGAAGGCTTTACCATTCAGCGCAACAGCGCCGGGCCCCGGGCCAAACTGACAGTCTACCGCATGCAACCTTCCAACAAAATCAGCGCCTTCGTTGTGCTTTTTGAGGAATAAGGAACAGAGGACCGGAATGGGGAAACGCCTATGCACTACCGAAGGGATTGAGATATGACAACTGAACGATATTCACTTCTGACCTCCCGTGAGCTGGCAGCCAAATGCGGCATCTCTACCGGTGAGTTGGAGAAGCGCTTCCAGACGGATGAGCTGGTGCGGTTGAATGCTGCAACCAACGGCGTTAATCCCGAAGGTGTCAGGCGTTTTCTGACAGAGGAGGGAGTGTCCTACCGGTTCCGGGTAATTGCACATACGACGATGCGAGGGGGTATCGGCAAGACGACCGGTACAATTTCCACTGCAGTACGCGCGGCCCAATACGGTTTTAAAACCTGCGTCCTCGATCTCGATCCTCAAGGTTCTTCCAGCCTCGCGCTGGGTGCGGTCCCTGAGGATGATGATCCAATTTTTTATGATATCTGGCAACGTCCCGAGGAACTACTCGCCGATGCGCTGGTTGAATTGAGCAGCCATCTGAGCATACTGCCGTCATCACTTGAAAACGCGCTGCTTGATGCCAGCCTGCTTAATCCCGGATCACAGAAAAAAGCTGTCAAGGGGGTCTGTGAGCAGCTGCGTATTCTGGGGTTTGACACCGTAATCGTCGACTGCCCCCCATCGCTGGGGATTGCCGTTATTTCGGCCATCTGTGCCGCTCAAACGATTGTGGTTCCGGTAGGGAGCGATGCCTTTTCCCTGAAAGGGCTCGACCTGACTCTGGGCGAGATCACTTCTATCTGCGAGACCTTTGGCCTGCCTCATCCGGCCGTAAGAATCCTCTATACCCGCTATGACCAGCGGGAGACGGTATCACGCACTGCTCTTGACAGAATCAGGGAGCGGCATCCAAACCTGCCGTTGGCCGTAATTCGTACCAGCAGCGAATTTTCCAAGGTACTGGCTGCCGGGGAAACAATTTTTTCCCGCTATGCAAAAAACAGCGCCAGGGAAGATTATGACCGGTACGTATCAGAACTACTGGGGATTTGCCTGGAAGTAGAATAGCAGAACTGTTTGATCGCGATCCGGTATGAGGAGTGACATGAGCAAGCCGGCAGAAAAACTAAAGATAAACCGGACCAGAAAGCGGATCTACGAAATGGATCATGAGGATGTGCCGGAGACGGAAGATCTGCTACAGGAATCAGTTTCTGTACAGGCGGCAGATGTCACAGCGGCAGTAGTCGTTCCCGACACGGTTACTACCGCAGTATGCGGTGAGTCAGTTGAACGGGAGCTTGAGGAAAAGAGCCTGGAGGGGACGGGCTGTGAGGTGCTTCAGCGAGAGGCGCCGGCAACGGAGGAAGTGCAGGAGCCTGTTGCCGAAAGAGAGTTGTCTGCAATGGAAATTGCTGCGCTGGAGTTCGCAGCAGATGTGGCTGCTGCGAAAGCCGCTGCTGCGGAGGCATCTTTCGGGGCTCATGAGCTGGACCCTGAACAGAGGGAGATGGAGGAGCCGTTCCGTAGCGCCATAGCCACTGTATATCGATATTCGGCCCTGTCTGCCGCAACAGGATTGATTCCGGTACCTCTGGTGGATATGGCGGGATTCATGGCGATGCAGCTGATGATGTTGAAAAAGCTCTGTGTACTTTACAACATACCCTTTGACTCCCAGCGTTCCAAATCCGCAATTGCCATACTTGCAAGCGGCATCAGCAGCACATACCTGGCAGCCAGCAGCACCAAGCTGGTTCCGTTTATCGGAGCCTTCTCGATTGCCGCCATGCCGGCAGTGAACGGAGCGTTTTCCTATGCGGTGGGTCGCGTCTTCATCCAGCATTTCGCTTCCGGCGGGACGTTCCTCGATTTTGATCCGGTCAAGGTACGGGGCTACTTCGAGGAACAGTTCCGGGTAGGAAAGCTGAGCAGAACTGAAAAATCGTAACGGATCACCAACTCCATCAATAGTGCATACTTCACAAGAAAAGTCCGCCAATTGTGTAATTGACGGACTTTTCTTTGACGCTCATGTCATCGTAACATTATCCCAGAACTGCATGGGCAGCCGCAAGCCGGGCAATAGGCACCCGGAACGGTGAGCAGGAAACATAATCAAGGCCGATGTTGTGGCAGAAGATAACCGAAGAGGGATCACCGCCATGCTCGCCACAGATACCGAGCTTGATGTCCGGACGGGTTGCGCGCCCCAACTCGCAGGCCATCCTGACCAGTTTTCCGACGCCATTCTGGTCGAGAGAGACAAAAGGATCTTCCGGTAGAATATTGTTGTCAACATAGAACGGCAGGAACTTGCCGGCATCATCTCGCGACAGGCCGAATGTTGTCTGGGTCAGGTCATTGGTGCCAAAAGAGAAAAATTCGGCCTCGACCGCTATTTCATCTGCAGTCAGGGCGGCGCGCGGCAGCTCGATCATCGTACCGATCAGATACTCGACCGTGACGCCGAAGCGGGCAATTATCTCATCACAGATGGCAACGGCATTCTTTTTGAGAACTGACAACTCCTTGACTGTCGCAATCAAAGGAATCATGATCTCGGGCACAATACTGAAACCCTCGTTTTTGACCAGTTCACAGGCCGCTTCCATAATAGCGGTGACCTGCATATTATAAATTTCCGGGAACGTGATACCGAGACGACAGCCGCGATGACCCAACATCGGATTGAACTCATGCAGCGTTTCAATCTTGTGTTTGAGGGCGCTGACCGGCACTTTCATGGTCTTGCACAACTCAATGATATCTTTTTCCTCCTGGGGCAGAAACTCGTGCAGCGGCGGATCGAGCAGCCTGATCGTAACCGGAAGTCCTTTCATTTCACGGAACAGGCCGATAAAATCCCCCTTCTGCATCGGAAGAATTTTTGCCAGTGCAAGTTCGCGACCTTCAACATCATCAGACAGTATCATTTCACGGACGGCAGCGATCCGCTCCGCATCAAAAAACATATGCTCGGTGCGGCAGAGACCGATCCCTTCAGCACCGAACTGGCGGGCGACTTTTGCATCATGTGGCGTATCGGCATTGGTTCGCACTTTCAGACGGCGGATGCCGTCCACCCACCCCATCAGGGTGCCGAAATCTCCGGTCAATTCTGCCGATACGGTAGGCACAGCACCGAGCATGACCTCCCCCATTGATCCGTCAAGCGTGATCATGTCACCCTTTTTGACAACAGCACCGCCCTTCGTAGTGAAACACTGATTCGCATAATCGACCTTGATGTCACCGCACCCGGCGACACAGCACTTACCCATGCCACGGGCAACAACAGCCGCATGGGACGTCATGCCGCCACGGGCGGTCAGAATTCCTTGCGCGGCGTGCATGCCGTGGATATCTTCAGGTGATGTTTCGATGCGTACAAGAATTACCTTGCGACCGGTTTTTGCTTCGGACTCCGCTTCATCTGCGGTAAAGACAACCGTACCGGAAACAGCGCCCGGTGATGCCGGAAGCCCTTTGGCAATGATGTTTTTTACCGCTTTCGGGTCAAGCGACGGGTGCAGCAACTGGTCGAGCTGTTCAGGCGCCACACGCTTTACCGCCGTTCTCTCATCGATTAAACCCTCGGTGACCATGTCAACGGCGATCTTTATGGCGGCTGGCGCGGTACGCTTGCCGTTGCGGGTCTGCAGCATGAACAGTTTGCCTTTTTCGATGGTAAACTCGATGTCCTGCATATCCTTATAATGCGTTTCAAGTATTGTGCGAATTGAATCGAGTTGCCGATAACACTCCGGCATTACCTCCTCCATCGGCGGGAGCGTCGTTGCTTTGACGCGGTTGATCGGCTGCGGTGTGCGGATACCGGCAACGACATCCTCACCCTGGGCGTTGACCAGATATTCACCGTAGAAATAATTTTCTCCGGTGGAAGGGTCGCGGGTAAAAGCCACGCCGGTAGCACAGTCATCGCCCATGTTTCCGTATACCATCGACTGGACGTTAACAGCAGTGCCCCACTCTGCGGGGATGTTATTGAGACGGCGGTAGGTAATGGCGCGTTGATTCATCCATGAACCGAACACAGCGCCAATCGCTCCCCAGAGCTGATCCATAGGGTCTTCAGGGAAGGCAATCCCGAGATCTTTCTTAATCTGTGCTTTGAATGCCGCGACCAGCGCCTTCCAGTCAGCCGCAGTCAGGTCGGTATCAAGATGGACGCCCCGTTCGTCCTTTTTCTGCTCAAGAAGGTGCTCAAGGGAGTGTTTATCCATACCCATGACAACATCGGAATACATCTGGACAAAGCGGCGGTAGGCATCGTAGGCAAAGCGCTCATCACCGCTCTGGGCAATGATCCCCTGCACGGTGATGTCGTTAAGACCGAGATTAAGAACGGTGTCCATCATGCCCGGCATGGAGGCACGGGCACCCGAACGCACCGAAACAAGCAGGGGATTGACAGCATCGCCGAACTTTCGCCCCATTAATGCTTCAACCTGGGCAAGATGAGTAGCAACTTCGGACGCCAGTGAGGGGGGGTAATTACTGTCGTTCTTGTAAAACTCGGTGCATACTTCCGTACTGAGGGTAAACCCGGGGGGGACGGGAAGACCGATACTGGTCATTTCAGCCAGATTTGCCCCCTTACCCCCCAATAGATTCTTCATGTCAGCCCGACCCTCAGCGTGACCATTGCCAAAAAAATACACAAACTTCTGAGCCATAGTGCCGTCTCCTTTTACTTAGAATGATTATTTTGTATCCCAACTGGTTATATCAACATTCTTCCCTTCGCCACCCTTTGTTCCATCGGAACCATACGTAAAGAGGTCATAGTCGCCATGTTCGCCGGGTGAAATGTAGAGGTATTCGTTCCCCCAGGGATCCCTGGGAACCTTCTTACTCTCCAGGTAGCCTCCCTCCTTGTAGCCGTTCGGGATCACACCGACGGTCGGTTTTGTTATCAACGCAGTCAGTCCCTGTTCAGTAGAAGGATAATTGCCGGTGTCAAGTTTGTAGAGTTTAAGGGCAGTCTCGATGTTCTTGATCTGTACGCGTGCGTCCGTAATCTTGGCATCATCCGTACGCCCCATAAGCTTCGGGCCGACCAGAGCTGCTAATAGAGCCAATATGACGATAACAACCATGATTTCAATCAACGTAAAACCTTTTCTGTTCTTTAAAAATTGCATATGATCCCCGTTCCTCCCGTGTGAAATATTTTCCAACTTACTCACAGACGCTGCTTATGGCAAGCTCTTTTAGCCGGAAATTACTTCAAAAAATATATTTGCCACCTCTTTTGAGGTGAAAAACCTTCGCCAGCAAACTTTATGAAACAGCTTTAACCAATAAAGTTAGTTAGTTACATTATTACTTGCAGGCTGGCACTAAATATGCTAATTACTTGGCATCGATAAAATATGGAAACAGCAGTATAAAATTATGCCTGCGTTATCACGCGGCAAAAAACAAAAAGGAGAATACCAGATGAAAAAAATCAGCGCCGCAGTAGCAATGTTTGCCGTCACCGCCTTTGCAGGAGCAGCCTTCGCAGCAGACGTAATTGAGTTGCCGGCTTCCATGGGAAAAGTATCCTTCCCGCACAAAAAACATCAGGAAATACTGAAGGACTGCAAAAAATGTCACGAGAAAGCTCCTGGTAAAATTGCCGAACTCGGTAAGGATTGGGCTCACAAAACCTGTAAGGGTTGCCATACCGAAATGAAAAAAGGGCCAGTCGGCTGCAAGGATTGCCACAAAAAATAAGCTGAAAACCTGCATCAAAATTGAGAATGGGGGCAACGCACATGTGTTGCCCCCATTTTACTTTTTAAATATTTCGGTGCTGTCCGCTATCCGGTAGCCACGACCCCTCTTCACCAGAAAACCATCCCGCTGCAACGCGACAAGATTATGCTCCACCGCTTCCGGCAAAACCGGCAGCATCAACTGCAGTTTTTTCAACGTGATCCCCGTTTGTGCCAATACCTCCCGCAAAATACGGCTGCGCAGCTGCCGATTCGATCCCTCAAAGCGGCTCTGCTTCGTATGGTGCCTACTACGTCGACTCGGGTTGGGATGTGTCTGTTTGAGCATGCCCCCATAATCCATCAAGGCATAGTACCATTCACGCGGCCGGTTACAGTCGAGAGTCGCCTCGACCAGAGGCATAATCTCCCTGTCACTGACTTTTTCACGGCCATGGAAGAAAAAATGGATGTAGACGGTGCGAATGTTGGTTTCGATAAGCGGTTCGGCAATATTAAACGCAAATGCCGCAACAGCACGCGCCGTATAAGGGCCGATGCCCGGGAGCGACTGCAACTCGGCAACTGAACGGGGAAAGCAACCGCCATAGTCGCTGACAATCACTTCCGCGCCGCGCTTCAGAAAAATAGCCCGACGATTGTAGCCCAGTCCCTGCCATACCTGCAGCACATCAGACAACGGTGCCGCAGCCAAATCAAAAACCGTCGGGAAGGCCGCCAGAAATTCAGCATATTTGAATTTAACCCGCTCTACCTGGGTCTGCTGCAGCATGATCTCCGACACAATAATCCGGTACGGGTTATTAGTCTCACGCCACGGCATCTGTCGCGGGTTGGCGAGATAGTATGAATATATGAGGTTCTGAAATTGTTGGAGAACGTTGGGGGCGAGAGAGTTGTTGCGGTGATAGATCTCTGTAAATTGTTCGGGTTCTGTTGTCATCGGTGAGCTGACTCTTTGCGCTAAAACAGACATCGTTTGCAGGGTACTCAAAGAGACGTCGGCATTTTGCGAAATTTCGGGGCTATAGAACACAAACCGTACTGCTGCCGAAACTAAACCAGCCTGCTGACCAGGTCAAGGAGATAATGGCTGACGCTCGAATATACAGAAGGATATATTCAATATATCCGATGACACTAATTGGTTTTTACGATACTGTGCCGGTATGAATATCAAACAGCTCGAAATTTTCGTGACCATTGCCACGTCCGGCAGTTTTTCAAAAGGCGCCGAGGCTGCCTGCATTACACAATCAACCGCCAGCCAGCACATTGCGACTCTGGAGGACCTCTGTGGAGTGCGTCTGCTCGATCGTACCGGGCGGGGGGCCGTGCCGACCGATGCGGGGAAAGTCATGCTCGCACATGCGCAGCAGGTTCTCAAGTCGCTCAAAAAGACTGAACAGGCCATACGGCAGTTCCGTCAGGCTGATGGCGTCGAACTCTGTGTCGGCGGCAGTACTATTCCCGGCACGTACCTGCTGCCAAAAGCGATTGCGGTACTCCGTATTAGTGATCCGGGAATCAGTGTAAAGGCTGAGATCGGTGACAGCAGAGATATTCTGGGCAAACTGCTTGAGGAACATATTGAGATCGGAATCGTCGGGTCTTCCGTAGATGATAAACAGTTCACATCCGAAGCGCTCGGCCATGACGTGATTCTACTGGTAGCACGAAAAGGCCACGATTGGTGCGGACGCTCAGAAATTCCGCTGGAAGAGTTCCTCACAGAATCGATAATCATGCGTGAAAAAGGTTCCGGAACCAACGATGTTGTTGATGCAGCGCTCAGGCAGCTTGGCATCAAAACGGGTGACTTGCCGGTCTGCAGCACGATATCGAGCAGCGAAGCGATTCGGCAGGCGGTCCTGGCAGGGTGCGGTGTGGCGTTTATTTCCGAGATGGCTGTTCGCGAAGAACTGAAGAGTGGCGAACTGGTAGCAATCAATCTGGCAGGACTTACCATAACCCGTAGTTTTTCTCTGGTCTGCAGGAGGGGAAGGACTCTTTCTCCTGCAGCGAAGGCATTTTCCACTGCGCTGCGTCAGGTGAAGCAGTGATATTGATGCTTGGATTTGAAACGGCATCACTTTCATTCATATGCTGAAACGATACATTCTTTGGCAGGAGAACATATGTGCATAACGACATCACAACCCCTCCTGGATCAGCTCCGCTCGGTAACATGGTATAGACACGAAGCATTCGAGCGACTCCCTTTTGTCGCATCACTGATGGACGGCACACTGCCGCTGGAAAGTTATATCGGCCAGTTACGGGGATTTGCCGTCATTTTTTCAGCCCTTGAGCAGGCTCTTGCGCACTCCGGAACTGCTGCGTCAGTCCGGGAGCGGGCACTTATTGCCGCGCGATTTGAGCTGCTCTCTGCAGACCTTGCTTTCTTTTCACCGCGCCTCGTTCCAGATATCCTACCCGCCGTCCGCCATGCTATTGCCACTGCCCGAAAAATTCGCGAGGTTACCGCGACTTCTCCCGGAACACTGCTCGGGTATCTGTATGTCGTGGAAGGGACTACCAAGGGCAACCAGGTGCATCTGCCGGACATTATCCGCTGCTTTCAGCTACAAGAGAGCGAAGGGGTCTCCTTCTATCGCGGCTATGGCATCGATACCCCCTCGCACTGGGAAGAGTTTCGCGCGATCATGAACGGTGCGGGGGATGAGGATATCCCCGCAGCGATTCATGGGGCCATCGAGATGTACGACGAGCTGGAACGGTTTCATGCCTCCCTGTATCCGCTGGTAGAAGCAGATCGCGGATTTACCGCTATAGCGCTTAACCCTGAAGCAGGAGACCACACGGTACCGCAGAATCCTACCATCCTCCAGGCCGCCCTGCGTGCAGGCAGGCGTTGCCGGGATGAATTTTCCTATTATGAACAACGCTATGGGGAGCGGGGACGCCGCTTCACCGATAGCGATGCTGCGTGGCTTGCCGCTCTGACAGATCAGCCGACGCCGGTTGTCACCGCTCAGGTGCAATGGCTCGGCAGGGTCCTCTCCGCAAGAGGTATGCCCTTTCTGCTGTTGGAACGGCAACTGGAACTTCTTGTAGAGGAACTGGAAGGAGTGGAGCAGAGTATTCCGACAGAAGCGCTGCGGGATGTTCTGACCGAACTGCAGCAGCAGCGGGAATACGGTATTGTCTGCAGCAGTTTTGCTGGAACGTGTGACATGGTATCAGCATGCTTCTCTCCCATCCTCATCGGTAATTTTCCTGACCTGCCGCTGCTGCTTGTTGCCGCACAGAGTGACCTGCGTGCCGGTATGCCGGAATGTATGGCGTCACTGACCACCTGGCTGAAGAGCGCTTCCCTGGTGACTGAAGAGGAGCTCACGACCGTACGAAGAATTCTTACGTAAATTTTAGATTACAGTCCGGTATGAAGTGCTCTGAGAAAAAGAGGATACTACTGATGAAGTATGACTATATCGTGATCGGCGCTGGAATAATCGGCGTATCAACCGCCTGGCAGCTGCAGCGGGCGTTTCCCGGCAGTTCGGTTCTGGTTCTGGAGAAGGAGGCTCGACCGGCGTGCCATCAGACCGGGCGCAATTCCGGTGTTATCCATGCCGGTGTCTATTACACGCCGGGGAGTCTGAAAGCGCGCTTCTGCAAAGAGGGGAACATCGCTACAAAACAATTCTGCAGCGAGTACGGCATCAGGTTTGAGCAATGCGGCAAACTGCTGGTAGCGACCAACGAGCAGGAACTGGGGCGAATGGCGGCGCTCGTAACCCGCTGTGCAGAGAACGAAATAGCGGTGGAAGAGCTATCTGCCAGACAGTTAAAGGAGTGTGAACCGAATATTTCAGGTGTCGGAGCGCTGCTGGTACCATCTACCGGCATTGTCAGCTACACCGAAATTACCCAAAAAATGGCGGAACTGGTCGCGCAGGGTGGAGGGGAGGTTCGCTATAACTGCAGGGTTGAGGCCACAGAGGAACAGCCTGACCAAATAACCGTAGCTACCTCCAACGGCAGTTTTTCCGGGCGTTATCTGGTGGCCTGCGCCGGGGTCATGGCCGATCGGATCGTCCGGATGCTCGGAATTCAGCCGGAGTTCAAAATCATTCCCTTTCGCGGTGATTATTTTCTGCTGGCGGAAAAGCATAACCGGATCGTCAACCACCTGATCTATCCGATCCCTGATCCTGATCTTCCTTTTCTTGGAGTTCACCTCACCCGCATGATTGACGGGACGGTCACCGTTGGACCCAATGCCGTTCTTGCCTTCAAGCGTGAAGGGTACGGCAGGCTTGATTTCAGTCTGAGCGACACGGTCGAAATGCTCACCTATCCGGGACTGCTCAAAGTTCTCTGCAAAAATTTTTCCGTAAGCATGGTGGAGTTGAAAAATGCGCTGTACAAAGGGGGGTACCTGGAATTAGTACGGAAATACTGCCCTTCCCTCACCGTTAACGATCTCCGTGATTACCCCGCCGGTATTCGTGCGCAGGCGGTCAGCAGGGATGGGACGCTGGTACACGACTTCCTGTTTGTCACCACCAGGCGGGCCCTGGCCGTCTGTAACGCGCCGTCACCAGCGGCAACATCGGCGATTCCGATTAGTGGCTATATTGTGGAGAAAGTCAGGGGGTTGGTGGAGGGGTCATCCTTATGAGAGGTTGTGCGTGACAGATGAAACCCTTATTTCATTCGAGGAGCTTCAAACAAAATATCAGCTCTTGCTGTCTGAAAACCGCTTATTGAAAGCAGAACTCGATGCATTTAAGGCGGGACTGTGTGACACCGAATTACAGCAACAAGAGGAACTATGCCTTTCCCGCAAACCGGAAAACATCATTCATCCCTTTTCGACAGAATCCTCCTCCGACAGCATCTCTTACCGTTCAGAATCCGCTGAAAAAATCAGATTATTCATGTATCTCTTCAAAGGGCGGGACGATGTCTATGCCAAAAGGTGGGACAGCAAAAAAAATGAGAAGGCTGGTTATTCGCCTGTATGTCTGAATGAATGGCAGCGGGGAGTGTGCGGCAAGCCGAAGGTGCCCTGCTCTACATGCGCCAATAAGTCGTATGCACCTTTCAATGAAAGTGTCATTGAAAATCACTTGTTGGGAAACATGGTCGCCGGGATTTACCCGATGCTTCGTGATGAGACCTGCTGGTTTCTGGCAATTGATTTTGATGATGGCGATTGGCAAAAAGATATCTCCACACTGCAAGATGTCTGCATGACTTTCGGTATACCTGTCGTGGTTGAACGTTCACGATCTGGTAATGGCGGACATGCGTGGTTCTTTTTTGAAGCTCCCCTTTCAGCAACTCTTGCAAGAAAATTTGGCACCTCTCTCCTTACCCATGCCACGAATGAACGGCACGAAATCGCCTTCAAATCCTACGACAGATTTTTTCCCAATCAGGACACCATGCCCAAAGGCGGGTTGGGAAACCTGATTGCGCTGCCACTGCAGAAAGAAGCACGGCAGGCCGGTAACAGCGTATTCGTCGATAGAAATGTTGAAGCGTATCCTGACCAGTGGGCATTTTTAGGCACGATTCAAAAGCTGTCTGCGGAAGATGTGCTGGCGCAGACCGCACAGCTTTCTCCGGGAAGTGAATTTGGTGTGGTAAAGCAGGATGAAGAAGAAGTGCAAAAACCGTGGGAAGCCCACAGGGTAGTGGAGTTGCAGCGGAGTGACTTTCCCCGTGAGGTTGAGATCGTCAAAGCAAACATGCTGTATATCCCGAAAAACGGCATTTCACAGCGGGCATTGAATCGCCTGAAACGTCTGGCAGTTTTTAAAAACCCCGAATTTTTTAAACATCAGGCGATGCGGATATCGACATATGGCATGGATAGAATTATCTGCTGCGCCGATGATTCTGCTGACTATCTCTGCCTGCCGAGGGGATGTGAAGAGGAGATGAAAACCCTGCTGACTGCACAGGGGGTGAGTTTCACCTGCATGGATAAGACGAATAGCGGCAGGACGATAGCGGTTGAATTCAACGGTACGTTACGGGACGAGCAGCCGTTGGCACTGGAGAAGATGCTGGAACATGACACAGGGGTACTCTCCGGTACGACCGCTTTTGGTAAAACGGTACTGGCAATCAGGTTGATCGCCGAACGAAAGGTCAATACCCTCATCATCGTTGACAAAGTCACGCTGATCTCGCAATGGAAAAATCGGTTACAGGAGTTTCTCTCCATTCATGAAACGTTGCCTGAAGCGGAGTCACATCAAAAAAAGAGGGGACGCAAGAAGAGCAGAGAGATAATCGGCCAACTGGGGAACGGCAAAAACAGTCTGTCCAGAATAATCGATATCGCTCTGATGCAATCGCTGAATAAGAGTGGTGACACCAATGAATACGTAAAGAATTACGGCATGATCATCGTTGACGAGTGCCATCATGCCGCAGCCTTCAGTTTTGAAAAGGTTCTCAAAGCCGCATCTGCGAAGTATGTGTACGGCCTGACCGCAACGCCGACCAGAAAGGATGGGCATCATCCGATAATTTTCATGCAGTGTGGTCCTATTCGATTCCGCGATGACGCAAAGCTGCAGGCGGAAAGGCGACCCTTTGATCACTTTATAATCCCGCGATTCACCTCGCTGCGTGCCCCTTTGGGCAGAAATGAACAGGAACTGACCATTCAGGACTATTACGCGGAGATCGTTGTCAGTGAGATGCGCAATCAGCTGATTATTGATGATGTAATCAACAGCTATCAGCAGGGGAGAAGTTGTCTTGTGCTGACAGAAAGAAAAGCTCATGTGAAGTTACTTGCCAAAGCTTTGAGTGAAAAAATCCCAAATAATGTTATCTCCCTCACGGGAAAGATGGGGACAAAGGAAACCGGCGAAATTTTCAAGCGCATATCTGAAACCCCTGCGGATAGGCAATTAACGCTGGTTGCCACCGGCAAGTACATCGGTGAAGGCTTCGACGAACCACGGCTTGACACACTTTTTCTGACCATGCCGATATCGTGGAAAGGCACTATTCAACAGTATGCAGGGAGGCTTCACCGGCTGTTTGCAGACAAAAAGGAGGTGCAGATCTATGACTATGTAGATATACAGGTTAAAATGCTGGAAAGGATGTACGGCAAGCGACTCAATGGCTATGCATCTATTGGTTATAAGGCGAAAAGTGGGAATGTTGCAGCGGATTCAATAGATATTATTTTTGATAACAGCAGCTTTCTGTCAGTGTTCAACAATGATATTCTGGCGGCAACGAGAGAGATTCTGATAGTAAGCCCATTCGTCACCCGAAGACGCACCGTGCAGATGCTGCAGCATCTTGAGATTGCGGTGCGTAACGGCATTCGGGTTGTCGTGATAACCAGACCGCCAGAGGATTACCGGGAAACAGATCAAGTTGCCTTGCAGGGAACTTTAGCCATCTTGCAGGATGCCAGTATACACATCATATTTCGTCCAAACATCCATCAGAAATTTGCAGTGGCTGATCAGAGAATTGTATGGTACGGAAGTATCAACCTGCTGAGCTTCGGCAGCGCGGAGGAGAGTATCATGCGACTTGAAAGCCCCGCCATCGCGAGTGAGTTGGTGAAGACGGTTGTTTAATTCCTAAAAAGATTTGCTATTCTGTGCTTGCATAAGTATTGTAGTACTAGATCAAGTACTAAAAGGAGTCTAGTCATGAACGCCATACCAGCCCAGGAAATCAAACGGCGTGGAATTGCTGCGGTAGATGATCTTATCGCTATTGGAGATGTTCACATAATTCGGAACAATCAGCCTCAGTATGTAGTCGTCTCCGAAGTTCGTTATCAGGAGCTTGTTGTTGCAGAACAGGAAGCTTATTATGCCAGAGTCCGAGCGTCGTTGGAGGATGTCAAAGCGGGACGGGTTAAAAGGGGTACGGTAAACGACCTGATTAATGAACTTAAGCTGGAAGGTTAACGCATGTACACCCTCGTATGGAGTGCGGGCTTCACCCGTTCTGCTGAAAAATTCATCAAACGCCATCCCGTGCTGAAGGATAAGTTCGTTTCCGTAATTCGAGATCTGGAAAACAATCCATTTCAGCCACACCTGAAGTATCATCAGCTTGGTGGAAATTTTAAAGATATTCAGGCCGTCAGCATTACCTACAGTTATCGAATCACGCTTACCATTATCGTTACTGACAGAGAAATTATTTTGCTTGATGTTGGCAGTCATGATGAGGCGGTGATTAACCCGTTGGGAAAGGCAGAAAATACGGCTTAAACCATGAGGACAAATAAAATGGCTCGACAATTTTTAGTATATTGGCAGTCCGACCAGATCCGCAATGTTTTGAAAGAAGAGCGATTGCTTAAAGCGGCAAGTAATCAATATAGTAATGTCAATCCAGGTGATACTATCTGGATATGTGGATACAAAGAAAAATATGATTTTGTTATAGTAGGTTTCATTTTTGTAGACGAAATAATTGCACAAGATGAAGCAAATAGCCGATTCCCTACCTTAAAATGGACAGCTGATTACCATGCGTGTGCATGTACAGGTAAAGAGGTTTTAACACGAGGAGTCTCTTTAGAACCCATCATTTCAGAATTACGGTTTGTTTCTAAAAGAGACCGGCTTGATACGAAAAAACATCCCGGAAATCAGCTGCAACGTATGCGTGAATTGACCCCTGAGTCATCCCAAATGCTTATCGACCTATGGGGTGGAACTGATCATAAAGCAATCGAAGAGTATAAAACAATTCAAAATGATTTTGACCATTTCGGTGATATAGGCGCTGAACACAACGTGTCATCAAGGCGGGAACAAAAATGGTGTCCTGTGCCCCAAGAAATAATTGGTAAGAAGGGGTATGTATATATTTTGGTAAACCCGGCATTTCCAGGCTTTCTTAAAGTTGGTAAAACCACGAAAGTTCCAGAAGCTAGGGCACGAGAGCTGTCTTGCGGTTCTGGTGTCCCTGCACCTTACGCTGTAGCATGGGATGAACTTGTAACTGATTGCGATTACGTTGAAAAAATGATCCACCTCCAACTTGCTCATACAAGGTCCAGAAAAGACAGAGAGTTTTTTGCTGTTCCCTTAAAAACAGCAATATCCATCGTGTTGAATATAGTCGCACCCTTTTCTTGTGAAATTGATGAACCAAACATATCAATTGTTGAACCTGCCCCAGTCGATTTTCGTCCAGAAATAGCCAACCTTTACGATGCAAAGTTTACAAAAGATGAGTTGGTCCTTGCATGGGAAACAGCCTTCCCCAGAGCTAATCTCAAGCATGTTGACAGACATTTAAGCTTTTGTCGTGAGCTGAGAAATAGAATCTTATTGTTGGATAACAATATTGTAGAAAAATTCGGGATTGACCATTTCGCATTTTTTAAAGGGGAGAAATGTTTTTTCGCTATTCATCCACAGTCTTCAAAAGTAACTTTAGCACCACTTACACTTGAAATAGCCGATGTCAAAGACATTGAACTAACTGAACACGTTAGAGATATATCCTCGAAAAAATACAAATTGGGCGGACTGTTTAGAGTAGACATTAGCGATACAAACAACACTAGCAAAATTAATGCTGCATTTGAATTGGCAAAGCAGGCTTATTATTCAGAACGAGATTTTGAAACATGGAATCTGAGGAATACTTTGAAATCACCGTTGGAGGAGAGGGTAAGAAGGGGGGAAGTCAAAAATAATTGTGATGTATATTCAAGGCTTCTTGAAAGCATGGAACTTGGCAAACCTCAATTGCATAAAGGATTGCGCACTGGTGTTACGGCATATATTAAGTATCATGGTAATGGATTTGAAAGAATATGCTTGTATGAATATGATAAAGAGCCACAAGGCACGTTCTCTTTAGTAATTTGTGCAGGAGACACTTGCGTCCAGGCAAAGCAACTATACAAGTTGTTCTCTGCTGCAACAGCTGAACGTTTAAAGCAAAATGGATGGAGCATTGAACCTAATTTTCATTTAGCCTGGCAAAGCAAGAACATTCTTTTTGCAAAAGGCAATAAAGAATTAAGCCTTTCTGAATACATAAATTTTTGGAGACATGATTTATGTCAGGGAAGCATTCGTCAATATAATATTGAGGAATTTGATCTGCTCAAAGAAAAGATGAAAGTCGCCAAAGTAATGAATGAAGGTGACATTAATGAGTTCAATGAGTTTTTCAGAACACACAAATATCAAAGTGCTATTACGTGTCCTGGAATAGTAGTTTGGATAAGTTATTCCAAAGATAGATTGAGTGACGTGGAAACGTTATCTACAGAATTAAGAGAAAAGACAATGGAGTTTATTAAAATTTTAAACAACGGCAGTTAGTCAATCCTTGACATGTGACCAAAATACCGAGTGAATAGTGACACCTGCTTGTATCGCCGGTGTTCTCCCGTGACGTACTACCTGAACACGAGCTTCATTCTGCCGACACTTGTACAACGCAAGGTATCATCATGAAAACAAAAATCTATCTTGACACTTCTGTTCCCAGCGCTTTTTTCGACACATCAAAACCGATGAGACAATTGATTACCCAGAAATGGTTCGAGAATGAAGCTGTCAGCTACGAAATTTACATCTCCGCCCTTACTATTCAAGAAATCGAGCGGTTGCGCAACCCGGAAAAACTCATTAACATCAGGAAACTGCTCGCCAATGGCAATGTCACAATGCTGGATATTACCGATGAAGCAATTGCACTTGGCGAAGAATACATTAGAGGCGGAGCTATTCCGGCATCTGAGCCGGAAGATGCCTATCACATCGCCATAGCTACCGTGCACGGAATTGAAACCCTGGCGTCTTGGAACTTCAAACATATAGTCAGCATCAATCCCATCAGAAAAATTCACGAAATTAATCTCAAGCGTGGTTACCAGATTGTCGAGATCGGCTCTCTGGAACTCTTTGGAGGGTCAATCTATGGAAACCTATAAAAATAGCTACTCCGTCAAGGAAGATGAAGTTCTGTGGGAACTTCACGAAATACGCCATGAGCTCCATGGGGAACTGAAAAAAATACCACTGGAAAAAATTAATAGTGGGGCGAGGGCGATATTTGAAAATTGGAAGCGAATTGGAAAACAGCATGAAAAAGCAGCGGCTCCAAAGTGATTCACCTGCCAGAAAAATTCTCCTCGTTCCCACGTAGCGCACGGGAACGAGAATCAACCAAGTTGGTCGAAGAGGAGGTAAACTGTTATACCGGATGCGAGATAAGGGGATTCTGATACAGATTGGATACAAAAAAACGAGTCACTACAAGGTGCCGGAATAACTTGAGAAGTTCAAAAAAAGTCAAAAAAAGTTCAAAAACAAGATAGTACGTGTCAACGTAGCAACCGGATGAGGATAATATGACCTACTCAACCTTAGAAGACGCATTCCTGTTTGTCAGCAGCGCCCCGCCCTGCGCGCATTACGCCGTGGTAAACCGGGCCACGGGAGAGGCGTGAATATACCGGCGAGATTGAATACCCAGATGATGTTGATGGAAATGATGATTACATCGCTATTCCGCACAAAAATGGCCTTGATCTGGGAAAACCCCTGGTAATTGAATTTGTCCGGAGCCGTTGCCCGGAAATGACAAGCCGGGTGCCGGCCATTTTTTCCAGAGCCGGGGCATATCAGCGATACAAGCAGTTTCTGGTGGAAAACCGCCTGCTTGAGGAATGGTATTCCTTTGATAAATACCCGGACAAAAGAAGCCCTTTTGGAATGGTGTGCGGAAAAAGCCTGGTTATCGAGTCAGAAAACCGGTAGGTGGCGTTAATAGGATTTTGTAGAGAGTAATTACTCGCAGCTGGTTGAAGGTTTAACCAATGTTCCGCACCACTTCAGTCAATTCAGCTTCTGTCAGACTTTCATGCGTCTTCTGCCCCAACCCGCGATTCTGCCGACGATAAAGAACAAAACGTGGCGTCTTCTGGCCGTCGTCTTCAGCTGTCAGGCGTGAGGCAACGATACCGACGTCGGCCAGTTGCGGCTGGCTGCAGGAGTTAGCGCAGCCGGACAGTGCCCAGCTCAGTCTTTTGCCTGCCGGGCTGATATGCGCTATCAGCCTTTCGGCAACATCTCGTGTGGCAGCCAATCCCATCCGGCATTCGTGACTGCCGGGGCAGATGCGGAAGGCCGGAACCGACTGAGCAAAAGGCAAATCAGTCAATGTACGAAGGGTGGTCAACTCAGCTGCAGCATCGACTCCCTGAGAAAGCTGCAGAGCAATATCCTGCTCTGCGGTCACCATAAGCACACCGGCGGCGATTCGATCAGCGGTATCAGCTATCAGAGAAAATTGCCCTGCGGTCAGTTTTCCGGCAAACACCGGTAACTCGAGACGCTGCTGCTCGCATGATGATGAAACGAGATGTTCCGGCAGACCAATAAATCCCGGGATTTCTTCGCGGTATGAAGGCTCGGCTTCGATCAGCTCACGCAGTTTTTGTTCGCCGAACTCTTTTGCTAAAAATTTGAGGCGCTTTGGTGGTGGCGCGTGGGCGGCATAAACCCTGACAACTGCCTCAATAATTGGAATAATCCGCTCTTCCGCTACCCGCTCCAGGAACAGAAACCCTGGACTCGGCTCCCGACCAAGCCCACCGGCAATCCAGAGGTCAAAACAGGCGCGACCATCCTCATTCCCAGCCAGTACCAGCCCGACGTCCTGAATCAGATGCCTGCCGCCGGCCGTATCAGCCTCAATGCCGATCTTGAATTTCTTCGGCAGCCGCTCAAAACGTGGGTTGCCGGTAAAGTGGCGATGCAGGCGACGGGCAACTGTTTCAAGCAGAGGAAATCCCTGGGCCCCCTGACTGCTGCAGGTAATGCCGCGCACCGCACCACCGCAGGCGCCCCGCGAAGTCAGGCCGGCCATCGCCAACTCGCGCTTGATCAGTGGCAGGTCATCTTCCTTCAGCCAGTGAATTTCGATACTGCCTCGCGTGGTCAGATGAATTGTCCCCTGACCGAAGCGCGTTGAGACCGCCGCTACCGCGCGGGCCTGACACGAGGAGATTACCCCGGCAGCCAGTTTGACGCGCTGCATAAAGTAGCCGTCCTGCCGCTGTTTGTAGACACCGTCAAGTCGGTAATCAGTTCCGGCCGAGCTCATTGGTTAGATACCATCGAACAGGGCGGTTGAAAGATAGCGCTCTGCGCCATCAGGAAGAATAACGACGATGGTTTTCCCGGCAAATTCGTCCAGTTGGCCAAGACGAACCGCAGCGGCAACAGCTGCACCGCAGGAGATGCCGACCAGCATCCCTTCCTCTCTGGCCATCCGCTTGGCAAATTCGATTGCATCAGCACTATCCACCTGCTCGACACGATCAATGACGGAGAGGTCGAGTGTTTCCGGAATGAATCCGGCACCAATGCCCTGAATTTTGTGCGGTCCCGGCTGAATCGGCATGCCGGCAAGGTGTTGGGAAATGACCGGGCTCTCTTTCGGCTCTACTGCAACGGAGATGATCTGTTTCCCTTTGGTCTGCTTGATGTAGCGCGAAATACCGGTGATGGTGCCGCCGGTGCCGACACCGGCGACCAGAACATCGATGGCGCCGTCAGTGTCATTCCATATTTCCGGGCCGGTGGTCTTCTCGTGAATCTCGGGGTTGGCCCGGTTTTTAAACTGTTGCGGCAGGAAGTATTTTTCCGGTTCGGCCGCTGCCATCGCCTCGGCGCGATTGATGGCACCTTTCATCCCCTCTGCTCCGGGGGTCAAAATCAGGTTTGCACCCAAAACCGCTAATACCCGCCGTCTCTCGATACTCATTGTTTCCGGCATGGTCAGGGTCAGTTTATAGCCTCGAGCCGCCGCAACGTAGGCCAGTGCAATGCCGGTGTTGCCAGAGGTCGGCTCGATAATTTCGACACCCGGTTTCAGAGCACCACGCTTCTCGGCATCCCAGATCATATTGGCGCCGATGCGGCATTTTACCGAATAGGCCGGATTACGACCCTCTACTTTGGCCAGAATGGTTGCCTTTGAGTTACCAACGATGTTGTTTAACTTCACCAGTGGAGTGTTGCCGATCGACTGGGAGTTGTCTGCATAGATTTTGCTCATGGTTTTTCTCCTTACGAAGTGAGAGTTTGACTAAACCTGCGCTTCCGGTTCTCCAGTCCCTTCTTCCTCGCCGTCAAATTCTTCTTCATCTTTCTCGGCAAGGCGGGCAACAGCAACGACCTTCTCATTCTCCTCGGTGTTCATGAGGTTGACACCCTGAGTGTTGCGGCCGATGACGGAGAAGCCGGAGACCGGCACCCGCAGGATTTTGCCCTGATCAGTGATCACCATCAGGTCGTGGTCATCTGCCACCTGCATGACGTTGACGACTGAGCCGTTACGCTCTGTTGTTTTGATGGTGATGATACCTTTACCGCCACGCGACTGATCGCGGTATTCGTCCAGGTCGGTGCGTTTGCCGAAACCGTTTTCGCAGACGGTGAAGATAGTCGAACCGACGGCGGTGTTGTCAACGATCTCCATACCGATCACCAGGTCATCGTCGGCCAGATTCATGCCGCGCACCCCACGGGTGGCGCGCCCGGTCGGACGAACATCCTCTTCGTTGAAGCGGATCGCTTTACCGTTTCTGGAAGCGAGGAAAATATCCTTGGTGCCGTCAGTCAGAGCAACAGAAATCAACTTGTCGCCATCATCCAGATTGACGGAGATGATACCGCCGACACGGACGTTGGAGTAATCAACGAGAGAGGTCTTTTTGACGACACCACTCTGGGTGGCCATGAAGAGGTAGGTATTCTCGCTGAATTCCTTGACCGGCAGAATCGTGGTGATCTTTTCTCCGTCTGAAACGTTGACCAGATTTACGACCGCCTTCCCTTTCGTGGTGCGGCTCCCTTCCGGGATTTCGTAGACCTTGAGCCAGTACATGCGGCCGGCATCGGTAAAGCAGAGCAGATAATCTTTGGTCGAGGCGATGAACAGCTGCTCGACAAAATCCTCCTCTTTGGTCTTCATGCCGGTTTTACCTTTCCCGCCACGGCGCTGTGAGCGGTAGAGGTCGACAGCACTTCGTTTGATGTAGCCGGTGTGTGAAATTGTTACCACCATCTCTTCATCTTCGATGGTGTCCTCCCGCGAGATATCGGCGCTCTTGTCGGCGATCTCGGAGCGGCGCTTATCGCCAAAGCGTTCGCGAATTTCGGTCAATTCGCCGACGATAATTTTGAGAATTTCTGTGTCGGACGACAGAATTTCGCGCAGCCGGGCGATCAGTTTCATAATTTCATCGTATTCGGCGATGATCTTGTCGCGTTCAAGGCCGGTCAGGCGCTGCAGGCGCATCTCCAGAATGGCCTGAGCCTGAATGTCGGAGAGCTGCACCGAACTTTCGAAGCCGACCGGTCGCGGCAGGTTGAGACGCGCCAGGAATTCAGGGTTGGCGAACTTCCCTTCCATCAGGCCGATTTTTGCTTCGGGTGGTGTTTTTGATTCGCGGATCATCTCGATAACGGCATCCAGCCAGTCGAGGGCGATCTTGAGGCCTTCGAGGATATGAGCCCGGGCGAGCGCTTTCTTCAATTCGAAGTTGGTACGGCGGGTGACGACTTCGCAGCGATGTTCAATGAAACAGTCCATCATCTCGCGCAGCGTCAGCACCCGGGGGCGGTTGTGGACAATTGCGAGCATAATGATGCCGAACGAAACCTGCAGCTGGGACTGCTTGTAGAGCTGATTGAGCAGTACCTCGGCATTCTCGTCCCGTTTGACCTCGATAACGATGCGCATCCCCTGGCGGTCAGACTCGTCACGGATCTCGGTAATCCCTTCGACCTTCTTCTCCTTGACCAGTTCAGCAATCTTCTCGATCAGTTTGGCCTTATTGACCTGATACGGAAGCTCGGTGACGATAATCGCCTGACGCTCGGAACGCTTTGATGCTTCAACATGGGCTTTGGCACGAATCTGGATGATACCGCGTCCGGTACTGTAGGCATCCCTGATCCCCTGGCGACCGTAGATGGTGGCACCGGTCGGAAAGTCGGGGCCGGGAACCATTTCCAGCAACTCCTCAAAGCCGATTTCCGGGTTCCGGATCACGGCGATGATGCCGTCAATGATCTCACCCAGGTTATGCGGCGGTATATTGGTAGCCATACCGACCGCAATGCCGGTCGAGCCGTTGATGAGCAGGTTCGGGAACTTGGAGGGCAGTACCGTCGGTTCCAGCATCTCCTCGTTGTAGTTCGGGACCATGTTGACGGTTTCTTTATCCAGATCAGCCAACAGTTCGTGGGAAAGCTGACGCAGGCGAATCTCGGTATAACGCATGGCAGCCGGGCGGTCGCCGTCGACTGAACCGAAGTTACCCTGGCCATCAACCAGCATATAGCGGAGGGAAAAGTCCTGAGCCATACGCACGATGGTGTCGTACGCTGCAGTGTCGCCGTGCGGGTGGTACTTACCGATAACATCACCGACTACGCGGGCCGATTTTTTGTATGGTTTGTTGTAGTCGTTGCTCATGTCGTACATGGCGTACAGGCAGCGACGATGCACCGGTTTGAGGCCGTCACGCACGTCCGGCAGCGCCCTTCCAATGATGACCGACATGGCGTAATCCATGTAGGAGCGTTTCATCTCATCTTCAATATTAACCGATATCTTGTTGACGGGGATTTCTGTTGGAATCTGCATTGCTACCTCGTATCTGGCTGTTTTCATCGCATTGATGAGTGCTGTTTGTGCAAAACTACCCGCTGGAAAATGTATGTAATTGAGGAACCGTTATCGGCTGTTTCCCGAGGAAAACAGTCGCCGACCTTACCATACATTCACTGACAAGAGAACCCTTTTGTACATTAAAAGAATCAGTCGGAACTATCTCAAGGTCTGCGAAACCGGTCCGCAAAATTCACACACAAGTATGCGGCGGTCAAAGAGGAAGTGCTAAACTCATACCTATCAAAAATGTCTGTGCATGCCGAGGATGCTTAAGACAATCTCTGAAGCACCAACTCTGATTACCTTGGCGATGTATCTGAAAGGGTATGGGTTATTCTCCTCAAGCAGGCGCAATCCGCATTCATCGCCTACGCCTACGCCCGGAAACTCACCGTCAAAGAGCGTACACAGGTGCATATCGCCACCGGCAAAGGAAAGATTTGTAACGGTACCGGAATAAGAGATGCCATTCCAGTCTATGTGACCTTTCTTACTACAATCAAACCTTGGATTTACTCTTCTGATCTGCATGGGCACACTCCCGGGAAATATATGCCGGAACAGTCCTCGCGCCTCGGCCTGCAACACATTTGAAATTTTAAGACTGCACGAAAAAAGCCACGCCGGTTGCCTGTGCGGGCAAATCCGGTGTGGCCTGGTAAGCAGATTAAAGTGTAACTACTTTGCTATAACAAACTCGGCGCGTCTGTTTTTTGCCCAGGCAGCTTCGTCGCTCCCCTGAACAGCCGGTTTTTCTTTACCATAGCTGATTATGGAGAGCATGTCCGCCTTGACACCAAGAGTGGTCAGATACTTCAGGACAGACTTGGCACGACCTTCACCGAGCGCCAGGTTGTATTCGGCAGAGCCACGCTCATCGCAATGACCTTCGATCTGGATTTTTGTTCCTGCAGCCGATTTCAGGATTACTTCGGCATTTTTTGAAAGTACATCACGGGCATCCTGACGAAGGTCCGACTTGTCATAATCGAAATAAACCGCTTGAAACTTGAGTTCAGCAGCGGCAGACTTCAACGCGTTCAGTCGCGCCTGTTCTGCCAATCGTGCCTGCTCCGCCAATCGTGCCTGCTCTGCAAGTCGTGCCTGCTCTGCAAATCGTGCCTGCTCTGCCAGCCGAGCCTGTTCTGCCCGCCGATCCTGATCTGTCGTATCAACCGGTTTAGCCGACTCAGTTATTGTTGTAGCCGGAACAACCGGCTCTTCTTTTTTAACAACTTCCTTGTTTGCGCACCCGCCTGCAAGCAACGCGGCCATGCTGACACCTGCCAATAATGCGACCATTCCTTTTTTCATTTAAAACTCCTGTCGTACGTAAAATAGGGCTTACTGCCCTGAAAATCTAAACCTGCCGAATTATACATTACAGCACTTGCATTGCAACCAATTTCACAAAAAAATTCCAAAACTGCCGGTAAAACTGGAGGCACAGGCACTCAATGAGCAGACCAGGCCGGTTGAAAGTAGGTGCCTTTCGCTTGTGTCACTTTCTTCTGGCCGCTGCCATCGGCACGCATGACATATACCCCGTTACCACCGGCTCGCACTGAGCTGAAACAGATAAACCTGCCATCTGCAGACCAGGCGGGATTTTCGTTACTCCCTTCAGTCGTGAGCTGACTTTCAGATGAGCCGTCCGCTGCAATGGTGAATATGTGGAAGCCGCCGTTAGTCATCCTCGAATATGCAATTTTATCCCCTTTTGGAGACCATCGCGGATTGACGTTATAACCTCCGGTGGTTGTCAGTCGTCTGGCCTCCCCTCCGGATGCTTTCATGACAAAGATCTGCGGTTTTCCCAGACGATCAGAAACAAAAGCAATCTGTGTGCCGTCCGGAGACCAGGCGGGATAGAGGTCCAGGGCCGGATTGGCAGTCAATCGGGTGGGGCGGCTGCCATCCTTTTCAATGGTATATATCTCGGAATCCCCATCCTTACTCAGCGCAAGGGCAATTTTGCTGCCGTCCGGCGACCAGCTCCCGGTAATGTTGAGCCCTTTGCGATTTGATAGCGGAACCTCTACCGGGCTTGACAATGCACGCCGGTACAGATCCGGGTTACGCCTTTTGTACGAGGTGAAGATAATTTCCCGGCCATCAGGGGAAAAATCCGGGTTCAGATTGATGGAACCATTTTTCGTCAGCGGGAGCGGATTGTACCCGTCCCAATCCATAACATAGATTTCCTTATTACCTGATTGCGAAGATACGTAGGCTATTCTGGTCGTAAAGACACCTTTTTCACCGGTAAGCGCACGAAGAATTTCATCCGCAAAGGAGTGGCTGAACCTCCTGAGCTCTTTTGCCTTGCCGAGATACCGCTTTGCAGTAATCATCTTCCGATTAATAACATCAAAAAGGCGAAACTCGACCGTCAGCTGGTCGCCTTTCAAGCTGAGTTCACTCCGCACCAGCATATCGCAGCCGGCGGTCAGCCACGGGGCATAATTGGTATCCACCAGCGATACACTTCCGGCAACCGGCTGCAACACACGGCTCTCTGCCATAACGACGCCTGACATATTCATATCATTCGCAATCACCTCAGAGGACTGCCTGGCGGCTTCTGAAGTCGGCGAGCCGTCGGGTGAGAGTGCCGGCTCAACAGCCAGCTTCAGTTGACGATTTCCGGGAGCGTTCACTTCGATGTAATCCGATTGCGCAGAGGTAACAGCCGGCAGGGCGGCAAAAAGAATAACGAGTAACCAGATTTTCATATATATCCCTTTAATATTATCGTGATGAACCGCTTGCTATTCCTTTCGGCTTGAAAATAAAGCCGTTTTCATAGACAGTGCGGTTTGGTGGTGCGACAAATTTCTCACTGGCCAGGTCGATAGCCCGCCTGACCGCCATCTCGAAGATCGCATCACCGCTGCTGCGTTCTATTTTCATCCGGTAAAGCTTCCCCTCTGCCGTAATCGTCAGCCGGACAGCGACTTCAGGGTTTTTGGTGCTGTAACTGCTCGTCACCTTCAACGCATCTTCCAGCCGTGACTTGATAAAATCAGCATAACGGCTTCCTGCCGCAATGCCACTGGCTCCGGGCATTCCTGCCTTGGAGCTGCTCGCACCCTTCACCTTGCCGAGTGATTTTTCGAAATCTGCTTCTTCGCGGCGAGCCTCACTGTTACGTTTCAATTTTTCCATTCGTTCAGTAAATGCGGACTCCGTTTCAGTGGATTCTTGAGGGGCTGTCGGCTTACCCGGTTTGGTAATTATTTGGGGGGGAGTTTTCGCGGGCACCGGCATGGTCATCGTCTGTGGAGCGGCAGGAGGGGGTATTGACACGGCATCTTCGGCTTTCTGCGCGGGACTGCCTGCTTGCGGGTCAGCGACAGGAAAATTCACAATATCCACATAATATGTTTCCTGAAATGTCGTTTGTTGCGGGAAGAGGTACCCCCACCACACCAGTAATAAAAAAACCGTCAGGTGAATGACGGCCGAAGCAATGAAACAGACACCGGCACCGGTATCAATTTTTGAAGCGGGGGGATGGCTCATTATTTTGCAGCCGGTTCCGTTACCATGCCAAGGCGCTCGATACCGGCCCCCTTGATGTCAGCCATGGTGCGCACAACCTCACCGTACGGCACTCCGGCATCGGCATTCAAAAACACCTCTTTTTTCGCCCGGGTGGCAAACATCGCAGAGAGCCGCGGGCGCAACTGCCCTGCAGGAATTTCTTCTTTATCTATAAAAACTTTGCCCGCTTTATCAACAGATACGACAACGGAAGCGTCAGCCGGCGCCATGGCTTTGGTGTCCGCTTTCGGAAGATTGACCTGGACCCCCTGCTGCATCATCGGTGCGGTAACCATGAAGATAACCAGCAGCACCAGCATGACATCCACCAGCGGAGTAACATTGATCTCAGCCATCACGGCACGATTATTATTCTGTCCACCCATAGCCATACTCTATTTCCCCGCGATATTACGCTGCACTATGTTGAGAAACTCAGTGGAAAAGCTGTCCATCTCATTGATCAGCACGCGGATTTTATGCTGAAAGTGATTGTACGCCATAACCGCCGGAATGGCGGCGACAAGTCCGATAGCCGTGGCGATCAACGCTTCTGCAATTCCGGGGGCTACTACTGCCAACGATGCCGAGCCGGTTTTGCCGATCCCTTCAAATGCGGTCATAATGCCCCAGACCGTACCAAACAGTCCGATAAAGGGGGAAGTGGAACCGGTTGTGGCAAGGAAGGTCAGATACTTTTCCAATCGGGTTATCTCGGAATTAGTTGCACGACGCAGCGCCCGGGAAACATTCTCAACGCCACCAAGGTCAGTACTGAGAGCGCTGCCGTCGCTTTTACTGTCTGGCTCAACAACCTTTTTCAGCTCGCTGTACCCCTCGTTGAACAGAACCGTTAAGGGCGAGTTGGCAAAGCGGTCAACCTGCGAGGCAATTGCATCAAAGCGCTTTGATTTCCAGAAGAAGTCCATGAACCGTTCAGATTCGCTATTGGCCCGATGCACCTGAAAAAACTTGAACAGAATAATGGCCCACGAGACTACCGAGAATAACAGCAGCAGCAGGAGAACGAGTTTTACGATAATGCCGGCACCGAGGATTATGGCCACGGATGATACCTCCGAGTGGGTTATAAACTGGAAAAACCTAGAACTTTCGAGCAGTCAAGTCAAGACAAAACAAAAATACCGTCAATGAGTCATCAGTCGGGCAGCAACATGGTCAAGAATTGACCCGGCCAGTTGATCCTTTGACATCAGTCCGCAGTGGCTGCTGCTGCCGTCCCTGAATAACAGCAGCGCCCGGTTGGTGTCGACGTTGAAACCGGCATCAATCTGACTTACATCATTGGCCACAATCATATCAAGATTTTTTTCCTGCAGCTTTTTCGCTGCATTTTCAGCCAGCGCATCAGTTTCTGCAGCGAAGCCGACCAGAAACGGACGAAGGAGGATCCCGCCCAGCTCAGCAAGAATATCAGGGTTTTTGACCAGCTCAATCGTTGCAGAGTCAGCTTTTTTCTTGATTTTTGTCGCGTTTCTCACGAGGGGGCGGTAGTCAGCCACGGCAGCAGCCTTGATGATGACATCACATTCACCGACTCGTGCCATAACCTCACGGTGCATTTCACTGGCGCTGGTCACGCCGACAACCTGCACGCCATCCGGCGCTGCTAAAGCGGTCGGACCGCTGACTAACAGCACTTTTGCACCCCGACGACACGCGATACGGGCAAGGGCATAGCCCATCTTGCCGGAAGAGTGATTGCTGATATATCTGACCGGATCGATCTCTTCCCGGGTTGGTCCGGCGGTGATCAGGATCGTCCGGTCGCGTAAATCTTTTTCTGTCAGCGCGGCAGCGGCGCCCTCGAAAATAGCCTCCGGCGGCGCCAGCTTTCCTTCTCCTTCCCAGCCGCATGCGAGGCTGCCACGTACCGGATCGACAAAAAGGTATCCCAGCCGTCGCAGTTTCTGCTCGTTTTCCTGATATACCGGATTGGTAAACATATTAACATTCATAGCGGGGGCGAACAGTACCGGTGCTTTGGTCGCCATAACCGTTGTCGTGAGCATATCATCGGCAATGCCGGCGGCAATTTTACCGATGACGTTGGCCGTTGCCGGGACGACAACGAACAGATCTGCCTGATCAGCCAGCGATATATGGCCGATTTCCCGTTCTGCAATCAGGTTAAACAGCTCGGTATGAACAGGGTTTAACGACAGCGTCTGGAATGTAAGCGGCGTGACGAATTCCTGGGCGGCACGGGTCATAATGACATGAACGTCAGCGCCCGCTTTCGTCAAAAGCCGCAGCAGCTCAATCGCTTTGTAGACGGCAATCCCGCCGCACACCCCCAGAATTATTTTTTTATTGGTAACCATAGGAAGGGGCGCCTCAGAAGTAGGGATTGCAACGTTTTTCGTGTCCGATGGTTGTCTCCGGACCATGCCCTGGGTACGCAATGACGTCGTCCGGCAGGGTAAAAAGCTTGGTGCGGATTGAATTCAGCAGCTGCTCATGCGACCCGCCCGGCAGGTCGGTTCGACCTATTGAATCAGCAAAGAGTGTATCCCCGGTGATCACTTTATGCTCATCTTCAAAATAGAGACAGCACCCTCCGAGCGTGTGGCCCGGCGTATAGAGCACTTTCAGGCGACACGTTCCGAAAATCACCTCCATACCATCAACCAGGTAGGCATCTGCTTCCGGCGAATTATCACCGGGAATGCCATACATACGGGCGACTTCGGCGGATTTGCTCAGCATAGGCGCGTCGGCCTGGTGGATCAGCAGTCGCGCACCACTAAAGGTAGTCAGCGCCTGCCGGTTTCCTCCCAGATGGTCAAAATGGCCATGCGTATTGATAATCGTATGGATCTTCAGTCTATGTCGCGTAACTATCGCGGCAATCTTCTCCACATTGCCCCCCGGATCGACAACAATCCCTTCGCGGCTCTGTTCGCAGCCAACAATAGAGCAATTAACTTCCAGTGGTCCTACGGCTATTGATTCAAATATCATGGTACCCTCTCGTTCATGCAGTTACAAAATTAGTTGCCGGACAAAATTAAAAATATTCACTCTGTATTGACATCCTCACGGGAGATGCGTAAAGTGAATCGCACCAAAAATTGACGGTTTTCCCGTCCAGTTACCCGCTGGACATACTTCGTAAAGAGACAAGGAGCGAAACACTATGGAACGTTGGATCTGTACTATCTGTCAGTATGTGTATGACCCCGCAGTTGGCGATCCGGATCGCGGTATTGAACCGGGGACATCATTTGAGGCGCTGCCCGACGATTGGTGCTGTCCGCTCTGCGGTGCAGGCAAGGATGTCTTCGAACAGGAATAAACCCCGCCCCCGCTTTTTACAATCTGGATGGCGATGTCTCAGATAAGGCCTCTGAGGTTTTTAAAACCTCAGAGGCCTTTTTATCAGTCCAATGTGATCATGCCAGTTCCGGTAGAATCGTAGTCATCGCACTGAACAGCCCGTCCATATCAGCTCGCGTCATATCACCCATATGGGCAATCCGGAAGGTTTCCCCTTTTATCTTGCCATAGCCATCGTCAAAGGCAAAACCGGCCTCACCAAGACTCTTTTTCAGAACAGCAAGATCAATTCCGCGACTATTGCGACTGCAGGTCAATGTCTGCGAGCGATATGCAGCAGCCGGAAATGATGCAAAACCTCGATCAGTCAACCAACTGCGGACATAACCGGCAAGATCGTCGTGACGCGCCCAGCGGTTCTCCAGTCCTTCCGCAAACATTCTCTGCAGCTGGCAATCCAGTGCATAGATCAGGGAGATACAGGGAGTTGAGGGGGTATTGTTTTTGGCATCATTGACCGCAAACTCGATAAAATCGAAATAGTAGCCGCGACCTGCCATGCCGGCTGCCCGCTGGAGAGACTTTTCACTGGCGGTAAAGACCGCCAGGCCCGGCGGCAGGGCAAAAGCCTTCTGCACGCCAAAAATACAGCTATCGATACCAAACTCATCAACCGGAATTTTGAGGGCGCTCATTGAAGAGACGGTATCGACAATAAACATGACTTCCGGAAATTTACGCATGACTGCGGCGATCTCCGGCAGGGGAGACATTACTCCTGTGGAGGTTTCGTTGTGAATCATCGTCATGCTGTCGTATTTTCCGGTGGCAAGAGTTTTTTCAACCGCTTCAGGCGTAACCGGAGTACCCCAGTCAAAACGGATGGCGTCCGCCTCTTTGCCGCAACGGAGGGTTACATCGTGCCACTTGTCCGAAAAAGCCCCATTACAGAAATTGGCGCAGCGCTTTCCGACCAGATTGCGTACCGCCCCTTCCATAACGCCAAAAGCGCTGGATGTTGCCAGAAAAACCTTATCATTCGTGAACAGCAGTTTTTTTAAACCTGCCGTGACCCGACCGTGCAGTTCCCCATACTCTTTCATGCGATGGCCGATCATGGGTGAAGCCATTGCTTGCAATACATCCGGGTGGACTTCTACCGGTCCGGGAATAAATAATTTTTTGTGCATGGCAGGCAACTCCGCTTTGAAGTGGGAAAACGTCAAAAGTTAGACTTTGCAGGCTATCAAATGAAATATACAAAGTCAATACAGCGTCAGTATATTTCAACCGTTGGGCGAAGAGGAATACGGTTTTTTTTATCAATATCCTGCTATCTATTGAAATGGTGGTATATTTCTGGCATTGTGCGCTATATCAGTACGACAACTCCATTCAAGTCAAGCACCGGGGCATGAGAGTGGCCGATAAAAGGGATATCAGGCGGATAAAACAACGCATTACCATCTACTTTGGTCTTGATGAAGTTTCGAGAGTAGCTTTTACTGAAGATATTTCAGCATCAGGCATGTTCATCAAGACACCCAATATCGCCCCTGTCAACTCAATAGTAAAGATACTATTAACGCTCCCTGACGGATCATTTGTCAACGTAACGGGGCGGGTCACGTGGGCGCGGAAGGTACCTCAAAACCTGTTCCATCTTGCTAAAAAATGCGGCATGGGAATTCGTTTTCTTTGTTTTCTTTCCGGCGAGGAAGCATTTCATGCATACATCAAAAAAATAGCAACAACCCGTGTGATTGCGAGAGGAGATATACGTGTGTAAAAAAATATTCATTGGCGCTACCGGGCAGCATTGCGGTAAAACAACCATCAGTCTGTCGCTGATGCATCTGGCACGGCAAAAGTATGATCGTGTCGGGTTCATGAAGCCGCTTGGTCCCAAGTGGATCGTATTTAACGGAACAATTGTTGACAAAGATGCGGCGATGTTCTCCAGCGTCTTTGGTGTTGAAGAGGATGTTACGCTGATGTCTCCGGTGACATTGGCCCCGGGGACAACCCGCCGTTTTCTTGACGGAGAGATTGATTCTGCTGCACCCATCAAAGCGATTCGGGATGCGTGCGCAGAGCTGGAAAAAAAGTATGACTACCTGATTATTGAAGGGGCCGGTCATGGCGGAGTCGGTTCGGTAGTCGGCATGAACAATGCGAGGGTTGCCGCTGAGCTGAATGCGCCGGTGCTGCTGGTGACCGGTGGCGGGATTGGTAATGTTATCGACGCGGTAGAGCTCAACCTCGCACTATATCAGCGCGAAGGGGCTGACGTGCGCATCATAATGGCCAACAAACTGGTGAAAGAGAAAAGAGCTAACACTCTCTCATATTTACAGAAAGCCTTTGCCAGTAGCGGTATAATGGTAACAAGCGCCTTTGATTATCTCCCCACTCTTGCAGATCCCACCCTGCACCATGTTTCCGAACTTCTTGGCCTGCCGCTTCACGGTGATTCCGCCGAGCGGAGCCGTCTTTGTCATACCATCCAGCTTGGTGCTGCTTCTTCACAGATAGTTATTGACCATTTGGAAGAATCTACGTTGCTGATTGTAACCAGTTCGCGCGATGAGCTTCTCGTTACGGCTTCTGCACTGCATCACATTCCGGAGTACAAGGCACGGCTGACCGGACTGATTATTGCCGGTCATGTACCGGTCTCCAATATTACCCAAAAAATTCTCGACGACAGCAAAATTCCGTACATACGCATCGAGGAGACATCTTCAGAAATATTTTACCGGTTGCGTGAGCACGTTTCAAAAATCGGCCCCGAAGATCTCGAAAAGATCAATCTTATAAATTCCATTGCGGAACGTTATATTGACTTTGATGCAATCGACGCAATGATTTAAGCCGTCAACCACATTCTAAGGGGCAAAAATCAGAAAGTGCTTGACCTTGTACGGCTTTTGATATTTATAGGAGTTTACTCGCTCGACTATCGGAGTTTACATGGTAGCAGTAACGCGTCTGGATAAACAGCGTATGTATCTAAACCCGGATCACATTATCTGTATTGAGGAAACACCGGACACCGTTATTACTCTTTTTAACGGCAATCGCTATATTGTTATTGACTGCGCCAGCGCTATTATAAGCAGGATAGTCGCCTTCCGCGCAAAAATTGCACGGCGTGCTGCAAGCAGTGCTGCTAAAAAATATCTGGGACGGACCAGAGCCAGCCAGTTTCATCGGAACAAATCCCCCCAGGACGAATCGTTTCCAGGTAATCAAGGCAAGCAGAACCACATTCCATTGCACAGCAGGGATTATTAGCGTATGGATCTAGCGACTATTATAGGGGTGGTGATGGCCTTCGGGTGCATTGTCGGCGGTGCCGTAATTGAGGGTGTTCATATAAGTGCATTGATTCAGCCGACCGCTGCAATGATTGTTCTGGGTGGAACCTTTGGTGCTACGTTTGCCTGCTTTCCGCTGTCGTCAATTATAGGCGCGCTGAAGAACATTAAAATCGCATTTCTTCCGCCAAAAGTTGACCATGAGCAGGTCGTAAAGGACATTATCAATTATGCTACCAAAGCAAGGCGCAATGGCTTGATATCGCTCGAACAGGAAGCTCAGGCGATTCGCGACCCCTTCATAAAAAAAGGGATATCACTGGTAGTTGACGGCATTGACCCCCAGAAGCTGCGTGAAACGCTTGAAGCGGACATTATGTCTTATGAAGATCATTTCAAGCATTCAATCGAGTTTTATGAAGCGGCCGGGGGATTTGCTCCGACGATCGGTATCATCGGAGCCGTTATTGGTCTTATTCACGTTATGGGTAACCTTTCCGACACTTCAAAACTCGGTGGCGGTATTGCCGTTGCATTCGTTGCGACAATCTATGGTCTGCTTGTCGCCAATGTTATCTGTCTGCCCATAGGGACAAAACTCAAGATACGGATGAAATCTGAAGTGGTACGGCGGGTAATGGTCCTTGAAGGACTCATTGCCATCCAGAATGGCGAAAATCCTCATTTCATTGAGCAGAAACTTATGGCCTTCGTAGGCGGGCACTAGGCAGCCATGGCACTCAAAAAAGAACCGGAAAAGCATGCTAACCACGAGCGCTGGCTCGTTTCCTATGCCGACTTCATTACCCTGCTCTTTGCCGTTTTCGTCGTGCTTTATGCCATGGGGCAGAGCGACAAGAAGAAGGTTGAAGAGGTTATGAAGTCCATTCAGGAGTCATTCGGCATGGCAAGTGCGGGTGCTAATGCCCCCAAAATCAATGTAATCGCCTCACAGCAGATCACAGTCATTCCATCTCTTAAGCCGGAGCTAAAAACTAATCCGATTGAGCGTCCTCATAGCGGGCAGGGAAAGACACGGGCGGATGAGAAGGATTTCCGGCAGATTAAATCAGCAATTGAGGCTTATCTTGTCAGGCAGGGTGCCCAAAACAAGGTGTCTTTGGAAATTTCCCGGCGGGGACTGATCGTCAGTCTCAAGGAAGCCGGTTTTTTTGCCTCCGGTCAGGCTGACATAAAGCCTGAGGCATATGAATTGATTAATACCATTGCAGAAGTGGTGACCCAGTACAACAACCCGCTGCGACTCGAAGGTCATACAGATAATATTCCGATCAGCACGGCACAGTTTCCGTCCAACTGGGAGCTGTCAACTGCCCGCGCAACTAATGGCCTGAAATACCTGATGAAAAATTTTGACATCGAAGCGGGCAAAATATCTGCCACCGGTTATGCAGAGTTCCGCCCCCTGGCTGAAAATACAACGGTAGAAGGACGTGCCAAGAATCGCCGGGTAGATCTCGTCATGTTGTCGGGAGAAGCAGAGCGCGGTGAACCCTGATATAAACATTTTAGGAGAAACTAATGAGTATAGTTGTTGTCGGCACAGTGGCGTTTGATACCGTTGAAACCCCTTTTGGCAGGGGGGAAAATGTTCTTGGAGGTTCGGCCGCCTATTTCTCTACTTCAGCCAGCTTTTTTACCGATGTCTCACTGGTTGCAGTTGTCGGAGATGATTTCCCGGCAGAGCATGTCACGTTTCTCCACAGTCGTAATATAGATACAACCGGCTTACAGCGTGCCCCCGGCAAAACCTTCCACTGGAGCGGGCGCTATGGTTTTGATTTGAACGAAGCCCAGACTCTTGACACACAGCTTAACGTACTGATGGATTTCCAGCCAAACCTGCCGGAAAGCTATCGTGATGCGGAGTATCTTTTTCTCGCTAATATTGACCCCGACTTACAGATGAATGTACTTGAACAGGTCAGAAAACCGAAACTGGTGGCGTGCGACACCATGAACTTCTGGATTTCATCAAAGCCGGAAGCGCTGCGGAAAGTTCTGCAGAAGGTTGACATTGTTGTCATCAATGAGGGGGAAGCGCGGCAATTCACCGGAGAGGCTAATCTGGTGAAAGCGGCCCGGCAGATCATTGCTCTCGGCTGCAAGAGATTGGTCATAAAGCGGGGAGAGTATGGTGTTTTGATGTTCACCGCCGAAACGCTTTTCGCTGCTCCGGCCTATCCCCTTGAGGAGGTATTCGATCCGACCGGAGCAGGTGACACTTTTGCCGGTGGTTTTATAGGCTATCTGGCAAATAGCGGCGATCTGTCAGAGGAAGGCCTTCGTCAAGCAATCATATACGGCAGTGTCATGGCCTCTTTCAATGTAGAGGATTTCAGCCTTAACCGGATGAAACGACTGGAATACAGTGAGATTCATACACGTTTCCGCAGTTTCAAAGGCTTGACACATTTCGAGGATATTTCTTACTGAACCTTGTTGTCTACGATGCAGATTGATTGAGCGATATATGAAAAAATGTTTTTATGCCACAACTGCGTTGCTTCTCTGTCTGGTCGCCTCCGGGTGTGTGTCAGGGCGGGGGAAGGGCGATCCGAAACCGGATCCTGCTTCCTACCACTATCAGATGGGACTGTCCTATCTTGGCGAACGTAATTATTCCTCAGCCCTGTTTGATCTTACCGAGGCTGAAAAGCTTGATCCACAAAATCCTGATATCCTCTACAATCTCGGTCTGGCCTATGTCGGCAAAAAGCGCCCTGATCTTGCCGAGGCAAAGTTTCTGAAAGCAATCCTGCTGAAGCCCGGCTTCTCCGCTGCTCGCAACGACCTCGGTGTTGCCTACCTTGATTTAAAACGCTGGGATAGCGCAGTCCAGCAGTTCAAAATCGTTAAAGATGATCTTTTCTATGACAACAATGAAAATGCGGGTATTAATCTTGGCCTGGCTTACCTGGGAAAGGGTGATTATACGAAAGCCAGGGAAGAGTTGCAGGCAGTTGCCTCCATAAACCCTCGTAATCCTGTGGCACGTCTTTCTCTCGGCAGGGTCTGGTTTGCTCTGGACAAGAGTGAACAGGCAATTATCGAATATAACAAGGCACTGTCTATTTATCATGATTATGGTGCTGCGTATTATTATCTGGGACAGGCACAACTCAAGCTCAACCGGATTGATGATGCCCGTGCTTCATTTAAAGAATCAGTGCGCCTTATTCCTGATAGTGAGCTTGGACGGGCCGCACTAAATTATCTGGAGCTTATCAAGTGAATGGCAACAGGTTTAAAGGACCGGTCTCTTCATTACCGGAAACGGGAAGCGGGTCGCCAGGATCGATACTGCGACGCTGCCGCGAATTCCATGATATTTCACTTGAAGAAGCTTCTGAAACGACAAAAATCGGTATTACTCATCTGAAGGCTTTGGAAGATGATCGAATTAGTGAATTCGCCAACCAGGCATATCTTAAAGGTTTTCTTCGTATTTACGCCACCTACCTCGGCCTGAATTCAGAAGATATTGCGCGGATGTATGCGAAGCTTTTTGGAACTCAGGGTGACAAAACGGACCCGGCCGGTATATCGCCTCCTGGGAATCGCCCCAAACGCAGTCTGATATCACTGAAAAAACTGATATTCCCTGCCGTCTTACTGCTGTTGATTCTGATTACCGCTACCTATTTTAAACGCCCGCCTCCTCCTCTGGTACGCCGGCCGCAACCGCCCGCGATTGTTGTCCCTCCCTTGCAGAATGCAGCCATCCAGAGTGTACAAAGCTCCGTACGCAATGAGAGAAGAACGGTGGGTATTGCTGTTCCCAAGGTTGAAAAACAACCACCTGAGAGAATCACTGTTGAAAAGAGTCCTCCATCGGAGCGGCCTGCAGTTGCGGCCAATGGATTCATTCTTAAAATTAAAGTGACACAGAATGGCACCTTGATGGTTACGGTCGATGATTCTTCGGCGCAGCCGTACGAGCTTACAACCGGTGACGTCATCGAGTGGAAGGCAGAAAAAAAGGTTGCGTTGGAGCTTAGCAATGCCGGCAGGATTGATATTGAGCTTAACGGGAAACCGTATAAGTCGCTCGGAGCCTCAGGCAAACCGGTGTATGTTGAAATTGATACCAATGCTGTAGTGCAGTAACGTCGGTCGATTACCTGAGAGCCAATTCACCATGCCCGTTGCTTACGCAAAGCTTGACAAAACGGCTGTTTTCTGCGACATTCTCCCGCCGTTTTTAGGCTGCGCTTACTCTATCAACAAGCACGCGGAGAAATATTATTATGGCGACAAAAAACAACGTAACAATCGAACCAGCGGCAAAAACAACAGCTGAAATATCAAAGAGTAAAGCGATGAAATCAATAGAGCCACCTGATACTGAACCTGAAACGACTCTGGCCGTTGGGACGGCCGCCACACAAGCACCTTCTGCTAAGGTACAGGATATGAGATGGCAGGAAATACGGCTGATTCTCGAAAAACTGAAAGAAGATACTGTTCGGGAGATCAGGAAATCTGTTAAGAACGGAACAGAGGCGGTAGCGGCGATTGAACCGGGCGGCGATATTTATGATCAGGCGTCTTCCGAGCGTGATCGGGAGTTAGGTCTGTTGCTTGGGGACCGTGAGCGTGAGAAGATTCACAGCATTGATGAAGCACTGCTGCGTATTAATGAGGGTGATTACGGAATCTGCGAAGAGTGTGATGAAGACATCCCCCTTGGCAGGCTTAAAGCAATGCCGTTTACCCGACATTGTGTAAAGTGCAAGTCCGATCTTGAAAAGCTGCAGGCTCAAACCAAACGGGTAGAGGAAGAACGCGCCTACCGTGAAATTCCACTTGGCGCTGAAGACGAAGAATCCTGACTTGTTTTTTTAGGTCGATTATTTTCTCACCCACTTTTCCAGCATCGCCGCAAGCGCATCTACCTTTACCGGTTTGGTGAGGAAATCATCCATACCGACCGCAAGGCAGTGTTCGCGGTCACTCTTCATGTCATCGGCGGTCATGGCGATTACCGGCACGTTGTGACTGAGGACGTTTGAACCTGGAGCACGGATCACCCCGGTCGCTTCAAAACCATCCATCTCCGGCATATGACAATCCATCAGCACGAGGTCATAATTAATCAGCTCCAGCGCTTTGACCGCTTCAGCTCCATTTGAGGCGAGATCCGGTTCGTATCCGAGCGTCCGCAGCTTGCCCTGGGCGACCTGCTGATTGATGCTATTGTCATCGACCAGCAGAATGCGTATGTCGTGCGTCCGCACTGCTTTATCTCCGGTAACCGGCAGGGTCCGATCAACGAGAGTAACTTCCGGCTGTTTGTTGATAAGGATCAGCGCCTCCCTGAACTTTTCCGGCTTGACCGGTTTGCTGATATAGTCATCCATGCCGGCGGCAAGGCAGCGATCTCTGTCGCTCGCCAGGGCATAGGCGGTCATGGCGATTATCGGCATCCTCCTGCAGCCCAAAGCGAGTTCCCGTGCCCGTATGGCGGCAGCGACCTCAAAACCGTTCATGTTCGGCATCTGGATGTCCAGAAAGACCGCATCAAACCGCTGCTTTTCCAGAAGCTCCAGCGCTTCACTGCCACTACCGGCAGAGGTAACGTCATGGCCGATATTCTCCAGCATGCCTCGAGCTACCATCAGGTTGATTTCGACATCATCAACAATCAGAAGGGAGAGGCGCACCTGCTCCTCACGGATCTGGCGCTGAGTGACCATACGGCGCTCGGAACCCTCTTCAGTGCCAAGGACACGGCATAATAACTCGTGGAATTCGTCACTGATTATCGGTTTGACCAGATACCCGTCAACGCCCATTTCCCTGCAGAGCGAAGCATCACCGCGTATTCCTGCACTGGCCATCAGTATGCGACGGACCGGATCAAAGCCCCCTTGATTTTTCAGCTCCCGCATGAGGGAAAAGCCATCACCGCCATCGATGCATTGATCAACGAGCAGCAGGGCAGGGAGGTGCCCTTCATCCCTGGCAGAGCAGAGTGTCCGGACTGCATCTGCAGCGCTGTCGGTTTCACTTACCAGGAAACCGAAGTCGGCGAGCAGGGTACTCAGGTAACGGCGATTAGTCTGACTGCCGAGAACCAGCATTACGGTGAGACCGATGAATGACGAGGGGTGAACAGTCATATCCTGATCCCGCTCAAGCAGCGTTGAGGTGAAGCTGAAGGTACTCCCTTTGCCCGGAGTACTCTCCACCCAGATCCGCCCCCCCATCAATTCCGTCAGACGCCGACTGATGGTAAGGCCTAATCCGGTTCCGCCATATATCTTGGTGGTCGAAACATCAGCCTGGGTAAAGGAGTCGAAAATCATTTCCAGCTTCTGTTCAGGAATGCCGATCCCCTGGTCACGCACCGAAAAACGGAGCTGCAGTGAAGTGCCATCACGCGATTCGATGCCGACATCGACCCTGATCTCGCCGTTCTGGCTGAATTTGATGGCATTGGTCAGCAGATTGAGCAGTATCTGGCGCAGGCGCCCCGGATCTCCTTCCAGTGAATCAGGTACTTCTGAGTCAACCATCTCGGTCAGTTCGAGACCCCTTTCAGCCGCTTTGCCGGCCAGTGACCGGAGCGTGCCGCCGAGGAAGGGACGCAGGAGAAACGGCGTCACGTCCAACTCGATCCTGCCCGCCTCGATCTTTGAGAAATCGAGGATATTGTTGATGAGCGCCATCAGATGATCGGCCGAACTTCTGATAGCGTTCATGAAGCGCTGCTGCTCTTCGTTCAATGGTGTGTCTGCCAGCAGATCCGACATGCCTATCACCCCGTTCATCGGGGTGCGGATTTCGTGGCTCATATTGGCCAGAAACCCGCTTTTTGCGTGGTTTGCCGATTCCGCCTGCTCCTTGGCCAGGCGTAACTCCGCTTCAGCAAGTTTGAGTTTGGCAATAGCATTACTGGATCGGATAATATACTGGACCCGGTGCGGCAGGCTCAGCCATTGAATCGGTTTTGTGACAAAGTCGGTTGCACCTAACTGGTAGGCGGTGGTAATCGAGTCCAGATCGTCAAGACCGGTCAATATGAGGATCGGTACATCGGCGCCGCCCGGCAGAGCCCGTATCTCTTTACATGTTTGAAAACCATCAATACCCGGCATCAGCAAATCAAGCAGGATAATGTCGGGGCTGAATGAGTTGACCATGGCTATGGCTTTAAGCCCGCTATCAACCACAGTCACCTCAAAACCGGCCTGTTCCAGCGTTTCAGCGGCAATGATCTGAACCGCGAAGTCATCATCAACAACCAAAACCTTACCGGAGAACATCGCTTGTGAATCATTCATGAGTAGTTACCTTTTCACGTCGGCAGTGATCCGCAGCAGCGGTCCAGGAGCGTCCGGATCTGCTGCGGTTTAAACGGTTTCACGACATAATCGTCCATGCCGGCAGCGAGGCAGAGTTCCCTGTCGCCATCCATGGCGTTGGCGGTCAAGGCGACGATGTATAGCCGCCGTGTTTCAATCGAACGTTCTGATTCGCGCTGTCTGATGATTCTGGTTGCCTCATAGCCATCCACTTCAGGCATCTGGCAATCCATCAATATGAGGTCATAATCCTTCCGGAAGGCTGCATCTGCTGCTTCACGACCATTCCAGGCGATATCCACCTCGCAATTAAGCGATTCAAGCACCATTCTGCACAGTTCAAGATTAACGATGTTATCTTCTGCCAGCAGGACCCTCGGCATCTGCTCGCTGTCTTGACGTACCACACTTTCTGTTACCCTGTCATCAGAAGAGGCAGAGGCGGGGATGGTTTCAGTATTCTGAACCCGGACGGTAAACCAGAAAAGTGATCCTTTGCCCGGTTCGCTCTGTATGCCGATCTGCCCCCCCATCGCTTCCACAAGTTCCCTGGAGATCGCCAGGCCAAGGCCGGTTCCCTGGTGCCGCCTCGACATCGAATTGTCAGCCTGTGAAAAGGGATCGAAAATTACCTGCTGTTTGTCAGACGGAATGCCGGAACCGGTATCATGAATTTCAAAACGGAGTACCGAGTGCTCTGCTGCCTGCCCGGCAAGGGTAAGCCTCAGAGAGACCTCACCCTGTTCAGTGAATTTTAAAGCATTGCCGATCAGGTTGATCAGTACCTGGCGAACTCTCAGATTGTCGGCGACAACCGCTTCAGGCACAGCATCGTCAATTGCATAGACAAGGTTGACCTTCTTATCCAGAACCCTGACCCAGAACATATCCATAACATCACGGACCAGATCACCGGGAGTGAAATACGCCGGGTGTAATTGGAGCTTGCCTGCTTCGATTTTTGAGAAGTCCAGGATATTGTTAATGATCTCCAGCAGCTTTTCGGCGGAGCCATGAGCCATATGGATCATTTTCAGCTGCTCAGCGCTCAAAGGTGCCTCCTTTAACAGCCCCAACAGTCCCAGCACACCGTTCATGGGAGTACGGATTTCATGGCTCATATTGGCGAGGAACTGTGACTTTGCCATGCTGGCCGCTTCGGCTTTATTCTTGGCAGCCAGTATTTCTGCCTGTGTCTGCTGCAATTTTCCGGTCATGGTGTTAAACGATTGGCCGAGACGTTCCAGCTCGTCGCCGGTATTGATAGTGACCCGTGCGGTCAGATCGCCCTGGGCAACCAATTCGGTCGTGTTGACGAGAGTAGATATCGGGTTGGTGAGTTTACGGGCAAAAACGGGCGCCACACTACAACCGACGACCAGGCAGATCAGGGCAAGCAGCGAGGTACGAAGATACATGGTTTTTATATTTGCATCAAACGTCTCCAGGGAAAGTCCGATATGGATCCAGCCCCAGTCAATACTGGAGTACTGGAAGGGGAATGAGTAATGATACACGTTGACGGATGAAATCTCATTTTTCCGGATGCCGCTTCTCGACTCCCTGCTCCCGCCAGGGATCCATTCATCACCGAGGGTGTCCTGTTTCCAGCCATCTTTCGTGAATATCAGGGAGAAGCCGTCATTGCGGGTTATGACAACGTAGATGATGGTGGGGCTCTCTTTAACTACCCGCAGACAATGTTCAATAACCGTGGCGAAGTCTTCGGAAATGACTGCACTTGACGTGACCTGCGCGATGGAAATGACGGTGCTTCTCGCTTCCGACTTCATGGCCTCAAGAATCGCCGTTCGCTGGGACGGCATGTTGATCGTGACAAAGAGCGTGAGGGTAAAAATGATCAGCAGTGACACGATCAGAGTCACCCGGGCACCGACCCGCTTCGGCCAGAGCCGCGCGAGTTTTGATCGTCTCAGCCGTGCATACAATCCTCTGCTTTTCGCTGCTGCAATGAGAGTCATTTCTTTGCCGTCGACTTTGCCTTCAGGCGCTTATGTTCACTGACCAGATTTTCCAGGCCATCGAGATACTCTTCTTTAAAAGGGGTTATGCCGTTGGTCTGAAAGATGGTGTAAATCTGCTTGCCGCTCTTTGTTTCGTTGAGCTGGAGCATGGCGTTGTAAATCCTGGTGCGGAGTTTTTCCGATGTGCCCGGCATCAGACAAACCACCGCATCACTCAGGTTGGGCGACTCGGCCAGAACGGTCAACTGAGCAGTCAGTTGGGGATTCAGTTCACAACTTGTGGTGAAACTTGTGCGGGTGACAAGGGCGGCATCGGCCTGTCGGAAAAAGGCCCCCATTATGGCATTGGATAATTTAGGAGACTCTTTTACCTGTTTAAAAAAGGTGTCAACCCCGCCTTTCTCCGCTTTCATCAAGAGAACTTCCAGCCAGAGCTGACTTGATTCATATTTAGTGGCAGTGGGAGTCATTATAGACTTCCCCTTCAAATCGGAAAATGAACGGATGCCGCTATCTTTTCTGGTGATAATAACGTACGTGATCCCCGTCCCGTTACTGTTATTTCCGACAAAAGAAGGGATCAGGGGCACTGTTTTGCGGATACGGAGATAGTCGATACTCGGTACGGCTGCCAGCTCCAAATCTCCTCTGCGCAGGGCAGCTGTCATGGAGTCTATTTCCGGGTACAACACCACCTTGACGCTCAGGGACATTCCCATCAGGCGTGTAATCTCCCGGCCATGCACTTCCAGAACAGCTTTGGCATCACGGGGATCGGTGTTCATCATTGCGTTTTGTATAAAGCCGGTCCGGAACAACTGCGGTGTGTCGTCATCCTTTTCTGCTGCGGCGCTGGCAGGCGGCAGCGGAAGCAGCAGAGTAAGCAGCAGAAAAAGTGCGGTATATGTTGTGAGAGCTTTTTTCATGTAACGACTCCTCAACGTTTTCGCCCAGCCAGTCGGGTGTGCTCAGCATACAGCAGTTCCGTACTCTTCATATATTCTGACCGAAACGGGGCCAGACCATTCAGATGAAACAGCATGAGCAATTGGCGCCCCTCCTGATTTTTTTCAAGATCCAGAAGCCCCTGCCTCATCTTCTCTTTGCTCGCGTCGGAAAGGTCTTTCCGGAACACAATAATTCCGCCCGCCAACTTCCCGATCTGTGCAACCACCTTCAACTCGCGGGAAAGCTGCGGATTCAGCTCGGATGAAACGTCAAAAGCCTGCTTCGTTACGACACATGCAGCAACCTTTTTAAAAAACACCGGCATAATGGCCTTGCTGACGGAATCGGCTTCGGTAATGGATGAAAAGAACGTATCTAATGCGCCCCCCTCCTTCATCACGAGCGTTTCTACCCAGACACGATAGATAGCACCATACTGGGCATTGCGCAGCGGCAGCGTGATAACACGTCCTTTCAGCTCTTCAACCCCGTTAATGCCGCTGTCTTTCCTGACAAGAAGTAACAATTCAATCTCATGGCTGCTTCCCGCGACAGTCAACATAGCAGGTTCAATAGGCGCGCGTTGCCTGAGGTGGATAAACTCGTCCGGAGTAATTGCCAGCCCATCGAGCTTCTTCGCCTTAAGATCATTCTCGATATCACTGATAGAGTCATAAATGTGCGAATCAACGGAGCCAAACGTTTTACCGGCCACCTTTTTGGCTAATACCTGAACCGCGATCTTCATATCATTTTTGGGTATGTTCACAAAGGCGTTGATGGAAAAACCGAGTCTGATGTTATCAATAGCATCTTCGGCCACGGCATGATGCGTCTGCACGGCAGAGAAGAGCAAGAGCAGCCCGGAAGCACAGAGAAAACGTTTTCTGAATTGCGCCATACCTGACATACAATATCTAGCGAGGCGAAGTGGCAGAGATCATTTCCGTTATCTGCCTGCCGACGACAAAATCCATGTTCGCCCGTGCATCGAGATTGTCGTAGAGCGTTTTCTGATATTGGGCTTTCATCAGAGATTCCATCAGTTGAGCCTCAATGACATCCTTGGTTTCCACCATCTCTTCCTGATATGCACGTTCATTCAATGACCGGTTCTCCTCGGACGAGGCAGCTGCCGCTTCTGAAGAGATCTTCTGCTGCTGCGCTGTTATCAGCTGAATAAAGATATGCTTGACTTGCAGGGCAATCCCCTCCTTGAGGAGAAACTGCTGCTGTTTCAGCTTTTCGAGGCGGGCCCGTGCTTCGCGCACTTCTCCGGTGGTGCGAAAACCATTGAAGAGCGGCAGCTCCATCCCGATGCCGACCATCCATGAGTTTTTATTGTCCGGGGTGACAATACCCTTATCGTATGAATTCACGATGCCGGTCAGGCTGCCGAACAGTCCGACCTTGGGGAGATGTCCGCTATTCGCTTCGTCAATTTTGGCCTCCGCAGCAATCAGGCCGGCATCAAGGCGCGCCCAGTCCGGATTGAACCGGTACGCACCGCTCACCAGATCCGGCAATTCCGCTTTGGACGCCATGAAAGGCAACGGCTCTGCTGCCGGTTCCACCGGATTCTGCCATTCAAGGCCCATTGAATTGGTCAGCGCTGCCTTTGCCAGTTGTTCATTCCCCTCCAGAGACGTGACGGCAGTCCGAAGCCACTCCACCACGGTCTTGTTGCGCAGGAAGTCGGTCTTCTTCACCTTGCCGGAACCTTTGGTATACAGATTTTCAGTCAGATCCAGCGTCACCTGCATACGGGTAAGGGCATCCCTGCCGATCTGTACCAGTTCACGGGCGAGAACGGCTCCGTAGTAATAGCGGGTGGTATCGTACACCACCTGCAGATCGGTGCGACGGGCCTCTTCTTTGGCCGCCTTCATCCCCTGTTCGGCCTGCCGCACCAGCGCCCCTACCTGGCCACCGGTGTAGAGCGGCAGCGTTGCGTTGAGCGAGGCGGTGAGGTTGTGCCGGTCCATCAGCTTGACGTTCTGTTCGGGGACCGGGAGTGTGGAGAGAGGCATTTGTACCGGTCCGCCGGGAGTGGTCACCTGCATGACCAGAGCTGTTCCCTGCGGCATGGAAATGTATTGTGCCGGGAAAATGAAATTAGGCTCCTGATCCATGATTGAATAATTGGCCTTGACGCCTATCTGTGGCCAGTAGCCGGAGAGCGCCTGCTGGTGCTGGGACTCGGCAATTTCGATGCTGTAGCGGGAGGCTGTCCGGAAGCGATTTTTTTCCAGTGCGAGATCGATGCACTGCTGCAGGGTGAGTGGGCTGTTACTGACCCCGGCAGGAGATATGACCGTGTCAGCAGCGGAAACTGCCACCACACCGGCCAGAAGACAACTCAAAATCAGAATCGATACACAGGCACTTTTTCTCCTGAGCCGCAGCTGTTCCAGATTCATGTGATGCTCCTTTTACCGCATAATGTGATCCGTTTTCATTCGCCGCAAATCCCTTTTCCCCCTCCCTGACCCTCCCCCGCTGGGTGAGGGAATTTAAGCTCCTCCCCCCAGCGGGGGGAGGTTGGGAGGGGGGAGAGCCTTCTTACTCTAATACTTTACGCAACGCTGCACACGTTGCGGCTAATTCCTGTTCAGCACGGCGTAAGAGCACCGGAGCTTCTTCAAGAGTATTCGTTTTTCCAAGCTGCTCAAGCTCCGCACAGGTTTTTCCGAATATCACGGCGCCAATGGCTACGCTGCTTGATTTCATGGAGTGTGCCGTGTTTCTCAACGCTGTGCCATCTGCTGCGAGTATGGCTGCCCGGGTACTTTCCATCAGTGCCGGCAGTGCGTCGAGATACGCCTTCATCAGCGTTGTGCCGATATCAGGCCTTCCCGGTTTCTGCAGCACTTTCAGGGCGTCAAGAACGCTCCAGTCAACGACATCGGGATTGTCAGTCTTACTTCCATCACTTTGGCTTGTCATGGTTTATTCACCTTTACGTTAGTTTTTGCAGTTACCACCCAGCCACTTGTCCAGCACCGCCGCGAGCGCATCAACCTTCACCGGTTTGGTCAGGAAGTCATTCATACCGGCCGCCAGGCAGAGGTCGCGGTCGCTCTTCATGTCATTGGCGGTCATGGCGATTATCGGTACGCGGTGATTGAGGACGTTTGAGACCGGATCACGGATCACCCCGGTCGCTTCAAAACCGTCCATCTCCGGCATATGACAATCCATCAGCACCAGATCATACTCAATCTGCTCCAGCGCTTTGACCGCTTCAACACCGTTGGAGGCGATATCAGGTTTGTATCCGAGAGTCAGCAGTTTACCCTGGGCAACCTGCTGATTGATAAGGTTATCATCGACCAGCAGAATGCGAAAATCATGTGCAGGTACGGACACCGGCAGTGTCAATTCAACAGGGGTCCCTTCAGGCCGCTTTTTGATAAGGAACAGCGCCTCCCTGAACTTTTCCGGTTTGACCGGTTTGCTTAAGTAGCCATCCATACCGGCGGCAAGACAGCGGTCTCTGTCGTTTGCCAGAGCATAGGCGGTCATGGCGATTATCGGCGTCCTCCGGCAGCCTGAAGTCTCCTCCCCTGTCCGGATGGCGGCAGTAACCTCAAAGCCGTTCAAATTCGGCATCTGAATGTCCAGGAAGATCGCATCGAAGGTCTGTTTCTTCAGTAGCTTCAGTGCTTCACGGCCACTACCGGCGGTGGTGACGTCATGGCCGATCTTTTCCAGCATGCCGCGGGCGACCATCAGGTTGATCTCCAGATCATCTACCACCAGCAGGAACAACCGTACCTGTTCTTCGCGGATCTGGCGCTGCGTGACCAGTCGCCCCTCTGAACGCTCTCCAGCGCCAAGCACACGGCAGAGTAACTCGTGAAATTCATCACTGATTACCGGCTTGACGAGATAGCCGTCAACGCCCAGCTCCCTGCAGAGCGCAGCATCGCCATGTATCCCTGCGCAGGTCATCAGTATGCGGTGGAGCGGCTCAAAGCCCCCTTGAATTTTCAGATCCCGCATGAGGGAAAAACCATCTCCGCAATCAATGCACTGATCAACGAGCAGCAGGGCGGGGAGGTGGCCGTTATCCCTGGCAGCGCAGAGTCTGCCGAGCGCGTCGGCGGCGCTCTCAGCCTCACAGACCGTGAAACCGAAATCAGCGAGCAGCGTACTCAGGTAGAGACTATTGGTCTGACTGCCGAGAACCGTCATGACCGTGAGACCGGTGAATGACGAGGGGCGGACAATGACGCTCTGCTCCCGCTCAACCAGAGCTGCGGTAAAACTGAAAGTGCTCCCCTTGCCCGGAATGCTTTCTACCCGGATCACTCCCCCCATTAATTCAACAAGACGCCGGCTGATAGTAAGGCCTAACCCGGTACCGCCATAATTCTTGCTGGTCGAGGCATCGGCCTGGGTGAAGGAGTCAAAAATCATCTCCAGCTTGTTTTCAGGAATACCGATCCCCTGGTCACGCACCGAAAAACGGAGCAGCAGCGAACTCCCCTCACGCGATTCGAGGCCGACGTCGACTCTGATCTCTCCGTCATGGCTGAATTTGATGGCATTGGTCAGCAGATTGAGAAGTATCTGCCGCAGTCTGCCCGGATCGCCTTCCAACGCATCAGGTACTTCAGAAGCAACCATCTCGGCCAGTTCCAGGCCCCTTTCCGACGCTTTGCCGGCCAGTGATCGCAGTGTGTTGCCAAGGAAAGGGCGCAGGAGAAACGGTGACGTGTCGAGTTCAATCCTGCCCGCCTCGATCTTTGAGAAGTCGAGAATATCGTTAATGAGCCCCATCAGGTGATCGGCCGAGCTTCTGATGGCGTTCATGAAGCGGAGTTGCTCTTCGTTCAGCGGCGTATCGGCGAGCAGGTCCGACATGCCGATCACCCCGTTCATCGGAGTGCGGATTTCGTGACTCATATTGGCAAGGAATTCGCTTTTGGCGCGGGTGGCCGCTTCGGCGGCGGTTTTGGCTGCCAGTAAATTCTGTTCTGTTGCTTTGCGTTCGGTGATGTCTACCTTGATTGCTATCAGGCTGGTTATGATGCCCCGATCATCAAAAACCGGAGAAATACTCGCCTGCTCCCAAAAAAGCTCGCCGGTTTTCTTTCTGTTCAGGAACTCTCCCTCCCACTGCCTGCCACCCAGAACAGCCTGCCAGAGCTCGCGATACTTTTCGGGGGATGCAACCTCGGCACTCAGAATCCGGGGATTTTTACCGATGACTTCAGCGGCTTCATAGCCTGTCATAGCTGAAAAATAAGGATTTACGTATTCAATGTCGCCCTGAGGCGTCGTGATCATAATCGAATTTGCACTTTGTTCCACCGCAGCGGTAAGCTTGCGGATATGGCTGTTTTTCTCCCCCAGCAGCTGTTGCTGCTGCTCAAAAACTGTCTGGTCACGCCTCTGGATCTCCTGCAGCATTTCGTTGAAACAGGTGATCAGAGTGCCGATCTCGTCGGAAGAGTTGTTTTCCGCACGCACGGCATAGTTTTTATCGGTCGAAACCTGACTCATGACCTTTGAAAGCGAGATTACCGGATCGGAGATAATCTTCTGGAAGCGGGAAGCGAGCATCCAGGCGACCAGAAACGTCACACCGGCAACGGAAGCCATGATAACGGCAAGAATCAGCAGTTCCCGGTACAGGTAATGTAAATCAGCCTGGATGACAACGGTGCCGACCCGCTCACCGTTCAGTAACACCGGTTCTGACGCCAGAGGGTGCATTTCAAGGAAGGAAAAAGAGTTGGCTCCGTTTTGCAGTGCGCTAAAGAGCGCCTGGCGATCGGAAGCCGGGTGTAAAAAGGCCGTAATTTCAGGGCGCAGGTTCCTGCCGTCGGAATTATTGACCTGATAGCGGGCAAAGAGGGTGTTGTCTTCGACAAACAGCAGGGCCGCCGCGATTCTTGGATTTGCTTTCAGTGCCGTCAGGATTTCAAGTGCTGCAGCTTCATCCATGAAAGTTATCTCTGCGGCGATATTTCGGGCCAGAATCTTCGTCTGTGTCGTTATTTCCTCCCGGGCACTCTGATTGAACCGGTATAACTGGTTAACCAGGAAGGCGGTAGACGTCATTGTTATGCCGACAGAAATGATCGTCAGAAAAAACAGCATCATCTTTCGTTTGATCGAAGTGTTCCGGAAAGCGGTGGAGAGAGAGTTCATCTCAGGACCCTCCTTCCCAGGTTGAGCAGATGGGAGCTGATTCTCAGCCCCTGCTTTTTGGCGGCTTCCTGATTAATATCAAAGCGGATTTTATTATCTTCCTCGCTAAAGCCGATCATCCCGCCAGACTCCGCAAATTGTTCCAGATCGCTGACCGTAAGAATGCTGTGGAAACCGGAGTGGTGGAGGTAGGACAACAGGCGGGCTTTCTCGGATTGTGCGATGAACAGAACCTGGCATTCGGCGACGTCAGCGGGGCGGTCAATCTCACGGACAAAGACGGATTTTCCCTTGATCAGCTTTCCCTGTAAATCCTGCATCGGAGCAGTCAGCCTGCTTTTGCCGGCAATACAATAGGTGATCCGGCTGTCACTGCCAGACGGGTTGGCAGGCCATTCCACGAATTTGGCAAAGTTATAGAACATGGCCGCTTTGACCTTAAACTCGTCTTGCGCTGCACCAGAAGGTCCGGCGGAAACAAGAGTGAAAAACAACACTATGCAGAGGCTGCAAAATTTCATGCGCCCTTTCAGAACCGGTAGGATAGTTTAACGCGGAAAGAAATGCCGTCCTGTCGAATCGTCTGCAACGCTGGTCCATGCTCCTCTCCTGCCACATCTTCTCCATGGACGTTAAACAGGTTGTAGAGGCTTGCAGAGGTTTCAAGTCCTTTAAGTCCCACATCCCGGCAGAAAACCGTAAGGTTTGCGAGTATCGGGTTGTTGGTTCTGCTGCCGTTCAGGGTAATGCGAGGACCGGTGTACTGAAGCTCCGGAGAAATAAAAAGCTGCTCCCGAATCAGGGGAATGCTCATGTTAGCCTTTGCCAGATGCCGGGGAGAGTTGCTGAGCTGTGCCCCGGTACTCTGATTGGTCGCCTGTTGCCAGTTGTAGCTGAGTCGTCCTTTCAGGCCACTCTGCCAGAATCCCTCCAGACTGGCAGCAATACCGACCGCTTCAGCCGAATCAATATTGTTGTAGACCAGCATTCCGGCGGCGTCCGTTGTCTGACTGATCAGATCGGTAACCCGGTAGTAAAAGCCGCCGAACGACGAGCGATAATTATCCAGAAAGTACTGCTCCCAGATGGCATCAACGGTCCTTATCTTCTCCGGTTTCAGTCCAGGATGTGCAATTGCAGTGGCTCCGTCCTGATAATAGCGTTCGTACACATTCGGGGCACGAAAGGCTTCACTGTAAAGCAGTTTCAGAGCGGTTGTCTCCACTGGAGTATAGACCAGTGCGGCGCGCGGGTTAAAAGAATCGAACGAGTCATAGTTGTCATAGCGGACCCCGGCATTTATCCGGAGCGGCTTCAGAATAATGTACTCATCCTGGATGAATCCTCCCCAGTTAACCGAGTCCCGGTGATCATCCAGATTTACGGAGAGAGGATCGACAGTGACGTTTTTCTGATGCTGGATCAGATTCTGCCGGAATTCGAAGCCGAGGGAGAGTTTGTTTTCCGGCAGAGGAGTGAAGATAACAACGCTATCCGCTCCCCATGAGGTCCCGAGAGCGGAGTCACGGCTTCTAATGCCGGCGGAGGGGGAATTGTCTGTGATGTAAGTTCCGTCATACTTGTAATGGTCGTAGAAGAGCTGTGCCGAAACCTCAAGCGCTTCGGAATACGTCTTCCGGTATCCGAGGTTCAGATAACCCCGTTCATCGGTGGTTCTTGTCGCAGGGTCATTGAAGACCGTCTGATACGCGCCGGTGGGAATCCCCTTCTCGCGGCTGGAGAACAGCCCGGTAAGGGTGACATCTGAGTGCGACACACGGGCATAGACGCTTTTGCTGCTGTCATCGTCACTGCCATAGGTGTAGCCTCTGCTCGGCGTTGCGGCATATTCCGGGAAATAGAGGGAGTTCTGGCCGGCACTGTCATAGAGACTGCCGGAAAGAAGCAGATCGAGACCGGAATCAAAAGAAGCACCGTAGCTTGCGCGGCCGGTCCAGGACTCATAGCTTGCTCCGGATGTTGAAATTTCCCTGCGAACATCCTCTGCCGCGCGAGTGATGACATTGATTACCCCGAAAAAGGCGTTACTGCCGTAGAGAGAAGAACCGGGGCCCCTCATTACTTCGATGCGATCAATCAGGTCGATATCCAAAGGAAATTCGGTGCCGATTTGAGCGGTATCGTAGACGCCATCATTCAGCCGATGGCCATCTATCATCAGCAGAAACCGGCTGTTATAGTCACCGGGGCGGCTGAAGCCGCGTGCTCCGAGATAGCTGTAGTTCCGGTCATACGTTACATACAGGCCGGGTACCGAGCGCAGAATGTCGGCCAGGGTACGGTATCCGTATTTGCGGATATCATCACCCGTTACAACACTCATCGAAGCCGGGGCCTCCGTGACCTGCTGGGTAAAGCGGGAAGCGGTGACCACGTTCTCAACCTCAATCTGCATCAGCTGTTCCATTGAGAGTTCGCTTAAATCAGCTCGTGCCTCAATAACCGGGGCTTCGCACCAGGCAGTGCCGGTGCAGACCACATACAGTGTCAACTGGTAAAAGAAATTCCGGGACAGAGACGCCAATCGATGATGCTTCATACGGAATACCTCGAAGGGAAACAGATCAAATCCAATCGTTACTGATGTAACGCTGTAACCGTTACCCGCGCCACCTGCTCCAACTCGGAAAGCGCCGCCCGGGCATGTTCCAGATCACCACCTTTTGCCGCAGCTTCCATTTTTGCGCAGACGTCCCGCAAATCGGAAGCATATAAATCGGCGGCAATGCTTTTGATGCCATGTGCCTGCAGACGAATTGCCTCAGTATCGCTGCCGGCGCACCGCTCCGCTAATTTTTCTACCTCTTTCGGAATTTCCAGAGCAGCGCAATCCAATACTTTCTGAACCAGTTCATCGTCGCCACCGATGTCTTCCAGCAGTTGTGCTTTATCAAACAGCATCCTGACCTCCACTCTCCTGTTTTTGTAACTGCTCAATAGTACCACGTATCCACTTTTCCACAACTGCTGCCAACTCAAGAATCCTCACCGGTTTGGTTAAATGTACTTTGTTTCATGGTATCATTCTTATCTAATAACTATGCTGAAACTACCAGAGAACAGGAAGCCGGTCAATATAATCAGGTTGTTCCGTTAATCTGATAAATAGTAACCAGTAATTTTTGATATGTCTGGTATACTCCTCATAATTCAATTCAAGGAGGAAATACCATGCTGAGAAAACTCACCGTCTTAATCTGTCTGTTGTCCTTTGCCCCTGCCGCCGTCAATGCCCAGGGAATCGCCGCTCTTGCAGCATCACCGGTAGCCGTTGAATCGGCGACGGCACCCGCTACCCCTCTGCCAGGACAGGCGCTTGATCTGTCACTGCCCGCTGCCCGGTCGGAAGTTATGCTGATGGCTGCAGCTGACACATCACAAGGTGCCGCCACTGAACAGAAAAAAGCGGAAAAAAACTCTTCTTTTCACTGGGAAAACTTTGCTGAAGTACATCTCGGCGACTACCGATGGGTATGGTGGGTTGGCGCCGCTGCCGCTTTGATTGCAATTCATGCCGGTGCCGGTGATTAATATCAAAGTCGGGTCCTAAAGGTTTCAAAAACCTTTAGACATTATGGATCAATGCCTCAACGGGCGTGAAAAATCCCCTGAACAAACGAGGCTCCTGATTGAATTCAGGAGCCTCGTGCTTGCAAAGGGAGATTGTTGAGATATAATCTGAAACACAGTATTCCTGCTAATCGGAGGAAATGATGTCGGATGAACTTAATATGATGGGGCTTATTGGATATTTGCTAGCGAAAGAGCATGGTCAACTAAAAAAAGGAGTTGAACTTTGTACTATGGCGATACATGTTGATCCTGTAAATTCAGACAGCTATCTGTTTCTTGGAAAAACTTACCTTATAGCTGACAAAAGGGATTTGGCGATAAAGACCTTCAAAGCAGGTCTTAAAATTAGAAGAGATGATAGAATAATTCGTGAACTTAAAAATATGGGCATTCGAAAATCTCCACCATTTTATTCGCTATCAAGAGGCAACAGACTGAATATTGTGGCAGGTAGAATACTACGAACCATGCGATTGAGATGATGCCTATTTATGGTGCGATACTTTTTTCTGATTATTAGAATCTCAAAAACTAGATTTGAAACTCCAATCCAATACTCCCAGAGTCAGCTCGTACCACTTTGCAGTAATGCTTTATTGAATCAGTCTCTGTCATTCCGCCTAACATCAATTCACAAAAGTCCCCACTCTGAAATGGCGTATCATTGTTCACTAAAATCAAAGCACCACTCAGTGAAATATCGCCAAGTAACACCTTATAGGTATCACTAGCATTTCCTTTCAAATGGCACTGTAGCTCAAATTTTAATCTTGAATGTATCCTACGTTCATCCATTCTGCATCACCTCAACGTAACTTTACTGATCCATACCAATACTGTCAATAATTTATTATATGCCGTAATTTTCATAGAATCACCACTTGCAGACCGAGTAACCGTTGGGAAGACTTCTGGGAGTATCGGGCAGCGGCTTGATAAGGGCTTCCATAAATTTTGTCGTGCACCCTCAGGTAAACTCATGGTTTGATTTTGCCCGATTTTCGCGTATAGTGCGCACTCTCATATTTCAAAATCCAGCAGAAGGAACAGCACATTATGTCTAAAGATAAGCTCTGGGGGGGGCGTTTTACCCAGCCAACCGATACATTTGTTGAGGAGTTCACCGCTTCCATTCAGTTCGACAAGCGCCTCTATCATCAGGATATCAGGGGCTCCGTTGCTCACGCCCGTATGCTCGGCAAACAGGGGATCATTCCGCTTGAAGATGTAGAGCAGATCGTTCATGGCCTGCATGCCATTCTGGAGCAGATAGAATCCGGGGAATTTGATTTTTCCATCAGCCTTGAAGATATCCACATGAACATTGAGGCGCGTCTCTCTGCCGCCATTGGTGAAGCGGGCAAACGGCTGCATACCGGGCGATCCCGCAATGATCAGGTGGCGCTCGATATCCGCCTCTACCTGCGCGACGAAATTGTTGAAATCACCACGTATATAGACCTGCTGATTGATGCCCTGCTGAACCAGGCGGAAGATAATATTGATACGCTGATGCCCGGCTTCACTCATCTGCAGAGTGCACAGCCGATTCTGTTTGCGCATCACCTGATGGCGTATGTCGAGATGTTCAGGCGTGACAAGGGGCGTCTGGAAGATTGCTTTAAGCGGGTGAACGTTCTGCCGCTCGGGGCCGGTGCACTGGCCGGTACGACGTTCCCGATTGACCGTGACTATGTGGCAGAACAGCTTGATTTCCCCGCCATTACCCGGAACTCGCTGGACTCTGTTTCCGATCGCGATTTTGCCTTGGAGTTCCTTGCGGACTCCGCCATTCTAATGATGCATCTCTCCCGTTTTTCGGAAGAGCTGATTCTCTGGTCAACCAGTGCGTTTCAATTCATCGAATTGTCGGACGGTTTCTGTACCGGCTCATCCATCATGCCGCAGAAGAAAAATCCGGATGTGCCGGAACTGGTGCGCGGCAAGACCGGACGTGTCTACGGCAATCTGATGGCACTTCTGACGACCATGAAGTCGCTGCCGCTCGCGTACAATAAAGATATGCAGGAAGATAAAGAGCCGCTTTTTGACACGATCGATACGGTCAAGGGGAGCCTCAAAATTTTCGCCGATATGATTCGCGAAATGCGGGTTAATGTCGGTGCGATGCGTAAAGCTGCAGGGCTCGGCTTTTCGACTGCCACTGATGTTGCCGATTATCTGGTACGCAAGGGGCTGCCGTTCCGCGATGCTCACGAGGTGGTTGGTAAAGCGGTTGCGTATTGTGTGGAAAATGAGATGGACATCACCGAGTTATCTCTGGCCGAGTGGCATCTGTTTTCAGCGAAGATCGACACCGATATATTTGCCTGCATTACGGTTGAAGCGAGTGTCAATGCGCGAAATATCCCGGGTGGAACTGCCCGTGAGCGGGTATGGAGTGAAATTCAGAACGTGCGGGCTGGAAACTGAGTTACGATGTACTGCGATTTCTTTGGTTTTACGGAAAAACCATTTACGATTACCCCGAATCCTCATTTTATTTTTCTGAGCAGCATTCACCGTGAGGCGTATGCCCGTCTGCTCTACGGCGTTGACAGTCATGCCGGTTTCATCGCCCTGACCGGCGAAGTCGGCACCGGCAAGACCACGCTGCTCCGCACTCTACTGACCCAGCTCGATCCGGAAAAGTACAGAAGCGCTCTTATCTTTAACTCCTGCGTCTCAGCGGAGCAGCTGCTTGCCAGTATCTGCCGGGAATTTGGTGTTGAGGCGGAAGAACAGACCCGCTTCGGCTATCTGGATGCACTTAATCTGTTCCTGATTGAACAGAATGGCTCGGGGCGTACGGTTCTGCTTGTTATTGATGAAGCGCAAAATCTGGCGCCGGAGGTTTTGGAACAGGTCAGGATGATTTCCAACCTTGAAACTGAACGGGACAAGCTGATTCAGATCATTCTGGCCGGGCAACCGGAACTGAATGCGGTTCTCAAGCGACATGACCTGCGTCAGCTGAACCAGCGTATTACCGTGCGCTGCCGTCTTGCACCGATGAAGAGTGATGATGTGGCACAGTACATTCGTCACCGGGTTACCGTAGCCGGCAGTCGCATTCCGGATATCTTTTCATCTGCCGCGATCAGGAAGATATATCGTTTTTCACGCGGAATTCCCCGACTGATCAATGTCGCCTGTGAACAGGCGCTCGTTTTGGCCTGGACCCGTGAAGCCCGCACGGTGTCACCATCAATGGCGACAGAGATCATTTTGGAACTTCAGCAGGATCATGAACGCGAAGGGTTCTGGCATACTATTTCACGCTGGCTGTTTACCGGAAAGTGACCTGACAATATGAGCTATATTCTTGATGCCCTGAAAAAAATCGAACACGAAAAAAACAAAAAATGTTCGGACGGCAGACGCAGTATTGCCAACGATCTGTTCCAGGAGCGGAATCAGCCGACTTCCATGCCGGGAATCTGGAAAATTGCCGCACTTGTTGGTGTAGCGTCCCTGCTTGCCGGTGGCGGCACCTGGTTTGTTCTGCACGGGAAGAGCAGCGGAAGTATCGTTGTTCCCCGCCAGTCTGCAGCGCCGCAAGCGGTTCCTGTCGTCCCTCCGGTTGTTGTGCCGCCCGCATCGATGCCGGTTCAGGTTGCGCCTTCTGTCCTTAGCCCGCCCGTCGTCCCGACGCCTGCCGCCTCTGCACATCACGCAAACGCTGCTGCCGATGAAGATGATGATGCCCCTTCAAGCAGGAGAGTCAGGCAATCCGTTGCACCGGTCAAAGCTCAGCCAGTTGTTCAGAAACAACCGTCTCAGACCATAACGGCGCCCGCCGACATCAAACTGTCCGGAATTGCCTGGCAGGATGAGCACAGCGGTCGCAGAGCGGTGATTAACGGTTTTCTGCTCAAGGAGGGTGCCGTCGTTTCCGGAGCTAAAATTATTGATATTGAGGCCAACAGGGTTCGGTTTTCATCTCCCGGCGGGCAGTTTGAAATACGTCTTGACGCGGTACTTCCTGCAGAGGTGAGGAAGTGAAGCGTTTCCGGCGTTGGGCGCTGATAATCAGTTTCGCACTGCTATCAGCTGCCTGTGGCAGGAAAGGAGCGTTGATTTATCCTGATATGCTGGCCCCGGCCCCACCGGCAGCAGTCTCCGGCCAGCAGAGTGGTTCTGCGGTAAAGCTTCAGTTTTCTCTTCCTGATAAAGATCTCTCCGGGCACTCGTTTCAGGGTGTGACAGGTGTGAAAATAAGCAGAAAAATTTCAGAGACTGGTCAGAAAGATGTATGTCAATCTTGCCTGGCAGATTTTTTGCTGTTGCGGACATTGTATCTTGATCATCTGCCGACTGAGACCCAGCGGTTCGGAGGTCGGCTCATACTGCTTGATCATGATGTGACTGCGGGGAATTCATATTCTTACCGGATCGTTCCATTTACAGCCGATGGCGTTGCCGGCGCTCCAGCAACCCTTTCAAGCGTACGTGTGGTACAGCCATTTTCCGGTCCTGCCTTGAAAGTAGAATCATTGCCTACCGAAATACGACTACAGTGTACTATGCAACCAGCAGCATCCGGACGGCTGCTCGGTTTCAACCTGTACCGCTCAACAGGTGCAGGTGCCGGATCATTTCAGCCGCTTAACAGGGAGCCGTTGAAAGATAGGGAGTTTGTTGACAGTGGCCTTGAACGGGGTGTGAAATATCGCTACTCGGCACGGGCGTTAGTGGAGTTGACACAGGGAATAATCGTAGAAAGTCTTGAATCATCCGAGGTTGAGGGGATGCTGAAGGACGACGAATAAAGATAGGTTTTTTTGCTATAAAACATAAATGACAGGAGGTAACAACTATGATTCCGGAAAAACTGCAGGAAATTTTAAAACAGGATGGTGTGGTTGCAATTGCAACGTTGGGTGAGGATGGACCACATATGGTCAATACCTGGAACAGTTATCTGAGAACGACCGAAGATGGACGGCTGTTGATTCCTGCCGGTTATATGCATCGCACCGAGGCGAACATTGCTTTCAATCCCGAAGTTTTAATAACCATGGGGAGTAGCAAAGTCAAAGGTCTGTATGGACCGGGTGCAGGTTTTTTGATCAAAGGTAAGGCACAATTTGTAACCTCTGGCCCGGATTTTGATGCTCTCAAGGCAAAATTCGAATGGCTCCGTGCCACAATGGCCGTTACCATTGAGTCTGCCACCCAGACGTGGTAACTGTAGCCATTGAACATGTATCTCCGATACTGAAGGTGCGCACTCACGAGTTGAAAAGGCTGTACGCCATTTTGGCACCCATGGCGATCAGAAACAGCGCAAATCCTTTTTTAAGCCTGGCAACCGGGAGCAGGTGGGCAAGACGGACACCCAGCGGAGCGAAGAGGATGCTGGCAATCGAGATTCCGGCGAACGCTGGAAGATACACAAATCCGCAGCTGTAGTGCGGCAGATCCGCAATCTTATAACCGATAAGCGCATATCCCACGGTCCCAGCCACAGCGATGGGAAAGCCGATGGCTGCCGATGTGCCGATTGCCCTGCGGAGGGGGAAATTGCACCAGAGCATGAACGGCACCGACATGGTACCGCCGCCGATACCGACCAGGCTGGAGATGCCACCGATCAGACTGCCGACGCCGAACATACCGAAGAGACCGGGGGGCTCCCGATGTGGTTTCGGCTTGATATCAAGAATCATCTGAACGGAAACGTACATCAAAAAGAGTATGAAAAAAATCTTGAGGAAGCCGGTGGACAGTTGGGCTGCGACAGCCGAACCAAGCAGTGTTCCGCAGAGGATGCCGGGAGTTATACGCAGCACAACCGGCCAGTCAACACCTTCTCGTGCATGATGGGCACGCATGCTGGAAATTGAAGTACACATGATGGAGGCCAGCGAGGTGCCGAGCGCCAGATGCTGATTATATTCACCGGGGAGATGCTGGGCAGCAAAGAGGAATGTCAGCACTGGCACAATGATAATGCCGCCGCCAACCCCCAGAAGCCCTGCAAGTACTCCCGCTCCCGCACCAAGGATCACATATGAAAGCCAGAACATACTGTCCACCCTGTACTAAATTTGACTGAAATCAGACTTACGCCTATATGTATAGTGGAACAGGAACCTGATTGTCAAATTCTACGGCAGAAGAACTACCATCATGGCCCCGGACACTGGCGATTGTTGCCAAGTATGCCCATGCTAACGGAGAGCATATTCAGGCGGCAACTGATAAGCTGGAAAGACGTTATCAACACACCGGATAAATAATGGTTGAAAAGCACGATTATACAGGAATTACGCAGGCAACAGAAAAGGGGTCACGGCATAAGCTGTAACCCCTTGATTTTATGGCGTCCCCGAGTCGATTCGAACGACCGGCCCCTTCCTTAGGAGGGAAGTGCTCTATCCTGCTGAGCTACGGGGACGTGAAGTGAGTTATAACCTGTTGAATCATGAAATGCAACCCCTGCATGCCGGTCAGGAGAGTTACTCACCTTTCATTTCATCGCGAGTATGTCGCTCCTGTTCCTCCATGACAAGTTGTCCCAGTTCGCGCTTCAGATCGTTAAACTCAGCACCAGCAGGGTCGCGAGGGTGAGCCAGGGTAATAATCTGATTTCGTTTAATGGTACCGGGACGATAGGTCATGACCACGATCCGGTCGGCAAGGTAGAGTGACTCCTCAATGCTGTGGGTGACAAAGAGTATGGTTTTACCCGATTTACGCCAGATACGCAGCAGTTCGTCCTGCAGTGTGCGTCGTGTGAGAGCATCCAAAGCTCCGAAGGGTTCATCCATCAGCATTACAGGAGAGTCGATGGCCAGCAATCGGGCTATGGCAACTCTTTGGCGCATGCCGCCGGATAAATCCTTTGGGAAACGGTCACGGAATTCCCGAAGCCCCAGCGTGTCAAGCAGAGCGTCAACCGTTTCTTGGATTTGAGCACCCGCAGCCCCCTTTATTTCGAGTCCGAAGGCTATGTTACGGGCGACCGTCATCCAGGGAAATATGGCGTATTCCTGGAACACGACACCTCTGTCCGGGCCCGGTCCCACGACCGGCTGTCCGTTAACGATGATATCACCTGAACTCGGTTGAATGAATCCTGCGATGGCGTTCAGCAGAGTTGACTTGCCGCAACCCGATGGTCCCAACAGGCAGACGAATTCTCCCTGCGACAGAGACAGGTTGATATTCTGCAGCGCCGGTACGCTGCGATCGCTCCCTTCAAAGGTTTTGGAGAGATTTTTGATCGAGATGTAATCCATATCAGCTGTCAAGGCCGCGGTGCCAGCGGAGCAGATACGTGTTCAGGGCGTTCATTATCTGGTCGATTGCCAGTCCCAGCAGCCCGATCGTGACCATTCCGGCGATGATCTTGTCGGACCACATGAATTCGCGCGCTTCGAGGATGCGGTATCCAAGACCATTATTAACAGCGATCATCTCGGAAACAATAACAACGATGAAGGCAGTGCCGATGCCGATGCGGATGCCGGTCAGGATATAAGGTGTTGCTGCGGGGAGGATCACACGCCGGAACATGGCACTCCGACCGGCACCCAGATTGCGGGCGGCACGCAGGTAAATGCTGTCGACATTCTGTACGCCGGAGATGGTATTCATCAGAACCGGAAAGAAGGCTCCGAGTGAAATCAGGAAAATGGCCGGTGGATTGCCGAGTCCGAACCAGAGAATCGACATGGGAATCCAGGCGATAGGCGGGATTGGGCGCAGAACCTGGATGATCGGGTTAAAATACTCATACGTACGGGGTGAAGATCCCATAAAAAGTCCCAACGGGAGAGCCAATCCGGCTCCCAACAGGAAACCGCTGGTAACGCGACCCAGGCTGCCGAGAACGTCTACCAGTAATTCACCCGAGCGGAGCCACTCAAGCCACCTGATCACGATGGCGCTGGGTGACGGCAGCATAATTGGTGATACCAACCCTCCCCGGCAGACAGCCTCCCAGACAATCAGCAACAGCAGTGGCATGGCAATGCCACGAATAAAGGATTTCATACCTGCTGGCATCACCTATTTAACCTTGAGCGTTGCTTTAGCTTTCTGCAGCAGGTCAAGCTTGACCCAGTCAGCAGCTTTTGGCGGCTTAGCCATTCTGCCGACGCCGTATTTCTGCATCAGGCTAGTGGTGATGTCTATGTGCTCGATGCTGATGTCGTAGGTATATTCAGCATTATCCAGGGCGTCGCGGAAATCTTCGGAACTGATCTGTCCTTTGAACATGTTTTCACGGACGTATTTTTCTGCGAGATTCATATCCTTGCGAAACAACGCTGTGGCTTCAACAAAACAGGCCATGGTGCGCTCGGCGACATCGCGCTTTTCTTTGTACATTTTTTCGGTCATGACCAGAGCACGAATCGGTTCTCCCATCGGAGTGTCGTAGGGCTTTAGAATTTCAACGCCGAATTTCTTGTTTATGGCCTGGGAAGACTGCGGTTCTGACTGACACATAGCATCAATATGTTTGGCCGCCAGAGCCTGATTCAGATCGGCAAAAGCCAGATAAATTATCAGTACGTCTTTACCCGGTTTATCGGACCAACTCAGGCCGGCTTTCTCCAGCTCGGCCAGCAAGAGCAGCTCCTGGGCGCCGCCACGCGCAACGCCGACCTTTTTGCCTTTGAGATCTTTGACCGACTTGATGGCAGAGCCTGCCTGGGCGACAATTCTGGCACCACCTTTGGCGAATCCGGCAACGACATAGACCGGAGCCCCGCTGGCGCGGCCGGCAATGGCGGCATCAGCAGCCGAGGCGGCAATATCGATTTCGCCGGCCATGATAGCCGGGATAATGTCGATACCTTTGGGGAACACCCGCTCCTCAACCTTGAGATTGTATTTCCCGCACATCTCCTTCATGTAGGAAACTGCTCCGTAGTGGGCAAATTTCAGATTACCCAGGCGTACGAGATCAGCAGCGGTTGCAGGTACGGCAGTAGCAGCAAGGCAGAGAGCGATCATAACGGCGGCACATCGGTTCATGGTGTTCCTCCTTGGGAGAAATCTGTTGAGAAGTTAGAAGTTAAGCAGTGAGAATACCTTACCTTCCGGCAAACGTTTGCGTCCATTCAGAAAATCCAGTTCTGCCATAAAACAGCACTCTACAATCTCTCCACCCATACTCTGTATCATGTCAACAACAGCTGCCATGGTGCCTCCCGTGGCAAGCAGGTCATCGGCAATCAGAATGCGCTCACCTGGTTTAATTGAGTCCTTATGGATCTCCAGAGTGTCGGTGCCATATTCAAGTTCATAGGTTTTGCTGTATGTTTCAGAGGGGAGTTTACCCGGTTTACGCACCAGTACAACACCGGCGCACAATTTATACGCCAATGCCGATCCAATGATGAAGCCTCTGGCTTCAACGCCGACCACTTTATCGATGCGTTTGCCGATATAACGATGTGCAATAAGATCAATTGTTCTCTGATACGATTGAGCGTCCTGCAGCAGAGTGGTGATATCCTTGAAAAGGATCCCTTTTTTTGGGAAATCAGGGACATCCCGGATGATTTTTTTCAACTCTTCCATCTGTTATTTCTCCTTGCTGTTTGTGGTTGATGTCTGGCTCTGCGCGTAAAAGGCTCGAAGCTTTTCCAGTCCTTTTACTTCGATCTGACGGATGCGTTCACGGGTAACTCCGAATTTTTGACCAATAATGTCGAGAGTTTGCGGTTCATGGTCGTTAAGCCCAAAGCGGAGAGTTAAAATGTTTTGTTCGTGCATTGTGAGCTTGTTAAAGTGTGTGGAGATTAACTCAAAGATGTTGATGTTCTCCATCAGTACTGTCGGAGCAGTCATGGAGGAGTCTTCGATGGTGTCGATAAGAGCAAAATCACTATCACCACTTATCGGAGTCTCGATAGAACTGGTGTGACGCAGCAGCGTCATCAGATGGCGCACGTGCTGAATTTTAGCCTTCATGGCATCAGCAATTTCCTCAATGGCGGGCTCCCGATTCAGCTCATGGGAAAGCCTTCGGGTAATACGAATCATGCGGCCGATGTCGTCTGATATATGAACCGGCAGGCGGATGGTACGGGATTGATTGATGAGTGCCCGCTCAATTGACTGACGAATCCACCAGGTTGCATACGTAGAAAAGCGGCACTCTTTGTCGACATTAAAGCGCTCAACCGATTTAATCAAACCGAGATTGCCTTCTTCAATAAGATCGAGAAACGGCAGGCCCCTGTTTAAATAGCGCTTGGCTATTTTAACTACCAGGCGCAAATTTGATTCGATCATCTTGTTACGGGCAGCTTCATCCCCCTTTTCAACGTTACAGGCGAGTTCTCTCTCGGCAGTTGCTGACAGAAGCGGGGTACGCTGGATGTCGCGCAGATAAATTTTGATGGCGTCATCATACCGTTCAAGTTCAGCTAGAGGAATTTCTTCTTCGCTCTCATCCTCGATGCATTCATCATCCGGGAGGAGCAGCGGCTCTTCAATACCGTTTAGAGTCAAAACGGAGAGTTCTGCTACTGGAGGTAATTCATAAAAATCGAATTGTTCAGGTGTCGTTTTATTCATGCGCCAATGCATTCCAAAAGCGTTTTTTCATGCCTGCCAACCCTGCCTGCCGATCAACGGCACAAAACGGCACATGACGGATGGTTCGTACAGCAGATCACCTGTTCCATCCTTAACGATTATCAGTAATTGTTGCTCAGAATCGGTTCCAACCGGGATTACCAAACGACCACCCCTGGCAAGCTGATCGGTCAGAATGGCCGGTACTTCGGGAGCACCTGCGGTAACAATGATGGCATCAAAGGGAGCTTCTTCCTCCCACCCGATCGGACTCCCCTCAATATCATTGATACGAAGCTGAACGTTGAACAGCTTCTGAGCGTCCAGACATTTACGGGCGCGCAGGGCTAAAGGTCGTATCCGTTCTGCTGAGAATACTCTGTCGGCAAGGGTGGCGAGAAGGGCCGTTTGATAACCGGAACCGGTGCCGATTTCCAACACTTTTTCACTTCCGGTCAATGCAAGTTTTTCAGTCATCAACGCAACGACATAGGGCTGTGAAATGGTCTGTTTTTCTCCGATCGGGAGCGCCTTGTCATTGTACGCCTGTGCTGCAAAAGCCTCCTGAACGAATATGTGGCGGGGGATTTTCAGCATGGCGTCAATGACTCGCCGGTCACGTATTCCACGCGAGATAATCTGATCCTGCACCATTTTTCTTCTCATGATTTCAAAGTTCACGGCAAGCTCCGCAGGAAATTCATCGGAATCAAAGTTCCCCTCTATTTACAAGTCAAGTCATACAAACAAGCGGACTAAGGCGGGCGAGACTATAGCAGGAGAAGAATTAATTGTCCATATGTGTCAGAATGCCCACTTTGAGAGTATTGATAACGATTTATGATTTGTCAGATCGATATGTAGAGGTGTTATAGATACGTGTCCGTTGTTAATGGCGTGAAAATCAGTGCCTGGTTCGTCAGTAAGGTGCGACTCTTCGCCCCCGAGCCAAAAATACTTCCGGCCGCGCGGATCAGTTTTATCTATAATTTTCCCGATAAATGAACGTTTGCCCTGGCGGGTTATTAACGGAGGCAGCATTTTGTTTCGCGGACTGTTTGGCATGTTGACGTTCAGATATGTGTCTGCGGGGAGACCGTGTGCAAGTACCGTGCGGGTGACGTGAACTGCAATTTGTGCCGCATCGGTGAAATGTTCGCTTGGCCCGAAGGTCGCAAGTGAAAAGGCGATTGCCGGAATTCCCATCAGATTCGCCTCCATTGCAGCCGCTACTGTACCGGAATACGTGATGCCATCACCCAGATTGGCGCCGTGGTTGATGCCGGAGACAATCAGGTCGGGTGTAATCGGCAACATGTTGTGAATGCCCATGTTAACGCAATCAGTCGGGGTACCGTCTACCGCGTACCACCCCTTGCGCAGCTCAAAAATACGCAGAGGTGTGTGTACGGTCAATGAATGTCCGACTGCACTTCGTTCCCGGTCAGGAGCGACAACGGTTACGGTGCCAAGTTCGGCCATCGCTTCTGCAAGTGCACGGATGCCGGCGGCATGGATTCCGTCATCGTTCGTTACCATGATGTTCATGGGCCATATCCTCTTATATCAATTATGTTTTTTTGTTTATCGCAGAAATAGCGATGGAAATCAAGCTGCTCTTAAGCTATGGTTTTATGTTTACAAAACAGCCGTAAATCGCTACATTCGGGACAACATAACCAGATGTGTGCCGCATATATACAATCAAGCGGGAGGAGCAGGCATGAAAGCAGTGTTGATAGACGCCTTTGGTGGTGTAGATGTTCTCAGGGTTGGTGAGGCTGAAAAACCGGTTCCCGCTGAAGGACAAGTACTCGTAAAGGTTTTTGCGACTTCAATTAATCGTCCGGACCTCGTGCAGCGCGAAGGTAAATATCCGCCGCCTGCAGGAGATTCTGAAATTCTCGGACTTGAAGTTGCCGGTGTTATTGAGGCGATAGGCGCCGGTGTTACCGGCTGGCAGGTGGGCGAAAGGGTTATGACACTGGTAGGTGGTGGCGGATATGCCGAGTTCGCCGTTGCCTATGCCTGCCATTTGATGCGCATACCGGAAAGTATGAGTTTTGAGGAAGCGGCATGTGTGTGCGAATCGTACATTACCGCTTTTTTGAATGTCTTTATGATCGGCGAATTCAAAGATTCTCAAACGGCAATTCTGCATGGGGGCGGGGGCGGGGTTAACACGGCAGCAATTCAGCTCTGTCGTGCGCTGACTCCCGCGAGTAAACTGATTGTAACAGCCTCACCGGCAAAAATGGCGCGTGTCAGGGAGACCGGCGCCGATTTTCTGATAAATTTCCATGAAACTCCGGACTTTACGGAGGTTGTGAAGGAGTATACCCACAAGAAAGGAGTTGACGTCATCCTTGATCACGTCGGAGCAAAATACCTTGCGCCAAATATGAACTCCCTCGGCTATAAAGGGCGCCTGGTTATCATCGGTGTTGTCAGCGGCATCAAAGCCGAGCTTAATCTCGCCCTGATGATGGTTAAGCGTCAGCAGATTATCGGCAGCGTCCTCCGCTCGCGTCCGGTTTCTGAAAAAGGGGAGATAATTGCAGAATTCACCCGTCGGGCTCTGCCATGCTTTGCCGACCGCAGCATTGTTCCGATCATCGAAAAAGTTTTCACTATTGATCAAGTAGCCGATGCGCACCGCATGATGGAAGAGGATAAACACTTCGGGAAAATTGTTCTCAGGATTCAATAACTCTATTGACAGTACTTACTCGTTGAAATTCCGGTAATGGGAAAAAGATAACTACTATTTGGAGGAAACAGATGTCAGAACAGAACCCGCAGGTTATGCTGGAAACATCCATGGGAAATATCACAATTGAACTTTTTAAAGAAAAGGCACCAATAACGGTCAGAAACTTTCTTTCTTATGTTAAAGATGGCCATTATGACGGTTTGATATTTCACCGCGTCATCAAGGATTTCATGGTTCAGGGTGGCGGTATGAATGAAAATATGGAAATAAAAAAACCGAAATTTGCCATCAAAAATGAGGCGACCAATGGTCTGCTGAACAAGCGCGGCACGCTGGCAATGGCACGCACTTCGGTTGTTGATTCTGCTACCTGCCAGTTCTTTATCAACACCGTTGATAACGCATTTCTGGACCATAAAGGTAAGCGTGATGATGACTTTGGCTACTGTGTCTTCGGGCAAGTACTGGAAGGAATGGATGTGGTTGACCAGATTCGGGCAGTAAAAACAGGCAACAAAAATGGGCATTCGGATGTTCCGGTGGAGCCGGTTTTCATTGTTTCCGCCCGGCTGATTGTATTGGAGGCATAAATATGGATAACGATCAGGTCTGTTATACCTTCGATGCGGCCCTTGAAATGGCTATTACTATGGAAGAGGAAGGGTTCCGGAATTATCTGGCCGCCATCCGCCAGTTGACAAACAAGGGCGCCAAAGATTTGTTGCGCGGAAACGCACTTGATGAATTGAATCACAAGCACCAGTTGGAGAAAGCGCTCCTGGACGGGCGTATGGATGGCGGCGAGGACCTCGACAAGCCCATTCCAACAATGCACCTTGACTATCTGTTCAAAAAACAGGAGCTCGGCCCGCAATCCGGTGTGCGTGAGGCGCTCATATATGCCATTCATCTGGAAAAAGGGGCCGTAGACTTTTATGGCAAGGTATCAAATGGATGTGCCGGTGCACCGATGGGGACACTTTTTGCTAAGCTCCATCAGGAGGAGAGTAAACATTTACAGGCCCTCGAAGACCTCTATGAGCAGCATTTTATGACGGAAAACTAATAATGCGCTTAAGTAGCTGAAATGCAAAGGTTATTTTTAAACCAGTTGAACACAATTGAACAGGTCTATATGTAGTGTGTTCAACTGGTTAACACCCCCATATATTGTGGTAACAGCAAAGCCGCCTCCTGATCCGGATGGCGGCTTTTATATTTCCGCTACGGCTGCTATCTCTTCGCGGGTGTTGTGCTTTGATGGCGGTACCTTCACGAAATAGCCTTGGCTTAGTAGGTCTGAGAATTCTTCATCGGTTTCCGGCTCTAAGGCGTATTCGGGGGTTAAACCGGTAGGGGCTAAGGTATCTTTGTCATTTATTGACAAAGATAGGTTCTCCCGTTCGCGCCTTGATAATTGTGCCTCTGCAATTTTCTCTCTTCCCTTAGCCAGCAAATCAGCCTTCACGGTAATACGGCACCTTGCCGGGATTCTTCGCGGCTATCTGGTCGCGGTGTTCTTCCCATATCGCCTGGAGCTTTTCACGTTCAAAAAATATCGGCCCGAGGCATTCCGGATAACCTT
>JBMOEI010000002.1:0-225551 GCA_049318985.1 Desulfuromonadaceae bacterium
CTCTTCACTCTTCACTCTTCACTCTTCACTCTTCACTCTTCACTCTTCACCCTTCTTCGCATCCGCCACTCTCTCACCAGCATACCCAAAAACAGCGCAAATGACGCCATCGTCAGATACTTGCCGATCTTGAAGGGAAGCGGATCAAAGCGGAACTCAACTTTGTGGGTACCCGGGGTGAGATAGACACCCCGCAGGATGGTATTGACCGGATAAATATCTACCTGCTTTCCATCTACAAAGGCTTTCCATCCCTGATAGTATTTTTCGCCAACCACCAACAAACTGTTTGCCAAAGCGGTCGCGACAATATCAATCCGTTTACCCTCATAGCGCTCAACAACAGCTGATCCACTGGCTGCTTTTTCGTTTTGCTCCATGGTAATTGGAGGTACCGTTTCAACCAGCGCAACCTGACGTGGATTGAACGTCGGATTTTGGAGCAACTGAAGCCCATGTGCCCTGTTTGTAACCTGAAAGACAGAGGGAACGATCCATGCTTTCGGCAATACATTCATGTTTTCGAGCACTATTTCTCTGCCATCCGGTGAGGTAAATACCGGCTTGTAGCGCTCACCAAGCTGAGTTTTTTCTTTATTATATTCCTCTGGAACCATTACCAGATAGCGTACATTCAGCATGTCCGGAACAACTGACAGCAGAGCGAACGTATCAATAACTTCCTGCCACCGGACCTGTTGCACCGGCATTGAGGTAAACATGACCGGAATTTTATGCGATCCCAGATACGCCGGATCAATCCCCATCGGCAACACCCGATACTGTTTTGATTGCTGAGCAAGGAAAGTAACCGTCGGTGTCGCGATGCCCTTTGAATTTGGGGGGACATCCGTCAGAAACATGAACTTGGCATTGATGCGCCCGACATCGGCGACAAAGACAACCATCAGAAGCATCGCTGCCAGGGTGGCCGATATTTTATTTCTCCATAACACCGCGATGAAAGCTCCATACAATGAAGCGTACAGCACAGCAATGGCAACTTCAGCATTCATATTTTCCCAACGCTGGGCGATCAGGGCCGCCCCCTGCTCGTAGCGTGTCGGCTGCTGTATCATTTCAGACATCAGAGAAAGCCAAATATTTGCACCCAGCTTCAGACTGGCAGAAAAAACCAGCAAGAGGAGCGGTACGGCAATTATTCCGCCTACATACAACCTGAACACACGTGTTGCACGCAATTGTTCCTCCCGCAAAATATCAACGCCGCGTGCAGCAATGACTCCCAAACCGATGACAGGAATAAACATCATCATCTTGGGGACACGAAAGCGGTTGATTCCGGGGAAATAATCAAATAGAAAATTATAGAAAAACGTATATTTCCCCATCGAAAACAGTATCCCGCCAACTATCGCAATCAATGCCAGAAGTGTGTAGCGGTCACGGCGGAATATCAATGACAATGGCAAAAGAAGCCACGGCAACAAGCCTATATAACTTGTTGTCTGGGTAAAAACCATCCTTCCCCAGTAAAACGAACGGATATTCTCCGGATTTGGCCCTGCTTCCTGACGTGATAGGCCAAATAGTCCCGGGATGACAAACGCTCCCAACTCTTCTGGGGGGAGTGACCATGACATCGCCTCATCCCTGTTAAGGCCACCTTTACCAGCGTTTTCACCACTCTGGACACCACGGTTGGTATCGGTTGACCATTGGCTAAGCGGCATAAGTGATATGGCAACCGTTGAGAGGAAGAAAACTAGGGTGACCAGATTCATACCGATCAACTTATATGCACTCATTCCCCGCCCCTCGCTGTTTTCAAGGAGAACCATTATAACCCGAATAAGTCCGTAACACCCCACAGACAGGCAAGTATAATAGGCGACTTGCCAATGAGAGTTAAAAAACTGGATCGCAAGGACAACGCTCGTGGCCAGGAAATAAATCAGACGACGACGCTGGAAGCCTTTTTCCAGAAGGACAAATGCCCACGGTGCGAAACTGATGGTTGCAATTTTCATGACATGACCGGCGTTGATCAGTGAAACCATTTCAGGGGCCAAGGCAAAGACCAATGCCCCCAACAGTGCGGCCTGAGCAGATGCACCAATTGCCCGGCAGTAGCTATAGACTCCGCAACTGCCGATAAAAAAATGAATCACGATAAACCAGGCAACGCTGGCGGGCGGTGGAATAAAGTGGTTGATAAGCAGATTCCAGAAGTTTATATTTCCGCCGACCTCTCCACCCATCAACGTAAATCCGCTGTTAGATTCGATCCACCAGCTTGCATCTAAGGTAGGATTCAGCAGCTCCCATACTGGCGTTTTATACCAGTTAAGCACATTCCAATAATACTCGTGAATGATATCAGGGGCACGGATAACCATATCGGTAAAAAGTATTTTTGCAAACAGCAACAGCATGAGCCCCAGCAAGACACCAAGTGCAATGGAATCCTGCCGATACTTTTTTATAAACGTAGCAACTCGTATCATTCTCGTGTACCTGCCTTGGAAATCACGGAGCTAAAAACCGATTCAAGCTGCCCCATCATCTTTGATATTGTAAATGGTTGAAAAAAATCCCGCCCCTGTTTTACCAATTGCTCTGATACGTTCCGGTCAGTCAGACAGGTAATAAGTCTTTGTGCCAGCAGAGCAGTATCATCGACTTTAAATAGATAGCCTGTCTGGCCATCAATAACTAGTTCAGGATGCCCTCCTACATCTGAAATGACAGGAGGAATGCCTGCTATGAGAGCTTCTGAAATAACCAATGGCGTGGCCTCAATTTCGGATGGCAATACGAGTGCTTTTGCCCGGGAGTACAGCTCATAGACACTTTCCCGTGGCATCCCATATATAAATTCAACCGGTAAACCCCGTGACAACCATGTAGCAAACAGGCGAGCATAAAAAGCATCGGTGCCGATCACCACAAGCTTTGCGTCAGGAACCCGTGTAAGCACTAGCGGCAGCGCCCGGAGTAGACGCGGTAACCCTTTGCGAAAAAAATCTCCTCCGACAAAAAGGAGCAAATTTTCACGATTGTCCCAGTCACGATCACTGACAGCATGATGTTCAAGGCCAAAATAAAAATTGAGGTATTTGGAAGGATGGTCAATACGGTCATACAGATAACGGCCATGCAGAATTATCCCGTCGATATGACGGAACAGCAGGCGATATTTGATTTTTCGATAGCGCTGAATCAGAAACCGAAGAGGAAAGTCGAGGCATAAAAAGTGGAAATAGCGAATCCAATAATAGTCGTGAATATCCACAACCAGAGGGCACCGCAGATGCCGAGCGACCTTAAACGTGAGATGTTTGAGGTCGGAGCAGTGAGCAATATCCCACTCTTGATCAAGATCCAGTACCTGCTCATACAACGTGACATCGTGACGTTTGCTTAACTCACAATACAGGAGATTGTCATAAGTTCCCGCGCCGGTCAGGGAGGTGCCCTCTTTACCGATATATAGTATTTTCATAGGGTGCGATCCTTTTCCGGAGGCAGTGCCCGAAATTTCGGATGCAGATGTAACAGGGAGTGGAACCCTAACTTCCGGATCTGATTTTTCACCATGCGCAGCAAGCGGTTGCGTTGCATCCAAAAACACGCTTTCCAGCGGGGATATCCATACCGGACAGAAACATCGTACACCTCCTGAAGGCCCGCCAGTACCTGTGTGTCACTCACGCCCCCATAATTCATATCTGCCAGCACCTCGTCAATGTAGCAGAAGCGGCTACCCGTCTTGAACAGGCGCAGCATCAGGTCGTAATCCATGGCTATCTTCAGGGTGGCATCAAACGGTCCGGCACTCTGGTACGCACTGCGCCTGACAAATGTAGCCGGATGGTTAAGTGGCATTTCATGCCAGATGTTGCGCTCAACATCAGAGGGCATAAGTAAAAACAGCGGCATGTCTCCCTGATAGCGAAGCATATTTCCGTGAAAAACATCACTCTCCGAATGTGCGGCCACAGCGGCGGCAACCACCTGCAAGGCTTTCGGAGTATAACGGTCATCGGCGTTTAGAATGCCTATAACATCACCGCTCGCCATGCTGATGCCTTTGTTAAAAGCATCTGAAATCCCTTTATCACGCTCAGAGATCCAGCGGACATGTGGATACAGATTTGCATATTTTCGGATAATATCGCACGTACCGTCAGTGGAACCGCCATCCACAAGTATGTATTCCAGATCGGCATACCCCTGTGAAAGAACACTCAGGATACTTTTCTCCACAACGTGTTCACAGTTAAAGGTGACGGTAATAATGGAAAATTTCATAGGTTAATTCCGACCGGAAGCTTCAAGGACGACATTCTGGTACGTCGAGGCAAAATCCCTGGTCCGTTGTTCAAGGCCATTCCGCGCAACCTTTTCCAGCTCGAAGTCCGGCCCGCCAATACGTTCACGCCATCGTTCAGAAAGCCGTTTGGCCAGCTGTTCGGCGTTCAGCGGCGCAAAATAAACAGTGTCAGGTGGGTTCTGCTCCCGGTGAACGGGAATATCCGACAAAATCATGTTTTTGCCGATGCTCTTCGCCTCCTCGACGGTTGAGCTCCACCCCTCAAAGAGGGAGGGATTTATTACTGAAACAGAGTGGCGCATAAAGTAGAGCACATCCTCATAATCAACCAGACCAAGGATACGAATGTTTTCCTCCAATCCCCGATCAGACATAAAACTCAGTAATTGGGCAGAATGCAGGTCTCCAGTCATGCCGACGCTGTTGCCGGTGCAGACTAGGCGGATATCCACCCCGCTGCGTTTAAGGATATCTATTGCCTCAAAAACCGTCTGGTGGTTTTTATGCCGCCATAACTGGTTTGGCAGATAGAAAAAACGGCCGGTGACACCATACTGCTGCTCGACCTTTTCACGCCGACCAAGTTCATACATCGCCGAGGTCGGTTGCGACACGAAGTGAAGAACTCGCGCTTTGTGAGCGAATTCAGGGGCAAATGCGACCAGATCGGCCAAAGCGGCATGGCTGCTTACGACCATGCGATCACTTTCCTCGATTCTCTTGCGATACTTGCGGTTCCGTTCGCTGATTTCCCGGGCCGAGAACAGCTCTGGCAGATGCAGATGCTGAAAATCCGGAATCCAGTTGATCGTTTTAAAGGGGAAATCACTGCCCGAGATGCTACAGTGCGATGCCACCTGCACACCCTTTTTGGACAGCAAAGCCGCACACATTCTATCGCTGCCGATCAGCTTCAACCCGAATTTGCGCAGGTACCAAGGGATGCTTTTCTTATCGAAGATAGCGTGCTGGAAAATCCTGGCATACGGTTCAAAGAGGCGAATCGTCCGCTCAGTTGAGGCGTTGCCCATAAAGAGCAGCGGCTCGATCCGATCTCCAAAGGTGGACACCGCGTACAGCAGGTTCTTCAGATAATTGACTCCACCCATCCAGCTTTCGTCTTCCTGAAGGGCAAATGCGACCCGTATCACTAGTCTGTTTCCTTTTTGAACCAGGCGATGTAACTGCTGACGCCCTCCGATAATGTCACCCGCGGCTGCCAATCCAACCCCTGCGCCCTCGATGTATGTGCATAGAAATGCTTCGGATCGCCTTCACGCACTTGCCCGTTGAACGAGATTGCCACCATGCCACCCAACCCGTCAGCAATCATGGTGAGAACATCCCGCACTGCTACGCTTTTCCCGCATCCTCCATTCACCACGATCCCCGATGTTTGTGCACAGCCAACCGCATACACGAGTGCAGCGGCATCCTTTGCATGGAGCCAGTCCCGCATCTCTGTTCCGGCACCGAAAAAGGCAACCTCCCCCTGACGTGCGTTGCTGATGCGGCGGCATGCTTCCCACAACAGCTGTTTCCTCAGCCCATTGCCGTAAATTGAAAAGAAGCGGATGGATGATACCTGAATGCCGAAACTGCGTGCATAGGAAAAGCAGAGCTCTTCGGCGATTTTTTTGTGGACACCGTACGGGGAGACCGGTTGCAGCGGGTCGCTTTCAAGAATGGGAGCTGCTTCACGGCAGCCATAGATAGCAGCGCTTGACGGGTACACCAGAGTTGCATGCGACGCTGATAGGCGCATGAATTCGAGCACCGCAAGCGTTGTGTCCACTGTCCTCTGAAAATCCTGCATCGGGTCAGTCAGTGAATACCCAACCGATCCGCTTCCAGCACAATGAACAATAACATTGACCGGCTCAGTGATACGCTGCAACGAATCAAGTGTTACCGCCGCCTCGATCCAACGCTGAATGCCAAAATTTTCAGGGGATTCGCCTTCCCATTTTCCATACCCCAGACCGATGACCCTGAAGCCGTTTCGGCTGAATTCCAGGGCGCAATACCTTCCCAGAAAGCCGTGGGCGCCGGTGATGAGGACTGTTTTCATGGTTTTTGTCCTAAGAATGTGTAGAGTCTGCCCGGCTCGCCGTGCAGCAGATTCAGCATTGGAATAAGAAATTTCCTAAAAACCGCTTCAGGTAGGGCAAGGCTCAATTTTTTCTCCACCTTTTCTCGCAACCCGGCAACCGTAACCGGGTAGAGATTAATATCAGAACTGTAGGTTGCCAGTGTTTGGGTCAGCGTGAGTCCACTGGCACTGATAGCCGCCCGGTAGTCCGCCAGAAGATACGCGTGTTCACCGCCATACAGCCCATGGAGCGGATGTCCGGCAAGAAAAGCATCCAGGTCTTCCGGACGGCTGATAACATGTTCCCGGGTGGCGAGCAGCGTACCGCCCGGTTTGAGTACGCGGAATATTTCGCGGCAGAGCTCCATGAGATTATGTGCATGATGGAGAACCTGACGGGCGTACACCAGCTCAAAGCTGTTGTCAGAAAAAGGAAGCTGCTCTCCCCATGACTCAACTGTTGAAATATCAAGAATATTATCAGCTGCCAGCACCCGTATAGCAGCGGCACCCACAACAGGGCTCGGGTCCGGTTCCAGCGCGGAAACACTCCAGCCGTCCCTCGCCAGAGCGTACGACGAAATACCCCGCCCTGCTCCTATATCAAGCGCTCTCCCTTTCTGGCAATTTTCAATAAGCTTTTGGACAGCCCGCCACTCGGTTGAGGCGTAATAGCGCTCTGCAGCGGCAGTCAGCGGATCGTCATAGAAACACGCCCTGACCAACTCCTGCTGCTCTGGCTGAAACTTCAGCCAGTTCACTGCTTCTTCCCATGAGACAAATTTTCCTGTCAAATGGATGGTCACTTTCTTAGCTCCATACAGATAACGCTCCTGGAAAAAGCCAGATAATCAAACTCAAAAGGGTCTCCGGAGCGCATGTCAAAGCAGGAATCGTTTTGGCAATGTTCCTCATCAGAAAAGTTCCATTGATCATTTTCGTAGCGGAAGTAGGTGGTATCAACCGAAACAGGAGCAATTTCTTCGACAATCATGTTAACCATTTCTGCGTCAAACACCTGGAACCAGCCATAATTTCGATATACTCCAAACGGCATCGAAAGATACAGGGTTCCTCCCGGCTTGAGAACTCTTCTTAATTCTCTTACAGCATCCAGAAAGGAGTATTTCTTGTTTTCCTTTTTCGACTGATCTGGAGTGTAGATTTTCGTGTTATCAAGTCCTATGTGCTCCAAAGTAGAGAGTGAACAGATGGCATCAAAAAAATTCTCCTTAAAACACATATTCCGCAAATCTTCATAAATATACATTGGAGATGGAAGTAACTCCGGTCGTCCTTCATAAAACAGGGTGGAGATATAAAGATTTCTATTTTTTAGTTTTTCTGCCGAAAGTATCTGCCGGTGGTTGAGAACAGAACCGGCATCAAGGATTGTCCGTTCAGTTTCTTTTAGTCGTGCAAAGAACCAAGGGTACTCCACAGTCCGTTCGTCAAGACGATACCCATACCCAGTTGGGAGCTTTCTGTCTGTAAAGCTTGAAAGCGCCTGACTATTGATAAACGCACCAATTGAATCGTACTTGTATTCGTTGTATCCAAGCGACCAGGGAATACGTTCAGACTTCAAGTATCTACTTTTATTTAAGTTATGGATAAAATTCTCAACATCCTGAAGCGACTTCAAAATCATTTTTTTTATTTTTTTAACCAATTAAATTTTCCTTCCGCAACTGGCGTACAATTCTAGCAGGGTTTCCAGCCACCACCGTATAGGGTGGAACATCTCTCGTTACAACGCTTCCAGCTCCTACAATAGCAGCTTTACCAATGCGAACACCTTTCAGTATTATCGAGTTGGCTGCGATCAATACGTCATCTTCAATTATAATTTCCTCTTCGTTGAGATCGATTTGTTTTGGCTGGCCACATGTAATAATCTCCCTGAACTGTTTGTGTCGCTCCACAGGGTCAAGCGGATGTGTATCATTGTCTAAGATATTGCAGTTGTGTGAAATGAGTACCCGGTTGCCAATGGTTATTTTTTTCGCAGACCAGACGTAACTGTTCGGCCCCAGATAGCTAAAATCACCCATTTCAATATGTCCACCGTGCCCGAACAGGAGCAGTTCACCCTTGATATGACAGCTACTCCCCAAAACAATTTTACTATTATCTTTTAATCCGTTGATTATTTTAGCTGAATCGTAAACCACACTATTTTCACCAATTAAATAGTATTTTTTGGCAGGCACTATTCTCTTTAGTATTCGCTTAATTAAATTGAACATAATCAACCTTTGCCAGACAAATATTTTTTCAGCTTTAGCTTGATTTTGACATACAAGGTATGATCGTACTTTTTTCTTATTGAATGTACTGCGTGATCTCGTATTTGTTTTTTCTCTATTACATCATCGGACCGGCTGAGGGCATATTTTTTATCCGACAATAGGCTATCATTACCAATATCGGCACAATGGACACCGCTGCCGTCATATCCAATGTTTCTAACCAGCGCTTTTGCAGGATACAGCGTCAATCCACCCTGCCTAAAAGAGGTCCAGTACCAAAGGATATCCCACGTATTTACGCCTCGTTTCATCTGTGTTTCAAGCATCTTGGCATAGAGATAAGCGTTATCAAAGTCGAACCTCTTCCTTAACTCAGAGTTTCGGCGGAGCTCTTCCCACCCGGTAGCCGATGTATCAAGTTCGTCCCATCTGTTTTTCCAAGTAGCCCAAGACCATGAATTGGTAAGCTGCAAGAAATACGTGTCTTCAAGACCTTCATCTTCTATTTCGTTGGTGTAGGAATAACCGGTAATTGAAAAGACCTTCCGATGACCTTCGTACTTCTCCAGCGCATTGTTCACGTACGTGAGAAACTGTGGGTGAGTTTCCAAATCATCTTCAAGAACGATAATTTTCCCATATCTATCAATGACCTCTGTGACTCCGGCAATAATCGACCGATCTACACCGTAGTTATCACTTCGCTCTATGATTGAAACGAGCTTAAAGCCCTGAATGCCCTTGATATATTCCCGGACCTTTTCCACACCTGCTCTATCGTTTTCATTCCTCGGCGCATCGGAATAAACAAAGAGCTCACTCTCACCGGCTAGATCATTTCTCTGCAACGACTCAAGCGTCTGCTGCGTGTGCCATAGGCGCTTATACACAAATAATACTATCGGTGCCAAAGTCATTGTCTTCACCTGTCACGCTCTTCTATTCTGTCTGTCATCGCGTTTTTGAACCAACTCAAACCGGATATCTGCCGGTTTGCAATCAAGGCCAATGTGGACAACTTGACACCCAGCGGGAGGTATCGGTAGCGATACGCAGCCATACGGCTATCGGTTTCCTGATACAGCATATCCTGCGCCATGTTTGGCCAGCGATCGTCAGGCGTCAGATCGATAGTCATTCCTGCATGCGCAGATGGCAGCAGCATGTTTGAGCCGTGAACACCAATAACCAACCGGCTTTCGCTATACACCCGGCACATCTGGTGCTCTTTCTCGTCATCATAGACATCAACCCGCCGGTCATCAACCCACGTGGGGAAGGCTGTCGCTGTTCCGAGTCCGGCAATGGTGAATTCCGCTGCCGGGAAACTGGTGCGCAGCGCCGAAAACAGCATTGTGACCTTGAAGTTCTGCCACGCCAACAACAGGCTTTTCACAACAGAAAGTCGGCGGCCAATGCGGATCCAGATCCTACGTACAAACCACGGCCGATCCTCCCGCCAAATGAATGTGATGCGGAACCGTTCACTGCTGAAATCATGACGCTCTATGCCGGTGAAACGGGTGATGTTAAAGCCGGCCGGATGTGAATGGGCCGGGCTCAGGTATATCTCATTGAAACGCTCACACTCGGCCTGAATCAGTTGATCCAGACGCGGGTAAAAATTTTGGGACTTAGAGAGCGGAACATTTATGGTCCAGACCTCAGCCACCCCCTCTGGGACCATCCAGAGCAGACAGCGGGGAGCAATGACAATCAACCCCAAGTCAGGATTTTTTCGGAGATGGAAATCCGCATTCAACAGCTTCAAAAGTGAGTGTCCGTAGAGAAAATCGATGCAATTAAGGATAATTACCTGTGAATGCCGTCTGTATGTTTCCACATTCAGTGAAATACCCTGATTATTGTCCGGGTGCTGTAGTGAGTCCAGCAGAGGGGTTCCGAACCAGTAGCACTGCCCATCATCACCGAACAAAAGCCCCTTTTTGAGGTCAACCCGGTAGGGAGTAAAGAGCGCCTGTCCAACCTTCAGGTCAGCGATTATCTCTGCTCTACAACTGCTGCATTCCGAAACAACACAGACATGAATCCCCTGCCAGAGGACTTTGCGCGCAACAAGGCCACCTTCGCAGCGAGGGCAGTTCTCCTCAAATTCTATGCTCGGTTTGATCCGGATCATTTCAGCTCGTCAATTATTTTCTTTGAAACGGCAACATAGTTTGCGTACTGGAAGTTGTCCATCCACGGCTTGTATGGCCGAGCCTCTAGTCCTTTGCGCATGACCTTGGTTATGACAAACCCGGCTTTGTCAAACAGAGCATAAAAGTCCATCAGGTTGGTGTGTGAATCGAGATTAGCTCCGCCGTACTCAAACTGGACAAAGTCGATGAAATCACCGCTCAGATAGTGGCCCAATCCTTCGAAGGCGGCAATTTCATGGCCTTCGATATCGATCTTCAGGAAATGGATATGCGTGATGCCTCTGCGTTCGATGTAGGTGTCGAGCCGGATCGTTGTTACCGTTTCGGAACGATTGAGCTTAATGGAATAGGCCTCCAGATTCCTCTTGTGCAGCGACGCCAAGGTACTCTGTTCGGCATCAAAATAGATTTCGACTTCATCGGCGCTGCTTGAGACAGCCAGATTATTAAGGACTACATTGTCCCGTGCACTGAACTTTGCCGTGATAACTCCAAAACAGGAACTGGTCGGCTCAAAGACATGGATCTCCGGGGCGGTCGGCAGCTTGGAGCTTTTTTCCAGCAGCATCTCAGTATATTCACCAACATTTGCCCCGATGTCGAAAAAAACGGCATGCCCCTGCTCTGAACACGCTACGAAATCGAAAAGTTTTTCGACGAACTTTTTTTCCCCATTGGTGTCGAAATCGGCCGTGCCGCTGTTGTCCAGCGACAGGAAGGTTCGGAGTGCAAGCGTGCGCAGCTTCCTGTATAAACTTTTTTCCCGCGTAATCATTGTAGCTCCTTTCGCACGTGAAACAGGCCAGTCCCGAACCCTCTGGCAGGTTCGTAACCGGTAAACAGAGCAGTTCCATAAACGTATTTTTCCTCTACCAGTTCAAACCCGGCAAACAGCTCCATGACATAGTCGCGAGTGAAGGCGCGATGGGCATTAAAATATACCCGGCATTCGTCATCAATCGGCAGTGAAACGAGCAAATCGCCTCCCGGCTTCAGTACACGCTTCAGTTCCATAATTGCCTTCTCGCTCCCCCAATGATCAACGGGATCACCATACCTACCCAAGCCTATATGTTCAACGACGCAGAGAGAGGAAAGGCTTGCAATGGAATTATCAGGAAACGGCAGTTCCACGATCGACCCTTGTTGGAACAAGAGATTTTGCAGTTTCAGATCAATCGGCCGGATATCAATCATGGTGGTCGGCACGAACTGGGAGATAATTCCCACAGTCATTGCTGACGAACCGACATCGTAATGCCGTTCAGGACAAAGTGTGAATATTTTCCCGGCAGCCCAACTGTCCTGATAGAAATAGGTTGGCTCCAAGGGGGTCGACGCTGTCCGATCAAGTAGGCAGGGAACAACATCAAGGGTACGCACGGAGAAGTGGTGATTGTTGTTTCCCCGCTGATAAGCCAGGTATTCCCTGAGGAATCCGGCAATAGCGCGCAGCCCCTTCAGCATGTTGAAATTGACGCCGAACCCCTGTTGCAATACGGCACACAAGCGATAGGGGAGTACCAGGAAGGCCAGTTGTTTGGGGCGGATCCGGCATAGGTTCTGCGTTTCCATCAGGAATATCCTTTTTCTGAATCCCAGTTCATCAATAGTACCCTCTCAGATCCTGACCTGCCAGGGAGTTAAAATTGCTTTTATCATTACTTTCAGATGGTTGCGGGTACGGGAAAAGAAAATATCCACTGCAAACGTGCTCACCGCAAATGAAACGATCATTGCCCAGATAACACCGACCGACATGTACGTGGGAATCCAGAGGTAATTGAGACCAATATTGCTTATGGAACCAATCAAAGCCGTAAGCATTGCATACCGAAAAAGATTCTCGTTGGTTATGAAAAGTGCTTTACCCATGCCGATGTTCGTAAAAAACAAACGTATTACATAGAGACAAAGCAGTTTCCCGGCGGCCTGATATTCGCTACCGTACAGAAACACAACCAGCCAGTCGGCCACCAGCAACACCGGTACTGCTGTTACCAGAAAGAGGATTGTCATTACCCGATACACATGCGCCAGTTTGTCAAAGTATATTTGTTCACCTTGAACCTTGGCATTTGTAATCTCTGGAGCAACGGAGCTATAAATAATGACGGGCACAAAGCCAAGCACATCAATCAGTTTGGTGGCCGCAGAGAAATACCCGACTTCCTGCTGACTGATCATTTGACCAAGCATGACCTGATCAATCCGGGCATGAATTGACAAAAACAGGCCGCCAAGAATCAACGGCCAACTGTCTTCAAGCAGTTTTTTCACCCGAGGGATACTTGCTGACCAGTCCCGGAGATACCGACCGTTACGCTTGTAGGCGATGACAAGACCTACAGCGGCGATTGCAACCTCTCCCAAACCTGCCAGTGCAAAGGCAACAAGCGGTGCGTGCGCCAAAATCAGAGCGATCTTCACAAATGATATCAGCAGAAATGCCACGCTACGGACATAGACCACATTCTTCGAGCAAACCTGTGACTGAAACCAAAAATCAATCGTATCAAAAGCTTGAAAAACAGTTCCGGCCGCTGTGATGGTGACCATCCAGAATATCAGGGTGTCATTCGGCCTGAGCAGAGCGATTGAAGCGCTAGTCACCAGAAGAGTCAAAATTCCGGCGATAAATTTTAAAACGAAGGCACTACCCAGAGTCTCATCCATGCACGCCGGGTCCCGGACAATGTCGCGAACGACAATTCCATCAAGCCCCAAATTGGCCAGCGTTGAAAATATCATGACAAAGGCAAGAGCGTAATTATACGTGCCAAACAGTTCGGGGCCCAGGTACCTTGCCATCCAGGCGCTCACAAGCAATCCCATACCCAGGCGAAGTCCTTTGTCAAAAAACAGCCAACCGGTATTGCCGATTATCTTCTGCAGGTTCTGTCGACCTTCTACACGCTTCTGGATAAAGGAGGGTAGGTATGTAAGCCAGGAAAAATTTGCCGACATCAGTTTTTTTTATCACCAGCCGAATTAACGACAACGATTCTGCCGGAAGAGACACCAAGCTTCAGCAGAAGCTGGAGTATCTCATCTCTCTGTTTCAGGGAAGATATTACCACCGCAGCGCCGACAACTCGTATACCTTCCTCTAATGGCGCAACCCGCAATCCAAAAAACATCTCCCCCTGCCGCTCGTTATCCATGACCGACTCCAACCTCAGCCCGGTCTCCTGCAGCGACAAGTAGGCAATTTCCGCTACTTCATCCACTCCGCAAAAAACCACCTCACGTATTCCGGAATCTTCCAGACGGTGGAACAGATCGAGATAATCCTGCCGTACCACGGTGTAGAGACTGGTGAAGTAACTGAGGTGCTGGTAGGCGAGACGGCTTTTTTCAGCAATGCCTTGCGGGGTAAGTAGATAGGCGTAGCGGTTGCTGGGGAAGTTTTTGACCCGTACAAACCCTTTAGAGACAAGGTTTTTAAGATACGAATTGACCAGACCGACGGCAATGCCGAGTCGACGCGAAAGCTCGCGCTGTGAAAGAGGCGCATCACCGCTGATTTCAGAAAGGAGTTGGAGAGAGCGGGATGAGTCAAGCGGTTTTTCGACTGAATCGTTCATGATCTGAACAATAGAGAAAAAAGGAGGAGTGTGCAAGATGTTTGTTCATAATGTGAACGATGGCCCAAAAAAAGGTGCTGCTATTTAGAACCCGAATGTACGTTACTACAGAAATCCGCCACCATCATTTTTGCAACATCCTTCATCCCATATGTTGCCTGCCAGCCAAGCAGACGCGCCGATTTTTCCGGGTTGGCCCTGCTTACCATTATTTCTGACGGGCGCAGCAGTGATGCATCACTTTCTACGTGATCGCGCCAATCGAGGCCAACACAGCGGAAAACCTCAGCGACAAAATCCTCAAGGCGGTTTGTTTCACCGGTAGCGATCACAAAATCATCGGCCTCTTGCTGCTGAAGGATCAGCCACATCGCCTCAACATACTCGGGTGCCCATCCCCAGTCTCTGCCAATTTCAATATTACCGAGTTTAAGTTTTTCATCAGCTCCCCCGGCTATCCGGCAGGCACTCCGGACAATTTTCTGGGTGACAAAGCGCTCGGGGCGTAGTGGCGATTCATGGTTGAACAATATCCCGGTGCTGGCATACAGATTATATGCCTCCCGGTAGTTGGCAATCTCCCAGAAGGCTGTTGCCTTGGCCACTGCATACGGGCTGCGCGGACGGAACGGGGTGTTTTCGTCCGCCGGTTGCCCTCCGGTATTGCCGAAACATTCGCTTGAACCGGCATTATAGAGCCTGGTCGGGAGCTTCATGAAGCGGATCGCCTCCAGTAGGTTCAATGTCCCGACACTGATGCTTTCCAATGTTTCCACCGGTTGGTCAAAAGAGAGTCCGACCGAGCTCTGCCCCGCGAGATTGTATATTTCGTCAGGCTGAACATTCACCAACACCTGCAGAACGCTCCGGAAATCATTAAGCGCCATGGAATGAAAGCGGATCTGCTCATAAATCCCCAATCTGCTGAGATTCGCAAACGATGCCACCTGGGCATCTCGCGCAGAACCATGAACTTCATACCCTTTCTCAAGAAGAAAACGGGAAAGATAGGAACCATCCTGACCTGATATGCCACATATAAGCGCTTTTCTTGTCATGAATTACTCTCCAGATGGCCGGTTTTCCAAAAACCATCGGTATGCTCCAACGATTCCATCGCGCAATGCAACTGTATGCTGCCATCCCAGTGCGTGGATTCGCGAGGAATCCACCAGCTTGCGCGGTGTTCCGTCAGGCTTATCACTGTCAAACACCAGTTCCCCAGCAAAGCCGACCACATCCTGTATTAGCAACGCCAGATCGCGGATGCTTATTTCCTGGCCGGAGCCGACATTAATCAGAGCCGGGGCGTCGGGATCATGCAGCAGTGCATCGTAGCGGCTCTCTTCAAGATTCATCAAAAACAGACACGCCGCCGCCAGATCATCAACCTGAAGGAATTCACGCAGCGGTGTGCCGGTGCCCCATATGGTCACGGTCGTGTCGCCACGCTGCTTAGCTTCGTGACACTTGCGGATCATGGCCGGGAGAACATGTGATTTTTCCAGATCGAAATTATCGTTGGATCCATACAGGTTATTCGGCATGGCAGATAAATACTTTGTGCCGTACTGTTGATTGTAGGAGCGGCACTGACAGATTCCGGCGATTTTTGCAATGGCATAGGCGTCGTTGGTCGGTTCGAGCGGGCCGGTCAGTAGATGCTCCTCTTTCATCGGCTGGGGAGCGAATTTCGGATAAATACAGGTGCTGCCGAGAAACAGCAGTCGCGTGACACCATGCACCCAGGAATTGTGAATGATGTTGTTCTGAATCATCAGATTGTCATGAATAAACTCGCCCTTATAGCTGCTGTTGGCGATGATTCCCCCCACGCGGGCGGCGGCAAGAAAAACGTATTCGGGCTGCTGCTCACGGAAAAAATCCTCAACCGCCTGCTGGTTGCAAAGATCGAGTTCGACGCGCGAACGGAGCAGCAGGTTGGTATAGCCACCTGCCTGAAGTGCTCTTACAATGGCAGAGCCAACCATGCCGCGATGTCCGGCAACAAAAAATTTCGCACTGTTTTTCATATAGTTTTTTCCCCGGTTATCATATTCACCCTTCACCCTTCACTCTTATTATGCTAGCGTTCGCACTGTGACAATCCCTAACCACGTAAACAGCAGACAGACAGCAACACTGGCAATAATATTGGCAAAGGCCGTCAAAAAGCGGCCATCCTCCAGCAGCGCAAATGTTTCGTAGCTGAATGTTGAAAACGTCGTCAAGCCGCCAAGAAAGCCGACGGTCAGGCCCAAACGGAGGGTATCGGGAATGAGTGTACTGCGCATACCGACTTCCATGATCAGTCCGATCAGGTACGCCCCGATGATATTGACGGCAAATGTTCCATACGGAAAAGCCCGTCCCAGCAGACTATAGACCCATCCTGACAGATAAAAGCGGGTAAGCCCGCCACCCGCACAGAACAGAGCTATTGTCACAGCCGTTTTCATGGGTGCGGCTCCATTGTGCTAGAGATTCTCCCCGGTGGTAGTCAACACCAGTTTGCCATGTTTGACACCTTTGACACTGATGAGTTCATTGGCAATCTGTTTTACGATCAGCACCGTGCCGCGAATAACCAGCACCTCAAGGCAGTTATGGGCATCAAGGTGAACATGCAGAGCAGAAATTATCTGATCGTGGTGGGCATGCTGGTGGTCGGTCAATTTATCGGCAAGATCGCGAACATGGTGGTTATAGACAAGCGTCACCGTACCGACAGCCTCCTGATCCTCGGCACCGCACCGTTCCTCAACAAGCGACGCCCGGATCAGGTCACGGATCGCCTCTGAACGATTCATATAACTCTTCTGTTCTATCAGCTGATCGAAATTTTGCAGCAGTTTTTCATCCAGCGAAATACCAAATCGTACCGTTTGCCCCACGCTCTCTCCTCCTTAATACCAATTCCGTTACGTTATGCGTCCGTGCTGAGTTTGTTGAAGCATCATTAGACGGCATCCTAGCCGATTTCATCATAAATGTCACGAACCCGGATAAACTTACTTTTTCGTGTGATTATTCTTAAATATGTGTTACAGATTCCGTTATATTGAAAGGAAAACTCGATGATATCCATCAACGCCGCAGTTATCGACTTAAAACGTCTGGAACTGTTGGCTGGCGGCAACTCGCCAATCCATGCCCTTGATGCACGTGCGAAAGTGCTGGTGACGTTTGTATTCATTGTTGCAGTTGTTTCGTGCGGCAGATATGAACTCGCCCGCCTGCTTCCGTTCTGCATCTTCCCGGCTGTTATGATTGCGCTTGCGAACCTGCCCGCACTCTTTCTTGCCCGTAAAATAGCGCTGGTCTGCCCCTTTGTGGTGATGGTTGGATGTTTCAATCCTGTTTTTGATCACACCTCGCTCTATCAGATTGGCCACGTCGCCATTACCGGCGGCTGGATATCGCTTGTCTCACTTTTCATCCGTTCACTGCTGACGGTCGGAGCGGCGTTCATCCTGATAGGAACAACCGGATTCGCTGCCGTCTGCCAGGCTCTTGAACGCCTCGGAATCCCGCAACTCTTCACGGTGCAACTGCAGTTCCTGCAGCGCTATATTTTTGTGCTTGCCGATGAAAGCAGCAGGGCATCTCGGGCTCGCGAACTCCGTTCGTGCGGTAAAAAGGGGTTGGGGGTTGTCAGCTTCAGTTCGCTTGCGGGGCACCTGCTGCTGCGCACCTGGCAGCAGGCAGCACGAATTCATAGCGCCATGCTGGCACGCGGCTTCGTCGGTCAGTTTCATGCGCGCCGTCAATCCCGCTTCGGCGCTGGCGATCTCTGCTATCTGCTCGGCTGGACATCACTCTTCATTACTCTGCGCGTGTTTGATATTTCAGGACTAATTGGAACTATGGCGGCAGGAATCTACCCGTGAGTCATCACATCGTTGAAGTCACACATCTTCAGCACGTTTATCCTGACGGCACCAGTGCCATCAGGGATGTCTCCTTTCGCATCACTCATGGTGAATCAGTCGCAATCATCGGTGCCAACGGCGCCGGAAAATCAACACTCGTACAGCACCTGAACGGCTGCCTCAAAGCGACCGCCGGGCAGATCAGGATTGGCGATACGCCGCTGTCGAAAGGGACACTGTCCGATATCCGCCGTACGGTCGGTATGGTTTTTCAAAATCCTGATGATCAGCTTTTCATGCCGACAGTTTTTGACGATGTTGCCTTTGGGCCGTTAAACCTCGGCCTTGTCGGAACAGACGTTGAAGAGAGAGTTGCGGAGGCGCTTGCCAAGGTCGGCGCCGGACATCTGAGTGCAAAACCGCCATACCATCTTTCCGGTGGGGAAAAGAAGCGGGTCGCCATTGCTACAGTGCTCGCCATGACACCGGACATTCTCGTTCTGGATGAACCGACCAGCGGACTTGACCCTTTTGCACGGCGCCAGATCATGGCGCTCCTGCGGGAATTTCACCACACAAAAATTTTTACTACGCACGATCTCGATATGGTGCTGGAACTCTGTCAGAGGACTATTGTTCTGCACGAAGGGGAGATAAAAGCCGATGGCCCAACCGGTGAAATATTTCAGAATGACAACCTGCTCTCCACCTGTCGTCTTGAAAAACCGTTTGCCCTGCAGGGATGTCCGGTCTGCACCGGGAGGGCAGGTACACCGAAGCCCCGTCAGTCGAACTGAGCGGGGTTTATACTGTTACTTCAAATAGCCAAACTTCTTCATCCGGTAGCGGAAGGCATCAATCCCCAGATTCAGTTTCTTAGCCGCCTTTGACTGGTTCCATTCCGTTACCTCAAGTGCCTGCCTGATAAGCTCTCTTTCAACTTCTTCAATATCGATACCTTCAGGTGGCAGACGGAATGACGATGCAGACTCTCCTCCCGAAGGAACAGATGTTTTGGCAACGATTTCCAACGGCAGATGCTCCAGCAGCAACGTATCATTATTGCCGAGAATTATTGCCCGTTCAATGACGTTTTTCAGCTCCCTGATATTGCCTGGCCAGCTGTATTCCTTCAACATACGTTCCGCAATACTGTCAATGCCCTGAACTTTTTTATTGAAGTCGCGATTAAACAAACTGATAAAATGAGTCGCAAGCGGAACGATATCCTCTTTACGCTCGCGCAGTGACGGAAGCATTATCGGGATTACCTGCAGCCGGTAATAAAGGTCATTACGGAATGTTCTTTCTTCGATTGATTTGTGAAGATCTTTGTTAGTTGCAGAGATAATTCTGACATCAACGGTAAAAACACGTCCGCCTCCTATCCTCCTGAATGAACGGTCCTCAAGGAAACGGAGCAGTTTAGCCTGCATCCCCATTTCCATGTCCCCGATTTCGTCCAGAAAAACAGTACCGCCATCTGCTAATTCAAACAATCCTTTTTTGTTGGCCTTCGCATCGGTGAAGGCGCCCTTCTCATGACCGAACAGTTCACTTTCCAGCAGAGTGGCCGGTACGGCAGCGCAGTTAATTGCAATAAAAGGCTTTTCGGCACGATTGGAACTGTAGTGTATCCATTTTGCAACCAGTTCCTTGCCGGTACCGGATTCACCCTGAACCAGAACCGTTGATGCCTCACTGCGGGCAACCTTGTCAAGTACCTCCATCAGCGACTTGACATGCCTGCTGGTACCGATAATATTTGGCGGACCATTCTTTTTTGTTTCTGTCCGCAACCGGACAACTTCCTGCTTAAGGTCTGAAGAATCGAGCGCTTTTCTGACAACGATCGACAGCTCTTCCAGATTGAACGGCTTGCTGACATAGTCATATGCACCGAGCCGCATCGCTTTGACGGCGTTTTCAAGACCACTGTTGGCCGTAACCATGATGACAATGATATCTTCATCATGCTCTTTTATCTTTTCCAGGACATCAATGCCGCTCATGCCTGGCAGCTGTATATCAAGCAGAACCAGATCGGGCTGTTCTTCACGGACAAGACGCAAGGCGTCTTCACCGGTTCCTGCCGCGACAACCTCGTAACCCTGTTTTTTAAGATTTTGCTCAAGTGACCAGCGAATAAGATGCTCGTCATCTACGACCAATAGCTTATTATGTTTCATCACGTAACCTCACTTGTGTCAGTTGATTCAGGATAACCGGTCGGCAGTTCAATAGTAAAAATCGTACCGGCTGTATCACTGCTGCTTACACGGATGTTGCCATTGTGCAGCTTTACAAGCTTGCTGCAGATCGGCAAACCCAAGCCGGTCCCCTGTGCTTTCGTGGTGTAGAATGGTGTGAATATTTTTTCCAGAATCAGGGGGGGAATGCCTTCCCCGGTATCTGAAATATCAACCCGTACATATTGAATGCCGTTACTGAGAACTAATGATGAAACAATGCCAAGAACACCACCAGTCGTCATTGCTTGATACGCATTCAAGAAAATATTCAGAAACACCTGCTGCATCTGCTTCCCGTCGGCATACACTGGAGGCAGATTCGGTTGCAGCTCTACATTCCTTTCAATTCTGACACCGCCACGATGCTGTGAAGCAAATTTAAGTGTTGTCGTCAGAATTACGTTAATATCGACCCAGCTACGCTCCGGAAGCGACGGCTTTCCAAAAAAGAGCAGGTCATTTACGGTCTTGTCAAGCCTTTTGACCTGATCGACAACCTCACCCAGAATGGCTCCACGGGGATCATCAACAGACATATCGTCTTTTATAATGGTAACGGCAGCCGATATACCGGCAAGCGGGTTTTTGATTTCATGGGCGATGCCGGCGGCCATTTCACCGATCGACGCTAAACGGTCAGCTCGCTCCAACTGCACAAAATGCAGTTGTTCAAGCTCTTTTCGAGCAAGGTCAAGACGATCAACCATTGAGTTGAAACTTTGTATAACGTGTCCTATCTCGTCTTTTCCTTCATAGGAAATCCGAACAGCAAAATCCCCTTTTTCTACTTTCAACATTGTATTGATCAGATTATCAAGCGGTTTTTTGACAAAGCGCAGCAGAAGAAAAGATACGGCAATTGCCAGGAACAGTGTAATTGCAACCGACGAAATTACAAATATCCGTGAAGCGTCAAAAATCTGTGCTTTAGTTCTGTTCAAAGAATAATTAATATTGAGAACTCCGATCACACGGGCCTTATTACCATGGCAGGCATGACAGGCGGCCTCATTATATATCGGCTTAACCATTGACAGTACTTCGCCATGCAAGGGGATCTCAAATATGCTGTAGTTCTTTGGGCTTTGATAAATTTTGTAATCATCGGGGCTGACATTTCTGCCTACTTCACTCAGAATCGAGGAACGGAGTATAACCCCGTGAGGATGGAATATTCTCACGCCAACAAGCTGGTTATGCTGCCCTACCGTCGACAGGATTGAGCCGACATCCTGGACATTTCCAAGATGCATGGTGTTATAAATGCTGCTCTCTACCGTATGTAAAAGCAACTCCGTACTCTCACGGGCCGAATCAATAAATATTGCCTGCTGATGGCGGAGGTTGAATATCGTATAAATAAAAATGCCCGCTACAAGCAGGGAAATAGTCGTTGCTATTACGCGTGTGGTAAGACTACGGAGCATACGTGGCACCCTTCGCGGTTGTCGGACAATGAGAGAAATAGTTACTTATCACGATCATCTTTCGCTGTTTCCTGCGGCAATTCAAACAGGAGAGAAACAGCTCCTTTTGACGCATTACCACGAGAAGATTTCGCTGAAAAAAGTTCAGCAACCGGATCGGTTTCCGGTGCTAATACAGGAATTTCATAATTTTCAATCAACCGGGCATTCAGTGAAAAGGCTTTTTCATCGAATTCACCTGCTTTCAATCGGCGCATCATCTCTTTATGCTGCTCTTTCATTAACTCTTCAACGACGACGTCGAGATTGTCCATCTTCAAAATATCGGCATAGCTGGTTTTTTTTGAGCTGATAATCACGCCGCCTCGATAGAGGAGCGTAATTATATGCGGCTTTATCACTCCACTATCTTCCGTTTGAACATGGAATATTTCACCTTTGTACATCAGATTGTGATTATATCCGAGAACCATTGAAATGCCCTATTTTCCAGATGCTGTCGGCGTGGGGAGTTCTAAAGTATAGTCCGGCATCAAGGGATCTGAAATATCGAGATGGTGTAACGTCCCTGTTTTGTTGCCATCAACTTCTATTTTTACTTTCCGGATCTGCGGAAAATTGATTGCCGTGGTATTTACAACTGAATAGACCGCAAGCATTTCAGCTGAACTTCCGGAAGGCATCGCTTCGGAAAACATATTATTAAACTTGATCGTCCCCTGATCGCCTTCAATACTCACAGAAGAGACAATTACTCCTTCCGGCACAGTTTCCGAAAGTTCACTAATCGGGCCATTGAGTAACTCGTCGAGAACGTTCTTCAGGCAGGCCGTGTCATCATCACATTGGTCAAGCGCGCGTGTTTCACGGGTCAGGTGAACTCCATCTGCGGTAAAAAACAGGGTGACCGAACGCATGTTCTGCATACCCGCTTGAGGCGGAATGACAAGGACTTCTTGACTGGAGCGATATTTTTGCCAAATCATGATACTGAAAAACAGGACAAAAATAATAAATGGAATCAATAAACTGATAGTAATTTTTTTTCGACGGTGCAGTGACATCAAACTATTCCCGTTTCTTCATCAAGACTGACCTGATAGACATCGCCAAGTTTACCGCCAAGAAACCGATTACCAACCCGGATAAAACCGGCCGGAATGTCAGTAACGAAGTAGTTATGGTTGCCTTTTTCCGTCGGGGGGCGGAGCAGCCGTTTATCTGAAAGGATTGCAGCTACTGTCCGGGCAGTTTCCTCTGCCGAATCGACCAGCACCACATCACCTCCCATAATATCTGCCAGGAGAGGTTTCAGGAGCGGATAGTGGGTGCAGCCAAGCACTAACGTATCAACATCTGATTCCTTTAGTTCCTGGAGATATGTCTGGGCCGTCAACCTCGCCACCTGATTATCGGTCCACCCCTCCTCAGCTAATGGAACAAACAGAGGGCAGGCACGGGTAAGAACCTCAGCCCCCGGTTTCAGGCGTTTAATCGCCCGGGCATATGCGCTGCTGCGTATTGTACCGGCAGTACCGATAACACCGATTTTCCCGGAACGGGTTACCAGGGTCGCCCGACGTGCCCCCGGCTCAATGACCCCAACCACCGGGATCGTCAGCAATCGTTTGAGCGCCGGCAGTGCAACGGCAGAAGCGGTATTGCAGGCCACAACCAGCAGCTTGATATCACGTTTCATCAGAAAAGCAGCAATCTCGCAGGCGTAACGTGTCACTGTTTCAGGAGACTTGGTGCCATACGGAACACGAGCTGTGTCACCAAAATAAAGCGTATCTTCCTGCGGAAGAGAGTCCATTATCTCTCGCAGAACAGTTAATCCGCCCACTCCGGAGTCAAAAATACCGATTGATTTCCACACCACAGCAACAACACCTCACGCTTGGATTACCTTACAAACTGTGTATGATAAGCTTTATTATATCATTCAGGCAAGCCATTTATTGTTGTAGACGCAGTCGCCCCTCTTACCTGAATGACGCCCAATGCACTATAATGACAATTTTAACTGACTTTTGACAATTGATTGATTTTTGTATATTCAATTGCAGCGTAATGCGGTAGAGTTACGCTGTTTTAAGATACTTACTCAGGGGGGTGTATATGTTTTCCATGGACAATCTCGGCAGAAACACAATCGCCATGGTTCTGGCAGGTGGCAAAGGCGAGCGCCTTAGTCCCCTGACATTGCGGCGTGCCAAACCAGGCGTCGCGTTTGGCGGGAAATACAGAATCATCGATTTTGTATTAAGCAACCTGTTCAACTCCGGCATCAAAAAAGTTTATATCCTGACACAGTACCGCGCGTATTCACTGAACAAACATATTCGCGAATCGTGGGGCAAATGGACGGGACTGGGAGAATTCTATGTGGCAATCTCTCCCGAGACGAGCAGTGAAAGTGAAGAGTGGTTCAAGGGTACCGCTGACGCAATCCTTCAGTATCTCCGCTTTGTTGAGTCATCGGATGCTGATTACGTGGCAATTTTCGGTGGGGACCATATCTACAAAATGGACATCACCCAGATGATCGCCGCACACCGCAAGAATCGTGCGGATATAACCATAGCCGCTCTGGAAGTGCCCGCAGAAGAAGCTACCCGGTTTGGAGTTTTTTCCGTTAATGATGATGCCCGGGTAATTGCTTTTACTGAAAAGCCGGAAGTACCGGAACCGATCCCCGGACGTGAGACCTGCTTTGCTTCAATGGGAAATTATATTTTTTCCACTAAAAAGTTGATTGACGTCCTGCTGGAAGGGAAAAAACATCACGAGGATCTTGATTTTGGCAAGCATGTCATTCCGATGATGCTTGAGAGCGGCGACCGGGTTTTTGCCTACAACTTCAATGACAACCATGTCGACGGCATGAGGGCTGAAGAGCGCGGTTACTGGAAAGATGTCGGCACCCTCGACTCTTATTATGAAGCGAACATGGATCTCATTCACGTTTCGCCGCAACTTAACCTGTACAACTACAAGTGGCCCATCCTTACCAATCAGGGCAACCTGCCGCCGGCGAAAACCGTATTCGACGATAGTGACCGGCGTGGTGTAAATATTGATTCCTACGTCTGTGCCGGCTGCATTACCAGTGGCAGTACCGTCAGACGTTCCATTCTCGGCCCGCTCTGCAAGGTCAACAGCTACAGCCTTATTGAAGACTCGATCCTGTTTGAAAACGTCAACGTCGGCCGTCATGTAAAGATCAAAAAGGCGATTATCGACAAAGGAGTAGTCGTTCCTGACGGTACGACGATCGGCTACGATACAAAAGCAGATCTTGAAAACGGCTACACCATCACCGAGTCCGGCATTGTTGTCGTGCCACGAAAAGACAAATAACTTCTTGCAAAAGGTAGGGGCACGGCTCGCCGTGCCCCTACGCCACCATCCTGCCTAAATTTTCTATCAGAAACGTATTCTCTTCACACGTCCTAACGGCAATCCGGAAAAATCGGTCGGTCAGTCCCGTAAAATTGGTACAATCGCGTATCATAATCCGGTGCTCCATCAATTTCTCTTTAATTTCCCGGGCAGTCGGTCCGCTCATCGTTTCTATCAGCAGGTAGTTGGCGCGTGAAGGATACAGCTTGAGCTGTGAAAACCGCTTGAGGAGTTCACAGAGTGCTGTCCGCTCCTGCTGAACAAATTCGAGACTCCTCCTGTTATGTGCCGAATCCTGCAAAGCCGCCACCCCGGCCGTCAATGCCAACGTATTGACACTCCAGGGCCCGCCCATCGAGCCAAGACGTTCAGCAAGTGGTTCATTGCAGATGGCATAACCGAGACGCAAGCCGGGGATTGCAAAGAATTTTGTCATTGAGCGCAGTATGACAGCCTTGTCACTGCCTGCGATCATCTGCTTGGCAGACCCTTCCTCACAAAAATCCATGAATGCTTCATCCAGAACCAGAAAGGTGCCGGCAGATTGACAGAGGCGATACACCGCTTCGACCACTGACTGCGGATACAGTATCCCGCCTGGGTTTCCGGGATTACAGAGAAAAAGCACATCCACACCACCTGCAACGGTTTGCTCCAGCCTAGCTAAATCAATGGCAAAACCACTTTCAGGAGTCAGAACAAAATGCTCTATTTCCCACCCGTGCTGAGTGAGCGCCCGAACGTATTCACTGAACGAAGGGGAGATAATCAGCGCTTTCCTGCCGGGCACCATGGCCGGCAGGTTATAAATCAGTTCGGTCGAACCGTTGGCAATCGTAAAATTTTGCGCAGGAAGCCGGTGATAGTCTGCCAGCGTCTGTTTGAGTTCGGCATGACTGCTGTCAGGGTAATGAACCAGAGTGTCGAGCGAATGTATCAGAGCGGCCCGAACCTGAGGCGACATACCAAGAGGATTTATGCTGGCGGAAAAATCCAGAATCTGACTGGCGGTAACGCCGAGCGCTCGTGCAACAGTGAAAACATTGCCGCCATGATCATACGAAAGGGACACGGAAGCCTCTCAGACAGAAGGCTGCAATCATACAGGCAGCAGCCATCAGCACGGTTGAAATATACATGAGTCTGATCATACGGTGATATGCCTGCTCATCAGGAAGGTTATGCGGTTCACCAATATACTCTTTCCAGGAGGGGACACCACAGTAGCTGGAAGCCCCGCCAAGCCTCACTCCCAAAGCGCCTGCAGCAGCTGCTTCCGGGTGGCCGCTGTTGGGCGACGGATGATTATGACGATCCCGGAGCGTTATCCGCGCTGCGCCTGACAAAGAACATCCGGCAAGAGGGGTGGCCGCAATCAGCAGCAGCGCGGAGAGGCGGGCAGGAATATAGTTCAACAGGTCGTCCATTCGCGCCGATGCCCATCCGAACTGGAGGTAGCGCCGGTTCCGGTAGCCGACCATTGAATCAAGCGTGCTGACCGCCTTATAGGCCATTGCGGCAACCGGGCCGCCGATTGTCAGCCAGAAGAGCGGCGCAATAATACCGTCAGAGGTATTTTCGGCAACCGTCTCGATCACCGCGCGCCAGATCTCCGGCTCTTCAAGCTGATCAGTGTCTCTTCCGACGATATAGGAGAGGTACTGACGTGCGGCAGTGAGATCTCCTGTTTTCAGTGCTGAGGCAACGCGAGAAGACTCCTTGTGCAGGGAGCGGGCGGCGAGGCAGGTGGAGGAGACAATAATGGCGGCAATCCAGCCTGCAAGCGGCATGAGCAGGGTGAGCATCTTCAAAAGAGCCCAGGTTACGCCTGCGGCGGCGCCAACGACCAGCAGCAGCAGGAGCAGACCTGCCAGCCGTTCATGAAGCCAGTTCAACCGCAAGTTTCGGTCCAGCACGCTGATCAAGTGGCCGATAGCCACCACCGGATGTGGTATTCCGTGCGGATCGCCGATTATCAGGTCGAGCAGCAGCGCCAGAAAAACAGTCAGAGAATCAGGTGCCGTCACTGCCCAGCCCACAAATTGCCAGGAGTCTCGGCAGATCGAGATGCTTTTCAAGCTGTTCTGCCAGTTGGTCAAACGGATCATGCTGCGGCTGCTTTACTTCGGCCTGCCGCAGTGGCAGCCCCTTTTCAAGGCGAACGCGGTCCAGATAATTATCCCGAAACTGATCATTTTCAAAGAGGCCATGCAGATATGTCCCAAAAACCCTGCCATCGCTGGAAATGGCCCCGTCTTCTACTGAAACAGAAGCAGTGCCGCGCAGAATAATTCGTGAGAATGGCCTGACACCAGAGCCGGGCGTTGTCTCGCCCATATGGATTTCATATCCGGATATGGCGCCGTCACATTGAGGAGCAACGAGCAGGCCGGCTTTACCGAGATACGCCTGCGCCTGATGGGTTTCTTTTTCTGACCTGAGATGGGTTACAGATGGGAGCAGATTCAGCCCCTGTGCCTCTGAAACAGACGATTCAACTCCTTCAGGATCATGTATGGTTGTGCCAAGCATCTGAAATCCACCGCAAATGCCGATTATATGTCCCGTAAAGTCGCGTATGACGTCGTAAAGTCCCCGTTCACGGAGAAAGTTGAGATCGGCTATGGTCGATTTACTTCCGGGAAGTATCAGGATATCCAGACCCTGCACCTGTTCCGGTGTTTCTACATACCTGAGGATAACATCAGGCTCATTCTGCAGCGGGTCAAAGTCGGTAAAATTAGAGATTCTCGGCAGTCTGACAACACCGATATTGATTTTTTTCTGTCCGGGCATCGTGCCGATACCTTTTGAGCGCTGCCCCAGGACGACACTGTCTTCCTCCGGCAGGCGAATATCGGCAAACCAGGGCAGCACGCCGAGTACCGGAATGCCGGTACGCTGTTCAATGAAATCGATGCCAGGAGTCAGAATATCGACATCACCACGGAATTTGTTGATAATAATCCCTTTGATATAGGCGCGCTCGGTCCGGTCAAGCAACGCAATCGTTCCGACAATCTGGGCAAAAACGCCACCCCGGTCAATGTCGGCAATCAATATCACCGGACATCGCGCCATTGCGGCGATTTTCATATTGGCAATATCATTCATTTTCAGGTTAATCTCGGAGATACTCCCCGCCCCCTCAATGACAATGAAGTCATATGCCTGACGAAGGCGACCGAAACTTTCCCGGACCTTTTCAAACGCAGTCGGCTTATAGAGATCATATTCACGGACAGACATATTGCCGACCGGCTTTCCGTGTACGATAACCTGGCTGCCGGTATCAGAATTCGGCTTGAGCAGTACCGGATTCATATCCGTATGGGGATTGATGCCACACGCCTGCGCCTGAACGGCCTGTGCACGGCCGATTTCCCCCCCTTCCGGCGTAACGCAGGAGTTGAGAGACATGTTCTGTGATTTAAACGGAGCCACGGTCAACCCGCGCTTGACCAGATAGCGGCAGAAACCGGATGTGATAACTGATTTTCCGACGTCAGATGCCGTTCCGCACAACATGACTGCTCCGGGGAGAGGCAGCGGGCCCGGCTCAGAGGCGGGTTCTCCGGTAACGGCTCCGGGGCCGTATTTGTCAGCATATCCGCGCGGAGTGACGATACGCCGCTCCGCATCAATAAAACTGCTGGCGTTACCGATAAGTACGATGCTGGTCATGTCAATCTCGTGATCAAGCATGCGCCCGAGCGTGGTGACAACCACCGCCTGGCCATCTCGGCAGGCGTTTCGGACGATCCCTGCCGGAGTGTCTGCAGGGCGGCAGGCAAGAAAGATTGTTTGCGCTTCTTCTATCTGTGTTCTCCGGCTTTTGCTGCGCGGATTATATATGGCGACCACAAAATCAGCACGGGCAGCAGCCTCTAATCGGGTTTTGATACGGTCCCACGGCGTCAGCAAATCCGATAATGAAATCACGGCAAAGTCGTGCATCAGCGGAGCGCCGAGCAGGGCTGCGGCGGCTTGAACTGCCGAAATGCCGGGTACTATCAGGACATCAACATGAGGTTCATCCGGCTTTTCACTGCGGTCCGTTTCCAGCAGCTCAAGCACCAGGCCGGCCATGCCATAAATCCCTGAGTCACCGCCCGACACGAGCGCGACCGATTCACCGGAGCGTGTCAGCCGAATCGCTTCACGGCAGCGCTGCACTTCCTGCATCATCCCGGTGGAAAGGACCTGTTTCCCCTCCAGGAGCGGGCGTACAAGTTCGACGTAACTATCATAGCCAATGATGACATCAGAATCTGCAATAGCCTGCCTGGCGGCTTCCGTCAGGTGAGCGGTTGCACCGGGTCCGGTACCGACAATATATAATTGCGCCATGAATGCCTCGTCACGGGGAATCGATTAAAGAGCTGTGTACTCTGTTTTGTACACAGCCCTGTAGTCATAAGGGTAGGAGATTGGTGATAAAAATGTTCAGGTAGTGTACGCAGCGTACAGCTCTTTAACACGCACCAGATAGTCGCGTGTTTCGCGCGGCAGATGCTCCGGACGTTTGTCAACATTGCCCGGACCCCAGTTATACGCAGCTAAAGCTGCATCTACATCGCCATTGTATCGTTGAAGCATATCCCTGAGGAAACGGGTACCTGCCATTACATTCTGTTCCGGATCAAATGAGTCACTGACTCCAAGCGAGCGGGCGGTAGCCGGCATAAGCTGCATCAACCCACGTGCGCCGGCATGTGACTCTGCCTGTGGATTGAAATTACTTTCAGCTTTGATGACCGCTTTTATAAGCCCGACGTCAACACCATATTTCTGGGACGCCTCTGAAATAAGGGGGTCAAGCCATGAGGAGAAATCACCCTGTGCTTTAGATGCTTTTACAGCTGAGGCACCCTCATGAATGCCTCCAGGAGAATCCTTCAGCTGCGACGAAGCTGATTGCAGTTGTGGAGGTGTTTGTTCTCCGCCAACTGCCAGATTGGCTCGATATGCATCTAAATAAGCTTGAATTGACGGGAGTTGCGGTATGCCGGTGGGAACAGCAGCATTTGCGGGGTAATCACCGCCAAGAGAAAGGGAACTCTCCAACATTTGCAAGGTGAGTGATTGCGCCAGCTCCCTGGCTTTGCCGGTAGCAGTCGTAACAGGAGCAACTCCGTTATCAAGCGCCTTATCTAATTTGTCTGCAAAAGCGCTTCCCTGCGGGACAGTGTTGATGTCGGTTTTTTGTCGGGGTGGAGTTAGTGATGCCAATAATGAAAGTTTGTCTATTGTTAATGACATAAATCACTCCCCGCTGAAGGCCATATTTTTTTTCTTCAGCTTTTCAATAAGAGTCGTTCTCTTCAAATTCAGGAGTAGTGCCGCTTCCTTTTTATTCCCCCCTGAACGGGAAAGTGCCTGCATAATAAGATTGTTTTCAAAATCTTCAACGGCAGAGTTAAGACAGATTCCACCTTCAGGGAGTATATTGTCTGCCGCTGGAACAGATGACTGAACCGGTGCAGAGTAGAAAACTTTCCCTGAGAGATATTTCTCCGGCAAATCATCCGGAACGATCAGGCCGCTTCCTTTCAAAATAACAAGTCGTTCAACCAGATTCTCCAACTCCCTTACATTTCCCGGCCAATCATAATTGCAGAGAATTCCTAGCGAATCACGGGAAAAACCTTTTACCGCGTTACGTTTATCGGCATTAAAGCGCGTCAGAAACGTATGAATCAGCACCGGAATATCGTCTCGCCGCTCCCGAAGCGGCGGGATGGTGATCGGAATAACCGACAACCGATAATACAGATCTTCACGAAAATCGCGACTAACTACCAATTCTTCAAGGTTCTTATTGGTTGCAGCAACAATACGGACATCAACTTTTTGTGATTTTGACGCCCCGACCGGTTCAAATTCCCTGTTTTGGAGAACCCTCAACAGCTTTACCTGCAAATTGGCTTTCATATCACCAATTTCATCCAGGAACAGGGTTCCCTTGTCAGCCATTTCAAAACGACCGGCACGGTTGGCGTAGGCACCGGTAAATGATCCTTTGACATGTCCGAATAATTCACTTTCCAGCAGATCATCCGGAATTGCAGCACAATTGACCGGAACAAAGTTTTTTCCGTGCCTGTCACTTAACTGATGAATAGCCCTTGCTGCAAGTTCTTTGCCAGTTCCGGATTCACCTTGGATCAGGACGGTTGCATTCGAAGCTGCAACCTTGGTAATCATTTCAAACAATGCCTTCATCGGAGCGCTTGAACCAATCATTGTTGACGAAAGAAGCTGATTTTGGTCAGGGCCTCCGGTAGAACAGTCGTACATTTTCATGGATTGGTACTCGCGAGCTCTCATCACAAGACTTTCAAGCTCATCAAGGTTCAACGGCTTCTGAAGGGTAAATATACTTTCGCTGGCTTGGTTTTTAAGCTCTACGGCAGATGTTTCACCATACCCGATGAGCACTAACGACTGGTTGGGATCCAACACACGCTCTTTGAAATCAGGAGCAATTACATGCAGATATGCTAAATCGGCTATGACAATAGCAACGTTCTTTTTTTGAATAGTGTCAAAAAAAGACGAGTTACCGTCTGCAACAGTGATGTTATACCCCTGATATGTCAAAAAAGCTGACACGAGATCACGCGTTTTAACATTATTGTCAGCAATAAAAATAGAGCCGTTCTCAATCATTCGTTGCAAACTCCCTGAATTAGGTTGTGCATAAGCTATAAACCATACTTTTTAGTGAATGTCAATAAAATGACTTTTATTCTGTGCTTTATTTTAAGAGAGCCTCCTCCGGTAAAATAACTATTTTTTAAATTTATTGTATGGTGCTTGCTATCGCGTTGCTAATGCACGACAAGAGGAGTATCTTGCAACTACATGTGAAATATCAAACGATAGGTGTCACTTTACATACGGTGCGTGGTTTAAATTTTTTGGGGGGCGTGAGTGGATCAGCTTAATCTGGCTGAAGAAGAGGCGTGGGTTATTCTTATGAACGCCTCTCCTGTACTTGCGCTGATAGACGTAGAGCGTTTCTGCTATGAGCTGGATGATGCAAATCCCGATGTAACAGCGCTGGTTTCCTCAATTTTGCCCCAACCTGACGCACGTATCGGTCAGATATGTATTGAGATATCAATGTTTTTTTGTCAGCTAAAATTCAGCGGTCTGCGTAAACGACCAGTCCGGAACCGGAAACGGCAACCCGGCAGTTTGAATAGCCGCGCCTTTTCAGGCGAAACATAATGAGTGGCGCAACCAAAGGATGAACTCCCGGAAGAATTTGCGGGAAATGCAGGTATGACATACCAAGAAGCACATGTATTGTTGCTCTCAGATTGAACGAAGTTGATTTTCCTCTCTTTTCCTGATGAGAGGTGCCTGCCTTCGACCGTGTATCAGTGGTAGGACTCATCCTTAGCTGTGCTCGCTTGTTTCGTGAAACTCCAGCATCTTCCAAGTTTCCATAGTATTATCAAGGCGCCATTGACTTCCGGCCATATAGGTCAACTTACCTTCACCATCGATATACACATGCATGGCCTCTTTCTTCTCAAAATCTTCAATTGGCTTCCTGTCACCGGTTACCCAGCGTGCCGTGACATAACTGACCGGTTCAAATGCTACCTTAACGCTGTATTCATGTTCAAGCCGGTGCATAACCACTTCAAACTGCAGCAACCCGACCGCCCCGATAACCCAGTCCGAACCCATAAGCGGCTTGAATACCTGGGTCGCCCCCTCTTCCGCTAACTGCACCAACCCCTTTTCCAATGCCTTTGATTTCATCGGGTTCAGCAGGCGCACCTTGCGGAAGTGCTCCGGGGCAAAACTCGGAATGCCGGTAAATTTGAGCTCTTCACCTGAAGTAAAGGTATCACCTATTTTGATGGTACCATGGTTGTGAATGCCGATAATATCTCCCGGCCACGCCTCTTCAACATTGGTCCGGTCCTGTGCCATAAATATCGTGGCATTGGCAATCTGAACATCGCGACCGAGCCGGACATGACGGACTTTCATACCACGGGTGAATTTGCCGGAACAGATCCGGAAGAACGCAATCCGGTCGCGATGAGCGGGATCCATATTCGCCTGAATTTTAAAGGTAAAGCCGCTAAACGGCTCTTCATACGGTGAGACATCGCGGGTGGCACTTTCACGCGGCAGCGGATGCGGTGCATACTGGACAAAAGCGTCGAGCAGTTGCTGCACCCCAAAGGTATTGATGGCACTGCCGAAGAACACCGGTGTCTGACGACCAGCCAGGTACTCCGTCATATCGAAGGGGTGGCCGGCTCCTTCGAGCAGCTCAATATCATTGCGCAACTCCTCAACCTGACTGCCCAGCAGTTCATCGAGCCGGGGGTCATCCAGACCATTGACCGTGATGATTTCCCCGGTACCGTTGTCCGCTTCCGCGTCAAAGAACGTCAGTTCTTTGGTGTACAGATGATAGGTGCCACGGAAGCGCTTGCCCATGCCGATCGGCCAGGTAATCGGCGCTGTCTGCATATGGAGGTTTTTTTCAATATCATCGAGCAGGTCAAACGGCTCCTGTCCTTCGCGGTCAAGCTTGTTCATAAAGGTCATGATCGGCGTATGGCGCAGCCGGCAGACCTCCAGCAGCTTCCGTGTCTGGCTTTCGACACCCTTGACGGAATCGATGACCATCAGCACTGAGTCTACGGCGGTCAAGACTCTATACGTGTCCTCTGAAAAATCATTGTGGCCCGGAGTATCGAGGAGGTTGATTTCACACTGGTCATAGGTAAATTTCATAACCGATGAGGTCACGGAAATACCTCGCTGCTTCTCAAGCTCCATCCAGTCAGAGGTCGCATGCCGGGCGCTCTTGCGGGCACGCACTTCACCCGCCTGTTGAATGGCCCCTCCGAAAAGCAGCAGTTTTTCGGTAATGGTGGTCTTTCCGGCATCAGGATGGCTGATAATGGCAAACGTGCGACGTTTCTCGACTTCTCTCTGGTTGAACAGTTCCACGGGGGGTAACTCCTTAAGTAATTAAGATCGGAACACTAACCGGTCGAGGCACCAGCGGCCTCCTCCGGCAATCATCAGATAGAGAGCCATCCCCAGCAGAGCGATGGAATATTCCATGCCATGTCCGCGACCGGTGGTGGCGCTCATATTGAGAAAGAATCCGTGGGCCCACTGTAATTTATAGATCGCAACCAGCATGACTGCTGAAATACCGGCCGCTGAGAGACGGGTCAGAAAACCGGTCAGGATACCAAAGCCACCGCCAAATTCGGCGATGATCGCCAACAGCGTAAAAATGGGTGGAATCCCCAGTTTTTCCTCGAAGGTCTTAAAGGTTCCGGTCAACCCCTGGCCACCGAAAGCTCCAAAGAGCTTCTGCGAACCGTGTGCCATGAAGATCAGACCGAGAGGTATACGGATCATTAACGGAGCAATCAGCTCTGTAACATCAAAACTTCCTTTAGCCATAAAAGTCTCTCCATTTTTTTATGAAGCAATACCGCAGGGTGATCACGGGAGAACGGGCGGCGACTATATCAGCTAAAGAGTCAATTTTCAATCACTCAAGGGGTGTGCAAAAAAAAGCGGGGCATACCAGTTCGATATGCCCCGCTTTTCGCATTTAATTTTTACTACCAGATTATTTTTCTTTTTTCACCGTAAATTTATAGCCGCTGAACATGCTGGAAATCTCGCTGCCATGTTCCTTGATATCCATCAACCAGGCACTGTAGATATGGTTGATGATGAAACCGAATATCATCCACATACTGGCATGATGGGCAAGACGCATGCCCTGGTTACTGAAGAGTGAGTACATCGGTCCGAGCGCCTTATGCATCGTGCCGCCGGGAGCATGTTCGGCGTAGAGCGAGAAACCGGTCAGAATCATCAGGATGTACAAAATAAAAAGGGCAAAATAGGCTGTCGTTGCCAAAGGATTATGCCCGATTGTTTCAGGAACCTCCTTGTCTACAAACATGTAATAGCGCAGCATCTTGACCATTTTTTCTCTCCCCCCGGCAGTCAGAAAAGGAAAGAAGGCTTTCCAACCCGCATAGTCGTTTCCGACCAGTGACCAGATAATACGGGAAAGGACGCTGATCGCGAATGCGTAGGCGGCGGTGAAGTGAACAAAGCGTATCCACCCCATGGTAAAATCTGACGCTGAATTGCCGAAAGAGACCGGGTTACCGATAAAAAATCCGGTAAGGGCCAGGATTACGATGGAGAGTACATTGGTCCAGTGGGACCAGCGTACGGGAAGCTCCCATATATAGCGTTTAAATTTTGGTTGATTCGGCATGGCTACCCTCCTATGACACCTTGACCTTGACCACTTCATTGCCGTCAACATCCATCACATGGACTGCGCAGGCCATACAGGGGTCAAATGAATGAATAGTGCGCAGAATTTCAAGCGGTTTGTTTGCGTCAGCAACCGGTGTACCGACCAGAGCGGCCTCATACGCGCCGCGCTGCCCTTTGGCATCACGCGGAGACGAATTCCAGGTTGAGGGAACAACAGCCTGATAGTTGAGAATTTTTTGATCCTTGATCTTGATCCAGTGGCCAAGAGCGCCACGGGGTGCTTCGTGGAAGCCGTACCCTTTTGCTTCAGCAGGCCAGGTGGAGGGATCCCAGCTCTCATTATTGTGGATGCGATAATCACCTTTGGAGATATTGCCGATTAATTCATCGAGCCACTTCGGTGTCTGCTGGGCAATCAGCAGGGCATCAATCCCGCGGGCAGCGGTACGGCCCAGCGTTGAGAAGAGTGCCGGAGCGCCGACGCCCAGCTTGCCGAGCACCAGATCGACAACCGCCTTGGTCTCTTTGTGACCGGACGCATAGGCGACCAGAATGCGGGCCAGAGGACCAACCTCCATCGCCTTCTCTTCATAGCGTGGCGACTTGGCAAATGAATATTTGGCATTGGTATCAAGATTTGTGTACGGAGGTTTCGGACCGGTATAGCGCACTTCGGTTTCACCTTCATACGGGTGCAGACCTTTTCCGGCTCCAGCGCTGTTTTCAAACCAGGAGTGATCTACATATTCGGCAATTTTGCCCTGATCAACCTTGATGACTTTAGAGAGATCCTTGTCGAGCAGTGCACCGGAAGGGAACCAGAGGGTGCCGTTGGCATCCGGGAATTCACCGTACGAGAGATAGTTCCCCAGACCGCCGCCGATTGCCGCCCACTCCTTGTAAAAGGAGGCGACTGCCAGCAGATCAGGGATGTACACTTTCTCGACAAAGTCCTGCGCCTTTTTCAGCAGGCGCTTTATTTCAAACAGCTTATCTGCATTGAGCGCGTTCTGGGAATCAGGATCGATCGGGATTGACATGCCGCCCACAAGGAACGACTGAGGATGCGGGTTCTTACTCCCGAGGATCGCATGAATCTTGATGACATCCTTTTGCCATTCAAGCGCTTCAAGATAATGGGCCGTCGCCATTAAGTTTGCTTCAGGCGGCAGTTTATAGGCGGGGTGGCCCCAGTATGCGTTGGCAAAAGGTCCAAGGCGGCCGGACGCAACAAACGCCTTTACCTTGTCCTGAATCGCCTTAAAGTAGGTGGCCGAGTTATTGGGCCAATCGGACAGCGATGCCGCAAGGGCTGCGGTTTTGGTCGGATCGGCTTTCAGACCGGACGTAATATCAACCCAGTCGAGAGCATGAAGGTGATAGAAATGAATGACGTGATCCTGCACGTTCTGGATACCCATGATGATGTTCCGAATCAGCTGGGCATTGGGTGGAATCTTTATTTTAAGCGCATCTTCAACCGCCCGGACTGAAGCAATCGAATGAACGGTGGTGCAGACGCCACAGAAACGCTGCGTCCAGAACCAGGCGTCACGAGGGTCACGCCCTTTTAGAATTTTTTCAATTCCACGAAACATGGTGGCTGAACTCCAGGCGTCTTTTATGAAGCCCCCTTCAATCTCTGCTTCAATGCGGAGATGCCCCTCAATGCGGGTAATCGGATCTACGACAATCCTGGCCATATGTTATCCCTCCTTGGTTTCTTCAGGTTCTTTATCTTTACGCAGCGCATTCAGGGCGCCATGAACAGCGAATGCCGCACCGACTCCAGCCACCAGGCCGAGGCCGATTTTGTCGGCAGTTGCTTCAATACCGAAACCGGGAACATTCGGCAGGCGACGGTACAGCGGTGACATGGTATCCCAGAATTGCGGTTCGGAGCAGCCTGCACAGCCGTGCCCGGAAGCGACCGGCCAGCTGGTTTTTTCATTGTACCGCTGGGTCGGACAGTTGTGGAACGTAGCCGGCCCCTTGCATCCCATCTTGTAGAGACAGAAGCCTTTGCGATGGGCATCGTCACCCCAATGCTCAACATACTGGCCGGCATCGAAATGCGGACGGCGCTCACAGTTGTCATGGATGCGCTTACCATACGCAAAAAGCGGACGCCCTTTGCTGTCCATGGCAGGTATTTTGCCGAAAACGAGGTAATGTACTATCGTAGCGGTCAGGTTATCAGCGTTGCACGGGCAACCGGGCAGGTTGATAACGGTGGCGCCGGGAACCGCATCTTTAACGCCGACGGCACCGGTCGGATTGGGAACAGCAGCGGCAATGCCGCCATACGCAGCACAGGTGCCAATGGCGATCGTTGCCAGGGCACTGCCGCAGACCTTGCGGGCCAGTTCCAGATGAGTTTTTCCGCTGGTACAGCCATAGACACCATCATCTTTCATCGAAATGGAACCTTCAACAACACAGATGTATTTGCCTTTGTACTTTGTGATGGTAGCTTCCAGAGCCTCATCAGCCTGATGTCCGGCAGCAGCCATAATCGTCTCGTGATAATCTACCGACAGAATATCAAGAATAATCTCACCGACGGTCGGATTGGCTGCACGCAGCAGAGCTTCTGAATCACCGGTGCAGTCCTGGAAGTTCATCCAGACCAGCGTCGGGCGCTTCACCTCGTCCAGTGCCTGAGCGACTGATGGCGCAAATGAAGCCGGCAGCGACATTGCCGCCGTCATTGCGGTACAGAATTTGAGAAAATCGCGCCGCGACACCCCACGCTGTTTGAGGATCTCACCAACCGAGTATTCCCGTGTTTCTAAACTTTGTTCTGCTGTGTCCGATACTCCGCTATTCTTTCGTTTACTCATTCCTAACCCCCTTTCAGAAGTTTCTGCTGATGTAAATTCGTCTAAAGTATTCTTTATGTTTATGATTGCATTTGTATAAATATAAACTCGTTTTATAGCAACTGTTTTTTTCGCATTTACAGGTTATTTTCTGATTTTTTTGACCTTCTTTTTTTTCAGATTTTCTTTGACCCTTTTTTGTGCTCTCGCTATCAATAAACGATGGCTCCCCTCACCATTGCCTTCAGCAGGTGTACGCTGAACATAGGTGCCATCCGGCCGCATGTCCCACGCAGAGCGCTGGTCACTCAGATGCGTATCAAATATGATGCGCAACTCCCTGACCAACTCCGCTGACTCAACGGGACAGAGTATTTCAACACGCGCTTCCAGGTTGCGCTTCATGGCATCGGCCGAAGCGATAAAATATTCATCTGCGCCGCCATTGTGGAAATAATAAATTCGTGCGTGCTCCAGAAACCGGCCGACAACACTTATCACGGAGACCGATTCGGAAAGCCCCGGAATACCCGGTCGCAACCGGCAGGTATCGCGCACGATGAGATCAATCTTGACTCCGGCCATGGAGGCTCGATAGAGCGCCTTCACAACATCACCATCTTCAAGTGCATTAATTTTAAACTGAATGAGCCCGCCGCCGGCACTGCGATGGAATTCAATTTCACGTTCTATTTTATCAAGAAGCGCTTTTTTAAGCAGTCGGGGGGCAAGGGCGAGCTTTGAATATTTCCGTTTCAGCATAAAACCGGTGGTGAGGAAATTGAACAACTCAGTAACATCTTCAGCTATGAACTGATCACAGGAAAAAATTCCGACATCGCTGTAGAGCCGGGCTGTATCTGCATGATAATTGCCGGTGCCGATATGGAGATAGCGGCGCAGGCCATTGTAATCCTGGCGGACAACCAGAATGACCTTGCTGTGGGTTTTCAACCCGACAACACCATAGGTGACGTGAACTCCGGCTTCCTCCATCCGCTCCGCAAGGCTGATGTTAGTCGCCTCATCAAAGCGGGCTTTCAGCTCAACTACAACAGCTACCTGTTTTCCGTTGTGTGCAGCCAGAATCAGGGCATCAATAATCCGGCTCTGCCGCGAAGTGCGATAGAGCGTCATCTTAATACCACGCACCTTGGGGTCAGTTGCCGCCTCACGGAGAAAACGCTCGACCGAGGTAGAAAAAGATTCATACGGATGCTGCAGCAGAATCGCGCCGGCGTCCCGTATGATATGGAATATGTTGCGCTGCGTTTGCAGTTGCGGATGGTCAATCGGATGATGCGGCGCGTCATGCAGACGAGGAAAATCAAGTCGGGTCAATTCAAAAAGGTCCCGCATCGCCAGCAAACCGGGCACTTCAAAAACGTCTGTTTCTTCATCGAGTTCCAACTCGGCAGCAAGACGACCACGATGGACAGGATCCATACCGGTGACGATCTCCAGCCGGACAATCGGGGCAAATTTACGTTCCTTCAACTCCGATTCAATCATTTCCATCAGATCGTCGGCCTCTTCCTCATCCTTTTCCGTATTGGCATTTCTCGTGACCCGAAAGAGCTCGCATGACACGATTTCCATACCGGGAAACAGCATATCCAGGTTATTCATCATAACCTCTTCAAGCCGGATAAAGTGGTCACCCTTGCCGATTTTGATAAAGCGCGGTGTTCCGGCATTGACCGGCACCTTGATACGTACCAGAGAGTTTTGTTTGGCCCTGGGGTAGTGCAGGGAAACCAGGAGGTTGAGCGACAGATTTGAAATAAAGGGGAATGGGTGAGCAGGATCTATCGATTGCGGCGTCAACAGCGGAAATATGTTTTCATAATAAAACTCTCTCAGCAGCTTCTTTTCTTTGGGAGTCAAGTCATCATAGTTCTCAATCAGAATATTTTTTTCTTCCATTAAAGTGCATATTTTTTGAAACTCCCGCTCCTTACGTGCCTCGATATCGCGGACTTCAGCATGACATTCCGTCACCTGTTCACGAGCGCTGCGCCCATCAAGTGACAATTCCCGCATTCCGGCGCCGATCTGCTGCTTCAAGCCGCCGATGCGCTTCATAAAAAATTCGTCCAGATTTGCGCTGACAATTGCGATAAACTTAAGCCGTTCAAGCAGCGGTGTTCGCTCATCCTCCGCTTCATGGAGTACCCGGCGATTGAAGGATAGCCAAGTCAACTCACGGTTTAAGAACCATTGGCTGTCGTGAAGATCGAATTGAGGGACAGTTGGTATCCTGACGGGCGACGGCTCAACGGGCCTGACAATTAAAGCTGTTTTTACTTTTTTGACTTTGGCAGGTTTTGCTGCAACAGGCGCAGTCGCTGTTTTTCCAGCTTTTTTGGCAGGTTGTTTCTTTTTGATTTGGGGGACTTTCATTGTCGACTCCATGGTTCAAAGGGATTTGCTCAGAGATGTTAAGGGACAAATAGCCTTCCTTTTTTTCAGTATAAAAATGATTCTACATGCTGATTAACTGAAATATGAAATAAATACAACTAATTCACATAATCTCTTAATCCCTGATTGGGGTCTGTTCGTACGCCAGCAGAGCCACCGCCTGCAGCTGCTCCACATCCCTCAAACAAAAGAGAATCCGGTTCCCCTTGCCAAGAAAAGCTTAGGAAGCTGTTTGATACATCGAAATCCAGCCCCCCCACTCTCCGGTCAGATCGTCGACGCTTACTCCGGCACTGCCGGTGGAGGCTTCACTCAGGTTGATCCGCTTGGCAAGACCACTGCCAGTGCTGTAACTGTTTTGTGATAGTTGTTAATTTCATAGTTCTCTTTTTTTTATTTAACTATAGATTTAGTATTTAAAGCTTTGATGTTACCGATTTATCCGCTATTATCCGACATCATTTGTTATCCTGCAGCCTGCAGGCATCTACTGAACGGCGTATTACAAAAATATGAACCTATTTTTCAAAAACAAAACCACTGCCAGCATCAACATGCCGACACTATTGGCTTTTTCAATTGTGATCGCCGCTGTCATCCTGGCAATGGCAGCGGAACTACGCCTGTCAGTGCCGTTGCTGGTCGGTATTACAGCGGTAATAACTATAGCGCTTTCCTGCACACTTTATTCCGGCGAACGGGACGGGCTCAACTGGTCACCAGTCAGCATACTGGCCGTTGCTCTACTGCTGCGCCTCCTCTTCCTGTTCGCCCCACCGCAACTGTCGGATGACATCTACCGCTACCTGTGGGACGGCAGTAACCTGAACAATGGCATCAATCCCTATGCCGCTGCACCATCTGCAGTGACACCACCAGCGGCGCTGATTCCTGTCCATTCCCGAATCAATCACCCTGGCTATGTGACAATTTATCCGCCCATGGCTCAGATCATTTTTGGCGGTGGAGCTGTGCTGGGCGGGACTATAGCCGGACTTAAGACCTTACTTACCCTCATTGATATCGGTATGTGTGGATTGCTGATAGCGTTATTGAGGAAACTTGAAATGCCTGCCTGGAGGGCTGTTCTCTACGCATGGAATCCGTTGCCGGTATTGGAAATAGCCGGATCGGGGCATGTTGATGGTGTCGGTATGGCATTGGTGCTGGCGGCACTGTATCTGCTTTTACCGGACAGGAAAAAGCCGGGAGGGGGCGCTTCACGCAACGGACCATTTCTGCTCCCCGGTGCACTACTTGCGTGCGCCGGTCTGGTAAAACTGCTCCCGATTGCTTTTACGCCGCTGTTCCTTCTCCTCGTGCCATCGGGAAAGCGCCGTTATTTCATCGCAGGCGGCATCGGAACAGCGGCTCTACTTACACTACCATTCCTGCCGGATCTCATACATATGACCTACAGCCTGGGCAGCTATGCCAAAAATTGGGAGTTTGCCGGTTTTGCCTTCACGACGCTGCGGGCAGTAACAGGGTCCGGAATGCTTGCCCGCCAGCTGTTGTCTGCCTCTTTTCTATTGATCGTGAGTGTCACGACGTACAGTCTCGCACAACGCATTAAACAGATTGACGTACCTGATTCAAGAGGGATTCAGGCACTAAATGCCTGCTACGTCATTGCAATGGCATTCCTGCTGCTCACCCCGACCCTGCAACCCTGGTATGCCCTCACCCTGGCAGCATTCCTGCCGTTCTGCGCCGGACCAGCAGGGCTGGTGCTCTGTTGGGTGATTTTTTTGACCTATCAGGTGCAAATACCGTATCTCATCTTGGGGCAATGGCTGGAAAACCCGTATGTAACCGCAGCGGTTTTTCTGGCACCGGTGATGGCATGGCTGTTAAGCAGATACTCCAGGAGGAAGATGTGTTAATGAAAATCGATGGACAAGTCAAATTGATTAATCCGATATTACCGACAACATAAAATACATAACTGATAATAGAGCCGACTGTGAATATAAAAAAACGGATTATTAGTAACAAAAGAGGCCAAGGCTCGAGAGCGGACGTGCTCTTTCCTTGATCTCTCGTTTTCTCAGACTGAACACTGAATTCAGTAATGACTGTCTGATGTAATCAGTTCCTCAACCCGGCAGTAAATAATCTTCACTCAGCAGACGCATCATCAATAATGGCCAGCACCCACTCCGCCAGAAGAACCAGCTGTGCCAGCGGAATCCGCTCTTCAGTCGTATGGACTTTTTCATAGCCGCAGCTGAGCACTACGGACGGCAATCCCCGGCTGTTAAAGATGTTGGCATCCGAGCCGCCACCGGTTGATTTGAAGCGAACCGGCACTCCGATGTTACTGGCCGCGCGAGCCGCCCGACCGGCAGGTTGAGAATTTATATCCACGGTATAAGCCGGATAACAGGGCACGATACTTATTTCTACCTTCCCGCCATACTCACGCGCAGCAGTTTCCATCACATCAACCAAAGTGGCGCTATGAGCCTGCACTTTTGCTGATTGCAGCGAACGGACCTCACCCTGAAGCTCGCAACGGTCAGGTACAATATTGGTCGGGCCGGAGGTGAAGATACTGCCGATATTGGCAGTTGTCTCCTCGTCTATGCGCAGTAGTCCCATACGACTGATTGCCACACCGGCGATCTGGATAGCAGAGACACCGGCTTCCGGAGCAAAACCTGCATGAGCTTTTCGTCCATGAAAAATGGCCGTAAATTTGATCTGCTCCGGCGCCTGAATGACAATTTCACCTACCGGACCACCTGCATCGAGAATAAAGGCGAGCCGGGAGATAACATTCGATACGTCAAAATGCCGGGAACCAACCAGGGCAAGTTCCTCGGCGACAGTCAACACAAGTTCGATTGTCGGATACGGTTTTCCGGCCTGTATCAGGGTAGTTATTCCCTCCAGGATTGCTGCCAGACCTGAAGCATCATCAGCACCAAGTACCGTCGTACCGTCACTGACGATGTAATCCCCCTCGATTCGTGGTTTTACTCCGTTCCCCGGAACAACCCGGTCCAGATGGCAGGAAAAGAGCAATGGTTCACCTGCGGAGGTCCCTTCAAGGCGGGCGTACAGATTCCCCGCAGTACCACCGATCTTCCAACCGGTGCCATCTTCAGTTACAAGAAATCCGAGCGATGTGAGCTGCCTGGTTAACCGGTCTGCCATCAGTCGTTCACAGGTCGGCTCCGAATCAATGAAACAAAGTTCAATGAATGTGGCGAAGAGCCTCTCTTTGTTGATCATACTGTGTCCCTTCATATATACAATTTCTCCGGAGTCTTGGATCGCCTTTATAAAATCAGTACCGAAGCACCCTGGCGAGGAAATTAATCAGCTGGTGACTCTGAGGGTTCCTGAACAGATCGCTTGAATGGCCAGCCTCCTGTACTTGGCCATCGGCAATAAACAGGCACCGGTCGGAGACTTCGCGGGCAAAGCCCATATTGTGCGTGACAATTATCAGGTCACGCCCTTCCCCACGCAGTTCAGCAATAAAATCAAGCACCTCTGCTGTCATCTCCGGATCGAGCGCAGAGGTCGGCTCATCGAAAAGAAGAAAGCGCGGTTTGATGGCGATGGCACGCACGATTGCCACCCGCTGCTGCTGGCCACCGGAGAGTTCCGCCGGACGCCGCTGCGCGTGTCCGGCCAGATGGAAACGCTCAAACAGTGCTCTCGCCGTATCATATGCCTCCAACGCCGGTATGCCATGAACCTTCACCAGCGGCAGAACCACATTTTCAAGAGCGGTCAGGTGCGGAAAAAGGTTGTACGCCTGGAACACCGTTCCGACAGTGCGGCGGTGCGCCAATAACGCCTCTTCACGCACTTCAAGGCGCTGGCCGTTGATACAGAGGTGCCCCTTTTCCGGGATTTCCAGGCCGGCGATGATTCTCAACAGAGTCGTCTTGCCTCCTCCGGAAGGGCCGATAATCGCCAGGGAGTGGAACTCCGGAACCGTCAGTGTGACATCATACAGCGCCTGATGCCCGCCAAACTGTTTACCGAGGCCGCAGAATTCAAGTTGCATAGTGAAATTTCCGTTCCAGGACTCGACTGATCAGAGAAACAGGCAGCGTCAGCAGCAGATACCCGACCGCAAGCGGGAGGTAGCTTTCCAGGGTGCTGTAGGTGAAGGCGTTGACCTCCTGCGCGTTCAGGGTGAATTCGCTGACAGCAATTATCGACAGCAGCGACGAGTCCTTGATAATCGAGGCAAACTGACCGGTTAACGGCGGTATGAGCTGCCGCACGACTTGCGGGAGGATAACGAAGCGGTAGGTCTGACTACGGGTCAGGCCGATGGCACGGGCCGATTCTAATTGGGAGTCACGGATACTTTCAATACCGGAGCGGATCATTTCAGCCAGATAGGCGCCGGCAAACAGCGACAGGGTCAGAACGCCTACAAGGTAGCGATTTTCGATGCCGAAGGCATTGGCAACAACGTAGAACAGAATCAGGATCTGTACGAGCAGCGGTGTGCCGCGAACGGCTTCTACATAGAGCAGTGCACTGTAGCGCAGGGGCAGCAGTGAGCTGCGCCGTGCAAGGGCTGTCAGCAGACCGATTATCAGACTGACCAGTAAAGCAGCGGAAGAAATGACCACGGTAATCAGCCACCCCTGTAAGAATTTCTGCCGGTACTGCCAAATGGCGTCCCAGTTCCAGCCGTAGCGCAATTGACTGAACGCAAAACTGAAGATGGCGGCGGTCAGTAATACCACCAGGAACCAGGAAACAAATCGGGCAGCCACTGAAACCGGCTGCCCGTGCGATTGTGTAACAAAATTTTTCAAGGGGAATCTCCGCTCTGGAGCTTGTGCCGACAGGGATTAGAGAAAAAAGGAGTAGCCAAGCTTTTAGAATTCATCCTTCATATCCTTCAGCCCGGTGGTGACATCTATAATGTTCAACTTATACAATATTTTTGACATTCTGTTCAACAAATAACCTCCATCAGCACATCGAGGGTATCCGTAAAAAAAGCCTCTAAGGCTTAATGTCCTCAGAGGCTTGATGTTGATAATCTGGAAAGCAGAAAATTATGGAATCGGTGCAAGCGCCGGATGACGGTCCAGTTCCTGTCCTTTGACATGACCCTTAACCGCTCTCATCAGCGCTTTCACCTCTTCCGGCATATCCTTGCCATCTTTCATAGCTGCCTTCATCTGCCCTGCCAAATATGAGTGATTGATAAAGATATCCAGCACTGACAACATGAATTCCTGTTTCCAGGGAGTCAACTCATGCAGATTTTTGAATTTGTGCATATAAAATTTCTGTGCCGCTTTACCCAGCTCCTTTTCAAGCTCTTCAACAGTCATATTCTTCGGCTTTATGACCGGCTCAACCAGATTATATCTACTGTAATCTTTGGTAAAAACATACGGTTCCAGTTGAGGGTAAAGCTCTGCATATGGCCAGGGAGCGATCGCAAGGAAAAAAGCCATGTCGGGGTTATAATGCTTTGCCAGCTCAACCGTCTGCGCGATTGATTCAATAGTATCATCGGGAAGACCAAGAACGAGTGAGGTTTCGGACACAATATCTGCGTTATTGATGATGTCAATGGCCTGCTTGGACTGGTGTACTTCCGTATCTTTGTTGAAGAGGTCCAGTGTCTCCTGCGAACCGGCTTCGACTCCGACATAGATGTGCTCAACTCCGGCTTTTTTGTATTTCCACATGATATCGGCATCACGCAAAATATCATCGACTCGGGTTTCCATTAACAGCTTGACCGGCACTTCCCGTTCAATCATCAGATCCAGTATTTTTTCCCAGCGCATGCGATCATATGTCGGTAATTCATCGGCCAGCATGGCCACTTCGACGCCGTAGGTTTTTCCGAGCATCTCAATCTCGTTTACCACGTTTTCGGCAGAGCGGGCACGCCAGGTCTGGGCCCAGAAAAGCTGCTGTGAGCAAAAAGAGCATTGGGACTTACAACCACGGGCAGTAGAGATTATCGCCAGTCGGGCGTTATTCTTGGCACGATACGAATAGATCGGCCACTCAACCAGATCCCAGGCTGTGGGCAGACTGTCAAGATCATGAATATAGGCGGCTTTTGGCGTAACGACAACGGCTTCATTCCGCCAAAAGGCGAGGCCGTTAACCGATGCAGGATCACCACCGGCGTTAAGGCAGTCCAGCAATTCAACAAGTGTTACCTCGCCTTCGCCGCGTACGATGTAGTCAAGGATATCGTGATCATCTTTCAGAATTTCATCATAGCAGAAGGCCGCGTGTACGTTCCCCAACACCGTCACCACCTCGGGGTTGATCTGTTTGGCAAGATCACACAGTTCCAGAGCTTTTATAATGGAAGCAGTGAAAGATGTCGTAGCAACAACATCCGGCTTGAACGCTTCAATTCTTGCTTTAATTTCCGGCCATTTGTGCCAGAGTGACATGGCATCATAATAGTCAACCTCATAGCCGGCGGCACGCAGGGAACCGGCAATATAAACGAAGCCGACATTGAGCCATGTACCGGCAGATTCTACGACACCGGAATGATAGGGTGGCGTAATCAGGGCAACTCGCTTGATCGTCATAAATATCCTTTTCAGTAAAAATTCACACGTTACCACATGTAATGAGAGCGATATTATCTTATTTAAACCGTTTTGTCTGCAATTATATTACCAAATCAATACAATTTTCTTCTTTGAAGCGTGTCAAATCAGTGAAACACCTTACCACATACCCAGAAATAACCCAGTGCATACGCGGAAAAAAGGATAATATGCTTGACAATCAGTGCCTTGCGGCGCTGCCGTTCAGCATCTTCGCCATACCAGTTGTCAACATAGGTAAATGTGCGTCCGGCACCTGTTGCCATGATAATCACAGCGGCACCAACACTCCACCAGAAGAACATCCGCTCCAGATGGTTCAGCACATTGGTAACGATGGCGTCTTTCAGATGCGCGTTATGAAGTACTGCAATAGAAACGATGGTTGCCAACCAGATACCGGCCGCAAAGTCGTGAACAAAACCATTAACGACAATAGCTGTTTTTTTCAAATTCATGCGCTACAAATCCTCCCGTAACTTCTTCTGAGCATTCTGAGCGGAATAACGTTCATAGAGACCATACCCATGCTTCAATACAATTCCAGGGATGACCGCTGCCAGATGATAGGGGAGAAACTGCCGGATGGTGACGTCCCATCCTAACACATACCTCACCACCGCATATACGATCCAGACAACACCGCCAAGATAAAACAAAATCGTACCGAAACGTTTCATTAGCGCTTAACCTTTCACATTTTGATCCTCAAACTAGCGCCATTCCTTCGGTAAGGCAAGTAATTAAGCCACGCTGAACATAGTTTGGGCACTGATCTGTTCAATATCTGTGCATAAATAACACTTATTACGGATTCACGGCAGTAAAATCACTGTAATTGCACTCTTTGTACAGGTGGTGTATATATTGCATCCAAGGGTATTGTTCGAATTACTCATCAACAGAATCCCCATAGAGGAGTTGCACATGACTAACACTGCTGAAACCAGCCATCGACTGACAGAAAAAGTCCTTTCACTTATTGAATCCGGAGTTGATGCCGAACTGTCTGACGAACAATTCAATGACTATTGCATGCAAATTTTTGCCCTGCATTACGAATCCAACAAAATTTTTCGCGAATTCTGCGATATCAAAAAAGTAAAGCCGAGTGATATAACCCGTTGGCAGGATGTCCCGATGGTTTACAATGATGTCTTCAAAACACACCTGGTAGCGTCATTTCCACTTGAGCAGTCTGTTATGGCCTGCCTGACAGGCGGTACCACCAGTCTTACTCAGCGCGGGCGTATCTTCCGCGATGAAGATGGCAAGAAACTGGTGTTTGGCGCCAACAAGAAGATGACCGCATCCTACCTCTTCCCCGATTTTGAAGAAGGAAAGCGCTGCCGCATCCTTATTCTTGCCCCCAGTCCGCAGCTGGCACCCTCCATGGGAATGGCCATCGGTATGGATCAGACCCGCACCCATTTTGGTACGGAAGACAGCATGTTCCTGCTCGGCAAGACCGGTATTGATGTCAAAAACCTGCTGAAAGCGCTGCGGGAGTCTGAAGCGATCGGCGTGCCGGTAGCACTGATCGGCGCTACAGCCGCCTATGTCTACTTTTTCCAATCCTGCCGTCGTAAAAAAATAAAATTCAAGCTTCCTCCGGGAAGTCGAATCTGTGACGGCGGCGGCTACCGCGGCCGCTTCGGGGTTGTCACCCGTGATGATTATTATGCCATGGTCAAAGAGATACTGGACATCCCTGAAACCCACTGCGTCAACGTATTAGGCGAAGCCGAGACAGCCACCAATCTGTTCGACAATACCTTACGCCGCTTTATCAAGGGGCTTCCACCTCAAAAACGTACCCGCCCGGTCCCACCCTGGTCGCGGGTTTTGGCCATGAATATTGATGACCTGTCACCGTTACCGGATGGCGAGGTTGGTTTGCTCGCTCACTGGGATCTGGCAAATGTGCCGACTGTTTTGGCCGTCATCACTGACAACCTCGGCTATACCGACAATAATGGCACCTGCTGTGAAATAGTCGGCCGCGCCAAGATTGAAAACGGTAAAGTTTCGCCGTTGCCGGATGAAGATAAAACCATTGGGGCGATGGGTGATTCGGCGATCTTCCGTATGCTTGAAACCTACTCGAATTTTTCAATAGATCTGAAAATGCGCTTTGCAAAAGATCCAAAGGTTGAGCCAAGCATCAGAGAAGAGATCGAAGCCAGACCCGGATCAGTGGCTTCCTGTCCACAGGTAGTCGATGAAATCCTGATGTCGCAGTCCAGTAAAGAGGCGGCAGAACTGCGGGATGCATCACTCAACACGTTTAAGGATCAGACTGATCGGCCGCTTGACTGGTATGCATCTGAAGAGAAAAAACAGGATCTGCTCGATCATCCGGCAGGACTGAAATCGGAGAAACCAAAAAAATAAATATTCATGCAGAACGCAAGAGTGGCGGCTGGATTTTCCAGACCGCCACTCTTCACTCTTCACTCTTCATGCCATCAATGTTCAATTCTGAACCCCGTATGAAAATTTTCCGAAAAGAACGGGATTCCCCAGTAGCTTATTATCATGACCCCGACCGCAGAGAGTGCGTAGATGGCAAGACGTCGGTTGCGCCACCCCATGGTGATCCGCAGATGTAGATAGATGCCGTACACCAGCCAGTTGATCAGCGACCAGACCTCGACCGGATCCCACCCCCAGTAGCTCCCTTTGACCTGATTAGACCAAAGGGCACCCGAAACTATCATAAGTCCAAGAAAGACAAAACCACCGGCAATAAACCGGTAACTGACCTCATCAAGCGTTGTCAGACCGGGCAGTTTATCATAGAGACCACCGGCCATTTTCTCTTTCAGAAGATACAGCAATCCAAGAGCTGCAGCCGACAGGACGCAGCTGAATCCGGTTGTGGCGGCGAAGATGTGCGTCCAGAGCCAGGTGCTCTGCAGAGAGGCCGGCAACACTCCTGCCAACCCTTTCATCATGCTCCCGGACCACCCCAAAAGCACAAAACAGACAGGCAGCACCAATACGCCGGTCGCCTCAATATTTCGTGCAAAAAATTGGGAAATCAGGAAAACAAGCACCGCAATCAACACGCCGGCTTCAAGAGACTCAGATATTGAAATAAATGGTGGAGATACTCCGAAAAACCAGCGCACACCAATGGCAACGCTGTTTCCACAGAATCCGACCACGACAAAAGAGAGAGCGCAATTGAAGAGCGCTTCCTTGCGTGCCAGCAGACCAAAAATATAGCAAAAAGAAGCGACGCCGTAGCATGCAACTGCTGTCCAAAAAAATGTCATCTCATACTGCTGCATAGCGCTGTCCCCTTTCTCAACAGCTACTGAACGAACTGCTTCTTCCGCACCTCGCCCTTATCTATCTTCCACTTCTCATAAGCAATTTTCATACCGGTACGCACCGGAAGCTGATTCATCAGGGAAAGAATATGCGCATAGGGAAAGCCGGACAACGGTACATGGCGCATATGACTTACCACCCGCCAGGTACTTAACAATTCAAGAGAGCTTTGATAAAATAATTCCTCCCTGACTTCAGGTGTCATCGCCGGATCGGGATGTTCGAACAGGGCGTACGCTCCGGAGTAGTACTCCCACCCCAGGTCCTTGTAGAGATACGGTTCGTATTGGCGCCGCAACTCCGTACCGGGGTATGGCACGAGCAGCGATGGATGCATGCTCACACCAAGGCGGTCTGCCAACTCCACAGAGCGTTTATAATCATCAATAGAATCATTTCTCCCGCCGAGCATATAAAAAAGAGATACATCAATACCGTGATCCCGCAGGGTTTTGACGGCACGCTCCCGGTCAACGCCGATTTTACCGTTGGCACGATACGCGGTCAGGGCATCATCCGAAATAGCATCCCAACCGACCCACACCGTCAGCATACCACTCTCACGAGCCGCATTCAGCATCCGGGAACCGGCCGGCGACATTACCGGGCGGAGGCTGCCGAAACCCATCCATTTTTTCTTGCTCCCCTTGAGGGCCGAAAACATATCGGTGGCGCGCTGCTCAAAACCCTGCCACCAGATGTTTTCATCACCATTTATGTACATCTTCTCAGGAATCGCATGCACATCCCTGACAACATCGTCAATCGGGCGAAACCTGATGTCAGCCCCCATAAACGGCTTGACCGAGCAGAAGGTGCAGTTGTACGGACAGCCTCGGGACGTATTGACAACCCGGAACTGATGGCCATGTTTGAGCATCCCGTACAGTGGCGTCGGCAGATTATCAAGCTGTAAACGTTCACTCTCGTAAAACTTTTTCAGAGAGCCCGCCTTGAAGTCGCGCAAAACCTGGGGCCAGGCGCTTTCAGCTTCTCCTGAAACAACCGCATCGCCGTGCTGAATAGCCTCTTCAGGAAGCAGTGATGCATGTATCCCCCCAAACACAACTTTGGCACCCCGCGCCCGCAACTTGGCAGCGATTTTGTATCCCGACACAGATGTCGGCGTCAGAAGACTGATAGCCGCAAGATCACAATCAAGCGTATCAAACACATCCGGTGTGGCACTGGCGCTGTAGACTTCAATATCAATGTTCGGATCTTCACGGCGGGTAAGCGCGGCAAGATATTCAAGAATCGGAGGGGCTACCGGTGTCCAGCCAAACGGCAGCGGGGGAAATATGATGGCGAGTTTCATCTAAAAGGTAATCTCCCGATTTTCATATATAGCTGTGACAATTTTTTTAATCTCAGGAGGATCTATAATGGAAACAGAGCGCATTCCGTCACTCTTGATGTCGATACGGCTGATCAAGGCAATATACGTTTCTCCATCTCCGCGCACCACAAACTTGATCTCCAGCCCCCGCTTGACGACACCCTCCCTGATTGCAACAGAAGAAACCGGACTGATATGGAACCAGCAGATGTAATCGATGTAATGCGGGCCGCTTTCTGAAGATGTCTCCCGCCATTCTTTCGTAATCGCATACTTGTATGAATCAAATGCTTCGCCAATACTCTTTGTCGCACTGACTTCCAGATGGTTATTCTTCAAGGCAGCAATTCCGAGAGAACCCGGCACAGAAGAAGCGCCTGTCTTCATATCACCATGAAACGGCTTCTTTATTGATTTCTCAACATCTCGTCTTTCAATACCCGTTGCTGATGGCGGCGATTTATCTTCCGTGCCTTTAGAGCAGGCCGAAAGGTTCACTGCTATAATAGCTATGACTGCAAACAAATGTATCTTCAAGTCTCTATCCTTCCAAAAATTAGTAAGGTTGATTGGGTTTTAGTTATGATCAATCCTGAAACCGCTGTGGAACGTCTCAAAAGTAAACGGTATTCCCCAGTAACTGACAATCATTGCGATCAGGGCCAACAATGCATACCAGGCAAGTTTGCGCCCTTTCCAGCCGAAGGTTATGCGCAGGTGAAGATAAATGCCGTACGTCAGCCATGAGACCAGAGACCAGACCTCTACCGGATCCCACCCCCAGTAGCTCCCCTTAACCTGATTTGACCAGAAGCATCCGGATACCATCATGAGGCCATACATGATAAATCCGCCCGCAATAAATCGGTAGGAATACATATCAATTGTTGCCAGATCAGGTAATTTTTCATAGATGCCACCTGATTTTTTCTCTTTCAGCAGATAGATAAGCCCAAGACCGGCGGCAATCAGTACCGATGCAAACCCTGCTGACGCACCGACAATATGCACCCAGATCCAACCACTCTGCAAAGCCGGTGCAAGAGTAGCGGCAACCTCTTTCATCGAAGTTCCCGCCCATCCCATCAGCACAAAAACAACCGGAATAACCAGAGCACCAAGAGGGCGCACCCGCTTGGTTGAGAACTGGAAAATCAAAAATAACAGCACTGCCATGAATGCACCGAGGGTGAGTGACTCGGAAATGTCAATGAATGGCGTAATTCCGGTGGCTGACCAACGCATGGCGATGGTCACCACGTGTGGGATAAAGCCGAGTAGCGCTGAGTAAAGACCGATCGTGAACAGTTTGTCCTGCTTGGCAATCATACCGAAGATGTAGCTGAAAGTACTGACCCCGTACAGAGAAACTGCCGTCCAAAAAAACATAAGTGCTGGTTTCATAGTATCTCCTCAAAAAAAGTTCTCCGTCTTTATGCCTCTATATGAACATTCTGTCAATTCGTTTCAGTCAGGATTAAATAGTTATTATAGAACGGTTACTACTATCGGGGCCGTATTAATCAAACCTTTGCCTCTCGAACAATGCAGACCGCCGTACATGATTACGATGCAGAACATACTTGCCTACCGTTGCAAGCACCCCTACCCCATAGCGTACGCTCGGCCAGAAACTGATGGATGATGCCTCGGGAAAATACTTCGTGGGGCAACTGATCTCACCGATATGAAAACCGAAGGCAACCGACTGCACGAGCATCTCGTTATCAAAGACAAAATTATCAGAATTAATTTCTAAAGGCAGTGTTTCCAGTAATTGCCGGCTAAACGCGCGATAGCCGGAGTGATATTCAGAGAGTTTGGCTCCGAGTATCAAGTTTTCGAATGCGGTCAAAAGCCGGTTGGCAATATATTTATACCGGGGCATACCCCCCTTCAGTGCACCACCGCCCAGAATGCGTGAACCAAGAACAACATCATAATGACCGGAGGCGATCATGGAGGCCATGGCGGTAACCAGAAGAGGAGAATACTGATAGTCGGGATGTACCATGACGACAATGTCGGCCCCCAGTTCCAGCGCAGCACGATAGCAGGTTTTCTGGTTGGCACCGTAACCACCGTTGACGGGGTGAATAATTGTTCTAATACCAAGTTCATCAGCGACTCCGGCAGTGTTATCGCGCGAGGCATCATCAACAAGCACAACTTCATCGACATATTCCAATGGCAGCTCTGAATATGTCTGCCGCAAAGTTTTTTCAGCATTATAGGCCGGCATGACCACAACAAGTTTTTTACCCGATATCATGGTAATCCTCGAAAAACTCTCAATCATTAAGCCGTGCAACTATTTCCACGGTACCACTTCTATGAATCAATACTTCAGCAATGGCAAGCATGGCGCAAAGCGGTAGCAGCAGCGGTAGGAGCACAATAGATAGTATCAGACTGCAATAATGGTTCCGATTATCTGTTTCAAGGTCCTGGCTGTTGAGAAAACCGTAGAAACGATTGTGGCGCAGCCTGAGGCAATTCAAGAGCGATTGCAACCAACCGAACACATTGTGTGCCAGATCAAGCCGTCTGACGGCTATCTGCTCAAAGCCGCAGTCAGCCAATTCTTTTGACAGCCATTTTTCGCTGAAATGCCAGAGATGGCGCGGCAGGTCCAGATGGAACCAGTTTTCCCGTGTCAAACGTGCCTGCACGCTTTCGATATTCGGAACTGCTACGGCAATCACGCCACCCGGCTTCAATAACCGGGCACACTCTGCCAACATTGAGTCAGGATCACGGATATGCTCAAGCACATGCGTGATGGTTATTTGATCAAACGATTTATCCGCGAATGTTTCAAGAGAAGTTTCGACTGCAAGCCCATGAACATTTCGGGCAGCGGTCGCCGTATCATCATTCAACTCCAGACCGGCCACCTCCCACCCGGAATATCGCAAAGCCCGTAAAAACCGACCACTGCCGCAACCAATATCCAATGCCCGTCCTTTGGACACGAATTGAGCAAGTCGGTGAATTCGCCACTGCCGCATTCCTTCAACCAGCCATTCAACCGGAGCGGCAAAGCGGACACCTTCGCCATTGCGATAATATTGGGTCGAATGCAGTTCATGCAGAGTTTCATCATCCGGCTCCGGTACCGTTTTTCCGATTCCGCATTTTTCACAGTAGGTGACATGATGAGATAGAGTACGTATCGGGGTAAAATTGACTACGGAGCAGTTACAAATCGGGCACTGAACGCCAGAGAGGTTACGATTCATCTCGCCTTCCCGCCATTATCGACGGCTTTGAGCTTCCGCGTAAGTTCCGCTATTTTGAGATGAGTCGTACGTCGGGCCTCCGGCAATTCATATCCTGGAGTATCGAGAAACCGCTGATATTCAAAGAGCGCCTCGTCATATCTCTTGAGATTTTCAAGCGCACTACCGCTATTCAGATGTGCTTCAGCGTCGAACGGATTAATTTGCAACGCCCCCATGTAATGCTGTAAAGCACCTTTATAGTCTCCCCGTAGCAGTCTTACATAGCCCATTTGGGTCTGCAGCCGCGGAAACGTCGGCTGAAGCGCAAGCGCTTTCTCGAAAGATCGTTCCGCCAGATCAAAATTTTTGACTTTATCAAGATAGGCGCAGCCAAGGTTATGATAGGCAAACGCTCGCTCAGGATGCTGCTCTGCGAGTCGGGTAAATAGGGAGATATCATTGTTCCACACAGTATTTCTCCGGTATGTCACAATCGACAACAGCATTACAACGACAACCATCGCGACCGTTCCATATCGCTGCGGCAGACGGGTAGATTGAAATAATGAAACGAACTGATCACTTGCAATCAGCCAGAGTCCAATAGCCGGTACATACAGATAGCGGTCAGCAAGCGGAGCGCTTGGAATCGGAAAAATTCCGCTGACCGGCAGCCAGAAGGCAATCAGCCAGGCAAACCCGAAAATGGTAGCTGGTGTGCGGCCTTTGGTGAGCAACCAAAGGCACATGCCAATAATCAGTGACCATGCTGCGGCAAGCGGTAAAGCGAGCAGATTCAGGTCATCCGGCAGAAAATATTTGGCGCTACCCGAGACTGGCCAGACAACCGTCAGCAGGTAGCGCGGAATAATGTAGATGTTGTCCAAAAGCCTCGCACCCAGTCCGGTCAGTATGTCCAGATGAACACCGGCACCGGCAAGCGCGTGGTTACGCAATACCATGTAGAGCGCAAAAATGATGGCGTAAGGGGTAAGTCTGAAAATGGCCGCACGCCAGGTGCAAGAGGCGTCATCACGATAATGCCTGAATTCAATAAAGCCGACCATCAACAGCACAAACAGAGCTATTTCCTTGGAGAGCAGTCCGGCAAAGAGGAGAGAGGCCCCTGCATACGCCCAGGCGACAGAATTGTCTCTGACACTGCGCTGGTGGCTTAAATACGTGGTCAGAATAAAAAAAGCCGCCAGCATGGTATTACGACTCGAATTAAAATCAACCGCTTCGCTCTGTAGCGGGTGTACCGCAAAAAGCAGTCCGGAAATCACCGCAGCAGAACGGCTGATTTTGAGTGATGTGCTGAGACGATACACCAGAAACGTATTGGTAACATGGAGCAGAACATTTACAATTCGAACCAGAAAGGGAGTAAAGCCGTGCAGGCGCTGTTCGAAGAGATATGTCAAGAGAGTTAAAGGGCGATAGTATGGGGTTGGTTCAGTAACGCGACCGGTGTCAATACTGCTGAAAATATCACTCAATGAGCCATTGAGCGCCGGGTTGGCAAGGATAACCAGATCATCATCCCAGACAAAACCGTTGCCAAATGAATTCGCATAGACGAAAAATGCGACCATGGCCACAGTAAGCCCAATAGCCAAATCCAGTTTTTTCTCAGATACCACGCACTATGTCCCGAAAAATAGCATCAATGAAATTGAATAAGCTTACACTCAAAAGAAAAGGCCTCCAAAGCTGGCTACCCTGGAGGCCATTGACAAACCACCTATTTCACCGCCCGCACCAAGCGGAAACCATAGGTGCCATCCGAAATGGCCGGATCGTCACCTACCCGGAACGATGTTCTCATCTCGTTGGCATCTCTCCCATAGGTACCGCCACGAAGCACCCGCTTCTCACCAGTAGCCGGACCAGTCGGATTATCTTTGGGACTTGCTGCATAATACGCCTCATCATACACGTCCTGGCACCATTCGATTACATTACCGCTCATATCATAAATGCCCAGACCGTTCGGCTTCTTTTTGCCAACCTGCTGCAGCAACGAGTTGCCGTTTATATCGTGCCAGGCATACTCCACTACTGCTTTTTCATCACTGGTTCCGGCCCATTTTTCATTTTTCCCGCCACTCCGGGCAGCATATTCCCATTCGGCCTCAGTTGGCAGTCTATACTGCACGCCACCCTTGCTATTCAGCTTGCCGATGAACTCCTGAACCATATTCCAGCTGATATTTTCGACCGGGCAGACAGGTCCGCACTCTTTCCGGAAAGCCGGGTTACTCCCCATCACCTTTTCCCACTGAGCTTGTGTGACCTCATATTTACCGAGGTAGAAGTCAGAAACACAGGCCTCATGCACCGGTTTTTCCTGCGCTTCACCACCTCCAACAACATCCCCCATCTGGAAACATCCACCCTTGACCAAAACAAACTCTATGCCGGTGGACGGCTCAATTACCGGTTTCACAGCAGCAACAGCAGCACTTTTCTTTTTCTGTTGAGGCTTTTGCTCAGCGGACTCAGCCACGAATGCCATTGGCAGAGCGAACATCAGGGTAACTGCAATCAGTTTCACTTTCATACGGTACTCCTTTCAATAGTAAAGTTCTGGAACTATCCAGCACGACAGTGTTTGGCCGTCAGCATACTATACGTTGCGAGTAAAATCCAATGTTACGCTCAATTTAAGACAGATTTCTTACCGATTATTTTCTTGCGCCTGAGTTGAACATGTTTTGTGTTGCCACGGTATTTGCACTAAAACAATGTATAAATAAAAGGCGCTACAGCACTTCCTTGCGTAAGGACGAGCAAGGCACCCAACATGAGCATTACCAAAATGATCGGGAGTAGCCAGTATTTTTTCCGTTGTCTCATCAGACCCCACAAGTCTCTCAGTAGATCAATCATCAGTAGGGCTTCTCCATATGGTTATGTAGTGGGATAGTGCTTGGCTTGCGATAACTCGGCGCATGAGCCTGATACTTTAGCCGAAGCGGGTCATACCCGAACAGTCGCATCACTATGCCGAGCGGTGAAAAAAGTCCGATGAAGAGGAGACTCAACAGCACAATACTGTTAACTTTACCAAGAAACAAGGCCAACTGCATCCAGCCGCGGTAGAGCAGGCGCAGACGCGCAGGAAAAAGCACTCCCCACAGCACCAACACCACGGCAACAATCCATGGCCAGAGAGGCCAATGGCCAGACCACATCAATGGCATCAATACACCAAACAGTCCAGCCAGCAGACATGCAGTGGTAAACGCAAACCGACGTAAGCCGTCAGAATTTAACTCTAAAAGTTGATCTTTCATTATCAATCCAGCGAGAACTCCTGCTGCCAGTCAGCTTTCTCCTTCCAATCAGGCTGATTGCGTTTGTCCAGCAGGCTATTCTCCATTACCAGATAATCAATTTCGGTACGCATGAAACAACGATACGCATCTTCCGGCGTACAGACTATCGGCTCACCCCGCACATTGAAAGAAGTATTCACCAGCACACTGCACCCGGTACGCGCCTCAAATGCTCGCAGGAGCTTGTGATACCGGGGATTTTCCGCCTCGTTGACCGTTTGGATCCGGGCACTGCCGTCCACATGGGTCACAGCCGGAATGGTTGAACGTGGTACGTTGAGTTTTTCAATTCCGAATAGCAGCTCAACTGCGGCATCTGTGGAAAGACGCAGTTCCTGTTTCACATCCGCCACCAGCAACATATACGGACTGGGGCGGTCAAGTTCAAAATATTCAGAAACGTTCTCCTCCAAGACGGAAGGGGCAAAAGGGCGAAATGATTCGCGATACTTGATCTTCATGTTCATCTGTTTCTGCATGTCGGTACAACGGGCATCCCCCAGTATAGAGCGTCCCCCCAGAGAGCGTGGCCCAAACTCCATACGCCCCTGAAACCAGCCAACAATCTGCCCCTGCGCCAGCAAGCCGGCCACCGTGTCATACAGAGTGGTATCAGCAAACTCTGTGAATACCGCATCTGCGGAAACCAGATATTCGCACACCTGTTCATTTGAAAACGACGGCCCCAAAAAAGTACCCGCCATAGCATCGCAACCGGTACCCGGACGTGGACGATCAAGATACTCGTGCCAGACCGCAAGTGCAGCACCGACTGCACCACCGGCATCTCCCGCCGCCGGTTGGATCCAGATATCACGATAGGGCCCTTCACGCAGCAAACGTCCGTTAGCTACACAATTGAGCGCCACACCACCGGCCATGCACAGATACTCAGTCCCCTGTTCTCGATGTATGGTGCGTGCCAGTCGCAGCACAATTTCCTCGGTGACCTCCTGAATAGAACGTGCCATATCCATCTCGCGCTGAGTCAGCGGCGCTTCCGGCAGACGCGGTGCCCCACCAAACAAGGCATCAAAATTTCCGTTAGTCATCTTCAACCCGGTCGCAAAGTCGAAATAGCGCATATTCAGGCGGAATGTACCGTCATCTTTTACATCGAGCAGGTTGTCAAAAATAGTCTTGACATACCGGGGTTCGCCGTATGGTGCCAAACCCATCAATTTGTATTCTCCCGAATTCACTCTAAACCCGGTGAAAAAGGTAAATGCCGAATAGAGGAGACCAAGGGAGTGAGGGAAATCCAGCTGCCACTGCGGCACAAGTGTGTTGCCATCGCCCAGCCATACCGACGTTGCCGCCCACTCCCCTACTCCGTCCATACACAAAACAGATGCCCGCCGGAATGGACTGGGGAAAAAGGCTGAGGCGGCATGTGATTGATGATGTTCAGAAAACAGGAGTGGTGGCAGTTCTTTTGCTGAACAATCTCCGAGTGATGCCAACTCTTTTTTGAGCTGCATTTTGAGAAAGAGCTTCTCCTTAAGCCAGACCGGCATTGAGGCAAGAAAAGAACGAAGTCCACGCGGAGCATACGCCAAATAGGTTTCAAGCAGTCTCTCGAAGGTGACAAGGGGTTTATCATAATAGACAACATAATCAACTTGAGTCAGCTGAGCGCCCGCCTGTTTCAGGCAGTAGGTGACAGCATTGCCCGGGAAAGCGGCATCATGCTTTTTGCGGGTAAAGCGCTCTTCCTGCGCCGCAGCTAGAATGACGCCATCCTCTACCAACGCCGCTGCGCTATCGTGGTAATACGCGGAAATGCCAAGAATTCGCACTGGAATGGCTGTTCTCCCCGGTTAGCGGATAAAACAGCTAACGGTTTTTCTTTTCTGTTTCAAGCAACCTGGCGTTAAACAAAAATTCATGGATTTTATTACTGACTGTATCATGTCCATTTGGAGTCCAGTGATTCCACATCGTGCTGTACCTTTCCGCGCCATTGAGTTGGACATAGGGGATCTTCTGATTATTCATAAAATTTTCAAGTGCCGGCTGACGCTCTATAAGCCCTACCACGAGTCGGCTCCCTTTTCGATAAACAAATTCGTGTATCTCCTGAATAATTGCTGCCGTCGGAGGAAAATCGTTTCTGACCACTTTCGGCGAAGTGGCTTTTACCAAAAGTCGAATAATGTAACTCTGCGACAGCAGAGGGTGTTGGCGCACGAAATAGGCAAGTGATTTGGGAACAGGGACACCTTTAAGAATAAGATTTTCGCCGTTGAACTCATAATAGGGTTTGTAATATGCGCCATTACTAATACTATTCGAAATATTGTCATTGTCGTCATTGTCAGTACAGAAAACGAGAAACACCAGCCGGGGCTTGTAATAATCGAATTGTTGTCTAAGTAGCAGATATTCCTGATCGCTGCCATAACCGCTGACGCCAAGGTTGAATATTTGCCACTCAGCCATTCTGGAACGGAGTTTTTCGGTAAAACGTTCCGATTGCTCTACATCATACCCCCAGACAAACGAGTCGCCAATAAACATGATTCCTGGTTTGTCACTTTTAGTCTGCTCGACATCACGAAATCCCCGGCTGTTGTGAGATACTGAAATTGTACGCGATCCGGTAAAAGCATTACTGCTGTTCGTTTTTGGAAACCACCCCAACAGTTCATCGTAGCGATAGAGCAGAGAGCGCTCCTCCTCATAAACGGTCAGATTATTATCGAAAAATTGGCGAATAACTACTTCACCGATTCCACCGGTAAGAATCAGGGAAACGAATACCAATATTACGTTAACAAACCATTTTGGGTGGCTCTCTCTTTTTTCTTGCCGTGACATTTTACTTGTGACCGCCCCTTCCAATTTGCTACTGTCACTCCGCTTTTCACTTTCGATCCGTACCGTTATTCAGGACACACCATGTATAAGGAAATCTCCAGAGAACTCTTCTTCGGCATTCTCGTCGCTACCATTGCTTTTCTCGTTTACGCCAATTCTCTCGGCAACGGCTTTACCCTCGACGATCACGATGTAATACTTAACAACCAGGCTCTGCGCGGCGCCGTTGCACCCCTGTTCAGTATCATCGATACGATCAATGACACACAACTGCTCCCCCTTTACAGACCGGTAACGTATCTCTCGTTTCTCATCGAATGGCGCCTGCACGGCTTCAATCCGTTCTTCGTCCGCCTGTTAAACATCCTGCTGCACAGTGCAAACGCCTATCTGGTTTACCGTATTGCTCGCTCACTTTTTAAGGAGAATATCTACGCTGCGCTCCTGACCGGCATTCTCTTTGCTGTCCATCCGCTCCACACAGAAGGTGTTGATTTTAATGCCGGCGGACGAAACACCATGCTGGCCTGTTTTTTTTCGCTTGCAGCCTACCTGATGCACCACAGAAGCACCACCCTGGGGAGGATATTTCCTGCCTTCGCCGGTGCAGGACTGTTTCTTGCGGGTCTTTTTTCAAAAGAATCTGCACTCATGGTCCTCCCGTTGATAGCCTGGCTCGAAATAGCGCCGTTTCGATCAGGTTCATCAGGAAAGCGGTTTCTGCCATTTCTCCGACTAGCCCCGTATTGTGCAGCAACAGTAATTTATCTCGTAATGCGCTGGCTTACCCTCTCAAAACTCGGCATACAAACATCAATCATCCCCGGGGCGGGTGCAAATCTTCTGGAAAGCATGTACGTTGTCGATTCTTTAGGCACCCGGATGGTAAATAACCTGTACATCATACCCCGTTATCTTCTGATAGCAATCTGGCCAACTGCTCTCTCCTCACGCTATGTAATCCCGGGAGACCTGAACCTTCTGGCGCTGCCGCTGTTCGGCTCATGGGTTGCCATACTTGGCTGTCTGGGGTGGGTGTTCACCCGTGGCCGCACTCTTGCTTCACTGTTCGGGCTTGCCTGGCTCATCCTTTTCTGGCTACCGGTAAGCGGTTTATTCATCATTCCGATTCCTATGGCGGAACGGTATCTGTATATGCCCGCAATCGGACTTTGGATTGTGTTTTCCGATCAATTATTTAAAATCCTTCAAAACGCCAGACCGGAAGTGACTAAATATACAAGAGTCTCTATAATTGTCGTCCTCCTAATGCTGGCAGCGTTGACAATCAGACGCAATTTTGACTGGAAGAGCAATGTATCCCTCTATACCCGCTTTGTCGAGCAGTACCCGGAAAACATCCACGCCCAGGCCGGACTGGGTGTGGCCTACTACGACACAGCTGACATGCAGAATAAAATCCTGGCCGAACGTCTGTTCGAGAAGGTAATTGCCTTAGACCCTTACGCACCAAAAGTACACACGTTAATCGGCTCTATTAAATTGAACAAGGGAGAATTTCGCGCAGCATTGGATCACTACGGCAGAGCGCTTGAAATTTTTCCCAATGATAAAGAAGCCCGATTAAACAGGGGCATAACCCTCGAAAAGCTTGGTAGACCGAAAGAGGCGATCACTGATTATCTTTTCTTTCTGACCTCCCCCGGCAGTTCCGACAGCCTCCCCGGCGGACGGGAACATGCGGAAAAACGGCTGCGGGAACTCGCGAAATAAAATATAGTTACCAGGACAGGAGCCTTTTCTGTTTCGTCACATTCCCCATACCTGAACTACTCGTCCCCCCACATCCTCTGCCCGCTCCCAGATTTTGTCATCCCAGCTTTTTGTGCCGCTCCGATCAAAAATAACCAGATGCGCTTCATCAGCCCCGCAGGCGGCAGCATATCCAGCCGTCTGCGGCAACCCCTCGGCAAGAGCGGTCGCCAACCCACGGTGCATTATCTTCAACTCAAACACGACCCGCTGCAGCGGCCCCAGAAAGGCCAGTTTCTCATCCAGCGGCCATTCCAGATACAAGTCCGTCCGTTTCATGCCAAGACCATATTCTCGGGTTAATCGTCCACCACCATTAATCACCCGTTGCAGAAAAGCCTGCAGCAGCAGTTGCGGCCCCGCTTCTTTATACTGAAACTGATCAATCCAGGCATCAGCGTTTTCTCGGAAAAATTGTTGAAAAGCCCGGATAAGTTTACTGATGTCGAGACGTTTATCCGGCATGACATACCACTGCGTTTCCTCATAAATAGTAAGTAACTGAGTTGTCCACGTGAGTTCCCTGGGAATTATTTCGCGATAAATGGCGTTACTGATACAGACGCCTCTGCCAATGGTTATCAAACCCATGTCAGCAACATACTGCATGTCGTCGCTTGGCACCCCTTCGACATCGGTATCACCGGCCAATATTCTGGCTATTACTCCATGTACCCGTGGTTCCTTAAGTTTATCAGTCAATTGATCAAGATGAGTTGCACGACTGCGGATCAACTCTTCCCGTGCCTGTTGGTAGAGCTCCAAAGTTATCGGACGGCTCCGATCTTTCCCTTCCGGAAGTTTAAAACAGAGCCATTGCCCCAGAGCATTTACCAGCCAAGGTTGACCGGCAGTGTCGTCCCACAGTTTGTCAAAGATATCTTCTTCAAATAGTTGTCCTGTTTCTGTCGTATGCTGTTCAAATAAATTGCGCATGTCAGCTTGAGTAAAGTTTCCGACCACAAGAGATTCCGCCTTGATATTAAAAGCACTGCCGCCGGTGATAATTTCTCCACCGCCGCTATGAATGCGATAGTCGCGCACGTCACGCACCCCGCAGAGAATTACTGAAATGGGGAAATGCTCCGGGCGGTCGGCATAGCCCGCGCGGATTTGACGAAGAACGGAGATGAGGGTATCACCAACAAGAGCATCTATTTCGTCAATCATCAAGACGGTCGGACGGCCAGGATCGATTTCAGTCCAGCGTTCCAATACCGCCTTTAATGCGCCTTGCGCACCAAAACGGGTGAACAGTTCCGGCCATTCTTTTGATAATTGATTGTCTCCGGTATGACGCCGAATCGCTTCGGCAACTTCACCTGCAATTGCCCTCATGCCACTTTCCACATTATTACGCGCTGTCTGCGCACCCTCAACATTGACATACACTGCCCGATAATGCCCTTCGGCATTCAGGTAGCGCATCAGTGCCAGCAGACAGGTGGTCTTGCCCGTCTGCCGGGGGGCATGCAGGACAAAGTAGCGTTTATCTGCAATGAGGTTGAGAATTTCAGGCAGATTAATGCGCTGCAATGGATTGATACAATAATGATCCATCAGGATTGACGGCCCGGCTGTATTGAATTGACGCATTTCAGCTCCTTCTGTTACGAACATTTTACCATGTTTGGACACTGCAGATGAAGTCTAACACAGCAAAAGAACCGCAGCAAGAAAGCGCGGGAAGCTGTTACTTCTGTTGCGCCATTACCGCCAGCAATAAATTGGCCTTTTCATTATTCGGCTCATAGTTCAGGGCCTGTGACAGCACCAACTGCGCCCGATCGTACTCCTTTTTAAAGATATACAGCGCCCCCAGATTTACCAGCGCAAGTACGCTGGACGGCTTCGCCTTGACCGCTTCGGAAAAACACCAGAGCGCATCATCAACCCTGCCGACATTCAGGTACGCCTGCCCAAGATTGTTGAGCGCCAGCCAGTTTTTTTCTGTGACCTCAACAGCATGAGAGAGCAGTGTAAAACTGTTTTTCCAGTGGCTTATTTCCAGCGACGTCACGCATATCATACCAGAAAGAGTAAGGGCTGAAGCGATACCAAGTACGTTCTGACGCAACCGCTACCCCTCGGTCAGCTGTGATATTCCCCATACCATCATCACGAATATGCCGATTAAAGGGATATAGGTATAGCGATCAGCAATGGAATGATCCCCCACTTGAATCAGTCCGATCACCGGCAGCAGTGTAATAACATACCAGAGCCACCCCGTAACCAGGAAAGGATACCGTTTTCTCGACAGTACAACTGTCATCAGTATCAGCAGAAGCGCGAGCAGAGAACCTGCTACCAGCAGCGAGGAGGGGGGAGTTCCTAAAAACGGGTAAAAGACGGAAAGCCTGCCGGGCCAGAACGTTTTTTCCAGGTACTCAACGTACGAAACATCAACCCGGGAAAGTCTCTCAAGCAATGTGTAGTCAGTTACAATCCCTCCCGAGTTATGTTGTGCCAGTATCGTTATCAGCGCAGTGCCGGCAGATAACAGAAAAAAGGGGATTTTTTCGACAAGCAGCCGAATGACCGTTCGTGCAGGAATCGCGCTCCCGTCTGTCGCACCTGCATACCGTCCCAGTGGCCACCAATCCAGCAAGAGCAGAACGACAGGCAATGTGACAAGCATCGGCTTGGACAACAGCCCGAGGCAAAACAACATAACAACTATCACGTATCTGACCAAGCTCCGCTTCTCATGATACCCAAGATATGCATACAGGGTCAGCAGCCAGAAGAATGCGCTTAGCACATCTTTCCGCTCGGCTGCCCAGGCAACTGACTGTACATGCAGCGGGTGCAGGGCGAACAAAAAGGCAACTGCGGCACTTTGGTACGGTGCCCTGGTTGCCCTGTTAAGGAAGAGAAAAAGCAATACGCTATTTGCAGCATGAAACAGCACGCTGATTAAATGGTGCCCCCCCGCATGCATGCCGAACATCTGCACGTCAAGCATGTGCGAGATCCAGGTCAACGGTATCCAGTTCGTCTCGTAGACAGAGGAAAATGCCCAGTAGAGTCCGTCGAATGTCACTCCTGACTTGATATGCGGATTCGCATAAATGATGATGGAATCATCAAAATTAACAAACTCATGCCATAGTACCGGGCTGAACACTGCGAGCGTAACCAGTGCAATAGCATAGGGCAGATATGAATCCATTTTTTTGACGTTACATTGTATTATCAATGAAGACTCACCGTTCCGGAGCTTGTATCATTTCCAACAGCATCGGCGCAAACGACGATCCTACCTGTTGAAGAGCCTGATACTCTTGCAAAGCCCGCTGTTTGTCTCCTTGAGCAATATAGATGCGACCGCGGGAATAATGAGCAGCAGGATTAAGCGGGTCAAACTGGAGTACCCATTTGAAAGACTCAAGAGCCAAACCGTGTTCTTTGGCCTCCATGTACGCAACACCCAGATTCAAGTGAGCCAGCACATACGACGGCTTGGCCTTGATTGATTCCTTGAAATGGAAGACGGCTTCATTTACCCGCCCGTTCCCCAGATAGATGAGTCCAAGATTATTCTGTGCCACCCAATTACTTTCCGTCACCGCAATAGTATGAGTCAGTATGGTAAAGGCATCTTCCCAATGTCTCAACTGCAGGGATGTAAGCAGAATCATCGCAGCCAGACAGAATCCCGCCAGACAGGACAGCGCACTGTTCCGATACTTCCACCCCTCCATAAGCTGCGGAACACCCCACGCCACCATCATGAAAATTCCAATCAAGGGAATGTAGGTATAGCGATCCGCCACCGAATGCTGACCAATCTGTATAAGTCCGATTACCGGCAGCAGTGTAACCAGATACCACCCCCATCCAGTTACCAGGTAGGGAGCACGTCGCCACAGCCAAATCACGGCAGCAGTGATGAGCAGCAGCAGCACAAACGAGAAAACTATTTGGGTTGTAGTAGGCGGATATTTGGAAAAAGGATAGAGCAGCGCCAGCTTGACCGGCCAGACCATCTTCTGGAGATAGGTTACATAGGCAATACAGGCTTTACCGGCCCGGGAGAGAAGAGTATACCCCTGGGCAAGCTCACCTTCTGCCTGTTGCACCATATAGGTAATGACGCTTGAGGAGAGTGACAGGATAAAAAAAGGAATCTTTTCCATCAACAAACGAAAGGGAGTAGTGCGAGCGACAGAAACAGACTCTGCGGCGGTACCGTGCAGACGACCAAGCGGCCACAAGTCCAGCAGCAGCAGCACGGCAGGTAGAGTTACCAGCATCGGCTTGGAAAGCAACCCCAATAAAAACAAAAACAGAGTCAGCAGATAACGGGGAACGTCCGGCTTTTCGGTATAGCGGGTATAGGCATACAGCGTCAGCATGCCGAAAAATGCGCTCAACACATCTTTTCGCTCAGCCACCCAGGCAACTGACTCGACATGCAGCGGATGAAGGGCAAACAGGAACGCAACCGCAACACTTCGCCATGGACATGCCGTTGCCCGCTTGAGAAACAAAAAAAGAAGCGCACTGCTGGCCGTGTGCAGCAAAAGATTGACAACGTGATGGGCACCGGCATTCATGCCGAACAGGGTAACGTCGAGCAGATGTGAAATCCAGGTGAGGGGAATCCAGTTAACTTCGTGCGGCGTGGTAAAAGCCCAGTGGATCGATTCAAGCGTCAGACCGGATTTCATGTTCGGGTTTGCATACACGAACACGTCATCATCCAGATTGATAAAGTCATGCCACGCGACCGGACTGAAAATGGCCAGGGTGATTATTATAATGGCGGGGAGCAGGTATTTTTCGTAGTTTTTAGCGGTAAGTTCTATCATATTCATGGCGGCATCAGGTTGATGGCTCAACGAATAGCGGTAATGACCGATTGGTAAACATCACGGGCTACTGAAAGGCAATGCCTACAGATAACTTCATCTGGCATGAAGTAAGGCAAAACACTGAATGCTGGATATTTTGAAGGGAGGTAGATTGAATCAATAAGGTCAATATCGTCATCAGTAATGGCTGTTTGAATGTTGATTTTTTCAAGGCACCCAACAAGCTCTCTTATGTTATGGGTTCTGGTCACCCCGGTTGCCTTTTCAATCAAAACGGCTTTCAATAGTTTTTCAATTGCCTGCTGTGAATTTTGGAGAGATGGGTTATAAATGCCAGATTCCAGTAGTACTTCTGCAGACCTGATATTTTCTTCCGCATACTTCAACCAGATTTCAGTATCTTTTTTCATACACGACTTCCCCTTTGTTAATTTCAGCCATAAAAGCCGACGTAGAGTCAAACGGGATAGTTATTGGCAGAAGATCAATAGGAATGCTTTTTGAAAGTTGTCTCAGTTTTTTTCTAAACGCCAAAGCTAAAGTCAGATAATCTTCATCGGAATGGCAGAATACCGCGATATCCATGTCATGCGGGTTTAACGAAGAAGCAAATGATCCAAACACGACTATTTTTTCTATCTGCTCATCGTCAGCCAATGTATTTACTAAATCGCGTTTCAACTTTTCTTTATTTATGTTGGACATTTTGAAATTATCCCTTAGATTGAGGCGACCTTCCGCTTCCTGAACATCCTTGCCAGCGTCGTCAACGTTACCCCGAACAGCCCGACCCACAAACTGGTCAGAATAATCGGCTGTCCCGGTTCATAGCGTACTGCCATAGCGGTCCAGTAGCGGACCTCTTTTACCGAAAACGAATGGTCACCGGCATTAAAAGTGGCTCCAATAGCCGCAGTACCGGCAGCTGTGGGCTGAGCCTCTTTTTTCGGATCCGCCTTGGTCAACAGGTACTGCTGGAAACGGGCCTCACCGCCCCGCTCATTTTTCGGGTCCGGCTTATAGGTCACATTCAGAGTGAATTGCGGTTCATTCGGTGCCTGCGGAAACGGTATCGCCATCGGACCGTCTTTGGTGCCGGTTGTGTAAAGATACGTGTTATCAATCTGTTGAAGACTCTGCAGCGGGAGATGCGCACCATATATTTCACGGCCTGCACTGTCAGAAAGAATGGTCAGCGCAGAATACCCTTCTTTGTCAGGGAAATATTTGAAGCCCCGGTATTCCAGATGATGAGTAACAAAGATAATCCCCTGCTTTGCCAGCGGTCCGCTTCCGACCGAGATTTCGTATGCTGCCCGCTTGTCTTTGCCATCAGCTTTATAGCCGGTATGCATTTTTATCAGCGATGTATCGCCTTTCAACTTGTCAAAACTGAAAAAACGTCCCTGATTAATTAGATCATAACTTCTCGGGTCACCACTCGGCAGCGTCTCCCCTTCTGTCAGACGTATCGTCCCCCTGAAATAGAAAAGACTATTGTAGATAATACCGGCAAACATCGTGACAAAGCTGAGATGAAACAGGATCATCCCCAAAGACACCAGCGTTACCCGGCGTCCCCAGATGCGACCGAAGAAACAGCAGGCAACATTGACAATCAGCAGCACCAGCAGGCCATTAAACCAGAGTGCCGAAAAAATTACCTCCCAGGCACGCTTATCGCGCAGAACGGTTACTCCCCCGACGCAGCAGACAAGAATAACCACCAGCAAAAACATGGCCAGCTTGGCTGAAGCCAGGAAATCGTATATTGTGCGTGTCAGCTTGTGAATCGGGTGATAACGGGGCTCGACCGGGAAGATTTCGTCTTCTGGTTCAATTTCTGGTGGTGTGTGAATTTCGTTCATAGACTCCATCCATAAATTACAATTTTTCCGTGATCAAAGACTATGACAACGGATCGGAAAGCATACACTTTCGATATAATATCATTAGCTTATGAGTATTTTAACAAGCTCAGGGTATTCACGGAATTTTGAATCAAGACTGGCAAGTGACGCGTTTTCTTCGAGCGCAGTGGCGATAATAATTCTGTCAAAGGGATCCCGGTGAACATCGGCCAAGGTAACAGCGCGAGCAGCTATATGAGGTATGAGAGGAATAAGCTCGATTCCGGAATTCTCTAGTGCTTCCCGAAACCATTCATGCGCCGACAATGGTAACGAAAGACGGCCACGGTGCGCCGCTAAAGCGATTTCAAAGCATGAGACACAGGAAACAGCAACCCGGTCACTGGAAGAAATTAATTCTTTCAACTCAACAGAAAAACGGTGATGTTCTAAATTGATCCACCAAAACCAGATATGCGTATCCAGCAGTATCAAGCAAGGCACTCCCAATCAGAATCACTGACTACTGGCTCAATAATGTCGCCATTCGTAGTCCCTTTACCTGCTATCATCTGCGATGGTATTCGGCGCTCATGAGTTGCTGATGAGGGCAATATAGAAACAAGTGTCACTATCACGCGTGAACGCTCGGCTTGCGGAGCATCATGCACCCATCTAATAAGACCGTACTCATATATTGCCTCATAGCTTCTAAGCATATTTGACTCCTGCATGACAGTATTCTATATATCGACTACAGTAACAAAATGTCATATAAGCCACCGTAGTGCAATATATATTGCTCATATCAGCTTATAACTTCTCCACCTTCCACCACAACTGATTGCCTTCCTTGACACCATAAGCCACTGATTTACCATCCTCGGTAAATGTCGTATCAAATACCCGTTCATAACCGGGGTGCTGCCTGATTATCTTTCCGGTGGAGTCTGCAACAACAACAAAACGCTTGCCATCCTGACGGGCACGATAGATCAGGAGCTTACCGTCCGGACTGAACTGGGGTGAAATAACCCGGTCAAACATCGGTCCTTCAACGCCATTGGTAACAATCAGGAACCGCTCATTGCGAATAGCTACATAGGCATGGCTTTTCCCATCCCTGCTGTAGGTAAGATCAGCGCACTCCTTATATTTCTGCGGCGTACGTATACCGTCATCAAAAATAGCCTGGTGCATATAGGCACCCTTCTTTCCGACGATTATTATTCCTGCACCTTTATAATCCGGGCGCATGACAGGAGGCCAGGGATAAATACCTTCAGGAATAGCGACTTCTTTACCATCCAAAATCAGGTAGGATGCAGCACCCTTCTGGGCAACGTATGCGATATGCTCGCCATCCGGGCTGAAAACCAGATTGCGGACAGCATCATATATGGAACCTTCCAGAACATTTTCAGGCTTTGAGAAATTAATGAGCTTAACCTGATACTTGTCTCCGGGTCGATCGATTGCAGCAATTCTGGTATTCCCGTTGTCCATAATTACATTAATGTTCTGAAGTGTGACGGTTTGGGGTGAACCAAAAGTCAATGAACTGAAAACAATCCGGAATTTCTTCTCATCGACAGTATTCTCAAACCGAAGCACCGTTTTCGAATCGGCGCTGAAGGCAGGTTTATTGAAGAACGAAACTTGTGGCATACTTTTCAGATCATCGACATGCAGATACCATGAATTTGCTGATTGAGCTTCAAATGCTACGTGGCGGTTATCCGGACTAAACACAGGCGGCCCCTTATCATCAAACGGCCCATATTCGCGTTTGTCAGCGACGATATACCATTTGCCGCCGGTTTTGGCACAATAGGCAACCCGTTGGCCGTCCGGACTGAGCGTCAATGTGCTGGAATCAATTTCAGTAAAACTCTTGCCAACATTTTTATTATGAACAACGTGTACTCCATCAGACACTTTGGCAATGTAGGCAAATCCCCTGCCACGTTTATTAATCTCCACAACAATATGCGCAGGCTGTTTTTCGGCAGGTGGGTTTTGTGCATGCTTGGGGTCTTCAACAGGTGTGTCGGGCATTTCAGACTCAGCAATGGTAGCCAACTGAGTTGAAACTGCAAGCACTTCATTACTAACAGGTGCAACAGGGGCCTTAGTACCATTATCGCAACCAACAACTCCCAGAAAAATAATAAGTAGTGCGAATCCTCGCAGCGTACATGCTAATTTGATAGGCCACATTTTCATACCCCTCATTCCATCTTAGTTATTTTCTGACAAAAAGCCCCGCCTTTACAGGCGGGGCTCTGGTAGTACCATACTTATTTTTTAATTACTAGTAAACGCCGCCCGGAGTGTAGCCGCCCATGCTGCTGCGGCTGCAGCCACCACCGGCTCCCATGCCGCCGCAGGTCGGTGTATAGGTAGTTGTACCTATGCTGCGGATTGACTGGGTATAGGCATTGGCGTACCAACCTTCGTTACGCAGGAAGGCGTAGCCGTTGTTAACGGCCGGGAAGGCTGCACCGGTTGCACGGGTGTTGAAACCGTGGGCATCGCCTGAACCCATCGGGCGAGTGACTGCGGCACGGGTACCATACGATCCATGGCAGAAGAAGCAGCGGTTCGCAAAATACGTCATACCGCTGTTGGTGCTGGAGGTAATGGCTGAGCCGGTTCCGTGGTTGCTGGTGTTGCCGGTGACAACATGACAGGCGATACAAAGGTTGGTTGCTGTTGTCGTGCCGTTAACATAGACGTTACCACGCAACTCCACGACGTCCGTACCGTTGACAGCGCCACCGTGAATGCCGGAACTGGTCAGGATGGTAGCGGCTGTAGAGCCGTTAGGTGCATGGCAATCCCAGCAGGTGATCAACGGACCATACGTTGTTGTGGTAGCTGTCTTGGCAACAGCGTTCCACGGTGCAACCATTCTGGTTCCGCCGGTGTTGGTATAGCCGTTATTTGATCTGGTCAGGATCGGATGGTGCGATTTGTTGGTTGAGGCAAATTGACCGGCAACGTTAAGTACTCCACCGCCTGGGTTCGCAGCAACCGTTCCGGCAAATGGTTTCAGGGCCGAGCCGCCAGCAACACGCGCGGTAGTGCTGAGAGCGCCGTCGGCGTCATGGCATTTCAGGCAAAGGTTGACCATAATGGCTGCGGTATCGGGTTCAATAGTTGCATTGCCAAGGTTACGGCTGAATCTTACTGGACGCGCGTCAGTTGCAGTAACGGTGTAGACCCCTGCAGCTGTCGTAGAACCACTGTGGGTTACTCCCTTGATCGTTGTGCCAAGGTCAGGGTCGCGAAGCTCAATGTACCCGTTTTTATGATACGTGCCGTTCGGTGAACCGGATGATACATCTCCCTCCATATGGCAGACGCAACAGTCTTCTTTAGTAACTGCGGTGCCTCTGGAGCGGGTGTGCTTCGAGGCCAGAGAAAAGTCAGGTACGATTGCAACGCGCGATGTAACCGTAGAACTAAGGCCCTGTGCGACCGGTGAGGGCTGGGCAACGGTGTGACAGCTGATGCAGTCGCCACCAGTGCCGTAATTTCCGAAGGTAAGTGTCTTAGCAGATGCGGTCATGCGGTATGGTGCTGTACTGGCGTGGCAGGCAGCGGTACAGCCACGGATTGTAGCATCATATCCTGTGCCGACGCCGACCGGGCCGTTCATGTTGATGTTGCCAGTGGCGTGTTGAGTGGCAACATCGTAATTGGCATGCGGAGCTTGTACTGTATCTGTTCCCAAACCAGTTGAGCTTTCAGTTCCGTGACAGATCTGGCAGCCGCCATGTACCGAAACGAACGTGGCCTTGGTGTTTACAGTAGCACCGGTACCGATATGATTGACCGGACTGGCGCCGGAAACGTGCTTATTGTCAACATCTGAGGCAGTAGTAACCGGTGGATAGCCATGACAGGTCTGGCAGTTCGATGCTGTTCCCCACACCGGACTGGCAGCAGTGGTATGGCAACCGTTTGTACCTCCAGAGCAGGTACCTAATCCGGTTGTACTCAATTGATTGTCCTGGGCCACAATCCCGCCTGAAGCGGCACTGTAAGTTACGCCATTATGCATGGAAGGGGCCATGTTGATGTTACCATCACGGTGATTCATCGTTATCGGTACAACATGACAATCAGAGCAGGTCAGAGCCTGGGTGGTAACATGATAGGAATGCGAACCAATAACTGCCCGTGCGGGACTATTGCGCACGGTACCCTCAACGGGGACCTGGTTTGTACTCGGATCGGTACCGTGGCAGCCAACGCAGGTGGTTATCTGCCCCGTGGTAACAGCACCAGCCTGACCAGTGGCTAGCAGGCCGACGGACAAGGTAATGAACAGATGCAATAGCCATGACCGTTTCATTTTTCCCCCTAATTCAATGTGCGAATGTTGTATTTCATATCTGTTCATATCGGTCACCACCTCTTTCGTAATCTTAGTAAACGCCGCCCGGAGTATAGCCGCCCATACTGCTGCGGCTGCAGCCACCGCCGGCTCCCATGCCGCCGCAGGTCGGTGTATAGGTAGTTGCACCTATGCTGCGGATTGACTGGGTATAGGCATTGGCGTACCAACCTTCGTTACGCAGGAAGGCGTAGCCGTTGTTGACGGCAGGGAAGGCGGCACCGGTTGCACGGGTGTTGAAACCGTGGGCATCGCCTGAACCCATCGGACGAGTCACTGCGGCCCGGGTACCATACGATCCATGGCAGAAGAAGCAGCGATTTGCAAAATATGTCATGCCGCTGTTGGTGCTGGAGGTAATGGCTGAGCCGGTACCGTGGTTGCTGGTGTTGCCGGTGACAACATGACATACGATACAAAGGTTGGTTGCAGCTGTTGTTGCGGTAGTATTATATACGTTACCACGCAGAGGAACTATGTCTGTTCCGTTAACCGCACCACCGTGGATACCGGAAGTCGTCAAAGTTACAGTTGATGCGGTACCGTTCGGCGCGTGGCAATCCCAGCACGAAATGAGCGGACCGTAGGTTGTTGTGGTTGCTGTTTTGGCTACGCCGTTCCATGGGGCAACCATTCTGCTGCCGCCGGTATTAGTGTAACCGCTGTTCTGGCGTACCAGGACCGGATGGAAGGATTTGTTGGTCGATGAGAATTGTGCGGCTACGTCAAGTACGCCACCACCCGGGTTCGCGGCGACTGTGCCGGCAAACGGCTTCAGGGCAGAACCGCCGGTAACTTGTGCCAGAACACTGAGTGCGCCGTCGGCATCATGGCAATTCAGACACTGGTTAATCATGATAGCGGCTGTGTCGGCTTCGATAGTAGCGTTGCCGAGGTTACGACTGAATCTGACCGGCCGGGCATCGGTAGTAGTGCTGGTGTAGGCGCCGGCGACGGTGGTACTGCCGCTATGAGTGACACCTTTGATGGTTGCGCCGGTGTCAGGGTCACGAAGTTCGATATAACCGTTTTTGTGATAGGTGCCATTGGGTGATCCGGTAGAGGTATCACCTTCCATATGGCAAACGGCACAGTCTTTGGCAGTTACGGCGGTGCCTCTGGATCGGGTATGTTTTGAGGCCAGAGAGAAACTCGGTACAATTGCGACACGCGATGTTACCGCAGGACTAAGACCCTGTGCAACCGGAGAAGGCTGAGCAACAGTATGGCAGCTGATGCAGTCGCCACCAGTGCCATAGCTGCCGTATGTGATCGTTTTGGCTGAGGCTGTCATACGGTATGGTGCTGTACTGGCATGACAGGCTGCGGTACAACCACGGATTGTAGCATCATACCCTGTGCCGACGCCGACTGGGCCGTTCATGTTAATGTTGCCGGATGTGGAAAAGTGCTCCGTTGCAACGTTGTAATTTGCGCTTGCGGCATGTGTTCCGGTGCCGCTATCCTGAGTTCCGTGACAAATCTGGCAGCCGCCATGGGCAGCCACAAATTTATCCTTGGTGTTTGCAGCGGCCAGCGTTCCGATGTGATTGACCGGCGTGGCGCCTGGAACATGTTTGTTGTCAGGATCGCCTACTGTAGTAACCGGCGGATAGCCGTGACAGGCCTGACAGGCTGTTGTTGGCGGATCACCCCAGGCCGTGGAGGAACCAAAGTGACAGTCTATGTTCGAGCAGGTTGTAGCTGTACCATCAAAGCTCGGGGCTGTGGCACCGAATTGATTTGATACCGGCAGCGTTATGTTTCTAGAGGTTCCGTCGTTACCAACAGATCCGGCATGTTTTGTTAAAGATGTAACATTATGGCAGGTTCCACAAACCTGATTTCCAACAAAACCGCCTGGAAGACTGGCTAATGCTTTCTCAGCAATTATATTATCGATGTGGACTGTATGTGCGTTAGTGGTTGGTGGCCAGCCGTGACAATTGCTACAGCCCTGCTGCTCAACGATGCCGTTAATATGCTTGGTTGGATCACTGAAAGTTCCGGATGTGGTCACATGATCATGGCAGGCGTTACACTGGTTGATATTGGTAATGTTTGTATGACTGCCCGTTGTTGCAGGTGGTGATGCATGACATTTCTGGCAGTCGGTAATGGTACCACCGAGGTATGCAGGATTGTTCCAGACGACAGCGCCGTTTGCCGTAGCCGGTGCAGCGTATGTCGTTCTGCCATAGTGACAGTAGGTGTTTGAGCAGGTGCCTGAAACAGTTGAATAAGCCGGGGCGGTGCCGGTACCTGAATTAGCCAGTGTGCCAAATGCCACTGTGCCGTTACCATCCATATGACCGGCAAACGTTGCACTGTTCGCATTGACGCTGGAATGGCATTCCGTACAGGCGACCGGATTGGAGATTGTGTTCAAACCACGCAGATGAGTGTCGTGAGTACCAACCTGCGCACCGCTTGTCAGGCCGGCGGTATCTCGACCAACGGTCGCAGTAGCATTGTAACCGGGAGCTGCAGATTTTGGATCAGCAGTATAGGCTGCCGGTGCCGTCCCATTGACACCATGACATTTGGTACAGGCTGCCTGCGTCGTTTTAGAGCCCCATGTCGGACTGGTACCGCCATGGCAGGTGGTGTTGTTGCAGGTTGAAGGCGAAAAGGTATTGGAAACCGCCACTGAACCTTTAACGTATGAACCGCCGTTGATTGACGGAGCCATGTTCACGGTGGTGTTTTCATGGTTGAAGTCAGCACTGATTATTGTTGCCGGTGCAGTATGACAGGTTGAACAGACATTGGCATGAACACTGTGCGAACCCTGAAACAGTCCAACGGGAGCATTTCGACCGGTACCATCAGCAAAACCGGAAGCTGCACTATAACCATGGCAACCGGCACAGCTTGTAATAGTTGTTACCGGACCAGTTCCCGGTGTGACTGTTTTGGTCACCCCACCGGTTGTGTTTGACAGGTTGTCGGCTGCACAGAGTCGGTAAGAATACTGGGTGCCGTTAACCAGACCGGCATGGGTTGTTGAGAGGGTTGCTGCAGTGAAAGGACTGCCGGGAACAGCTGTGCCGAGCGTACAGCTTGCGGGAGCCGCTGCACCAGTAGCATAGCGAAGGATGTAGGAAGCGATGCCACTGCCACCCGCATCAGTTGCTGCGGTCCAGGAGATGGCGTTTTGCCCATTACCGGCAGTAACCGTCAATGTACCATCGGTCGGCACAGAGGTATCAACAGTACGCTGAATCTGTGTTGCGGTTGTTGTTCCACCGGTAGAGGTGGCACGCATGTTGATGTTCAGGAATCCGCTAAGCGCGGTCGGGCTGGCGGTACAGGTATATGGACTGGCAGTACTGCTTACAACACCGGCAGTCCAGATTGTCCCGTTGGTAGTATATTCGCAGGAAGTCACAGCAGATTGGGCATCGGTAAAAGCAGCAGAAATTGTCGGAGCTGCGGAGGTGTAGGTGGAGCTTATGTCAGGAGTAATCGAAACCGTACCGACGGTTGGCGGAGTAGAGTCTGCAGCATATGCGTGGATAACCATGCCGGAAGAAGAAACCCTTCCGACAGCTGACGCAGTTGGTGCTGCTGTAGCAGCCGCGTTGGCAGTTGTAGAGGTAAAACAGTACCGGTTGGTGGCACCCGGAGGGCTCGTCGTCACGGCTGTTGCAGTTGCCTGAGAAGTCCAGTTTGTTGGAGCGGTGAGTGTAAGAGGCGTAGTTGAGCCGCTCTGTACGATTGTGGAGACAACGAAGCCGGTATCGCCGGTTGCAATATTGAGAGGAGTCGTCAGTCCGGCAGCAGTTGTAGTGGTGATATTTGCAGTGCCGCTGTTGAAGCTGCCGCCGGTCGGGGCGATCTGCTCAACACCGTCATACACCGCATACCAGACGGCATTGGCAGTCATGGTTCCGGTCGAATTGGTAAACGTGAGTGCCCTGGCGGCATTGTTCATCAATGTTGCATTTTCCAGCATGTAGAAGAGATACGTATGTTCCAGTGAGGATGTTGCCGATGTATTGGTATTGGGAACCGCCGTCAAGGCCGTTCCACCGTACGTACATGCCACTGTTGCCGTAGTGGCAGCAGTTCGCGCAACGGTCACACCAACGACAAGCATTCGCCTGTTGCCGTTTGTACTTAACGGTATCGTTACATTGCCGGTTGCGGCAGTATTGGTACCGATAATGCGGGCAACTGCTACCGGTGTTGTAACTGCTGCCTGTGCAGGCAGAGGCTGATACCATCCCTGGTACATAAACACCGAGGTCGCCATCGTGAGGAGGAGAACAATGCTGGTCTTCATCCACCAGCTCATTCCATTCATTCTTTTCTTAATGATCTTTCCCATTGTATATCGCCTCCCGCGCTTAGTACGTAGACCAGACTGGTGTAGTAAAGTAGTGACAGCTTATGTTGGAACAGGTCTTGTCGTTTGCAGCAAGTCTTCCGGGAAGACCATTATATGTTGCTACGGTTCCGGCAGGGCCAAAAACATACTCCTGATTTGCGCTTATTGCAACATTGACCGTGCCGTTTTTATGCAGCGCGGAACTGTTATCATGACAGACACCGCAGACATTGACCCATGAAGCAGCAGCAGACGCATATTGGTCCGAGGCTGGAGTCAATGTTATCGCTGTACCATAACGCCTGGTTGTCAGGTAGGTAATATGAGCGACATGTGCCCCCTTGCCTTCGGCATTGATCACCGGTGCGGTAGCCCAGGATGCAGCCTGATAGCCATGGCAGCTATCGCAGTTACCTGAGCCCCACTTGATACCATCGATATGCTGCTGGCCGGCAAGACCGCCAGGTGCTCCGTTATGACCGTGGCATCCGGCGCAATCCTGTGTAATGTTGGCAGCATGGGTTGTCGTCGAAAAGAAGCCGGCATCGCCCGGTGATTTGTGGCAGGTACCGCAGTTTGCCTGTGTTTTAAGTATGCCGTCAGCAATATAGCCCGCATTGGTCCAGGAGGGGTTTATACCGGTACCGGCATTGGCACTGTTAAGTGTACCGCCGGTTGCTGACGGGTTGTGGCAGTAGGTATTTGAACAGCTGCCGGCACTGTATGACGGTGCCATCGCACCGTTTTTCGTTGCAAGGCCGCTGAAAGTTGAAGTCGGATCAGACGGCGGTCCGAATTGAGCAACATGCATTCCTGATGTCGGCAACGGCCCGTGGCAGTCAGTGCAACGGCTGTCTTCAGTGCCCTGACCGCTCAGGCCATTAAAGAACTGAAGATGCGTCTGATGTGCACCTGTTTTTGCAACGTTACTTACTTTACCAGTATCTGTTGCTGCAGGATCAGAAGGCGCAACCACATGTCGATTGGCTGAAGTAATTGTACCGGCAGGTGTTGGTGTACCATGACATTTGGTACATGAGTCACTGGAGGTGCTTACTCCCCATGCTGAAGGAGCAATTGAACCATGACACATGGCAGTTGAGCAGGTTCCATAACCGTTGCCAGGTGCTCCCCCGGCAGTATAGCCGACAGAAGTTACATCAATCTGGCCATTGACGTGGTTTGTTGAGTTATATCCATATGTGTATGCCTGGCTATGGCAGTAGTCGCAGTTCGTATCGACAGCAAGATGTTTTAGATGCGTTCCGGTGGTTAATGTTGTTGTTGCATGGCAGCTACCGCAGGCTGCAGTTCCGCCCCAGGTTACTGTTGCGTAGACAGGCGTTGCACTTGAACCGTTTGCCGACTGGCCTGAGCTGTGGCAATACGAAGTTGAACAGCTACCGAATGCAGAACCTTTGGCTTTGGGCGTGGGATAGCTGCCGGTGTTTGTTTCAACGGTATTATTTATGTGGTTGGCTGCTGCAGTAGTGCCCTGTACATATCCGGTGTGGCAATCAGCACAGACCGCTTTCTTGTATAATGTTCCGGTTACATGCTGCGTATGGCTATCACCAGGAACCAAAGCATGACAGGAGGTACATGCAGGAGCAGCTGTTCCCCAGGTTGGCGTCGTTATCTTTACTCCTTTACCATTGTCATGGCAGGATGCAGTGCTGCATGTCCCAAGAGTGAGGTTGGCAGCGCCGGACTGGAGAAACCTGGAACCTTTTGAATAACTGAGACCGGGAGCCGTTGTAGAGGTAACGTTAATAAAACGGTTACGATGGTTGGTGCTGTTGATTACAGGGCCATGACATGGTGTACATGTATTCGCATCAGTCGTAGCCGTAGGTATGTGCTTGGCATGACTACCTCTGATACTGCCGGTGGTAATGTTCCGGTACGTAGATTCAACCGGACGGATATCCGTAGCAGAACCTGTCGGAGCGTGACAGGTAAAACAGGTGGCTGCTTCAGCCAGGCCGGATAGCCAGGCAAGGCTGACAAACATGAGAGTCAGAGCAATTAGAACTCGTAATGATCTGGTTTGTATATTTGAGGTATTCATGCCTGACTCCTTCAAAATAATATGCATTTTCTTTATCATTTCATCCACCGTTAGTCTATTAGCAATTCCAGTTTTTCATAATTTCCTGGCCGTTATGATCTTCAGCACCAAACCTCAGAGCGACATACTAATCCGTTACCAGGCCGGAGTCGGCTGGAAGTGACAACTGACATTGGAACATGTCCGAGCAGCGACATCGTAGCGCTTGGATCGGGAGTCGTCAAAGCGGAGGCTTACATCTGCTGTTTCAAATACATTGACGTTATTTTTTGTAACAACCGTTCCACCCTGTTTGTGGTATCCGGATGGGTGACAGGGGAGACATGGAGCAAATCCATCCGCAGCTTTAACAGTCATTGAAAGATGCGAGATGTGATGACCACCGCCGTTAGTGTAATCTTCAACTTTTGCATTTGGATACATCCCCGGTACACGCGCGTCAAATTGTGCCTGAGACAGTGGCGGATAACCATGGCAGGAATCGCATGAACCATTACCGTACTTGATACCGTCGATATGCTGCTGTCCGGTAACCCCGATTACATCGCCGTTGTGGCTGTGGCATCCGGCACAGTCGTCGGCAATCGTGATAGAACCATGATCCATCGTAGAGGCAAAGCCAGCTTCACCAGGTACTTTATGACACTTGTTACAATTGTTCAGAGTCTTCAAGGTACCGTCAGCGATATACCCTGAATTGGTCCAACTTGGTGTGATTCCGGTCCCGGCATTGGCTGGATTGAGCGTACCGCCACTACCGGCAGGATTGTGGCAGTAGGTGTTTGAACAGCTAGTACCGGCGAATCCGGCAGTAGTCATGGCGCCGTTATTGGTGGCCAACCCCTGGAACGCCGGAGTTGAGCTGAGGTTTGAGTGAAGTTTGAAATCGGGTAGTGTGCCATGGCAATTCTGGCAACGTCCATCAACAGTTCCAACCGGACTCAGACCATTGAGCAGACGGATGTGCGTCTGATGTGCTCCTGTCTTGGCATTGGCACTTACCTGGCCACGGTCAGTAGCAGTAGCATCTGATGGTGCCACAACATACCGGTTAGCTGAAGTAATCGTAGCGGTACCGGTACCATGGCATTTTGTACAGGAATCATTACTGCTGTTAGTGCCCCATACCGGTACCGTAAGCGTCCCGTGGCAGAGAGCGGTAGAACAGCCGGAGGTAACATTAAGCGTTCCATTGTTATGCGGAGCAACAGTATCACCATTATAAGTATGACACTTGGTACATACAACCATTGGATCAGTCGATTGCAGTGCAGCAAAGTGCAGGGTATGCGTACCAGTGGCAAGCTGAGGATTCGTTGCTGCCGTCAAATGGCAGGAACCGCAGGCCATTGTCGTCTGAAAATCAAGTGTACCGTTGTTGTGGGTTGCAGCGGCTGGTCCCGTATAAATATGACAGTTAGCACAGTTTGCCGGTGTTGCCATACTGTGTGAAGGTGTCGATGGCGGTGCGCCGTGACAGCTGTTACAGCTGGTGCTTGCTTTGTAGGCGTTTAAACTATCTGCTTGTGCCTGGGTTATACTCCCGTTGCCAACAAGTGCAGTGAGAGCAGATGTGATGTCTCCGGTTACTGAACCGTAGTTGTAAGCAGCATCGATTGAGTCAATTACCAGTTGTCTGGCGTAAGCCGGATTGTGAGTATATGCGCTCGATTCCAGCAGAAACAGCCGGTAGTTGTAGGCGGCACCCATAACGTTGGCACCCGCCTGACCTACTCCCCAGTTCGTGTTAGTGAAGTACGGAGGGGTTGATGTGTAGGTAAATCCTCTTAACACAAGTGCAGCTTTCAGGGCATCAAGCGCAGTGTTGAATTCGACACGCCTGGCATCAAGCGTTGCGGCAGTGAGAGATGTGTTGTGGCAGTTGGTACAGACATTTGTCTTGATCTGTACGATTGTCCTGTTGGCACTGCTGGTCGATGCAAAAGTATGCTTGCTGGGTGAGCTCATATGGCAGGCAACGCAAGGGCCCTGAGTTCCGGTGGCATTGCTGTTGTTCATACCAACCTTGCTGTGGCTGTTTTGTGAGTAGTCGGGATAGGTGCGACCCGGGAAGTGAAATGCCGATTTGCCCTGGAGTGAACCGGCTGCCGACATGCCGTGGGATGCAATGTACGCAGTATTGGCAAAATAATTAGGCGTCGCAACTTTTACCTGAATACTGGCACCGTTATTTGTGCCACTGTGGCAGCTAATACAGAGGTTGGATGTGCCGATATTGTTGTTGGTAAAGCTCGGCTCGTCAGGATACGGGTTGTTCAGTGTGACGTTAGTACGTGTAGTGCCAGTTTCTACATTAATATGACAGGCATTACATCTCAGCACTTCTTTGGTTTTATCCGAGGAGACGCCCCAGGCTGTTGTCATCTTGGCAGTAGAGTAGGCGATAAAGCCAGTTGCAGTGTGACAACGAACGCAGCCGTCCAGGGTCTTGTAGTCATCGAGAATCCATGCTGGCGCGTTGGTTTTCGCGTGACCGGAAGCTGTCCATTGCAGGCGGATCGTTCTGTTAGCTTCGGTGTTGGCACCATGACAGTTAGTGCAAGTCGTTTTATTTGTCGCATAGGATGCCGGGTAGACTCCCGTGGAGATGTTATTGAAATGGGGGGGGCCATTCATAACCACTGTCTGGTTATGTGGATCATGACAGGTTGTACAAGGATTACTACCAACAGCTATAGGATGTGGCTTCGTGACGTTTATCGTTGGCGTACCGGGACCGTGGCAAGCAACTGTACTGCAGGAATTCTCCTGATTGAAACTACCGGGGTGAGCACCGGTATCTGTTCCTATGTGACAATTTGAACATACAACAGATTGTATCTGGTGTTTTGAACCGTACCACTTGATGTAAGCATTTGATATTATTGGATTAATTACGTTAACATGACAGTTCTGACACTTATTGATCGCTAACTCATTTGCATCGTTATAAATGGTAACTGTCGTAGAAGCTGTAGATCCACCCGGCATAAGCGTAAGAGAAAAAACATACGTGCCTGCTGCTGTCGGGGTGAAACGGGCAATGGCGGTATTCGCGTTGACAAGAGGTGTAACCGGTCCGGACACCTGCGACCAGGAATATGAAGAAATGCCACCTCCCGAAATGCTGGCTGTTCCGTCAAGCGTTGCAGTTGCCCCGATATGGCTGGACTGGGAAAGACCTGCATTAGCAATCGGATTTTGCGTAGTAAATGTCCCCTCGAGAACAATGTTAGAGTTTATGGCAAAGCCGACTGGAAAAGTTACCGTAACCGTCTGGCCCGCAAGCGGAACGGCAGGGCTCTTTATTGCGCCGGCGGGAATGCCGGTGATGCTGCTGACCGTATAAGAAGCTGATATCGGGGTAAAGGTAAACACCTGTGGTGTTGTAAAAACGGTACCCGGAGCGTAACCGACGGTCGAGGACGGGATTACCGTCCCGCCGACACCACCCGCGACAGAAGCCGTTATGCTGTATCTCAGGACAGCAAACCATGCATAGACGTTCTGTGCATTCGGCCCATCTACGGCATACGATGTCTGGGTCGGATAGTCCAGTATGGTACCGTTATAGTCCACCTTGCTGATGACATAACCGGCGCCTGGCATAACGGTCACCGTCGCCGGGGTGCCTACCGGAAAGTACGTGGTCTTGACGCCATTAGATGAATTTTGTGGCGTATTGCTGTTCACCTGAACGGTGCCTCCAATCGATTTGGCCGAAGTAAGCAAGGTCCAGTTTGCAGCGTACGCCATTACCGGCAACAAACATGACAACATAATTACCGCTAGAATTCTTTTTACCATATACCCGACCTCCATACAGCCGATTTGCGATTCGAATTATTTTTTATCTCGTGCCTTGATTCATTAGCGTTTGAACTTATAGCAAATTACATGCCATTCAAAAATGCTATTACCAAAACGTTACTTTTAGCAGACTTCCACAGTTTCATCTTTTTTTGCCAATGTAACAGTCTGGCTATATCACCATTCGGCACACGCGATATAACTGTAACGTAGCTGCCCATAGATTTTTCCACTTTTCAAAGGATCCAAGATTAACCACTGCACTCCGGAGTAAAACGCAAATTGACAATTCCTGCTATCCATGCAATATACTCCAGCGATTTGAAATCACCTTACCAGGAGGTATTATCGATGAAAAAATGCGGTCTGATGAAAAAAGTGTGGGTAGTTGTACTGGCCGGGCTTGTCCTTTTTACAGTTCAAAGTATGGTTTTTGCCGCGGATTCCGCTGTAATACCCCCTCCTAAGTTGTCGAATGATGACTGCGCCAAATGTCACAGTAAGCCTCCGGCTGACATCGCTGCAGCCGGACGCAAACATAAGACCGAGATTGGCTGTCAGGATTGTCATAATGGCCACCCCCCCACCACAAAAAAGATCATACCTCTCTGCGGCCAATGCCATGAGGGAAAACCGCATTACAAGCTGGCGGCGTGTATAGGCTGTCATACAAATCCCCACACACCTCTCAACATAACTTTAGGTAACAATGTAACGGATGCCTGCGTGACCTGTCATGCCGGCCAGATAGTAAAACTGCGCGATAATAAGAGCAAGCATACCGTACTGGCCTGCAGCTTCTGTCATAACAGTCACGGAAAAATACCGGACTGCACCAAGTGTCACAAAGCTCACGCTGTCGAGCAGACCACGGCTGACTGTAAGAAGTGTCATCAGGCACACATGCCGAAGAATGTTGCCTATAACGACAAAACACCGTCTAAAGATTGCGCCGCCTGCCATAAGAAAGCATATGATCTGCTTACCGCAAGTAAATTCAAGCACAGCAAACTGGCTTGCGTAGCCTGCCATCAGGCAAAACACAAGATGGTACCACAGTGTCAAAGCTGCCACGGCAACCGCCATCCGGCAGCCATGATGGCTCAATTCCCGACATGTGGACTCTGTCATAGCATCGCCCATGACCTGAACAACCTGAAATCGGCAGCACCGGCAGCGGAAGTGGCAGCACCGCCAGCGGCTAAAAAAGGCAAAAAAAAATAATCCGGTAGGGGCGCACTGAGTGCGCCCTGTACCTGGTAAATCAGCAATGCCCATTAGTAATCCGATTCCCACACAGGGGGCGCACACCGTGCGCCCCTACGTTTTTTCGTTTTTTCCAATGCCATTATGACAACAGTTGCGCAGATCGAAACCGCGACCATTCCCATATCCCCAAGTTTCAGAACGCGCCTGATGCAATGGGCGCTTCTGTTTTCTGTGGGTCTCCACGTTGGTGCCGCGCTGCTAGTAATTTTTTTCAGTGGTTTCAGTACGAGCGGAAAACAATCACCGATCCTTGTAATTGATAACATTGAATTTTTGCCATCGCTTACTGCTCCGTCGCAGCCACTTGCTGCTTCACCTGCCCAGCGTAATGCAATGACTTCGCCGGCAGTAGAGACGGTAGAACCTGTTCAGGCACCACCTGCCGAAGCCCAGCCATCAGCCATTGAAAACGCCGTAAAAGACGGCGGACTGATATCAACCCCTCTTGGAATGGGGATGACTCACGGTTATTTCAGCATGCTGGCCGATGGCAAAACATTGCGGGATGACATTCGCGCCTATTATTCTGAAATGGTGGACAAGATTAACCGGGAATGGTGGGAGAATGCGGAACTTCTCAAAGAGCCGCTTCGTGAGGACGGTATCTTTGAAATTGTTATTCAGCGGGATGGCGCCATTGTCGCGAAGCAGCTTATGCGAAGCACCGGGTCAAGCGAAGCGGACCAGCTGATTGCGGAAATACTCAGAAAAGCTTCACCGCTGCCTCCTCTGCCGTCAACGTACCAGATGGAACAGTTCCAGGTGCCACTCAGGATTAAAGCACCATTGTCGCTGTTCCGTGTGAGGAATTAAGGAATTTAGTATTCAGACGTTTTAACTTGATTTTTAACCGTCTGATAAGTATCGTAGCCAACGACCAATTTGGATTACAACGGGACTGCAATGAAAAGACTCTTCACCATTTCATATCTCACACTACTCCTGGTCGTCATCCTTCAGGACTTCTCTTCCGCACAAACCTGCTCGGCAACCTCCTGTCATCAGTCAATACTCAACAAGGAAAAGCATCACTCTCCCGTACAGGCACAGGAGTGCCTGTCATGTCACCATCAAAAAAACCAGAACCACCCGATACTGGGAGGCAAGAGTTGGGAACTGGTCGCCAAAGTCCCTGCACTCTGCGAGCAATGCCACACCCCCTTCGGGAAAAAGAAAATGATGCACTCACCGGTAAAGGATGGTGACTGTATCGCCTGCCACAAACCTCACGGCGGTAGCGGTCAGTTTTTACTGGATGTACGCGATGATCGCACGGAACTTTGCATTACCTGTCATGACCCCAAAGCGTTCAAACAGCCGTTCATGCATGGCCCCGTTGCTGTCGGTGCATGCAACAAATGTCATCAACCGCATGAATCAAATGAAAAAGCTCTCCTCAACGCTCCCGTCCGGAATGTCTGCCTTACCTGCCATACCGATTTTGCCAAGGACCTGAAGCAAGCCAAAGTTACCCATCCGCCGGTTAAGGACGGCCCCTGTACCGTCTGTCATAATCCGCACGGATCATCGGTCAGCAAAATCCTCAAGCAGAAAATACCTGACCTCTGCGTCGGCTGCCATGACAAAATAGGCAAGAAACTGGCAGGTGTGAAAGTGCCGCACAAACCATTGAGCCAGGAAGGTGGCTGCAGTTCCTGCCACTCGGCCCATTACTCTGCCAACAGACGACTCTTGCCGTTTGATGAAATGTCCACTTGTCTCTACTGTCACGACAAAGACAATCTGGGCACTCCACCACTTCGCAATATCAAAAAAGATATTGAGGGGAAGAAGTTTCTTCATGGGCCGATCAAAAATGGGCAATGCGCCCCCTGTCATGACCCGCACGGTTCAGATAATTTCCGTATGCTGCGGGGGAGCTATCCGGCTGAAATTTATGTCCCGTATAAAGAAGGCGTATATGGTGCATGCCTTTCCTGCCATGAAAAGAATCTGCTTCGGTTTGCAGACACAACAATTTACACGAAATTTCGCAACGGCAAACGCAACCTTCATTATGTCCACATTGTCAACAACCGCAAGAGCCGCACCTGTCGTGTCTGTCATCAACCCCACGCCAGTAACGGCGAAAAGTTGATCGACACAGAGGTTATTAAATTCGGAGTATGGACAATACCGGTAAACCTGACTCTCTCCTCCTCCGGCGGCAGATGTGCGCCCGGCTGTCATCAGGCTTTCGCCTATGACCGGGATAAACCGGCGGTATATAAAACGTACTCGACGAATACGAAAAGGAGCAAAAAGCCATGAGACCTCACACCATAACTTTCAAAAATATATGCTACACCGCATTGGCATGCCTGCTGCTGGCAGGCTGTGCGACAGACACCACCTGCAAGTATATAGCGAAAGAGCCGATCTTTTTTCCGCCTGCGCCTGATGAACCGCGCATCCAGTATCTTACCGGTATCAATTCCAGCGATGACGTCGGCGGAGACAAGAAGAAAGGGGGCGGCCTGGCGCTCATGGTAACCGGCAAGGATCAATCCGATGGTACAACAACACTTGGCAAAGCCTACGGAATAGAAATTCACAAAGGAAAAATCTATATTGCCGAGGGTATGGAGCGGCGTATCAGCATCATCGATCTGGCCAAAGGCACATTCACAGAACCGCCGGGAACGAAAACATTACGGGGGGCACTCTCCTATCCTCTTAATCTCACTCTCGATGACAATGACAACCTCTATGTTGCGGATCCATCGCGGCACGAAATCGTCGTCTATGATGCACAGGGCAATTTCAAAACCTCCTACGGTAAAAAGCTCGGTCCCAAGTCCAAAATTACTGATGTCAAATTCTACAAGGGGAAGTTCTACGCTCTTGATATGGGTCTTCATATGTTACGGCTTCTTGACCCGACAACCGGAGAACCGCTGGGAGAGTTCGGAAACACCGGCAAGCCGGAGGATATACTCGCACTTCCCGGTAACTTCACCATAGATGCTGACGGCAACTTCTATATCACCAACCTCGGCAGCAACAAAGTAATCAAACTTGATCAGGACGGCAACTATCTTGACTCATTTGGCGGAGTCGGTGATCAATTCGGCAAGTTTTCCAAACCGAAAGGGATCGCCATAGACAACGACAGGCAGATTTATGTAGTTGATGGCGGCACCAATATTGTGCAACTGTTTAACGATAAGTTCCGGACACTTACCTACTTTGGCTGGCCCGGCCTGAACTGGGGATCACTCAACAGCCCTACCGGTATCGCGATATCGACAGAACACATTGATTATTTTCAGAAATTTGCCGCGCCCGGCTTCAAGGTGACCCACCTTATCTATGTTGTCAGCCAGTTTGGTCAAGAATTCTGTATTCCCCGTATTACGGTTTACGGTTTTGGCCAGATGGAGAAGAAGTAGGCATACATGAAAAATCAGACTCCCATCATATTCCTGCTGTCCGCCTGCGTCCTGTTAATCTGCGCGTGCGACCCATTGACTGTGCATAAGGTCTCCAGCACTATTTTTGACGGTGTCCCCACTATGCCATCTCCCCAGCAGTACTGCCGGGACTATCACATTCAGGCCACCAAGGAGGAACAGGCGGCCAAACAAAAACTACTCCAGAGCGTTAAGCATGACTCCATTCATCCCCCCTTTGCCGAAAAACGCTGTAACGATTGCCACGACAAGAGCACCGACTCCGGCTTCGTAGTTGCCACGGATGCTCTCTGCGCCCATTGTCACAAGGGTTTCCCCTCCGGCGATTTCCTCCATGGCCCTGCGGCTGTCGGTACCTGTCTCAAATGCCATGCACCCCATAGCGCTGATCAGTTGAACCTGTTGGTCAAGCCGCTGGAGGAGATATGCGATACCTGTCATGCCGAAGCGAGGAGCAGCTCAAAACTTCATTCCTCCACCCGGGCAAGAGGGATAGCATGCACCGACTGCCACGACCCTCACGGCGGAAGCAATCGCTTCTTCTTGAAATAGGGCCATATGCCGGCGCTGCTATTTTTGGTCATAGTTTTTTTGCTGCTGCCTGTCTCCTCCGGAGTGGCCCTGGCTGAAAGGATTACAGATTTCAGCCAGATAAAGGGGGTATTTCTTTATGAGAATTTTCAGCAGTGGCTCAATCTTTCATATAATTACAGTGGCAGCGAAACCGGCACGAGCAGCAGTACCAGCCACGCCTTCAAAGAGAGTTACAACGCTTCGCTTAAAATGGCCCTCTTTGATACAAGTATTTTTGACGCTAACCTGCAGGGTGGTGTTATTTTTGATCAGAATCGGAGCAGAGGTGATGACATCTCCTCTTCCACTAAAAACTCATCATATCAGTACAATTTCAGCGGCAATGGCCTGAGTAAAAGCCGGGTCCCCTTTACCATACTCAGTTTACGCAACACCAACACAGTACTGAACACCTATATGTCCCCTACCACCACTGACACCAACACAAACGAATTCGGCATATCTTTTCTGAACAACAAGCTGCAGTCATACTTCACGTACTCTCGTAACAGCATAGATAACACCGTAAATGGCATGACAAGCAACTCCCTCTCCAATTCGTATTCGTATTCTGCCTCGCACCAGTACGGCGGTATGTCTACATCTGTGAGTGCGGCTTTTTCCGATCAGACTGGCGGCACATCAAACGGTGACATGCTCACGACATCGACCAACTCTCTCGGGCTTACCAATACCCTGAATTTTGGCGAACAACAGGCCTATTCGCTGCTGTCGTCGTTTCAGCTCGAAAACACCACTGTTGATAATCTCCCCCAACGCTATATCTCTTTCACAGAAAGTTTCGGTGCTGTTTTGGGGCGTGCACTGACGTTTAATGCCGTCTATTCGCTGACAAATAACCAGAATTCCGGGCTGACCGGTGATGAAACGATCAATAAGGGCGAAATACGAATCAGACACAAACTGTTTGACTCCCTTGTCACCGAACTGTTTAGCGACGTTACCCTCAATAAACGGAATGGCGGAACCGAGAACAGATATTCCGTAACGGGGAATGCCGGATACGTCAAAAATCTTCCGACAGGGGATCAGTTATCGCTCGGCGTCAACAAAGGGTATGCTCTTGTAGATCGCGATGTTGTTTCCAGCACCGTGACGGTTACAGATCAGCTCCACAGAGCCGTACACCAGGGGGATGTTATCGTACTGGATCTCAACGATGGAACGTTGCTCAGTCTCTCTGCTGTTACGAGCAGAAATCCGATATACACATACGTCGAGGGTGTAGATTACACGGTAAACTACACCCTTGGACGCATTACTATCCTTTCAGGAGGCGGTGTCAGTATCGATATGGACGGCTCCGGTACCGATCTGTACATTAGCTATACGGTGTATCAGAATCCGCGGATCAAATATGCCACTGATTCAGTAGCACTTACCTCGAATCTGGCACTGTTTAATAATCAGATTAACATTGGATCGACCTGGTCCCAGGCAAAGCAAAAGGTCATCAGCGGCCCGACACTCAATACCCTGCAGGGTTCACGCGCGTTATCGTTGTACGTCAACGGCACGTATAATACTTTCAACGGCGGTTTAACGTATCGGAACGAGCTCATGGATCGTTTGAGTTATCAGGTCTTTGAGGGGAATGGCTCGGTAAACTGGAACACGTCAAATGCGACGGTTTCCCTTACGGCACATGACATCTATACCATGTATGGCGCGACGTCAACTTCAGCGGCGTACAGCGAGAACAGTTCAAATGCGACCGTATCGTATGGACGGACCATCATGTCAAACGCGAGCCTTGTGCTTCAGGCCAATGCCAGCGATATACGATCTGATGTGCGCCCCGCAAAGGATACCCTGGGGCTTCAGGGGAGATTCCAGATCGAACTGAATAAGTTCTCCATTAATCTGACCGGGCAGACCGTGTGGGTATTCTATTCAAACAGCTCAAGCAGCACTTCCCGCAGTGACTCGGTGTATGTTAATCTCGCCAGATATTTTTGATTGTGACACCGCAGAGAGGAGAAAAACGATGACGACACCCTGTATAATGGACATCTCATCACGACAACGGCGCCTGGCACGGATCTTCGCTCTGTTTGCACTGTTCTCTGTTCTCGCCGCCTGTGCTACCGGTGGTCAACCAACCGCCACCACCGTACCCCGCAGTCAATTTTCATGGCCGCTTGCTTCCTCCCCCGGCAGAGTAGTCTGGGTTAAAAACATCACCGGCCCTGATGATATCGGCAGCGGTGCAGGATTCTGGCAGCGCATGAAGGAAGTGATAATCGGGGAGGAAAGTATCTTCATTGAGCGCCCTTACGGGGTACTACGTGCTGCAAGCGGAGCAATCTACCTCAGCGATCCCGGCAGAGGTGTGGTGCATTGTCTTGACATTGTGAAGAGCGCATATTCGGTTATCAGCGGTCAGGAGGGAGCGCCGTTGCGCAGTCCCATCGGCCTGGCCGAAGATACTGCCGGACGTATATATATATCCGATTCAATGTCCGATATGGTGTATCGCTTTACCCCGAAGGATGGTTCTTTGAAACCGCTACTGCAACAACCTCTGGAGCGCCCAACCGGCATTGCCTTCAATCCGGTTAATAATATGCTCTATGTGGTAGATACCCTGGCAAGCCAGATCATCGTGCTGGACCAGGACGGTTTCATTCAACGTCGCATCGGTAGCCATGGTGACGGGAACACCGGATTCAACCGCCCGACCGATCTGGCCATTGATGCCCGAGGTCAGATATATGTCACTGATTCCCTTAATTTTCGGATAACAATCATGACGCCGGAAGGGCAAACCTTGAATCACTTCGGATCACCGGGTGATACCGGTGGCTCTTTCAGCAGGCCGAAAGGGATCGCTGTTGACAGCGTAGGCAACATTTATGTCAACGACTCACTCATGGATGCCGTTCAGGTTTTTGATCAAAACGGCGCACTGCAACTGATGTTTGGCAGGAATGGCAGTGAACCGGGGCAATTTTCAATGCCCTCGGGACTTTTCATTGACCGCCTTGACCAGATTTATGTGGCGGACACCTATAACCGCCGCATCCAGATATACCGGTATCTGGCCGGTGGTGATGATGCGCATGAGGGCAATCACGCCGATCTGCTTGATAAATCACTGGTGCCGGAGCGTTAAACTGACGGGAGGAATTATGCTTAAGGTAATAATTAACCATACAAATCTATTGAGCAGCAAAGAGCTTTTTTTACTGTTTGTTCTCATCACACTGTTCCTGCCGCACGCAGCAACAGCCGCCGGACAGGGGGTCAACGCCTCCCCCCATAATCTCTCAGTGACCGGACCGAACCCGTCCTTTACTTTCAATGAGATTCGCGTCTGCGTTTTTTGCCATACCCCGCACAATGCCTCGTCTGTGGCGTGGATGGCACCGCTCTGGAACCGGGCATTGCCGGCCGAGAATCAGTATCAGATGTATCAATCGCCGAATTTCTCCGCCAAAGTGACCCTGGCAGCCACCACGCCGACCGGCGCTTCGAGAATATGTCTCAGCTGCCATGACGGTACACTGGCCTTGAACCGCTATGGTGGCAAGATACTGGGAGGGAGCCTGGGAGTACCTCAGTACCTGTGGGGCAGAGCTAACCTGACGACCAACCTGAGCGACGACCATCCGATTTCTTTCCTGTATGATCAGGCACTTGCCCTGAGTGCGCATCTGGTTCCTCCCGCCCAGCTTACAGGACCGGTCAAGCTTGACAATGATGGTTTTGTCCAATGCACCTCCTGTCATAATCCCCATGACAACGAGTTCGGTAATTTTTTGGTCATGAACAACGGCGACTCGACTAAGCCGCTGTATAATCCTGCGGTCCCCTCGCCGCTCTGTGTAACCTGCCACGCACCGCCAGGGTGGAGCACCTCTATCCACAATACCGGCGACGGCTGCATGAATTGCCATTCATCACACACCGCCTCAATTGCCCAGTATCTCCTCAAAACCCCGGTTAACACCTGTTTTATCAACGGCTGCCACACCAGTAATCCGATTCACGCCGACCTTGACACAGTGCAGGTTGCCGCCGGGCCGGTACAATATCTTTTGAACAGCCTCCGGAACACACTCTTCCTGGCCGTCAAACCGGAGCAGAGCCGCCGCTCCGAGCGGGGCTCAGATCTTAAATCGGTCTTTGACAAACAGATTTACCGCCACCCGATCGGTCAAAACCAGGGGACGCATGACCGGAAAGAACGTCTGCCAATGGACAAAACACACGTGGAATGCGTCGATTGCCACAATGCCCACCTGGCTGGCGGCCAGGACGTGCCGGGCGGACTCAAGCGTTCACTCAAAGGAGTGACAGGAATAAGCGCTGAAGCCACCGCCAGACCGGTTGCCTCAAACGAATTTGAGATCTGCTTTAAATGCCACTCCGGCGGCTCTGCCGGCAATTTCAACTCTCTGCGCAAGGCGAACCGTCTTATCCAGGAACCGGACCAGGCTAAACGTTTCCGCGCTTCAAATCCCTCTCTGCATCCGGTTACTGTTGACCGACGTGGCAACGGCAGCAGTCTGCTTGATGAATTTCGCACCAGCATGATCAGAATCGACTGCAGTGACTGCCACAACAGCGATGACAGCAAAAAAGCGGGCAGAAGCGGCCCGAATGGTCCTCACGCCTCACGCTTCGAGCATATCCTCATAGCCCGGTATGAGATTCCAACCGCCGGTAGCAAGAGCCAGAGCGGCTGCAACGATTATCGAACCAGGTATGCTCTCTGCTTCCGCTGCCATGCTGATACCTATGTCATGATATCCGGCACCGCGTTTGCGAACGCCGGAGTCAACGAACATACCCGCCACGTGGTCGACCGCTGCATTCCCTGCGCCGCCTGTCACGATCCCCACGGCGTACCAACTCAAGGGGGGGCAACAACTGCTAACAACAGTCATCTGATCAACTTTGACCGTGACTATGCGGCCAGCCGTGCTATCCCGCAACCCCGCTACCAATCTCTGATCAGTGGCCGGGGCAGTTGCACTGTCTCCTGCCACACCGGTGGTACCCACAGTTATGCAAAGTGACATTGAAACGCAGCAGAAACAGAAAAAGCCCCTGAATAGCAGGGGCTTATACACTGTTTTACACTACATTACTTTTTTTCTTGGAGGCGCGTGTCGGATTCGAACCGACGTTAACGGTTTTGCAGACCGGCTCCTAGCCTCTTGGATAACGCGCCACTGGTCAATCAAGGAACCCTTATAACGAATATCACCATTCGCTGTCAACCACTAATTTTTGACAGAGTTGTATTTGTACTTGACAACCCTGATGTAAAATTGGCAAAGTCCTGCGATGAAAAAATGTAGCCGCTACATTACGTCACTGCTGATGACAATTATCTACATGGTTATTGTTTTCAGTCCGTTGGCGCCACTCGCTATGCATTCAAAGCATGTCGCGCACACAGTTACCGGGGAGTGTTCCGGTGACTGCGAGGTGGACGGCTGTTCGCTGGAGCGGAGCGCCGCCCACACCTGTTGCTGCTGGCAGAAGAAAAAGCACACGGGCGTAGATACGCACCTCCATACGGGACATGACAACGGAAACATGCCTCCGGTAACTGCAACTGTAGCCCCTAAAAAAAGAGCCGGCTGCTGCGATGCGTCGTCGCAGGAAATCTCTGAAAAACATGATGTAGCAACGTCCGCTTCCCCACATAAACCCGACAACACAAAGCTGATCACCATAGGTAGTACCCCCTGCGGCAGTGGCAAGCTATTCGCGTTATTAACCGTTGAAGCATCCCAGCATCTGCCGTTTTTCTTCTCCGGAGGCATTCCTCCTGCTCCGGAGCAGTCATCCCTCACCTTTTTCCCTCAGGATCGCCTGACATCCCGTTATGTCGATCCACCAGAACCACCGCCTCAAAACAGCTGAACCTCCTGGAATAAACCCCGTCACATCAACCTGGCTCAAAAATCAAAGCGTGCATCTGTTTGTTGCCATGCTCTGCCCGCTGTTGTACCTGCTGTGTCACTCAGGCAATTGCGTGAAAAGGGCCGCACGAATAGTCGCAATACATACAAATTGTTATGAAACGTACCGTCGGCCCACATATTACCTGTGATGAGGCTGCCAGTCTTGCGGCAGCACTGTTACTTCATTTCATCGTACTTTGCTGTATGTGGAACTACCACGTCACTCCTCCGCGGGCAGAGGCAATGGCTGTATTTGTCAGCCTTATTAATCCGCCGACACCGGCACGGCAAGCGGAACCGGTTGTACCAGAATCTGTTCCCAAAAAACAGGTAGAGCCCATCAAAGCGACACACGCTTTGCCAAAGCTCATGGCGGGCGAAACAGCTGCAACTCCACCGGCAGAACCGGTTTCGGCTCCGGTACAGACCTCCAGGGCCCAGGCGACACCGGCACCCGGGAGCGTCACTGCTACACCTGTTACAGCAGCTGTAACGACAGGAGTGGCTCCCACACATTCGGGAAGCGTTCCAGCACTGCCGCAACCGCTTCACCTGGGGGGGGAACTTTCAGTAAGCTGTTCGGAGCGCCCGGCGCCGGCTTATCCGAAACAATCTCTGCGACTCGGAGAGCAGGGAAAAACTGTTTTGCTGGTTGAACTGGATGAAATGGGACGCATGAACAATGTTACGGTAAAAACAACATCCGGATATCCGCGGCTTGATGAAGCCGCCATCACTGCGGTAAAAACCTGGCGCTGCTCCCCGGCCAAACGTAATGGCATTGCAGTACGGTCTATTGCCCTGCAGCCGTTCAACTTTGCTCTAAAAGGACGCTAATATGAAGCAACTGAATACCATTATGACGGTTTCCATACTGCTTGCTCTGTTGAACTCCACAGCCTCCGCAGAAAAGGTTGAAGAGCTATCGGAAATCACCGTTTCAGGAACACAGGAAGAGTCGACAAACGCTTCTCTGGGTGCCGCAAAAATTGAAGAATCCGCTCTGGCAGGTCAGCGCACCGCAACCAGCGACAGCGCGCGCCTCCTGCAGGACATTCCCGGTGTGAGTCTTTACGGCGCGGGAGGCATCTCCAGCCTTCCGGCAATTCACGGCCTCGCGGATGACCGCCTGCGCATCCAGGTGGATGGTATGGATCTGATGTCTGCCTGCCCCAACCATATGAATTCGGCGCTTTCCTATATTGACCCGACAAAGGTTGCGATTGTTACCGTATTTGCCGGAGTCACTCCTGTCAGTGTCGGGGGAGACAGTATCGGCGGCTCGATTCAGGTTAAATCTGCTCCACCCGGGTTTGCTGCAGCCGGAGAGAATACTCACCTCAAGGGACAGGCGGGCAGCTTTTTCCGCAGCAACGGTGATGCTTTCGGATACAATTTCGGTGCCACGCTCATTGGACGTAACGTCAATGTGACCTACAGTGAATCACACGTGCAATCAGACAATTACAAAGCCGGGCATGATTTCAAACCGGTTGGGCAGGGAACAGAGGGGGGGCGGATGATTCCGGGTGATGAGGTCGGCTCATCCGCGTATGACGGGGCGATAAACCGGGAAATCGGCTTGGCCCTGAAACATGAAGGGCATCTGCTCCAGATGAACGTAAGCCAGCAGAGGGTTGACTTCGAGGGTTTCCCCAACCAGCGCATGGACATGACCGACAACAAGAACACTCTGTTCAACCTTCACTATATCGGGAAGTACAACTGGGGTGACCTTGAAGCACATGCCTTCCACCAGGACACCCGGCACAAAATGGACATGGGACCGGACCGCTACTTCTATGGCACCGGCATGCCGATGGAATCCAAAGCAAAAACCAACGGTGCTCAGCTCCAGGGAAATATCATCCTTTCCGAACGGGACACACTGCGGGTGGGTGCCGAGTACCAGAATTACACCCTGTACGACTGGTGGCCACCGGTCGGAGGATCGATGGGACCAAATACATTCTGGAATGTCGACTACGGCCAGCGGGATAAATTCGACACGTTTGTTGAATGGGAAGCGGAGTGGAATCCGCAATGGCTCAGCCAGGTGGGCCTGCGGAACGATATCGTCATGACCGATGCAGCGCCGGTACAGGGGTACGATAATGGCCTGGCCGGGATTTGGGGGAACGATGCCGCCGCATTCAATGCTCAGCGTCACAAGCAGACCGACTATAATTGGGATCTCACCGCTCTCGGTCGTTATACACCGGCCAAGACGCAGACCTACGAGACCGGTTACGCACACAAATCCCGTTCGCCGAATCTTTACCAGCGCTACCCCTGGGCTACCAATGCCATGGCAGCGTTAATGAACAATATTGTCGGTGATGGCAACGGCTACATCGGCAATAACGACCTGCAACCGGAAGTGGCACATACCGTCAGTGCAACCGGCGACTGGCATGATGCCGACAGGAAACGGTGGGGAATAAAAGCCACCGGATATTACACCTATGTCCAGGATTACATTGATGCCCGGCGTTGCGACTTTGGCCAGTGCAGTCCTGCGAATGTGAGCGCCACAACCGGTTTTGTGCTGCTGCAGTATGTGAATCAATCGGCGCAACTCTACGGTTTTGACCTCTCCGGCCAGAGATTGCTGAATGAATCCGAATTCTATGGCAGCTTCACCGGGACCGGCCTGCTGAACTACGTCCGGGGTGAAAACAAGACTACAGGAGACAATTTATACAACATCATGCCGCTCAACATGAAACTGGCTGTTGTTCATAAACTGAGGGGCTGGAGCAGCACCGCAGAATTTCAAGCGGTCGCAGAGAAGGACCATCTGTCACAGGTCCGGAACGAGATGCGGACCGGTGGGTATAGTCTGGTGAACCTGCGCAGCAGTTTCGAATGGAAATATACCCGTCTCGATGTCGGCATTGAAAATCTCTTTAACCGGTGCTACTCCATGCCGCTTGGGGGGGCCTATGTCGGCCAGGGCGCGTCAATGACAACCAACGGTATTCCCTGGGGAGTCCCTGTTCCCGGAATGGGCCGTTCGTTCAATGCCTCGCTGAACATGCACTTTTGAAATCGCTACCAATAAAAGGGAAATACCATGCGAATGACATCCATGATTACCAAAAAAACGGCAGCAGGTATTGTCTTGACAGCCTTGGCACTGCTGTCACTGTCCGGCTGCAGTAACGACGGACCTGCTATCGCAGCAAACCCTCAGAGTATCAGCTTCGGAACGGCACCTCCGCTGGCTCTGGGCAGCACTGCGACCGTCACCGCCAGCGCCAGTTCCGGCCTGGCTGTCAGCTTCAGCAGCAGCACACCAACGGTCTGTTCCGTCAACAGCAGCTCAGGTGTCGTCACAGATATCTCCGTCGGTACCTGTATCATTGCCGCCAACCAGTCCGGTAACACCCTCTATGCCACGGCGCCACAGGCTACGCAAGCTCTTGCCGTGATTTTCAACCCGAATCAGACTATTAGCTTTGCTGCTGCACCATCACTGAGCGTATTCAGCACCGCGACCGTCTCTGCGACTTCCAGCTCAGGTCTTGCGGTACGTTACAGCAGCACAACCCCGAACGTCTGCTCCATCGACGCTGGCACCGGCCTTGTAAAAGGCCTTGCAGGCGGAAGTTGTATTGTTGCCGCAGATCAGGCAGGCAATGCCAACTTCAATCCGGCGCCACAAGTGACCCAGACAATAACAGTTGCTGTACCGTCAACGATTACCGTCCCTGGCACGCCAACCGGAGTGGCAGTAACCGCCGGTTCAGACTCAAAAACTGTCACCGTCACTGTCGGTGCAACCACCAGCGGCGGCAGCCCCATCACTGGCTATACCGTCACCTCCGCCCCTTCGGGAATTACCGAAACCGCTACGGCATTACCATTTACCGTTTCCTGCCCGTCGTCATGTGCAGGGTACGCTTTCTCCGTGGTTGCCACTAACAGTAGCGGCAATGGGGTGCCATCAGCACTGACAGACATTATTACTACCTACAATGTCGTTGAAACATTTTATGAGCCCGACACACAGCCCAATAATTCAATTTTCATTGGTTCATTTACGTTCAATGCTACCACCGGAACCGTATCAGGCCTTCATGGTAATTTGAGCGAATCGATGACGGGTGGTTCAACTGTGTATCCGAACGACACCATGACCTGGCTGACACTCAATAATCAGCTGTCGGCAGAACCGGTTACGTTAGGCGGCGTGAATGGCCTACTGGTAACCACTTTCCTATTGCCGACCACAAACACTTTTACGACAGCGTACGGAGGCACCAATGGCTGGGCACCGGGCACCGGATTTGCGACGTACTACGGCTACCCGGGGGCTCCCAATCCAAAGGCTGGCGGTATAGGCAACGCCTACGCCATGATCTTTGTTAACACCACTGATCCGACCGCAGCGTTGGCAAAAGCTCAAATAGATAAATTGGCGTACGCAGACTGTGCCGCAGGCGGCATGATGAGTTCTGTCTGCATGACCGGGACGACGATTGCGGGGTATGGATCGGTCGGGTCAATGAGCGGGCACCCGATATCACAGATAATTATGAAAGGAGTTGCAGAGTAAGCATTATGCGCAGACTGCCCCGCTTCATACCGGCACTCGTGCTTGTCATCCTGTATGTGATGATTGTCATGAGTCCGCTTGCTCCGTTGGCCTTACGCTCGCCGATGATCGTTCATGCATTGACCGGTGAATGTGCCGGTGATTGTTCTCTCTGCGGCTGCTCTACCGAACGAAGTGCCAACCACACCTGCTGTTGCTGGCAGAAAAAAGTGCAGTTTAATCATGAACACGAACAGGACGAGCAGGATTGCTGCAAGAAAAACAAGTCTGACAAAAATCAGATAAAGGCCTTCATCAGCTCACGTCCCTGCGGTAGTAGCAAAGCAGCCACATTAGTGGGAGTTGCCCACGGAGATGTCTTTCCGTACCGTTTTTGTACGAATAATCCTGTCGTGTTTGAATCAACAATGATCGCCCGTGATCCTGATTGCCAGATCGACTGGCCCGGTGAACCGCCGGATCATCCCCCAAAAATAACTCGCCGGACCTGAATTATTTTTTCAAACAGCAGTTAATTCAGAAAAAGGAGAGATGTATGAAAATACGATTACTATTATTAGCAGTGTCTTTATTCATGTTTATTCTGGGGTCTGGAGGGCAGGCATCAGCATATTCAACCCCGCCGAGTTGGATGCCGATGACCATGCTGGACATCAGTTTCAATTCTACAACTAACAAGCTTGCCATTGTTCCCACAACGTTTGCAGCACCATTGTCAACCAACACTAACATGATGGGAGCGCCCGCAGCGGGTATCGCCAGCTTCGACCCGGCCCAGCCCTATGCCGTTCTTAACGGTACGGCTTTCAGCCGCCGCTTCGGCTGGAACGACGCCAATGAAATGACCACTGCAGCAATCCTGCCCGCAGTGCAGGCTTACTACGGACCAGATGCCAACATCTGGGTCCAGAGTCTGTCGCAGTCTCCGGGCCTCAATACCTACCAGGCTATCGGTTCTGATGGACTCGATATGAGCAACACCTATCCGCTCATCTTTGGCTACAACACCAGTGATCCCAAAAAGTGGAAGTGGGATGGCATGATGGATCACAATACCAATGCCGTGGCGTTCAGTTCCCTGACCAAACCAAACCAGTTTTTTTCTGCCTACTATAAGATCTATGTGGGCGATGCGACCGGCAATGAGCTGCTGGTCGACAAAAATGGCGTTAAGGTTGCCTCGGCAGCCACAGACACCATCTGGGGCTGGCAGGGACCTCCCTTTGTATTTACCAGCCAGACCGGGGTAGCGACCAGTACATCACGTGAATCCGATGTCTATACCCATACAGACGCCAACACTACGATTGCCATCACCGGCGGGGACGGTGAGTATGCTATCTCCACCGATGGCGGAACCACCTGGGGCGCCTGGACTGCGGTAGCCGGAACGATAAACACCAATGACAAAGTCAAAGTGCGCCAGACATCTTCCGCCACCGCCGGCGCGCCAACGACAACGACTCTGGCTATCCCGACAGCTAACGGCTCAGGAGCATTCCGCGTTACCACTCTGGGGCAGATAACTACCCCTTCGGCATTTAGTTTCACCAGCCAGGCGGCTGTTGCCACCAGTACTCCTATAGAGTCCAGCTCTATAACAGTTGCCGGCATTAACGCTCCGGCAGCTATCTCCATCAGTGCCGGCGGAGAATACGCCGTATCTACTGATAACGGCATCTCCTGGGGTACATATTCAAGTACACTACCGGCCACGGTTGCCAACGGTAACAAGGTCAAGGTGCATCAAACTTCATCGCCGAACCCCGGTGTCACAACAACGGTCACTCTGACAATCGGCGGAGTTTCCGGTGCATTCGTTGTGACAACCGGTAATCCCGTTACTCCATCGCTTTCCTTTACTCCGGTGACCAATGCCCCGGCCAATACGTCGGTTTCCGGCATGCCGTTCTCTGTTACGTCCAATGCAATCACGGTCACTGCTGACTCTACCATTAGCGTAGCTGGAGGTATCACCCCGCAGTATCAGGTTTCAACGGATGGCGGAGTAAGCTGGAGTGCTGCGTCTACTACCACTCCGGCCACCGTTGCGACTGGAAACCTGGTAAAGGTGCGTGTGGTGCCGGCCACAACACCATTCACCACATCGGTCACCAATCTGAATCTGGGCGGCACTGTCGCCAGCTTCAGCGTAACCACCGGCTATGCAAATCCGCCTTCCTGGATGCCGATGGCCATGCTGAATGTGGCATACGACACATCGGCCAAAAAACTAACGGTCCAGGATTTAAACACCCATTCCTCGTTCCCCGGCACAACCATCCCAGCTCTGACCTATGTACCGGCCGGTACATATGATCCGACCAAACCATGGAGTGCAATCAATGGCGGGGTCGCCATCAGCCGTCAACTCGGCTGGGATGACAGTTCCGCCCTCCACGGTTCCGGGCTGACACTTCCCGGCAGTCTTCCCTATCAGATTCAGGCCACTTATCCGGGAGGCAGCATCTGGATCGAGCGCGTTTCCCAGTCGCCCGGTCTTGAAACATACTTCGCCGATGGCATGTTCGGAGTCGGCGGAACCAGCAGTGGCGCATTAGCAGGAACTCCTCAGCCCTATTCAAACATGATGACGGGTCTGCCGATCGTTTACGCCAACAACTATAACGGCATCTTCGGTACTGGTGGCAGTTCCACCAGGTGGAAGTGGGATGGCACCATGATCCACAATGTCTATGCAGTTCCGGCAGCCTCCATCACCGAGCCGAACCAGATCTTCACAGCTACCTACAAGGTCTATGTAGGCGATGCCACTGGTACCGAGATTTTAAACACGGACGGAAGCTCCACCAGCACCACTGAAATTTGGAGCTGGAAGGGACCGGCAACTTTACCTGACACTACGCCGGATACTTTTAGCTTCACGAGCCAGACCGGCGCGGCGCTCAGCACTGTTGTTGAATCATCTCTCATCACTGTTGCAGGCCTGAATGTTCCTGTTTCAATCTCCATTACCGGTGGAGAGTATTCAGTCTCTACCGATGGAACCACTTGGAGCTCATACTCAACGACCATTCCGATAACTGTAGTAAACGGAAATCAGGTAAAGGTTCGCCTGACTTCATCTGCCGCGTCTGAAACAGCAGCAACCGCAACTCTTACCATTGGCGGCGGTGCCGGTACCTTTAGTGTGACCACCGGAGATTCAATGCCGGATGCTTTTACCTTCATCAATCTGACCGATGTTGCTACGGACCTCTACTTCTCAAACGCAATTACGGTCTCTGGCATCACAATTTCATCACCTATTTCCATCTCAGCAGGCAGCAGATATTCCGTATCAACAGATAGCGGAACAACCTGGAGCGCTTATTCCGCAACCACCCCGGCGAAAGTAAACAATGGCGATCAGGTTAAAGTCCGACTCGCCGCCTCTCAGACTCCCAACACGCTTGCTACTGCCACCTTGACAATTGGCGGGGTGACCGGCAGCTACAGCGTCACTACAAACGCCTTCAGCGGTCCACCAACCTGGATGCCGATGACGATGTTGAATATCAGTCTGACCGGAGGGAAACTTGCTATTCAGGAGCTTGCATCAAAATCGCCGTTCAATTCAACACCTCCCAGCTATCCGGTCTTGTCGCCTCCGGTAAGCACCTTCGATCCGGGCAAACCCTGGAATGTGATCAACGGTTCCACTTTCAGTCGCCGTCTGGGGTGGAATCCAGCTTCCGGCTTTAATGCTGCCGCTGTTACGGCTGCTTTTGGTGCGGATGCCAGTATCTGGATAGAAAAAATATCCCAGACACCAGGCCTTGAGACGTATCAGGCTGTCGGTACATATGGCGTCAATGCCAACGGCAGTACGACGGTTGACCCGGCCGCCAATGGCTATGCTCCCATATTCGGTACTGCCGGTAGTTCCAATAAGTGGAAATGGGACTACATGATGGATCATAATACCTATGCAGTACCTGCAGCATACATAACCAGTGCAAACCAGCTGTTCAGCGCGACTTACAAGATTTATGTCGGTGACGCTGCCGGGGTTGAAATTCCTGCCGCCGCTTCCGCCAGCACGACGACAACCTGGGGTTGGCAAGGTCCATTTTTTGTCTTCCCGACCAAGATCAACCAGGAAGCCGGTACTGTGGTTAAATCTTCGTACATCCGTCTTTCCGGAGCAGCTGCCGGCCCACAGGCTATCTCCGTTACGGGTGGCGAGTATGCCATCTGGCCAAGTGCCGGTATGGATCTTGGACCATGGACTACCGCACCAGGCACAGTTTCAAATGGTGACTGGGTCATCGTGCGTGTGAACGCTTCATCAACCCCGGGCGCCACTGCAACTGCTGCGCTCTCCATAGCCTCACTTGCCGGGCCGGGGACGTTCAAGGTTATCACCGCTGCAGCAGCGGGTACACTTGCCCCAATTACCTTCACCAGCAAGACAAATGTTGAACCGAGCACGCTCGTAGAAGCGACGGAGAGTTATACCGTTCCTGTCATTGCCGCACCGGCAATCATCGGGGTTTCGAGCGGTTCTTTTGCCGTCTCCAGCGATGGCGGCACAACCTGGGGAGCATGGGCCTCCGTCGGCACTGTCACCAGTGGCGATAAGGTCAAGGTTCGTTTTACCTCTTCAGAAGCAGCAAGTACTGCGGCTAGCACTACACTGACTATCGTTGGTATCGCATCCGGTACGTTCACTGCTACAACCAATGCTTTTGCCGGCCCACCAACCTGGATGCCGATGACAATGCTGGATGTAAGTTTAAGCGGTGGCAAACTTGCCATAGTGGCAGCTCCCACCATGTATCCTGTTTTGTCAGTGGCCGCACCTCTTACTACTTTTGACCCGACCAAGCCGTGGGCGGTACTCAACGGATCTGCCTACAGCCGTGAACTGGGGTGGAATCCAGCCATGGGCTTAGATGCAGCTGCTGTTACTGCAGCTTTTGGTCCAACCGCAACTATCTGGATTGAAAGAGTCTCCCAGTCTGCAGGGCTTGAAACCTATCAGGCTGTCGGAGAGAATGGTGTCAATGCAAATGACACGACGACGGTTGATCCGGCTGCCAATGGCTATGCTCCGATTTTCGGTACGGCAGGAAGTCCTACCAAATGGAAATGGGACTACCAGATGGATCACAACACCTATGCTGTTCCCGCAGCCTACATTACAACGCCGAATAAACAGTTCAGTGCTACCTACAAAATTTATGTAGGTGATGCAACAGGAACGGAAATTCCTGCTGCTACTTCTGCCAGCACTACGACAACCTGGACCTGGCAGGGCCCTGCAGTTGTACCTGACACAACTCCGACTACCTTTACGTTCAGCGCAAAAGCCGGAGCAACAGGGAGCGTCCTTGAATCTGATCTGATTACCGTCGCCGGAATTGATTCCACATCTCTGATTTCCGTAACAAACGGCGAATACGCTGTATCCACTAACGGCGGCAGCAGTTGGAGCGCATATTCGACTGTCACTCCGGCAACTGTTGCAACGGGCAACAAGGTCAAGGTTCGTCAGATTGTGTCATCTACATCCGGAGCTGAAACATCTGCAACTCTGGCAATTGGAGGGGTGACCGGCTCATTCAGTGTCACTGCGGTCCAGCGGAATGGTTCCAGTGCTGCAGGTACGGCACCGTCCATAGCTGATGCACTCAAGACTCTACAGGGTTTTTTGGATCCTACAAAACTGACTCCGGCGGAGAAGATACGCTATGATGTAGCGCCGCTTGCTGTTTCCGGTGCTCCGCAAGGTAACGATGTTATCGATATCGCAGATGTTATTTTGATCCTGAGGAGAAGTATCGGTATCGGTAGCTGGTAATAAGAGGTACATCCACCCCCGCCTGCTCTCTGAGCAGGCGGATCTTAACAATAAGGAGATTCACTTTTATGATTAAAAATATTTTGCGGGCCAGTATTTTTTTATCTATTTGTTTAATGCTTGCAGCGTGTGGAGGTGGTGGGTCTAGTAACAGCCAAACTGCTACGGTCGTTGTACCGAATGTAGTGGGTAGCATTCAAGCGACTGCCCAAACTACAATTACAGCGGCAGGCCTAACGGTAGGTTCTATTATGCAGTCGAATAGTGCAACCGTGCCATCTGGAAGTGTTATCAGTCAGAACCCGTTGTCTGGCATATCTGTCGCCATAGGCTCTCTTGTAGATCTGGTCGTATCGAAGGGCCCATCAACAGCTATGCTCAAGATCAATTTAAGTGGCGATCTTGCAGGTAAAGCTATTACGGGAACCAGTTTCACTGTAACATTACCCGCCAATGTAACTCCGGCTATGGTAGGTAGTGCAGTTGCAACCTCCGTTGTTACTCCATCCGGCACATTCGCCGGTAACACAATATCACCAGTAGTTACCTATACCGCAGCAGTTGGTGCTACAAAAGGAACTCTCCAGATTGTTCTGCCTAGTTCACTAGTTGCAGGTGTGAATACTGTCGGTGAAGTGGCAACTGTAACGCTACAACTAGCAAATGGTGTGGCTCCTGTGGTTGCAGATTTTAACCCCTTGGCCGCTGTCAGCGCTACCGACATTCTCTTGTCGCCCATTGCAGGTATTTCGGCAACGGTCGTCGGTGTAACCCTGCAGTAACCGGTTCAAAACCCTGAATGAGGTGTGCCGAAACGGTACACCTCATTTGTATGACTGTGGATAAAGTTTACGTTATTTTTTTGACAATCCGGCATAAAGCAGATAGAACCAATACCCAAACTGCCAATGAAGGCAATACCATCGTAAGGAGCTCAATACCATGAAGAAAATCTGGATCGCACTGTTACTCGTTCTGTCCCTCGTCACTGTCTGCCTGGCTACCGACAAGGCCCCTGAAAAGGTTGAAGCACCCGATTCCTGTGTTCACTGCGGCATGGACCGCACCAAGTTCGGCCACAGCCGCATGATCATTACCTACACCGACGGCAGCAGCGCTGGTACCTGCAGCCTCAACTGCGTCGGCACCGACATGCTCAAAGGAGGCAAAGACAAGACGGTAAAAACCTACCAGGTTGCTGATGCCAATACCAGAAAACTGATCGATGCCAAAACCGCAACCTGGGTTATCGGCGGCAGCAAAAAAGGTGTCATGACTCCGGTACCGAAATGGGCCTTTGCCGAGAAAACTGATGCCGCTGCATTCGTTAAAGCAAACGGCGGCAAGGTCATTACTTTTGATGAGGCACTGAAAGCGATGCAGAAAGAGCATGAGGACAAGGCCAGGAAAGCGCAGGATCACAAAGGTCACGACCACAAATAGTAAAAATCAGAAGATATCGAAAACAACGGGACCTGGCGGAGACTCTCTCTGCCAGGTTTCTTATTCTGTAGATGAATTTCACAACAAAAGGCTTGTACTATGAAGCGACGCTGGTGCGTAATAAATGGAGTGCTGCTCCTCCTGATGCTGTCGATTACGGCAGCTTTTGCGGCGCCTGACGCTGAAAACTCATCAACGCTCTATGCGGCATTCAACGACTTCAACACCCGGATCCGTGACGGCCGGATCAGCAAAGCTGCCGCCCGGGCAGAACTTCCTGCCAGAATTGCTGCTATTCGTGCAGAGTACTACAATCGCGGCGGCAGGGACTATGCACAGACAGAGTGGGTTTTTCCGGTTGCAGGCTACACCGCCGCTGCCATCGAGAAGAGAGGAAAGCATGGTTTTGTCGCGAGCGGGTATGACTTCTACAGCGGCAACCGTCATGGTGGCCATCCGGCATACGACGTATTTATTCGTGACCGCAATCAGGACAGCCGCGACGACCGAACCGGAAAAGCTGTCCAGATAGTGTCGATGACCGGCGGGGTAGTTGTCGCATTTGAAAACGAATGGCAGACGGGGAGCAAACTTCGGGGAGGCAGGTATATCTGGGTCTATGATCCAGCGAATGATCTGCTGGTGTACTATGCTCATAACGAAGAACTGTTTGTCGAACCGGGAACGATCGTCAAACCGGGGGATCTGCTGGCGACCATGGGTCGCAGCGGTCGCAACGCAGCAAAACGCCGCTCACCGACCCACCTGCACTTCAGTGCACTCCGATTGGTGGACGGTCAACCGCTGCCGGTGCCGCTCTACCAGGATCTACAACGGGCAAAAGGTAACGCTAATCAATCAATTCCTTCAAACCGTGAATAATTTCAACCTGACGATGAAAACTGTAGCGGGCTATCAGCTGTTCCTGATGTTTTTCCGTCTTAATTCTGAATTTGTAGCGGTACGGCGAACCGTCTCCCACAATAGCAACCAGTGTGGCCGGCACTTTGATCAAGGTCTGCTTGATTGAAGGCAGATTAGACTCTACCTGACCGGTTGAAGCATGATTGGCCAGGGACTGATGATGCATAAGAGCCTGCTTCATCAGCGCCAGATCGGGCAACATGAACTTGATCGTCAGATCTGAACCGCTTTCAATCGGGATGAATTCCTTTACATCCATCGCTATGCCCTGTAGCGAAATATCGATCATTTCACCCTCTACAGCTTGATTGTCAAACAACATAGTGGCCCGGAGCAGAGGATCAAGCTCAACTCTCACCGCTGCGCGTTTTTCAGCAAGCACTTCGATATAGCAGAGCTTGTTAAGTGAGACCATATGCTTCTTGATGTTAACGTACAGTACACGGGCAGCAAGCGGAAAGGGGAATAGCTTGCTGCGGATCAGTGTGTAACGATCAATCGAGATGGCAACTGACTGCAGCGGATTGACATCAAGATCGAGATTGCCATGATCAATGCCAAGAACTGTCGCGGTCGAGACAATCGGCAAACCTTTGAAATAATTAATAAGGCTTACCTTTGTCCCGCCTTTGGCAGTCTGATTTTCGATAAATGCCCTGAAAATATCAGCCTGATCATCATCAAAGGATGACTGGATCCGCGTGCTGTAAAGAGAAGTAAAGTCCATTAGGTCCTCATTATCAGTAAAAATACTGACATTATCAGGTTATTTTCCCATCAAACGGCTTTCCCAGCGCCATGCATCCGCGACAATTGTTTCGAGGCTGTTGTAACTCGGCTGCCAACCGGTCAGCGTCCTGATTTTATCGGCTCTGGCAACAAGCGAGGCCGGATCCCCCGGGCGGCGGTCCGCTTCAATAATGTTCAAACCGGTGCCACTGATTTTCTCTACGACCTCAAGAACCTCGCGAACGCTGCTGCCATGGCCATAACCAACATTCATGGCAGTTGATTCCCCGCCATTTTCAAGATACTTCAAGGCATATAGGTGGGCTGAGGCAAGATCCTCAATGTGGATATAATCACGAATTCCGGTACCATCCGGGGTTGGATAATCAGTACCGTAGATGCTGATACTGTCGCGCATCCCGAGGGCCGCCTGGCAGGCGACCTTGATCAGATGCGTCGCTTCCGGGGTTCGCTGCCCCATGCGGGCCTGCGGGTCAGCACCCGCCACATTGAAGTAGCGGAGCGCCACATACTTCATATCATGCGCCGCGCCGACATCACGCAGCATCCACTCACTCATCAGCTTGGAGGTCCCATAGGGGTTAATCGGTGCCAGTTCCGTCTCTTCAGAAGCAACACCTCCGTCGGGATAACCGTATACGGCGGCGGTACTGGAAAAGATGAACTGTTTTACACCGAATTTGACACATGTTTCCAGAAGTCCCAGGGTGTTGCGGGTGTTATTGCCATAATATTTCAACGGTAGCGAAACCGATTCCGGGGCGATAATGGCGGCGGCAAAATGGAGGACTGTTGTGAACTGATACCGCCCAAAGAGAGCTTCCAGTGCCTCGCGGTCAGCCAGTTCTCCCACAACCAGCTCTTCACCATGAGTGAGGGCATCGCGAAACCCGGTGGAAAGGTTATCATAGACCACAACCGTGCTGCCTGATTCCGAGAGCTGCCGCACAACATGGCTGCCGATATACCCGCACCCGCCACTTACTAAAATTGTTTCAGCCATCTGCCCTCCTCCTCTACCTCAATTATAATTTTGGATATTTTTCATCGCCCGCTGTAGATGTTCGGTATTGTGCGCCTCAACCGTCCAGACTGCTGCAGGGGCATATTGGTTCAGGAGCGGAAAAAACTGTGCAAAGTTGATTGCACCCTCCCCCACCGGCAGATGTTCGTCGCACTGCCCATGATTATCATGAATGTGGCTTTCGGCAATATACTCGCCGAGTTCTTTGAACCACTCTTCGAGAGTCACCGAGGTGAACATATTCCAGTGTCCGATATCGAAACAGTGCCGAAAGCAGGGATCATCAACAGCATCGAGCAGCGCCCTGATTGTCGAAGGTTCCTTCTCATAGATGTTTTCGACCGCGAGAATGGTGCCAAGCTCGTGAGCCTTCGGTATAAACTCGAGCCAGAAGTCGATACTGTTTTTCAGCCAGACCAGGCGGTTGTCACCATAATGAAGATCATCGTAACCGGGATGAACTACTATTACCTCAGGATGTAGCAGCTCTGCGGCCTGTAGGACCTGTTGTATGCGATGACGGCTTGCAGCGCGAATGCTCGGATCAATGGCACCCGGATTGAGATCGAGATATGGAGCGTGGATTGTTGTCTTCAGTCCTGCCGAGTGAATTACGCCGGCCAGTGATGCCAGCTCTTCCCAGATCAGATGATCAAGTGACTCGGCAGAGAAAAAGACCTCCGGATTGATGCGGTTGGCAATTGCGTAGTCAAGATGTTCTGCCAGTCGGCCATAAGGAACATGTGCGTGAATTTCATTTTTCATGGTGCTCTTTCCTGTGCTTTTTAATAACTTCATCAGTCGCTGCACGGACGACAAGATCCTCAAGCTTATGAATTGAGGTCGGATCGCCAAGCACGATCAGCGTGTCATGTTCCTCGATTTTGGTTTGTGAATGCGGATTGAATACCATCTTGCCGTGGCTCTTTTTGATGCCGATAATGATGACGCCGATTTCCTTGCGAAACCCTGACGTGACAAGCGTTTCTCCGACAAATGCCGAGTGTGCGGGAATATGAATTTCCTCCATCTGCAATTCCAGATGCTCACGCCCGGTTGCAATTTCAATGAAATCAATCACATTTGGCCGTAATATCGACTGTGCCATACGGTTGCCGCCGATGGTGTATGGTGAGACAACTTTGTTGGCCCCGGCACGTTTGAGCTTAATGTCAGAGCCCTCTTCGCCGGAGCGCGCCATGATATACAGATCCGGGTTAAGACCACGTGCAGTCAGAGTGATATATACGTTTTCCGTGTCGGAAGTGACAACCGAAATCAGCCCCTTGGCCCTGTTAATACCGGCCTTGAGCAGCGTCTCGTCAAGAGTGGCGTCCCCTTTCATATACAGATAGCCATCCTCAACAAGCCGGTCGGCACCCTCTACATTCTTCTCGATAATGACGAACTTCAGCTTGTTTGCTTTAAATTCCTTGCAAATGAGCGAGCCGATTCGCCCAAAACCACAAATGATGTAGTGGCCCACAAGCGCGTCAATCTGTTTTTCCACCTTTTTCCTCCCCATGATTCGCTGGAACTGCCCTTCGAACATGATCTGGGCCAGACTGCCGACGATATAACCCATAACGCTCACACCGACAACAACCAACCCCATCGTGAAAATCTTCCCACCGTCGGAAAGATCGTGAACCTCTTTAAAGCCGACAGTCCCCAGGGTAATAACCGTCATATAGACAGCATCAAGCGAACGCCACCCTTCGATGGACATATACCCGAACGTCCCCCCTGAAATGAGCATGATAAGGACAAAAAACGATATTTTGAGGTGTCTTACCGGATCCATTAGGGGTGCAGACTACCTGTAAGTATTCAAAAAAACAAGCTGCTTTCTGCAGTCTGCAGTAAAATTCCATGTTACCATGCATAAAATTATCGCTTATTTTACCGTGAAATACATTTATGTACTTGACAAGGCAAATCTAAATGTTGCATGTCTACAGCAAATATATATACTGCCTGCGGAGAGTACGTTAATGATTCCATTCAAATCGATAGCTCTTGTTCCAGCTGCGGGCATGGGCACGCGTATGGGTGCTTCTATTAACAAGCAGTATCTTCAACTTGGTGGTATGCCGATTGTTGCGCGCACGGTTTCGGTCTTTGAACAATCTCCTCTGATTGATGCCATCTATCTGGTTATTCCTGCCGAAGAGATCCCCTATTGCCGGGAGCACGTTGTTGAGGCATACCGGTTTTGCAAAGTTGCCGCAATCGTCCCTGGCGGGAAAGAACGCCAGCAGTCAGTTATGAACGGTTTGCGCGGTATGAGGGAACATGTGTCCGACGACGATGTCGTTCTGATACACGACGGCGTCAGACCGCTGATTTCTGAAGAGGTACTGCGTGAATCAATTGCAGTTGCCACTTCTCATGATGGCGCCGTGATGGCTGTACAGGCCAAAGATACGATCAAATCTGTAAAAAACGGCATCGTAACAAGCACACTCGACAGGAAAACCCTCTGGCAGGCACAGACACCGCAGGCCTTCCGATTCAGTGTCATTTTCTCCGCCCATCAGGCTGCTGAAACGGATCACTATCTCGGTACCGATGATGCCTCACTTGTCGAGCGAATCGGAGGTAAGGTCCGGATTATTCAGGGTGATTACCACAATATCAAAATAACCACCCCCGAAGACCTTATACTTGCTGAGGCATTTCTTTCTTCCGCACGGGAAACGAGGGCACACCATGGCTAAACAACCAGAAAAAATTCTCATTGTAGATGATGAGCCGGATATTGCTCAAGTCCTCAAGCTGCATCTTGAAGAATTCGGCTATATCACCAGCTGGGCCGCAGACGGCGAGACTGCACTGCAGCAGCTCTGGTCTAACGGTTATGATCTTGTTTTGCTTGATATGCGTATGTCAGGGATTAGTGGTATTGATGTATTACAAAGAATTCGGGATAACGGCTTCGACTCTGCGGTGATCATGATGACAGCACACGGCAATGAAAGCCTGGTGGTTGATTGCATGAAAGCGGGGGCAGCGGACTACGTTGCTAAACCGTTTGATATTGATGACATAATGATTCGCATGGAGCGAGCGCTAGAAAACCGGCGCACCGTAAAGCTGAAAAAAATCCTCGAACAGGAAAAAGAAGATTTTGTTTTCATGCTCTCCCACGACATGAAGAATCCGCTTACTGCCGTCATCGGCTCCATCGACATCATGCGTGAGGGGCGCCTTGGTGCGGTAAATTCTGAACAGGCCGAATATCTTCAATCGGCCATTGAGAGTTGTCAGGAGGTTGTCACAATGATCGACAATCTGCTCGATATGCAGCGTTTTGACACCGGCAAAATGCAATCCAGAATCAGCCCCGTCAATCCCTGCACACTTCTTGAGTCAACTGTCAGAATTTTTTCGGCCGCTGCCAAGCGTGAAAACATCACACTGTCACTTGATGTCCAGGCAATGGAGCCGGAAATTGCTGCGGACATTTCTCTTTTGTCACGGGTATTTGCAAACCTGATCGGAAATGCCCTTAAATTTGTTCCGGATGGGGGAGAAATAACCATCTCATGCGACGGCCCGGAACGCAGTCAGTTGAGAAATGCTGAAATTGAAGCGGCCGACCGCTCCGGTGTATGTTCAGCAACCGATAGATTTGTTCGTATCAGTGTCTCTGATAACGGAATCGGAGTGTCTTCCAATGACTTGACCAACATCTTTGAACGATACGTTCAGTCAGACAATCCCTCGAAGAGGAGCCATGGCGGGGCAGGCCTCGGCCTGGCATTCTGTAGAAAAGCGGTAGAAAGTTTTGGCGGCTGTATATGGGCCGAAAACAACGAGGGGGAAGGAAGTAGTTTTATTATTCTGCTCCCTTGCATCACAAGTACCGTCACGAGTGAAATCTAAATTCTGGAGTGTTTTGCATGAAACTGAAATACTGCGCAGTAATCATTGTACTCTGTTTAACGGCATGCATCGGCCAGGCTTCAGCAGCCGGTATCGATACCAGCAAGGCCATAACCATCGGCAGCGGAGCCAAAACCGTGTTCGAGTTCACTGATCCGGACTGCCCCTTCTGCCGCAAAGCTTCCCAGTATTTTGACGGGCGTCCGGACGTAACACGGCACGTATTCTTCTACCCGCTCCGCAATCATCCGAGAGCAAAGGAAAAAGCCCGGTTTGTCCTCTCCTTGCCGGACAAGGCCAAAGCCTACCATGATGTCATGTCCGGACGAATGGATGCCGCCCCGCCATTGGCCTCAACACCGGAAGGGATAAAACTGCAGGAGGAGCAACTGGAAATTGCAAAAAAATACAAAGTTGATTCCACCCCGACATTCATGATCAACGGCAGGATCATTGAGGGATTTGACGTAAAAAAGATCGAAGAAGCGCTGGGGCCTAAACCGTAGCAATCATGCGGGGCAGCCGTAGCAACTGTTTAATCGTCATTTCTAATTGGTGTGCATTATAGGGCTTCATGATTGCACCGCTAAAACCGTATTTTTCATACTCCGCAACAGCGGGGTCATTGGCATATCCGCTGGAAATCACCAGAACAGCCTGAGGATTGTGAGTACGAATGAGTTTCGCCGCCTGTACACCTCCCATCCCCCCCGGAATTACCAAGTCCAGTATCACAAGTGAATACGCCTTACCTTCCTTCATGGATGCTGTGTAAAGTGCGACAGCCGCCTCGCCACTGGCACAGGTTTTTACTTCATACCCCTGTTCATTCAGCACTTCTTTGACAAAATTTTGAATCATCTCCTCATCATCCATTACCAGTATGGATACGTTTTTACTATTTTGCTCAATATGTTTTTCTGTAATGGCATCCTCCGCAGCTTTTTCCGCAGAAGATGGCAGGAGTATGGTTACTGTTGTACTTTTCCCGGCATCAGACATGATTTCTATGTGCCCGCCATGCCTGTTGATTATAGAAAATGTGGTACTCAACCCAAGCCCGGTACCGTTTGCCTTAGTTGTGAAGTAAGGATCGTAAATTTTGTGGAGATCTTCTTTTCGTATACCGCAACCGCTGTCTGTAAATACAATTTCTACATAGTCACCCGCCGGCAGCAAGTGCCGATTGCGGACGGTAAGTTTCGTGACGGTAACCCGAACCACCAGGGTACCTCCTTCCGGCATGGCATGGACGGCATTTAGAATAATATTGTTGAAAGCCTGAAAAATCTGCCGCTCGTCTGCATGTATTACCTGATGCGGCAGACTGTCGATCATGCCGCTGATATTAGTGTCTGTCAGAAAAAGTGCAACCGATTCCTTAACCAGTTCGTCAACCAGAATCGGCTTTTTAATCGGAGACCCGCCCCGGGAAAACAGTAACAGTTGGCGGGCAAGGACAGCAGCACGGTAGGAGGATTTTTCAGCAGATTCCAGAAGAAGCCGGACTTTATCCGGATCATTCAAATGTTTTTTTGCAAAAGAGATATAACCGATGACCCCGGTGAGGACATTATTGAAATTGTGAGCAATTCCTCCTGCCAGAATGCTGATCGATTCAAGTTTTTGTGCTTTAAGTAATTCCTTTTCCATCATCTTGCGTTCGGTGATGTCACGACCGATGGCCACGAGTATCGGAGTGCCATACACGGGATCTGTTATGAGTGACGCATTTGCCGTGTACCAAAGATACCGGCCATCTTTGCAGAGGACCCGGTATTCAACACCGCTTTGCTTTTCCCCCGTACTAAAAACCTGGGACATAAACTCGAGGCAGACGGAAACATCGTCCGGGTGGACAAACGGCATGAACGGCTTTCCGATGGTTTCACTAAGCTCAAATCCGAATGCAACCTTCCACTGGGGTGAGACATAATCGAAAACCCCTGAAGGGGTAAGTGCGAACAGGACGTCATTGACATTTTCAACAAAAGAGCGAAAACGCTGTTCGCTCCTCATCAGCTCTTCTTTGATTCTTATTCTCTCCGTTATATCCTGCCCGACCGAAAGTATTTCCACAATTGTGCCATCTGAACCGGTAATGGGATGGTTATTCCAGGAGACCCAGACGCGCTCGCCGTTCTTACAGCAGTTTTCGTTGATATTGTTCATAAATGACGCAGGATCAGCGCAAATATTCTGCATAAGCTCAATTAAGTCACGACCGCTTGATTCTGTTTCGGGGACAATGGTGCCGATAATGCTCTGGCCGATAATTTCGCTGTCCGAAAAGCCAAAAAAATGTTCGGCAAATTTATTCAGGTAGATGACGCTGCCATCACGATCCCATTTTAAAATAATACTGTTCGCTTTTTCCACCAACTCCCGGTAACGGCTCTCACTTTCAACTTTTGCTTCGTAGGCACGGGACAAACGGCGAGCGTTAGTGGCCAGTTTTTCTGCCATTACATTAAAGGCGATTGCAAGTTCGCCTAACTCACCAGAGCAGATGGAATCCGCAATCCGTACCGTATAATCGTCCGCTGACACCCGCTGCATGGCATCCCGAATTATTGTGACATCGTGACACATCCCCCGTTTTTCGGCATCATGGGGAGGTGAAGGAAGTTCATTCATCTGTGGTCTCCTGTCGTAACTAAGGTGTGACACCAACAATAAAATACTTTTTTACTAAAGATCAGCAAACTATTGCCGACATGTACGCCAGGCGACTTTAAACTTCGACTTAAAAGTGAGGCAACCATGCAACTCAATATAAACACATCACAGCAGCAATTACAGTTCAACTACACCCAGAGTAACCTCAATCAATCGGCAAAATACGTTGGTCCACAGCCGCAAACGGTCCCCCTGCAGGACCGGATTGAATTGTCAGACGATTCCAGGCGACCGCGTGATGCTGAACACGCCGTTGAACGGATGCGAAAAGGTCATCACGACCGGGACAGCAATCCGCTCTTCAACTTCCTCAAGGACATTCTCGAAAAAATTTCCGGAGCCCAGGTTAATGAGCTGAAAGGCGCGCCGCCTGTCAGCGACATACCGGTACCGGTGCTACCGGCACAAAGCCAAACCGCCACTATAGCAGCTGAACAGTCCAGCCTCTCTGTCGAGACGAGCAGCATATCGATTGGAGGTTCCATCACAACGCGCGACGGTGTGAAGTTTTCCTTTGCTCTTGATCTTCAGATGATACACGCATCCGCCAGCAGCAGCACATTCAATCTCAGTAACGGCCCAGGTGGCTACGACTTTAATTTTGCAGGAAGTTCTGCCGAGTTAACAAGTACCGGTTTCAACTTTTCGCTTACGGCAGAGCTGCCGGATGGCACTTCCGGCACTGCCAATGGCTTAGGGAATTTTTCCCTGAAAGAGGATCTGAAAGAGGTGCAGCACGCTCTGAAACCGTATCTTAAAGCATTTTTTAAAGATTCCGGCATGTCTTCCGACAACTATGGTGTCAAGCAAATGCTTCAGGCAATAGCGTGAGGTTATGTCAGTTTGCAGCCAAAGAGGCCGATCGAACCGCATCAGCCAACTGGAACACGTCACTCTCAGTCGTCTGCCACGAGCACATAAATCGTGCGCCACCCGAACCAATGAATGAATAAAAGTGCCACCCGGCAGCCCGAAGTACTGCTGCAACTGCTTCCGGCAGTTGCACGAACACCGAGTTTGCCTGACGCGGATACATAATACTGATGCCGGCTATTCCCGTGAGCTGTTTTTCAAGCAACGCGGCACAGCTGTTGGCATGGCAGGCGTTTTTGAGCCAGGCACCACCTTCGAGCATGCCGATCCAGGGAGCAGAAATAAAGCGCATCTTGGATGCCAGCTGGCCGGCCTGTTTGCAGCGATAATCAAATTCATGAGCAAGTTCACGATCGAAGAAAACAACCGCCTCGCCGACCGCCATGCCGTTTTTTGCCCCTCCCAGGCAGAGCACGTCAACTCCGGCCCGCCAGGTTATCTCCGCTGGGGCAACATCCAACGATACAACGGCATTGGCAAAGCGGGCACCATCCATATGCACCCGCATACCATAGTGTCTGGCCAGATCACTGGCAGCCCTGATTTCATCAGGTGTGTATACTGTGCCGACTTCTGTTGCCTGGGTCAGACTTACAACCTTCGGCCGGGGATAATGAATATCACTGCGCCGGGTTATTGCGCGCTCGACCTCAGCAAGGTCGAACTTGCCTTCAGGACCGTTCACATGGAGCAGTTTGGTGCCATTGGAAAAAAACTCCGGTGCGCCACACTCGTCGGTTTCAACATGAGCCAGTTCATGGCAGATGACACTATGATATGACCGGCAGAGAGATGCCAATGCCAGTGAATTAGCCGCTGTACCGTTAAAGACGAAGAACACCTGACACTCCGTTTCAAAGACATCACGCAGATGCTGGCAGGCCCGCTCAGTCCAGATGTCGTCTCCGTACGAAGGGACAAAGCCGCTGTTGGCGGCCTGCATTGCCTGCCATGCTTCAGGACAGATCCCGGCATAATTATCACTGGCAAACTGGCTGTACGTCCGTTTTATCTTCAGTGTATCCATATTCCCCTCCAAGCCCGCTCCAATAATTGTTCCTCGCCGCAATTTATCATCTGCCCCGTATTGATACCAGAAATTTTCCATCAACATATGACAAATGTTGAATAGTGGCTGACAAATGACTATGATGGCAAAACAATCTCACCTTGAAGGGCAGTCAGTATGCGCTACAGCCGAATGAGGCTTTCACACAAGATAATTCTGATCATGCTGTTTACCGTGATTTTAGTCGGTTTTTCGGTCCTCCGGACGCCGTCGCTGACCGATGAGCCGGCCGCATCACCGGAAGACAAGGGGAGGGAGGATCTCTCGCGCGTAGAGTATCCGAGCCTGAAGAGTATCAAGTGGCATGCCCGGTTTATTGAACCACACCAGTCGCTTGAGTCACTCTTTGGTGCCGATTGGATTTATGTCGCCCGTTTCAATCGGGTTGACCGCCGCCATGTTTATCCCGGCATGACGATCAAAGTCCCGGACAGTATGGCGGATATTCGTTCCTATACGCCACTGCCGCGCTTCTATCAGCCTGCAAAACGTCACGAAAAGTACATCCTGGTGGATGTAACCGAGCAGTGGCTGGGTGCGTATGAATACGGAAAAATGGTATTTTCGGCCCCGGCAGCGACCGGAAAAGCCACTACAGAAACCCCCACCGGCATGTTTCGCATTTCGACCCGCGATCTGAATCACACTTCATCACTCTATAAAACGGCTAATGATGAAGAGCAGTACCCGATGGATAACGCTCTCCGCTTTCACATCGGCACGGATAATGTTTCGTACTGGCTGCACGCCCGCGATCTGCCGGGCAGACCGGCATCGCACGGCTGTATCGGGCTGTTCGATGAAGAGATGCAGCTACGGGCTTTCGGGACACCGCAAACACCGGTGTTGAAAGATTCGCAGAAACTGTATGAATGGGCGGCAGGCGAAGAAGTATACGAGGAAGACAGCGGGACGGCAGAAGAGCTTGAAGACGGTCCCGTTGTTGAGATCCGTGGCAGCCTGCCCCGCTATCTGGACAGGCCGCCGTCACTCTAAGCACGACCGGCATTAACAAACATCATCTGGCAAGCCATTTTGCGACGTCTTTTGCGTGATAGGTTATAATGATATCCGCACCCGCCCGCTTGAATGCCGTCATTGTTTCCATGACAACCCGCTCTTCATCTATCCACCCCCGCTCGGCAGCCCCCTTAACCATACTGTACTCGCCGGAGACATTGTAGACCGCAAGCGGCAGGTCGAACTCGTTGCGCAGGTCACGAAGAATATCGAGGTACGGCAACCCGGGCTTCACCATAATTATATCAGCACCCTCTTCTATATCCGCAGCCGCTTCACGCAGCGCTTCACGGCGATTACCCGGATCCATCTGATAGCTGCGGCGATCGCCAAACTGCGGTGTCGACTCCGCCGCTTCCCGGAACGGTCCGTAATAACCGGAAGCATATTTGACCGCATAGCTCATGACCGGAATCGCATCGTAGCCGTTTTCATCGAGTAATGCACGCATAGCGCCGACCCGGCCATCCATCATATCTGACGGCGCCACCATGTCAGCCCCCGCCTGCACATGCGAGAGCGCTTCACGCGCCAGCAGTTCAAGCGTTGCATCGTTATCCACATCACCGTTTTTGATAATTCCGCAATGTCCATGGTCAGTATATTCACACATACAGACATCGGTAATGACCGCCAAGCCGGGCACCTCTTTTTTTATCGCCCGGATCGTTTCCTGAATAATGCCGGTATCGGAATAGGCGTCACTTCCCACTGCATCTTTGCGCTCCGGAATACCGAACAGCAGTACGGCAGGGATTCCGAGAGATTTAACCTCCTTAGCTTCGGCAACAATATTTTCGATTGATTGCTGATAAATACCGGGCATGGAGGAGATCTCTTTTCTGATGCCGCTGCCGAATGCTGAAAACATCGGATAGATAAGGTCGTTGGCAGAGACTGAGGTTTCGCGAACCATCCGGCGAAAGGTTTCGCTACCCCGTATCCTGCGTGCCCGAAACTGTGGAATAAACATGGTGTATCCTCCTCGCACATGCGTTGTTTTTATACCTCTAACTGGTGGAGAGAGTAAAGCAGCAGGAAATAAATTGCAAGATTTTCAGTACCGATCGTGCCGGCTTACTACCGCATAAAGAGCGATTACTATTTGATTTTTGTTAAAAAAACGTATAAATATCAAATTGTTTTGGGCACATTAATTTGATAGGGGGTATACATTCCATGAAAAAAGTAGTGAAAGTATCATCTTTTTTAGCTGTTGCACTGTCTGTAGGGTCTCTGTTCGGGTGTGCAAATTATGAAGTAAATACAAATCGTGGCAACATTCCGGGTAAATATATTCGCTATGAGATGCAGGAGGCAGACAGAGCGGTAGAAGCAGCCCGCCTGGCAGGAAAAGACAAAACGTGTCCTGCAGAATTTAAAGCGGCAGAAGACGCTAAAAATAATGCCTACGATGTCTTCAGGTCATGCCGTACCGAGGAAGGAGCAGCCCTGGCAAAAAAAGCCACAGACAAAGCTAATGCGCTTTGCCCCGTTCGTGTTGTTGAAAAAGCTCCTGCACCCGCTCCCGTTATTGTTCCGGCTCCTCCAGCTGATTCGGACCGTGACGGTGTAATCGACCCGCTCGACAGATGCCCGGGGACGCCGGCAGGTGTAGCAGTTGACGGCAATGGCTGTCCCGTTGACTCTGACAAAGATGGCGCAGCGGATTATCTTGACAAATGCCCCGGCACTCCGGCAGGAGTCAGCGTCGACAGTATCGGCTGTCCACTCGATTCAGACAAAGACGGCGTTGCCGATTTCCTTGACAAATGCCCCGGCACTCCGATTGGAACGACTGTTGATGTAAATGGCTGCCCGTTGGCAGCTGCCAAAAAATATTGTGATAATCCTGCTGCTATTGAAATTGATTTTGACACCAGCAAAGCTGATATTAAGGCAAAATATCACACCGAGCTTGATAAAACCGGCAGCTTCCTGAAAGAGTTCCCCAGGTCGAAAGGGACTATTGAAGGGCATACCGACTCAGACGGCAGCGAAAAAGTTAACATGAAGCTGTCACAGGCTCGCGCTGAAAGTGTACGTAACTACATCATCACTAAATTCGGGATTGATGGCAGCCGTCTTACTGCTAAAGGCTATGGGTCGGCCAAGCCGATAGCATCCAATAAAAACGCCGCAGGCAAAGCAAAGAACCGTCGCATAGAAGGAGCATTCAGCTGCGAGTAACACCTCAGTGACATACCCGCTCAGAAGCCCTCCCCGCTAAACCGGAGAGGGCTTCTGCTTTATATGAATATCAGGACAGGGAGGCTCAATGAAAAAACTGTTTATTACTGTTATTGCAACGTGCCAGATCATTTCGGCGACAATTGTAACTGCCGCCGAACAAAAAGGGGCGTTTTCACTTTCTGCTATTGCCGGCGGTTACACATTTGAGGGGACACAGCACCTTAAAACTGCTCCGCTCTTTGGTGGCAGAGCCGGGTACAATTTCACGCAGAACCTTGGTATCGAGGCGCTATTTGACTACGCCGACACTGAAGGCACGAAAAACAGCAACAGTGCCACGATGTACCGTTTTGGTGCTGACGTACTTTTCAACCTGATGCCCGGGAGCAGGTTTTCGCCTAATCTGGCAGTCGGTATTTCAGGACTTAACGTTGATGTCACAGGAGGCGACAATGGACTTCATGCCGCCTGGAGTTACGGCGCCGGCATCAAATATTTTCTGACAGAGAGCATCGCACTGCGTACAGATATTCGTCACATCATGTACAACAACGATTACTCGACATTCAACAACCTTGAATACACGGTGGGAGTTTATATTCCGTTTGGCGCCTCAAAAACAGCAGCCAGTCCCGCAGCAGCATTGCCACCGACCACTCCTGCTGTTGCCGCAGGCGAGGAGGCACAACCACCACCGACTCCCGCACCTTCACCGGCACCCGCGGCGACACAGGTCATCGTCCCGGCTTTAAACAATATCACAGACTCTGATGGAGACGGGGTCAGGGATTCTCTCGACCGATGTCCGAAAACGCCCGCCGGAACGACTGTAGACAGTAACGGCTGTCCAAAGGTGGATGTTCCGGCGCAGAAGTCTGCCACCGCAAAGCGCTTCTGTGACAAACCGGCTGTTCTTACGGTCGTGTTCGACTCAGGAAAGGCCGACGTCAAAGCGGAGTATTTTCCTGAACTCAGCAGAGTCGGTTCTTTCCTGAAGGAATTCCCCGGTTCAAAAGGGACTATCGAGGGGCACACCGACAGTTCGGGAAGCACTAAGTCAAATATCAAATTATCTCAGCTCCGTGCCGAGAGTATTCGCACATACCTGATCAACTCGTTCGGCATTAAACCTGACCGTATTTCTGCCGTTGGGTTCGGACCGGCAAAACCGGTTGCTCCAAACACAACAGTTGACGGTAAAGCAAAAAACCGGCGCATAGAGACCGTGTTCAGCTGCGAATAATCCGGCCGTCATAGCGTTAAACAGGAGCGGGCCTTTCCGGTTTATTCAGGAAAGGCCCGCTTCTGTTCTGACATGCTGATGATTACTTTTTCTTGCGGTCCAGCAGTGAAATCACCTTCGGTGCTCCACCTTCCCGGCGCGCTTTCAGTGCCCGCTCTTTCTCACTCTTTTCCTTCTCAAGCCGATCCAACTCAACCGGTGAGACAAGATCCTCCAAACGCAGCGGTGTGCCCCCCATGGTAAAATCGGCGCCTTCAAGCTGGTGCTCGTCAAGAATCCAGGTAAAAACCTGCAGCGGAAAGGTAAGGACCAGCAATGAAACCTGCCACCAGCCAGGCTTGACATCAGGAACAATCTCTTCGATACGGGCGTAGAAGCCCGGCTTGTTGTCTACGTGAACGAGTACCAGGTCATTAATAGTTGCCATAATATATGCCTTTACACCTTATGATTTGGTTTATAACTGCTTTTCCGCCCAGAGCAGAAGCGGAGTTTTCAACTGTTCACCGATCAGGCGGGAGGCCTGCTTGATACATTCACGCAGTTCCTGTTCCCCGACGGCAAGAATCATGCGGGAGTCCGGTGACAACTTCTCGTCAAGCGCATCGCAGATAAACAAAATACAGTCAGCCGGACGCAGTCCCGGTTCCATGCTGCACCCATCAATGCCACCGTATGGACAGACCGGTTTATGAGCAAAATGTGCTGACGGAATATTTTGTCGCACGATAAAGGCCAGAGAATCAAATACATTTATCCGGTACTTACCATTCTGACAACATTGACCGCCACAGTGACGGCAGACAGAAGCAGCGTCTATTTCAGCAATGACAGCGGCAAGCGTTTCTTTCGTCTGAATAGAGCGAGCCACGAGTTCGGCAAGACCGGGTTCAGACTCTCGCCGCAAACTAAAATACAGAGCTTTCAGACGCACAATACCAATGTCCCAGAGCAGCTGATCGTCCACAAAATTCAAACCTTGTACTTTAAATTATTGGTTGAAGCAGTTCGTAAGCCGGGTTCTGTTCCCGGGTCGGGTTACCCCTTCCCGGGCAATGTCCATTCATCTGGGTATGCCGTTACCGACACCCTCAAGCAACCAACCCGGGGGCACGAGCGGGCCGCTCTTAACGCCCCCCTATTTGGTCTTGCTCCTGACGGGGTTTACCTGGCATCCAACGTCACCGTCGAACCCGGTGAGCTCTTACCTCACCCTTTCACCCTTACCTGCCGAGGCAGGCGGACTTCTCTCTGTGGCACTTTTCCCTGGGGTCACCCCCGCTGGACGTTATCCAGCGTCACGCCCTATGGAGCCCGGACTTTCCTCCACCGGACGAACCGGCAGCGAACATCTGAACTACTTCAACCAAACCGTTGCAGGAGCGGCATCGTGCCGCGACTGTCGCGCCTGAAAAGCGCTCCTACTTACTGCTGCTGCAGCTTGAGAATAAGGATTCGCTGGCAATGCGGACAGGTCAGCAGTTCCTCATGCTTGTACAGATTGTTATACAGCTGTGGCGGCAGGTGCATATTGCACCCCATGCAATAGCCGTCACGGGCGATGGCAAGAGCCTGGCCACGGCGCTGTTCGCGAAGCATGGTAAACTTTTTCACCAGACTGGCCGGTATCCCCTTCGTCACATTTTCCCGACGCACAATTTCCGCATCGATATTCGCCTGGACCGTATCTATTTCAGCCTGTTTGGCAACAACCCTCTGGGCCGCATTCTCGGCGAGTTCTTCGCAGGTGCCCCTTTTGGCGGCAAGGGTTCCGGCGAGCTCATCGATCTGACTGATCTTCTGCAGCAGGCTCTCTTCGAGATCCGACACCTGTTTTTTGGCAGCGGTGATTTCACGACCAACAGCCTGAAACTCCTTATTGGTCTTGATCTCCTTCATGTTTGTTTCAGATCTGACAATATTTTCCAGCTCTGCAGCATGGGTAGTCTCCAACTGAGCCTTTTCCGCTTCAAGTTGAGCCAGGCTTGTTTCACTTGCAGCAACCTCTTCCCGCGCAGCATCCACGCCCTGATTAATCCCGCTCATTTCAGCCTGGAGGGCACCCTGTGCGACCTTAAGGACATCGATCTGCTGATCGACTTCCTGTAATTCTTCCAACATCTCCAGTTTCTTTTTCAAATTGATTCTCCCCTTGCTACGAATTTGCTTTGCTGTACTCGATTATATTCGAAACGGATCGGCTTCCGCCCGGCACTCTGCTACGACGCACTCGGTATATCCGGCGGCAGCAAAAGCCCGGCCAAGCCGCTCCGCCATTTCATGCACCATTATAATTTCTGTCGGGTAGTGGCCGGCATCAATCAAAGCCAGGCCGCACTCTTCGGCATCGCGCGCCTCATGATATTTTATATCTCCGGTAACCAGAACATCAGCGCCGACTCTAAGCGCATCCCGCAGCAGCGAGGCGCCGCTCCCGCTGCAGAGGGCCACCTTCGAGATCATGGCATTCGGGTCTCCCACATAGCGCAATGCCGGTGCCGATAGAATGCTTTTCAACCGTCCGGCGTACTCGGCAAGCGTCACAGGCTGAGATAACCGGCCTACCCGCCCAAGGCCGAGCTTCGCTCCCTTATTCAAAAGCGGGTAGAGATCAAAGGCTGGTTCCTCATACGGATGAGCAGCCAGCAGCGCTTTTACCGCCCGTGACACCTGTGCAGCGGTGATCAGCAACTCAAGGCGCTCCTCAGGCACCTTTGACAACACTCCGACAGTACCGGAAAATGGTTCCGCACCCTCCAGCGGAGTAAATGTACCGGTGCCATCTGCAGCAAAGGAACAGTCGCGATAATTACCCTGCGTCGCAGCAAAGGGGAATAGTGCCGACCGCACCTGTTCAAGTCGGTCAACCGGAACGAAGACCACCAGTTTAACCAGATCGGCAGATGAAGTAATCCTGAGCGGGACCGAATCAGAAAGTCCTATTTTGCCGGCCAGCACATCGTTTAACCCACCATCGGCGATATCATAATTTGTGTGCAGAGTGACGATCGACACGCCCCCCTTGATTGCCTTTTGTATGCTCGCACCAAGTGGATCAGCCGCAGAAATTGACTTGAGTGGTTTGAAAATAAGGGGGTGGTGTGTGACGAGCAGTTGGCAGGAGGCGGTAACAGCAGCATCAATAACGTCAGGTGTCGGGTCAAGGGCTACCATAACACGGGTTACTTCAGCACAGGGATCACCAATCTGCAGTCCGGGATTGTCCCACGCTTCCGCCAGCTCAGAGGGAGCAATTTTATTAATGATACCAACTATATCCGCTACTTTAGGAATTTTCATCGGCTGAAATTAAAAAGAGTGCAACCTTGCGGTGTGCACTCTCGTGGTGAGGTATGATAACGGGGCGTTCCCAAATATCTGGCCGGCATCCGGCGTTTATCCCTCGAATTTGAAATGGTGGGCCCACCAGGACTCGAACCTGGGACCAACCGGTTATGAGCCGGTGGCTCTAGCCAACTGAGCTATAGGCCCGTAGGGGAGTTGCATCATAGAGGAGACGCACACCCCTGTCAAGCAATTTTAACCAGTTACGCGCGTGAGAGAAAGCGCCCGTCCCGGGTATCGACTTTTACTTTTTCTCCGGCCTCAAGATAGGGGGGAACCCGGATTTTCAAACCGGTTTCAAGAATCGCTTCCTTTGTTTCTGCGGTAGCGGTAGCATTTTTCATGACCGGTGGTGTCTCAACTACCGTCAATTCAACGGTCATCGGCAAATCAACGTTTACCATCCGCCCCTCAAAAAGGCCGAGTACGACTTCCGTGCCATCAAGCAGATATAACGACAGAGCCTCAAATTCATCAGCCGGCATCTCGAACTGCTCATAGTTTTCCAGATCCATAAACACCCCGTTGCCGCCGTCGGCATACAGGAACTGGCCTTTGTGGCGTTCAAAATCGGCCTCATCAACCTTGTCGCCGGAGCGGAATGTTTTCTCCAAGACCTGACCGGTAATCAGGTTGCGGTATTTGGTCCGTACCATGGTGTTGGCGCCACGCGCGGTGGGTGAACTGATGGTGATATCGACGATCAGGCAGGGGGCGCCGTCGAGTTGGATGACGAGCCCTTTTTTAAAATCGGATGTTGAAAACATGCAGATTAATTCTCCTTGGTAATGGTTATTTCTTCCGATATTCCGCCGTCGGCCAGAACGGGATGCCGCCGCGCGGGGTGAATTCACCCTTTACCGTCAACCAGACCGGCTGGAGCAGCTTCACCAGATCATTGCAGATGCGGTTAACCCCCGCTTCATGAAATTCGCCATGCATGCGAAATGAGCCGAGATACAGCTTCAGACTTTTGCTCTCAACACAAAGCTGGTCCGGTTGATAATCAATGACAATCTTCCCGAAATCAGGCTGTCCGGTCATGGGGCAGAGACAGGTAAACTCCGGGCATTCGATGTGCAGTGTCCCGACAACTCCGCCAGGGTTCAGCTCTGCTGTGGCAAAAGGGCTCGGAAACGCCTCGAGCAGTCCGGCATCCGGCTTGTCATAGTTGTAGGTGGTCGCGCCGGAGCCGAGAGATTTCAGTCTGTTGTGCAATTCCATCTGAGTCACATCCTCGACAGTTAAATCCAGGCGTCTCCGCCGTCATACTCGTAATCGGCACCCTTGGTTTTAAATGAAGCTCTGAATTTCGCTTCACGGGCAAGACGTCTCATCCGTTCAGAAGCTGTTTCTCCGAGATCAGAAATTTTCCCGCGCATTTCACGGCCTGATGACGGGGCGAGCAGCAGAGCGGCGGCAGCACCGATTACAGCTCCGGAAACAAAAGCAATTACAGCAGCAGCGGCATTATCGTTGTTGGTTGACATGGCAGACTCCTTTTTATGCGGTATCTGAATGATGAATAAAAATGACCCGCTTGTTTTCTAGCACAACAGACCAGCGCAATAAAAGTAAAATTTATAATACTCTGGCAAGGTGCCGACGGATCATATCCTCAAAATCGGCGTCACTGCTGCCGCTGTAGACCAGTGATGAAGCAATTTCTGAAGCAAGAATGGCACAGAGATATTTTTGCGGCAGCTTGCCGACCCGCTGACGATACTGAGCCGATTCCTGCAGCATGCGCGGCAGATGACTCGTTATCGCCTGGCGGAACGGAGCCTGCAGGCAGAGCCCGGGACGAAGCGAAAAGAATTCGAACAGTCGCGTGTACAGGTTATTAATATTATGACTGATCGTTTCAGAGATCTCGCTATAGAGAAGCGTCCCGTCAGCCTCCCTGTGGCGGAGCAGAATCAGTCGCGCCTCATCGGCGGCCCGTTTTTCCAGGATAGTCAGTACGTCACCGGCATAGCGTTCTTTATGCTCCATAAATTCACGTTCGGACAGCAGCAGATTGGCAATAATCTCGTACGAAGAAGAGATAACGCCGCACTTATTGGCGGAAGAGTCACGCATCAGTGTGACACCGCTCTTCTGCAGCTTGATCCGTGCTTCAGGAGTGATAAAGGAATTGGCCCCTTCTATGATGACCCCTGAAGAGGGTACACCGTTTTCATCGAGAAACAGCTGCCAGTTCTGGCCATCAATCGTTTCCGGACGTCCTCCGGCCGGAATAAACAGATCGGCCTTGACCGTAAAGACCAGATTATTGTAGAGACGATTGAAGTCATCGATATCGAGCCACTCCTCAACAACACCGTCAGGAGTGCGCATGACCTTCCGATGCGATTCCTTCAAGCCTTCCAGGCGACGACCGGTTCGATAAATGATACAACCGTCGAGACCGAGAAAGGAGGGATCAAAGGCGTCCAGATCAGAGGCAAGGACGATGCGACGTAATGCGTCGTGATTGATGCCGTTCGGATCATAGAGAGCCGCTGTCCCATCGAGAATGAGACGAACCTGTATGCCGGGACAACGATCAAGCATGATGCGGAGGCAGTTTCCGGCAACATCACCATTCGGACCACCGGTCATCTTGAGCGAGAATGTGTCGCTGCGCATGTTGATCCCGACTGCTTCAGCCATAGTGATTTCAGCAAAGGTAACCACACCGGTCGAGGTAACGCCGTACTCCTTGTGGTTGATACCGAAACGCTTACTGGACATGATGCCGACACCGAGCATGTAGCCCCGTTTTTTTGACAGGGCGGCAATCGCCTCGATCATACCGTCGTGCATATTCTCATCAGGGCCGATTTCGATCGGCTCATCATCACAGTAGTAGTCGACAACCCGGCGGTCCCTGGCTTTTCCGTTTTCGGTGATAAAAATATCGAGAAACGCGTTGGCGATACCGTATTGCAGTTTGTAGAGACGGAAGTTTTCCGCTTCGCTCCCGGCCTGTTCCAGATCAGAGGCATCGAGTACGACTGCCAGCTTTGAGCCCCCTTCATAGATGTCTTTGTTCTTCAGCTGCTGGGTGTTCGCCAGAACATAGACCTCACGGAAGATGGTGTTGGTCGAGGTAATAAAGTCATCGGCACTGCGGGCAATTACGGTGCGCCACCCACCGCGGGCAATATCGGAAAAGCCGATATGGTAGCCGGCACCGAAGCGACTGAAGAAGAACGTCACACGGAACGGGAGCGCTTCCGGCAGATCTGCGGTAAATTCCCGACCTAACAGCCGCAGGTACGCAGGATCGAGGCGGAAGGCCAGTGCCTGCTTTTCGACCACGAAAAAATTCGTTTTGAGGGTGTGAGTCACCAGCAGCAGACAGCAGCGATACACTCCCCGTCTGATATCATCAAGCCAGCGATGACCGGTATTATATCCTTCAACGGCGGCCTGTACTTCGGAAAGTGCGGCACTGTACAGTGCATCACGCTCTTGCAACTCCGGTTCGAAGCGAAGCCGGAACAGCCGTATCAGAAGCTGGGCCATTTCAGGATGATCATAAAAAGCGCTCCGGACATCATCAAGGCCGAAGCGTTCCGGCTGGCCATGGGCCAGACTGGTATGACAGAAAGAGATAAAGGCATTAACCAGCGCGGCATCTTCGCCCGAGAGCCGCCCCTTCACAACATACTCATGATACGCTTCAGATGATGTCGACAGTATCTGAGTTGTACATAATTCGCGCCTCAGGCTATCGGCCAGGGGACTCTCCGGTGAAATATCCTCCCCCTTGCGGCTGATAACAAGAAACGAGCCGAGGAAATAAGGATGCACGCCGTTTGAGATAGTCAGGCAATAGGCTCTGCGGATACCGATATCAAGCCGGTTGAAAACCTCCAGCGACTGCAGGAGAAAATCTTTCTGCGGTGGATTACCGACCCCAAATAAAACCCTTGTCTCCTTGAACCCGTCACGTTCCACCTGGCCGATATCAAGAAACAATCCACCTGAAGAGTTGGCACTGTCAAACAACCAGACCAGATAGGCGATCCGGGTTGGCGGTGACATCCTCATATAGTTTTCATTGTTCAACCAGAGAATTTTCAGCAGCCTGTCGAGTTTTTTCAGGTCAAACCCGGGAAATGAGGCGCGCAGTTCGGCCCGCACCTTTTTTACCAGCACCGCAGGGATAGCAAGCTCACGCGTCAGGTCAATCTCCTGATTCTGGCGACGGTCAAATTCGAAACGCTGAATTTCAAGTTCATCATGCTGACCCGGCATAGCGGCATTGGAGTGGGAGAACATGGCATAGGAAATTTCCCGTTCGCCCAATTTGGTCAGGGTACTATAGAGCGAACCGGGGCGATTGCCACAGGCGACCACAAGTCGCTTGTCGTGGTCTGTCAGGATCAGATGACGGTTATTTTTCAGACAGTCCATCTCACGGGCCAGCAGCATCAACGCACCACCTTCATCCGCCATGGCCTGAAAAAAGTAGGGACTCATATGCTTCTGGATCCAATCGGCATTCTCCTCAGCGGTAATTCGCGATGCCTGGGCGGTGCGACGGACGAGCGAAGTGAGGTGCATGATTTAGTTCTCCCTTGCAGAAAATATCAAACTTCGCGAAGTATAGGATATAGAGGAGCCTTCCGCAAAGTTTTTTACTGCCGATTTATTATTCCCTATCAATTTTATTTTCAGTGAAATCAAACCAAAGCTTTTCTTGACCGTATACAGTTGAATTGCTATAGTCGCGCCGCTCAATTCAATCACCCGTTTAACAGGATCTGCACCGTGCCTGAAAGACTTGGAACGACCCATACCACGTTAACCGGCATAGCCATTGTGACTATTTCCGGAAAATCCACCGTTTCTTCACGGGATATCCTGGAGTATCTGCAGCGCCAGATAGCGACCCTGTCAGGTACGGAGGGGATTAGGGGCATCCTGTTAACCGGTTCGGAGAGCGGCTTTTGTCGCTGTTCGGCTGAAAGCGCAGTTTCTCCACAGACCGCGTCACAATTGTCCGCCTTTGGCCAGAAGACCATGTTCAACCTTGAGAAAATCGGCAAACCGACCATAGCGGTCATCGAGGGAGAATGTACCGGATTGGGGCTTGAAATTGCGCTGGCCTGCGATTTTATCGTAGCATCACAGTCAGCACGCTTCGGCTTTCCCGGCATTGAAACGGGGCAGATTCCTTTCTGCGGCGGTTCTCAACGACTTGCCCGCCTGGTAGGCAAATCAAAAACAAAGGAGTTGATCTACAGTGGCGACCTTATTGACGCCGAGGAAGCCTACCGGATCGCCCTGATCAACCGGCTCTACCCTGTTGGAGAGGCTTTGATACAGGCAGAAAAGCTGCTCGAACATATCTGCACTCGCAGCGCCAACGCCATCCGTATCGGCGGAGAAGTTGTCAACGCAGGGTATGACATTGACCTGCAAACCGCCTGTATGCTTGAACGGGATGCTTTTGCCCTCTGTTTTTCCAGCTTTGACCAGCGCGAAGGGATGCAGGCCTTTCTCGATAAGCGCACGCCGCATTTTAAAGGGGAATAACCATGCCACTGGAACAGGGCTGTGTTCAGGTCTACACCGGCAATGGCAAAGGAAAGACGACCGCTGCGCTTGGCCTGGCGTTGCGGGCGGGCGGGCGCGGGCTCACCGCCTGTATGTTCCAGTTTATCAAAGGGGGCGGGCGCTATGGCGAACATCTCGCCGCTGAAAAGCTCGCGCCACTTTTGACGATCATCCAGAGCGGCAGACCGGGATGGGTGAACACCAAAGACATTACTGAAGATCGGCGGGTTGCGCAGGAAGCGTTTGCCCAGGCGCGAGCGCTTTTGACCTCAGGTGAATTTGACCTGTTTATCTGCGACGAAATTAACGGTGCGGTCGCCTTCGGCCTGATTGACATTGAACAGGTGCTTGAGCTGATCAGCAGTAAGCCGAAAAAGACCGAACTGGTACTGACGGGACGCAACGCTGACAAGAGGGTCATCGAAGTGGCTGACCTGGTGACTGAGATGTGCGAGATCAAGCATTACTATACGGCGGGAGTCCCGGCCAGAATCGGCATAGAGATGTAGAACCGAAAGAACATTTGTAGTTTACGAAGTTAATTTATCTTTGGGAGGTAACGTACCATGGCTGAAAGAACATTACGCGTACTTGTCGGAAAACCGGGGCTGGACGGCCATGATCGGGGTGCCAAAATAATCGCCAGGGCCTTTCGTGATGCCGGTTTTGAGGTCATCTATACCGGTCTGCACCAGACACCTGAGCAGATTGTCTCCGCCGCAATTCAGGAGGATGTTGACTGCGTCGGCCTCTCGATTCTGTCCGGTGCTCACAACACCCTGCTTCCGAAAGTCATGCAGCTTTTCAAGGAAAAAGGGGTAGACGACATCAAGGTTTTCGGTGGCGGCGTTATCCCGGAAGACGACATCCCCGGCCTGAAAGCGGCCGGTATCTGCGAGGTATTTACCCCCGGCACTTCCACGGAAGATATTGTCGCCTGGGTGAACGGCAACGTCCAGCCGCGAGCCTGATGCCCTACAAAAAACTCCGTATAGAAGTGGTGAACCGGGTCGCTTATATTCTGCTCGGATCCGGTTCCCGCTTTAACAAACTCTCCGTCACCACAATCCGCGAACTGAAACGTGCCTTTGCCCACATTGAGGGAGATGAGTCGGCCCAGGCCGTTGTTCTCAGCGGCTACCCGGGTGAGTCTTTTGCTGCGGGAGCCGATATCGGCCAGATGGTCAACTTCTCTTCCGGCGATGCCTTCCACTTTGCTGAACTTGGGCAATCGCTGTTCGACCAGATTGAATCCTGCTCAAAACCGGTCATCTGTGCTCTGAACGGCATCACCATGGGCGGTGGCTGTGACCTCGCCATGTCGTGCGATATCCGCATTGCCACAGAAGGGATGCGCATCGGTCATTCCGGGGCAAAGCTCGGCATTATCACCGGTTTTTGCGGAACGCACAAACTGCCACACATCGTGGGGAAAAATTTTGCCCGGGAAATTTTCATGACATCAGAACCGTACAGCTCGGCTGATGCGTTGAGGATGGGGCTGGTGGACAGGGTCTATGCTACTGATGATTTCTGGCCGGAGGTTGTTCGGCTTGCCGAGCGGATTGCCAGCCATCCGCTGCACGCACTTTCCGCAGCAAAGCGGCTCATCAACGCCGCCGAAGACATCGATCTGCGCAGCGGCTGCCTGCTGGAGCGGGAGATGGCAACTCATATCAATCAGACACCCCGCTCGTTATAGCCAAACACTGCCCACTCCTACAACAAAGCGTCAATATTTCGCAACCCCTCCAAAGCCCCGCAGGCGAGTGAAATATGTGGTGCCAGTATCTCCGGTTCCCGTGGGTTGATACGAATGACCGTGGCACGTTCATGACTCCAGCCGATCCGTTCAGAGGTTGCCCGAATCGTGGGAATCGCACTCCCCGCCCCCATTTCAATAACCGCAATGCGACGGTCGGCATGTGCAGCCAAAAACCGGTCAAAGGTATGTTCCTGAACGCGGGTGCGATCGGGCAGCCATGACCAGTCACCGAACATGAGAATATTGGGGCGACTGACCTCTCCGCAGTCGGGACAGCGCGGCAGTGGCTGTCGGGCACGCATTGCTGTTTCATCAATTCGAAGGACCTCATCATTGTCCCAGATACTGCTGCCGCACGGCGTCTGGCACTGCAGCCAGTGGATAGAACCATGAACCTCGACAATCCGGTCATCGGCATAGCCGGCTTTTTGAAACTGGCCATCGACGTTGGAGGTCACGACAAAGTACTCTGCTCCCTTTCGCTCAAGCCACTTCTTGATAATGTGAAATCCCTCGTGGGGAATGGTATCCCGGTACAGGTTGGCCCGGTGGCCGTAAAAGCCCCAGCCGAGGGTCGGATCAGCGGAAAAATGCTGCGGATTGGCGCAGTCGATAAACGTAAGCCCCAACCGCGCATACGCAGGGTACGCATGCCAGAATCCCTTGTCGCCGCGAAAGTCAGGCAGACCGGAATCAACGCCCATCCCCGCACCGGCAGTAATGACAAAGACATCTGCTTCTCTCACGATATCGGCGGCATGTTGTATCATCGCGGTCGCTCCCGCTGCTGAATGACCGTCAGCAGGTAGTTAATCCCGAAGACCAGCACCAGCAGGATCAACGACAGGGCAATAGCGACATCAAAGTTCCCTTTGCCGGTTTCCATCACGGTTGCCGTGGTCAGCACCCTCGTCTGGCCTTTAATATTGCCGCCGACCATGATTGAAGCCCCCACCTCGGAAATAACGCCGCCAAACCCGGCCATAACCGCAGCGAGAAGCGGCAGACGAGCCTCCCGGACAAGTATCCAGACAGTCTGAATACGGGTCGCTCCCAGGGCGCGCACTTGAAGTTTAAGATTGGCAGGGAGGTTCTGGATCGAAGCGATGGTAATACCGGCCACCAGAGGTGTTGCAATGACCGTCTGGGCCAGAATCATGGCGGTCGGCGTGTAGAGAATTTCCATAAAGCCGAGCGGACCGCTCCGCCAGAGCAGCAGTGTTACAAACAGGCCGACGACAACCGGCGGCAGGCCCATGCCTGTGTTGACGAGGCTGATAACAAAACGCCGACCGGGAAACTCGGCAAGAGCCAGCACCACTCCCGCAGAAATTCCCATCAGCAGGCTGAACAGAGTGGCGCTGCAAGATATTCCGAGCGAGAGCAGGGTAACCGCCAGGACTTCCCGGTCGAGCGTGAAAATCAAAGAAAGTGCCATGCGTATGCCATCAAGAATCAGTTCCATAAATACTCCACGCAGATGGTGTAAACAGCGATCACAATCTGCTGCCCCGCGCATGAATCGCAGCTTCTATGTCATCGATACTGACGGACCGGGATGCCGTCAGCACTCCAAAAGCGGGCACTTCCAGACCGCCACTTTTTGTTTGTTGCAGCACAGTCGGAAGGGCAGGAAGGATTGTCAGCAATGCCCGAGATTTCCCTTTCTGTGGAAGTGGTAACTTTTCAAGCGGGTGGATATGCCCTTTGGCGTCTATTTCTACTTCGATAGTTTGCAGCATGGTAGCTCTTTTTTCATATACCCAATCACCGGTGCTGTGGCGGATTTCTCTCTTTTTTTCTTGTCCGGTTAAAATGATGACGTAGTGATCGAGGATGCCTGCTTTTAGAGCTACGATACCAGTTGTGAACGGTCGTAGAGAGTCTCCGGTGCGATATCCAGATTGCCGGGCCAACAGATAGTGTCATATGCAACATACGCCTGATTGAAGAGCCCTTTGTCCTTCAGTCGCGTAAAAACCCCTTTTTCCAGATACGGTTGTGCATCAAACAGTTTTGTTTCTCCGGTGTTGAAGGTAATCAAAAGTTGATAACCATCTTGCGGAATAACTTTTATGACAGATTCCATGGCAGGCTCCTATTTAAGCGGGTCTATGGGAAATGGGGTCTGGCCGTTGACGGCAAGATCCCAGTCAGCCATCAGTGATTCACGATGAATTTCGATCCAGGCCTGAACCAGGCGCAGTTTGGTTTGTGGAATGCCACCTGCCAGCACCTCGCCGTCTATCAATGATACAGATGCATCCTGTCCCTGATACTTTGCATGGATATGTGGAGTTTTATGTCGCTCATCATCGTAGAAGTAGAGATAAATCACAATCCCGTAAAACATTGAGATGGTTGGCATGGCATTACCTCCTTTTACTCCTGATCATTCCCAGTTAATCAGTCGATTAAACTTCTCCTTGCTCGCAGTATTGCCATCACAGAAAACATTCGGTATTCCTCCACCATAAAATCTGACGTTATCTTTACCGAAAATATCACACGCAGCCTGAAGAGTCGTTGCTGGTGGTTCGCATGGTTTGTTTTGTTTCATTATTTCAAGGAGACAATCAATTTCATCTTTACCATGCCATAGATCGCCAAACTCTCTGCCCACTACCACGGAACAGTATACTTTTGTCTTCCTTTTCTTACGTGCCGCAAAGAATGCCCGATATGTGACATCGTCCGGCGGCAGCGAATAGCCGAACAAGATGATGTGCTCAGCATTTTCAACCGCTACCCGTAATTCGTTTTGAATTTCCTGAATGAATGGCGGCGGCGCGCCTTTGAAATTGCTCTGCATGATGGTGATTGTGTGCTGGGTATAGGTTAGCACATTGCAATGGGTACATGCTCTAGCGTCTACCTTGCCTTGCAACCACGCATTTTCCTCCTCGGGAAGTCTTGGTAGTAGAGAGTCACCATCCCAAAAACCTTTGAGTGGAGGTGGTGGAATCAATGCTGCTGAATCTATTTCCCATTTCTGGCCGAAGTATGCCGTCAGTTTGCCGCAACTTGGGCATTCTCTCCAGCAAACGCAGCCATGCGGGAGCAGAAACTTTTCAATTCTCACTCGTCGCCCGGTTACATGCTCACGGTCATTCAAACGTTGAGCGGATGCCTCGTTCATCGGATACCACAGATGAGCATTTTTGACGTCTGGCTCTCCTATTCTGCTTACTGCCATAAAATGAGCAAAGTCATGAAAAATTTTGAGCGGAACCCGAGGAAAATCAACGTGGGGCGGGTAGTTGTCGTTGCATTCCCTGTTAGCAATAAATTGAGTCCACAGACAGATAGGATCATAATTTAGGCTCACAAAAGCGATATCAGCCAGGTAAAATTCCCGAGTATCGGTTTTACAGTCATTGGCAAGTTGCTCAAGTCCTTTTTCTTGATGATATTCTGTGAGCATACTTGCAAACTGATGATACTTTTCAAGTTCAACCTTTTTGCTGCCCCTTGCTTCTTGCCAATCAATGTAGAAGAGCGTATGTAGCAACATTTCCAATGCTTTGCGGGCAGCAATTACGCGGTTTGGTGAAATAAACTGGTCGTTATCCGTCCGGAAGCCATGCCCGCTTTGCAAATGCATATCGAGAACATTGAAAAGATCGTTCAGTTGGAAACCTTTTTCCGTATCGTATCCGGGACAGATTCTGATGATTGCTCGTAAAGCAGGCCAGTCGAAAAGACTCCGCAGTTCGCTGATGCGAGCAACAATCTCATTGTCCGCTTGGGCTGTCCAGTGCCTTCGCATGGCTTCTTTTGCCATGTCGGAAAGTTCGTAAATATCTGATTCTGAATCACCAAGAATATTTAACAGGTCAGAGAGATGTGCATCCCAGTGAGTTGAAACCTTATCCAGTGCGTTTCTGACTCGCTGCACTATCGAAACTTCACTATTTAACAACTTTTTAAGAAAGTCTGCCTGCGGAAGGGTGCCACGCTGACCTATCGCTGCTGTCGCACCGGCTCCCCAGAATATGAGAGTTTTTGAGCCGAGTAGTGTAGTCATGGAGCGGGAAAGGTAACGCCTGACACATCCATACGTTCATTTACAAACAGCTGAATTTTCTTCTGTGTAGCGGCTGCTGAAGCAACAATGTGTTCATGGTTTGGTGCAGAAAAATTACAATATCCGTTGCATAGCTTATGAAGCCTGGCATTAGATGTATGTTGATCGAGTGGATAGCAAATAGCCCGTCGTTTATCAGGTGATAGATAGCCTTCAGCAGGATGTATTCTAGTCTTTGTTATCCCATTGTCGTGATAGAAAGAGCAGGTTCCACAAATTTCATACGTTGCCATATTGCAAATCTCCTCTATAGATGTTATTAACGAAAATTTCCAATCAAAATAAATGGTGCCCAGTAATATGGATGAGCAAAAGGCTTATCTGGATCAACTTCAAACCTAAACGGCTTTTCCCCAGACCTTTCCGCATGTTTTTTTGTAGGCTTAGTGGAACCATTCAACATCCCAAGTTGTGCTTGTCTCAAAGCTTCAATTTTTGTGGCTCCTGCTTCTCTTCTTCTATAAAAATCCTTCATCAATAAACTCGTGCTTTCGTCTGCAACAGGCCACAAGGTTGCCATTACAGTTTTTGCTCCTTGGGTTTCCCCTATGTAACCAATGCCATCAATTTCTCTTCCACGCATACTTGCAGTTCCCACTCCAGTGCTGCATGCAGAGAATGTAAGCAGATCCACCCCTCGAAATAGAGATTGCTGATGCTTTAGTTTGTCCAGCGTCAAATGGTTGCCATCTCCCAAGAGAAGATATGACTTTGTCTCATTGCTGGGGTCGAGGTTGAAGTGACTGGCGATATGAATAGCCTGGTAGCGCCCGTCTATCTTTTCTGACATTGCATCCCAAGTAAATTCATTGTCGATAAGAATATCACCGTCGAGAATGCCTGACGGCGTATCGCCAATTTTGACGATTCCCTCTAGTTCCTCTTTCACTGAAGGAAGCGGCGTGAAATTTTCATGAGCCAGCGTCACTCCCATGCCAAGAGCATTCCACTTATGCCTGTGTGCTGCCAAAAGGTTTTCTCGACTTTTGGTAGTAAGGAAGACGTTCTGATATAAATTCACGATGTAGTATGTCCCGTCATGTAGCGCAGAAACAGGCAGTAATCTCAGAGCACCTTCCAGCATCCAAAGTAGAGTTGTAATTCCTGCACCTCTCAGTTCTGAAACAAGTTGCCCTAGAACTATTTCATAAAGTTCTTTAGCCAACTGCTCCATGTCATACACATCGCGCATCTTTATCAAATCTCGGAAATGTAAAACCTTCATGCCAAGCACATCGGATGAAATGGCATGCGAGAAACTCTTTCTAAAATTGCGGGTTATAAGTATCGTGTAAAAGGTCTCTTTTGTTGTAAGCGTATAAATAACAGCGGTTTCAGCATCCAAATCCCAGAGTGTTGACATGAAATCAGTCACGTTATCAACGTGTTGTGCTTTTTCTGGGCCAAGGTTATCGTACAATTCATCTAGGAAAAGATCAAAATTACGAGAATCGGTCTCAATAAGTGCCTGCAAATCTTTATATTCCATTTCTTCTTCTGTAGTTCGTGACTTGTTTTGTTTTAAAGCATTCTTTCGGATACAGAGTGTGGAAAAAGAAAGGGATAGTAAATCATATTTACCGTTTACAGGGGTTTCAAAAAGGTTATACGAGATACCAGAATTTGCAATATCCGTATTTACAGAATCTCTACGTACAAAATCAAAGAATTCCTCTTCTTTGAGAAGGCCAAGAACATGCTCTGCTTCGTAAAAACGACAAGAATTTATTAGCAACGCTGCTAAGTTGGTGTATATGAATTGTACAGTGTTATCAAATTGATTCAATTTATCCGGATCAATTTTGGTGACATCTTTTCGAGTGTTTTGGACAATGTTTACAGATTTCTTAGCCAAAAAAATTGCTGATGAAATTTGATCCTTTCGAGACATAAATTGGGAGTAACTGTCTAGAACATAAGCTATGTTTAGGTTCATTACACCATAAGCTTTAACAAATACCTTTAATGCTTTTTTGTAAAGATCTTCGGTTGCTGTGTCATCCTCTGAAAGATTGGCAAGACAATAAAGCCCATGCCCTACTTCCGGATGATCAATTCCATAGGATACTTTTAAAATATTAATCGCAGACATAAGCATATTACGAGCTTCTGATTGACGATTCTGAAGCCCTATAACAATTGCAAGACGTTTCTGTGTAATACCAATTACTGGATGATTGCCATCATAAAAATCTTCCTGCCAATCAAGCGCTTCTTTATACTTTGCTTCAGCTTCAACAAAACGACCAAGTATTTTATCTAAATTTGCATAATTGCTCAAAGTTGATGCGGTAAAAAGCACGTGATGAAAATAAATACTAGTAGCGTCAAGAGGTTTTCTATATTTAAGCGCTCGTATATATGCCCCCTCAGCTTCTTCGTAACGCCCTACTTTTGTGTATAAATTAGCTAACTTATTTAGACATAAGCTTGTTTGATAATCATCCTCATATCGGTGACTTTCTAAAATAATCAAAGCCCGCCTTAAATAAGGCATAGCTTCTGAATAACGATCAGTTTCAACTAACAGATCCGCTAGTTCAATTAATGTGTCAGCAACCTCATCACTTTTCACCGTTCCAAACAATCCATTTAATAATTTAAAAATTAGTCTATCAAAATATTTATTTTTTATTTTGAGGGATCTTAAATAATATATTTCAGCCTCGTCGTATCGGCACTTTTCTTTATATATATTGGCAATGAGAGTTAATGGGTTTGCAATATTACTATCATTATAAGGATGTTTTTCAGTGTTAATTTTAATAAGTCGCTGGCAAAGGTCTTCTGCGTCATCTAATCGTGAAAATGTATTAAGGATTTGGGCAATAAAGAACAATTGATTATAAAACTTACTGTAATTATTATTTATTCTACAAAATAATTCAGTTTCAAATATATATATTGTTTTAGCATCATCAAACATACCGACAAAAATTGCCTGAGCAGATAAATTGCCAAACGCAAATATTACCTTATGATGATTTATACTGTTTGATCGAAGTGCACTATTTAAGGAATCAACGGCATTAACAAAATCATTTTTGTTAAATTCATACAACCTATTGATACTACGTTTTACATCAAGTGGTATCTGTTGGTTGTTGGATATGTTTGTATATTTATGCAGAAAGTCTATTAACACTTCCTTCTTTGACAATGTACTTAATTTATTATGAAGCATAGCCACACTCGATTCTCAATGCTATGAGCTCTTTGTAAGCCAGGCTACGGGTGCGCAGGAAGAAGCTTTAACTGTAAGCAACTGTCATCCCACGAAACAGACAGGAAAGTTTCATCCGCTTGAACATCATCCTTGCGAATAACAGTATCAGTCAAAACCAACCACGTTTCTTCCGCACCCCAATGATCCCACTGTACCTTTTCCACTACAACGCCACGCACAGTCACCCGAACAGGAAGCGGTTCCTCTGAAAGCCAGGAAAGATTCTGGAACATCAACTTATATCCAACCTTAAACTGCCCATGGTCAATCGGAAGCAATTTGATTGCCTCATCCTCTTTCAAACTGGCAATCTTCGCCGCTGTTTCCGGATCAACCTCTTCAGCACTTCGAGTGGCATACGCCATAGCATATCCCTGTCCAAGAAGTTCCATATCTCCAAAAGTCAAATCACGCACAAACGCCTTGATCTTTTGAAATGCCTCGTTCATTTGAGTCACAAACTCTGGGGCAGCTTCAAACTCCTCGGTAAGTTGCGCAACGGCCTGCATCGAGAAAAATGATGCAACGGAAACTTCAATCTGCCGGAACGATTGCAAAAGCGAACCTTCTGGAGATAACTCCCAATCTAGATCTGCTGCCCGGCAAATCTCCTTGAGCATGGAAGAGTCAACCTCTCCCCTGCAGGATTCCAACATATCGGCGTGGACAGAATAAGTATTCCACGCTTCTGCAAAACCAAAAGCATCGTTAATCCAGACATCACCCTTGCCCATAAGGGCTTTCTCTGAAAACAACTGGGCAGCAATAAATCCCTTTGAACCCTCGATTGCATTCAACAACAAAACTCGCGGCGAGTTATAGAAGCGGTTGCGTGGCCCCCATGCAGATTTTTTGCGACTAATACTCCACACTTGTCCCGCTTCCGGATTACAAGTGCGAGCCTGCGGAAGTCGTGCCCCAATTTGCAGAGAAAATTCCTGAAATACTTTTTTATCAGCCTTCGTATTTTCAAGCCGCTCTTGACAGAACATACATGAAGCAAGGTGAGCCAAAGTCTCAGCGCTTTTGGAAAAAAGTGTTTTGTCATCCGGACACGCGCGCAACTGGTACGCTGTCTGCCAGGCAAGTTTTTCTTGTAATATTTGAGTGTTCATAATGCGATATCCCTTAACCGGAATTTTAAAAACTGTCTGTTTAGTTACGGTACTAATCGAGTGATTTACAAAAATAAATCAGTTTCTCAAAGAAAAATTGTTGCTCAACTTCAACATCACCATCGCCTGATGAATAGCCAAACTGCCACTGCTCCCAACTTTCCCGTATCGCCGAAATCAGTTTCTTTTTGTGATAGTCCACAGCCGCCGCAGATTTGTATCCTGATTTTGTAGCTGCCTCTTCCAGCGTCAATGCTTGGTCAAAAATCAAAAGAAACAATCTTCGTTCTTTATCATTCCAGAAGTTTGACAACATATCAGCACGCTTTTCAAGTTGCTGTTCTGTAATGGTTCTTGATGGGCAAGAAGAAGGTGATACGTCTTTTATTTTGCTGAAATAATCGTTTGAATCATCTTCATCACAATTATCCTTTTGTTTTTTAGCGTGATTTGGGAGGCCATACATGCGCGCAACGTATTCAGTAAGATCGTAAATGGGAATAAGGTGTTCACGATCCAACCGTTTGATAGCTTCGTGCCAGAAAAACTTTGACAACGAAATCATGTGCTGTTTCTTGTGAATGTCACTGGCTGAAATTTCAGATCGTGGCCATCCAGCAAAAAAACCTTCCGTTAGTATACCTTGAGTTAGCGGTGTAAGCCCTGACACTTTTGACCATGCGTAAAAAGCACTCTTGTGGTTTGACTCATATTGGATATCCCCTGCCTTGTGAAGCTCTTGAAGCACTCTTCTGATGTGTTGATAATAGGCGTGAAAAGTTGAACTGCTGCGCCGCTCATCAATACAATATGCAAAGAAGCGATTAATTATGATTGAAACTAATAACGATTGGTTTTCAGTTGTTATAACGTGGCCAAGGTCATCAAGCTTTTCATGTTCATCACACAAAAATTCCCATAAACAACTTGCCACGGCATTAACATCGCTATCCAATCCAATATCGTCGAGGCTTATGCCATAACGGTCCGCTTTTCTGCATATAACAGGTGCGACCTGTTTAAGAAGAATATCAAAACAGGCAGGCGATTTAAGCCAGTCTAAAAGTGGTTTTGTCATAATATCAGATCCATTAGTGTTCACAGCAATCACCTTTATAGTGGAATTAATGCTTGTAGTATATGCTGCGCCATGACTTCCATTCTTTGCCGACTATCGCGTCTTCCGGAACGATTCCTCTAATGTTGATATAGCTCCAGAATTCATTGTAATCAATGCCACTCCGGGGCATTACGAACGGAAAAATATGGAGTATATATGTTGCTTTAATCATGCTGACCGGTGGTTCCGCGTTTGTAAGGGCAACGCCTTTAGGGATGTGACTCATATTTGTTTTGGGTTTTGATGTACATGGGCAGGCAACGGAAGATTCTCCTTTATATTTCAGAACGAACACAGGATGAGCCGTGTTGCGGCCGGTGAATTTATTGTTAGTAAGACGCTCCAGAAGGCTATCCTCGACAAACCCAATAAACATTCGTTCCTCCAAATACTGCCCAGCCAATTGAGACAGTGCGTCTCTGAACAATTGAAATCCCTTGGCCATCTGGTTTGTCCGCCTTTGAATGCATATTTTTCGAGCTGAATACTGCCGCGTTTTATATCATACATTCAAGCAATTGGTAACCTGATTTGAGTGTGAAGGGTGGAGACGTGGTAAAATATATCACCCCAGGCAGGCTCGTCAATTAAGGTAAATTGTGCGCCAGCCTGAGGGTTGATTAAATCAGTGGTATAGTTTCCATTTTGGTTTCACCTCCTTTCGCTTTGTATGTTCTTGTTGCTGTTGGTTAGTTGAAAATGAAGTCGATGATGTCTTTGATGATTTTTTCTGGAATTTCTGGCTGTCCGATGATGCTCATTTGATGTCACCTCCTTTCATATTGTTATTTAGTTCTTGGTTACGGTACGAAATACTTTTTTTCAAATTTTATTGTTGTGTTTTCTGTGGTTTCGGTTTGTACCAGGGCAGATTCGTTCTCACGCTCTGCCCTGGGTGTTGGGTGGATTTGATTAATCGTCGGTTTTGATTTCTTTGATGATTTCTGTTACTACTGCGACTGCTACCATTTCAAGTAATATTGGCCACATGAACGTTCTCCTTTCGTGAAATTTTAGTTGCTGTGCTGTCGGTTAGTTGAAAATGAAGTCGATGATGTCTCGGATGGTCTTTTCTGGTATTTCCGGATTACTGATGAAGTTCATTTGGTGTCACCTCCTCTTGCATTAATTGATTCACTCTTTTTCATTACGGTACGGATTGCATGTATTTAAAAAAACTTTTTTCCCTGAATTTGTAACTGGTTTTGTACCCCAAGCGGCTCAAATTTATTGCCGCTTGGGGGTGGTGATTGTTTAGTCGTTGCCGAGGTCTTTAATGATGTCTGTGATTACTGCGGTTGCTACGGTTTCGAAGATTAGTGCAAACATAGTTAGTCCCCCCCTTTCTTAAAATTGTGTTGCTATTGTGCTTTTTGAATAAGTAAAACTCGCTCTAATCTTTCAGTAATGTTTTTAATTTGCCAATCATCGTCTCACACATAGAGTATTACGGTGACGCTTTGCATATTTTAAAAAATAAAATAAAAGGCACTCCAAAATAAATTAAGTGCCTGATTTAAAAGTGTTTATTTAATTGTTATTGCGTCGGCATTTCACTGATTTGATTTAGTTTGGCGCTTGACAGTGTCATATCGTTACCGATTTTGGCTGGTTTCCCCTCAACACCCACGACCACGTTCCGCTCTTCCGATATACTCTGTTGTCCTGCTTCCCCGCCTCATCATCCGCCAATACTGCCAACCCACGGTTGTATCCACGCGCCTTCATTTGACCAAGGTCTAACAGTGTGCTGCTGAGAACAAACCCGTTTTATCTTTTAGCGATTGACACCTGAATTTATATCAAGTATTTATTTCGTGTTACGAAATTTATATTTGCACACGGCTGAGGCAGGGAGCCCGCTATGCATATGGCAGACGCATTAATTTCACCGGCAGTGGGCGGCGCACTGTGGGCCGCTTCAGCCGCAGTCATAGCCTACTGCTCGAAAAAAGTCCGCTCAGGGATGAATGACGGCATAGTGCCGCTGATGGGGGTTATGGGGGCGTTTATTTTTTCGGCTCAGATGATCAACTTCACCATTCCGGTCACCGGTTCCAGCGGGCATCTTGGCGGCGGCATGATTCTCGCTGTTTTGCTCGGCCCCTATGCCGCCTTTCTGACCATCGCCTCAGTACTCGTGGTGCAGGCGCTTTTTTTTGCCGATGGCGGCCTGTTGGCGCTCGGATGCAACATCTTCAATCTCGGCTTTTTCCCGGCTTTTATCGCCTATCCGCTCATTTATAAAAAAATCGTCGGCAGCACCCCCACACCGCAAAAAATATCGGCAGCATCACTACTGGCTGCCATAACCGGTCTGCAACTGGGTGCGTTTGGTGTCGTCCTGGAAACGGCTGCATCCGGAGTTTCTTCGCTCCCGTTCGTACCATTTCTGACCATCATGCAACCGATCCATCTTGCCATCGGTGTCGTAGAGGGAGTGGTCACTGCATCGGTGATCTCTTTTGTGTATAAGGCACGCCCGGAAATTCTGCAGAGCGCCATTAATACCGGCCCGGTCACTGCTCGTCCATTACGGAACGTGCTGCTCGGTTTCCTCCTTGCGGCGCTGCTGACAGGCGGGATACTCTCCTGGTTTGCTTCCGGGCACCCCGACGGACTTGAATGGTCAATCGCCAAAGTGACCGGACAGGAACTGCACAAGGAGAAAAAATTGCAGAAAAACAGTAAAATCAGCACCAGTTTCACCGGACTGTTCGGCGGCACAGTTACTTTGGTACTCTGTTTTGCCATCGGTTTTGCCCTGAAACGTCGCGTACATCCAACCACATCCTGATACCGCCGCAGGCTGATGAACCGTCGCAATGCTCCTTGACAGGAGAGAGGTGGCGTGGTATTTCAGCTACACATTTACGCTGTTTGTCGTATGACAATTGAATACCAGATTATGGTGCCCGCAAGGGCTTGATAGGGAAGAGGGGTGCACTTCCGGTTTCATCTCGATATGAAATTGGAACGAGTCCTCCGCGGACCCGCCGCTGTAAGCGAGGACAAAGGGCATTATGTCACTGGTTGAAAGACCGGGAAGGCGCCTGGAGGAAGAATCGCGAGCCAGAAGACCTGCCATGATCTCAGCACTCAACTATCCCCCCTGGTAAAGGGTGAGTGAACTCATTATCAGACTTTGAATACGAAAAGTCCGCATTCTGCTCTCGCAGTTGCGGACTTTTTATGTTTAAGGAGAACTTCATGCACATCATGGAAGGTTTTTTACCGATGAAACATGCCGTCGGCTGGAGCATTGCTTCGGCACCGTTTGTTGCATACGGTATCTACACTATCAACAAGCGAATCAGGGAAAAGCCGGAGCAGCGGATGTTACTCGGCGTTGCTGCTGCGTTTACCTTTGTCCTTTCGGCTCTGAAACTGCCGTCTGTCACCGGGAGCAGCTCTCATCCGACCGGCACCGGTCTGGGAGCGATCATGTTTGGCCCATCTGCCATGGCCCCAATCGGCATGGTAGTACTGCTGTTTCAGGCACTCTTACTTGCCCACGGCGGTTTGACAACTCTGGGTGCCAACACCTTCTCCATGGCTATTGTTGGGCCGTTTGCAGCAACAGCCATTTACCGGCTTGCCATGGCAGCAAAAGTGCCCTTCGGGTTTTCGATCTTCCTCGCCGCCTCATGTGCGAACCTCCTCACCTATATAACCACCTCGGCCCAACTGGCGTTTGCCTTTCCTGACCCGGTCGGTGGTTTTGCCGCCTCTTTTGCCAAATTTGCCACCCTCTTTGCCATAACCCAGATACCGCTGGCGATCAGCGAGGGACTGCTGACTGTTGTGGTTATGAATGCGCTGGCACGCTTCAACGCCCCGGAACTTCAGGAGATGAGTGTGACACCGGTATTGGAGGTTAAGGTATGAAACGCTACCAGAATCTGTTGATGATGGTTGCCGTCGTTGCTCTGGTGGTTCTGCCACTCTGGATGGTTAAAAAGCCGACCCCCGGGCCTGATGGCAGGGAAATACCGGTTTTTACAGGGGCCGATGACAAGGCGAAGAATCTGGTTGGCGTAATATCTCCCGACTACAAACCATGGTTCAAGCCTCTGATGGAGCCACCGGGTGAAGAAATCAGCTCCCTGCTCTTTGCCCTGCAGGCGTCACTGGGAGCCGGATTTATCGGTTATTGGTACGGCTGCTCCACAACCCGCGCAAAACAAAAACAGGCACTGCAGAAAGAAGCCCGGTGCTGACCGAGCAATCCGCCTATGCAAACCGCTGGCGGCGGGTATCCCCGGCGGCAAAAGGGTTGTTCACTCTCTGCGGCATGATTGCCGCCTTCGCCGCGAGTTCCCCCCGGACAGCGTTACTACTGGCTCTTCTGTTTTCGGCAGTTTCACTGTTTGGAGCCGGCATCCCTCTCAACCGCTACCTGCGAGTGGCTGCCCCGCCGCTGCTCTTTCTGCTCGCTAGCGTCCTGCCACTCCTGATTTCACTTGATTTCAGCACCTCCACCACCACTGCTTCACTTCATCTTGCCGAGTCGGATTTTCCCCGTATTGCCCAATTAAGCAGCCGTTCACTCGCCTGCTTGACCGCCCTGCTCTTCCTTGCTCTGACCACCCCGCTCCCGGATGTTATCTCTCTGCTGCGTCGCTGCAAGGTCCCGGAGACCCTGCTTGATCTGATGACGCTCTGCTACCGGACCCTCTTTGTTCTGTCGGAAGCGGTTCATGACACCATGACCGCCCAGTCGGCCCGCCTTGGATATTCGTCCCTGGCGATCTCCATGCGTTCGCTCGGTGGCCTCATTTCCAACCTGGTCGTACAGGTCTGGCAGCGCAGTCTCGCACTTCATCATGCCGCCGAGGCACGGTGCAACGACGGTGGCGCACTCCGCTTCCTTGAAAACAACTACGCCAACTCGCACCGAAGCATAGCTATTGCCGTTGTCACGGGCTCTGCGATGATCGCGTTAGCAGCAAAACTGCCATGAGCGACGCCCTCCTGACAGTGCAGAACGTCTCTTATCGTTATCCCGACGGCACGACGGCACTTGACAACTGTTCCCTGAAGGTTCGTCGCGGGTCGCGCACCGCCGTACTTGGCACAAACGGCGCCGGTAAAACGACCATGTTTCTCCATCTGAACGGCATCCTCCGCCCTTCTGCCGGTCAGGTTCTCTGCAGCGGCGCCCCGCTTGAATACAGTCGCGCCGGCATGAAGAAATTGCGCAGTCTGGTCGGACTTGTCTTTCAGAACCCGGACAGCCAGCTTTTTTCTGCCAGCGTGCGGGAGGATATCTCATTTGGACCGATGAATATGGGGCTGACTGAGAGAGAAGTCCGGACGCGGGTAGAAGAGGCTCTGCTGGCGGTGGGTATGACAGAATCTGCCGACAGGCCGGTTCATAATCTGAGCTACGGCCAGAAAAAACGTGTCTGTATCGCCGGTGTTCTTGCCATGAAGCCTGAAATAGTTGTGCTTGATGAGCCGATGGCAGGGTTGGATACCGCAATGCAGGAAGAGCTGATGACGGTTCTCAACCGGTTGCACAGCGCAGGTATGACAATTATTATTGCCACTCATGATCTTGATTTTGCCTACGGATGGGCCGATGACGTCATTGTTATGGAGGCGGGCCGACTCCTCGCCCAGGGCGCTCCGATGGAGCTACTTCTGCGTGATGACGTACAGAGTGCTCTTGGCGGTGCCCCGCTGGTCGCCGAAATTACCCGGCGACTTCTCTTGATTGGTATCGATCTTCGTGATAATGGATATCTGCCGCGCAGTAAGGGAGAATTACTGCAGGCAATTACGGCACAGACAAAACAGGAGAGTACACCATGATCATCGTTACCGGAGGTGCAGGGTTAATCGGCAGCGCCGTAGTTCAGTGCTTGAACGAGAACGGCAGAGAAGACATTCTGATCGTCGATCACCTCGGCCTCACAGACAAATGGCGCAATCTGGTGCCGCTCCGTTTTATGGATTATCTGGAAAAAGATGCCTTTGAGCGGATGCTCGATACCGGTTCCCTGGCCGGGCGTCTTGCAGGGCATCGCGGACTTGACGCGGTCATTCACCTGGGCGCCTGTTCGGCCACGACTGAACCGGATGCCACCTATCTGATCAAAAACAACTTTGAATATTCACGCAAACTGGCACTGGCGGCGTTGGCAGACGATGCCCGCTTCATCTATGCCTCCAGCGCGGCAACATACGGAGACGGTGAAAACGGCTTTGTAGATGATGACAGTCAGCTGCCGCTGCTTCGACCGATGAACATGTACGGCTACTCCAAACAGCTTTTTGACCTCTGGGCGCTGCGGCAGGGCTTGCTTGATACGATAGTCGGGATTAAATACTTCAACGTGTATGGTCCCAATGAACAACACAAAGGCGAAATGCGCTCGCTTGTCCTCAAGGCATATGAGCAGATCTCTGCCACCGGGGCCCTCCGGCTGTTCAAGTCTCATCGCCCGGAATATGGTGACGGCGAACAGCTGCGCGACTTTGTCTATGTTAAAGATGCCGCAGCCATGACCCTTCATTTTCTCCAGGCCATTGAGGCCAACGGCATCTTCAATGTCGGCGGCGGTACGACCGTCAGCTGGAACCGTCTTGCCGCTGCTGTGTTCAGCGCCATGGGCAAACCGGTCAACATTGAATATATCGACATGCCGGAATCGATCCGCACCACCTATCAATACCTCACCTGCGCTGAGACCTCAAAGATCCGTGCCGCTGGGTACACAGATCCGGTTATCTCCGTTGAGGATGCAGTCAGTGATTACATCAGGAACTATCTGGTGCCGGGGAAACGGCTGGGGGATTGATATGATAGCAGCTGCATCTAAATATTGCCCTGCCCCCCATTCTCTGATAGCTTGAGCCCCGCTAAATATTTGAGAAGGTGAGAAAGGAAATACCATGGAGTGTCAAAGACGATTTACGCGGGCGCAGGGTCATTCAGCCAGTTGCATTCTGGTGAAATCGGCTGGTGATTCTTATCAGGCGATATTAGAGAATATTTCCATCGGTGGCGCTTTGATCAAGATGAGTGAAGGTGCTCCGAATAGCCTGAATGCAGGAGACAAGTGTACCGTAACACTATGTAACAACACCGGTCCGCTGGCATCAGAGTACACCTGTCAAATTGTCTGGTGTGACCTTGGACGTCTGGGCATCCAATTCATAACTCAATAAGTACTTCCCGGTAACAAACAAAACTCCAACAGGTGTCCCATGTCCCTTGCAGAACAGGTATTAGAAGGTAACATCCGCGCCGCAGCACGACTGATGCGCGACATCGACGATGGTCGTACTCAGGCGATTGAAGAGCTGAAACTTCTTTATCCACATACCGGTAACGCTTTTATCATCGGCATTACCGGCCCGCCCGGTGCCGGAAAATCAACACTGGTTGACCAACTGACCGCCTCGTTCCGCTCGCGTGGAAAAAAAGTAGGCATCGTTGCAATCGATCCGACCAGCCCCTTTACCGGTGGTGCGATCCTCGGCGACCGCATCCGCATGAACCGGCACTCCTGCGACGAAGGGGTCTTCATCCGCAGTCTGGCAACACGGGGCGCACTGGGCGGGCTTTCCCGCTCGACCTCAGATGTTGCTCTGGTGATGGACGCTCTCGGCATGGATGTCGTCATTATTGAAACGGTTGGTGTTGGTCAGGACGAGGTTGATATCGTTAAAGAAGCGCACACAACCTGTGTTGTCATGGTGCCGGGGCTCGGCGACGACATTCAGGCGATTAAGGCCGGAATCCTGGAAATCGGCGATATTTTTGTCGTCAACAAGGCCGACCGTGAGGGCGCCGACCGGACTGCCCGCGAGTTAAGCACCATGCTGGATATGCGCCATTCCGTGGCAGATGGTTGGAATCCACAGGTTATGAAGACCGAGGCTCAGCGGGGAACCGGCATTGAAGAACTTACCGAAGAAATCCTCTCCCATCGGACCTTTTTCCAATCGAGCGGCGCCATTACCGATTTTCTCCAGAACCGTAGTAAACGTCATTTTATTGGTATCCTGCGTGACACACTGCTCAATAATGCCCTCCTCTTTATGGCAGAGAGTAATTACCTGGACAGGATTGTGACGGAGATGAATGATCGCCGCATTGACCCGTATTCAGCAGTAGAAGAGGTCATCTCAAAAATGATGCCGAATAAAAAAGGTGTTTAGACGTTGAATTTTTCCCGAATTGCTCTATACTTGGTTGCGAAAACATCTGATTTTTCTACTGGAGGTCACTCATGCCGCTAACCGGGATTGCCCTGATAATAATAGCTGTCGCAATTTGTATTCTGGTATTTACACTGGTCCCGACTCTCCTCACCATCAAGCGCACTGCTGCTTCCGTCGGTGAGTTAACAGACATGATTAAAGGGGAGTTACGACCGACGCTTCAGGAACTGACCGGCGTACTCGCAGAGTTAAAAACGGTCGGCGGTGGCGTTGCCGAGCATACCGATGATGTCAAGCGCTTCATGTCGGCGCTCGGTGAAACCGGCGGTAATATCCACACTATTAACAGAGCGGTTAATGTTGTCAGCAGCGTTGTGAACACCTCTTCGGCGTGGACAACCGGCGCCAGGGTTGCAGGAAAATACTTGCTGGATCAGTATCTAAAAAAAAGGGGAGGAAAGTAATCATGTCAGACAATTGTGAAGTATCAGCGGGAACGGTATTGGTATCATTTGTAGCCGGAGCAGCAATCGGGGCGGGATTGGCACTGTTGTACGCACCCAAAAGCGGTCGTGAAATGCGTGAAGATATTCTTGATCTGACGGAAGATGCCGTCGACAAAATCAAGGAATACGCCAAAGAGGCCCAGGATAAAATCAAAACGGCTGTCGAAGATGGCAAAGAAACCTTCACGGAGAAGAAATCTGTTCTGTCGGCGGCTATCGAGGCCGGTCGAGAAGCTATGCAGAGAGAGCGCACGTCGGCATAGCAGCAATCAATCATCAGCAAAAAAGCCCATTTTGGTGAGTGGGCTTTTTTTGTATCTATTTTCTCGGCATTTCGCTACGAAGCCCCAACCATCAGCGTTTTCGCATCGTTGACTTTCTACTGAGCTTCCGTTATACTTCCCCTCCCTATGAAATGGCATACCGTCTGTACATATGTTTTTTTGCTTTTTTCCGCACTGCTCTTTGCTCTCCCGACAGCAGCCATGGAGCCGATTCAGCCGCTGCTGGCCGAACTGACCCGACCAAACGCCCTGCCGCCGGAACCGGCAGAGGCACCGGCGCTTGCCCCTATTGGTGGTCAGAACTCAATAGGTCCCGAGGCGCCAGCCGCTCTCCCTGCAATTTTTTCACTTGAAGAGTTGAGTGCATCTGCTGAAGAAGAAAATGAGCTGGCACTGCCGGATACCGACCTGCCGATTTCCGATATCCCCTTAACGCTGAACAGTAAAGTTGAATATTTCCTCTACTACTTCCAGACGAACGGCAGATTGTCATTTTCGAAATGGCTGTCACGCTCGGCCCGTTATATTCCGATGATGAAAGACATCCTGAAGCGCGAAGGGATGCCGGAAGATCTGGTGTATGTCGCCATGATTGAGAGCGGTTTCCAGATGCACGCCCAATCCTGGGCCAATGCTGTCGGGCCATGGCAATTCATTTCCGAAACCGGGCGGCGCTATGACCTGCGGATTGATCAATGGATCGATGAGCGCAAAGATCCGGTCAAAGCGACGACTGCCGCAGCATTGTACCTGAAAGAACTGTACGGGATGTTCAACGGCGACTGGTACCTGGCGGCCGCCGGCTATAACGCCGGGGAGAATAAAATCCTGCGTGCCATCGGCATGTACAACACTAGTGACTTCTGGGAAATTTCCCGTGGCTCCTATCTGAAGCCGGAAACGAAGGAGTACGTACCCAAACTGCTGGCAGCAGCCATTATTGCCAAAGACCCTGCCCGTTACGGCTTTACCGATATCGCCTACCTGACGCCTATCGAATATGATACGACGGTAATACCTTCCCGCACCAACCTCGATCTGGCGGCAAAGCTGAGCGGCACCACCTACGAAGCGCTCAAGGAGTTGAATCCTGACCTGCGTCACTGGTGTACTCCGCCCAACTATCCCGAGTACCTGCTCAAAATCCCCAAAGGGAGCAAGCAGCAGTTTGAAACTGCATACGCAAAGGTGCCGGAAGGTCAACGTTTTACCGAGCGGGTGCTCTACAGTCGCTATCAAGCCCGCAAGAAAGATTCACTTAAAAGTGTGGCGAGTCGTTTCAATACCACACCCGCGACGCTGGCTGAGCTTAACGGCCTGAATGCAAAGAGCCGTATTGCCGGAAAAACGCTGCTTGTGCCGGTCAAACAGACCGTCGATTTCAGCCACGAAGGGCGGGTCGCTAAATCGCCATCCAAATCGGCATCTACGAAGGGGGGGTACGCCAAATATTACACGATAAAAAGCGGTGATACCCTCACCGCGTTGTCCAAACGTTTCAATGTATCGACAAAAATGCTTTCCGCCTGGAACGACCTTAAAACGAAAATTGCCCTCAAACCGGGTCGACGCATTATTATCGCAAAGTTTACTGAAAAAAATGGTGAACTGATCCCCGCTGCAACCAAAAGCTGATTCCATAATCCCACGTCTCACTATAATGAAAGGAATTACCGATGTATAACCTCCTGATCTCTGCAGCAGCCTCAATTTCCGTGCTGCTGATAATGATCTTTGTCCTCAAGCTTGCCTGGTGGGGGTCACTGATTGTTGCCATTATCGTCTTAGTCCTCGTGTTTGTCCTGTTTTCAAAAATAACCATGAAAAAAGTCATGGCTTCGTTCGAAACATCCGACAAAGATCTGCAGGCACAGCCCCCCCGTTTTGAAAAAGCGATCCGCGAGCTGAAAGATGCGCTCCAATACAGCAAATGGCAATTATTTGTCGAAGGGCAGATTGAATCGCGGATCGGTATGATCTACTATGCGAATCGCGATTTTTCGAAAGCCTTCCCGCATCTGGAGAAGTCGTTCTTTAAAAACGGGGCAGCCACTGCCATGCTGGCTGTTTCTTACATGAAGCGCCAGAAAAAGGACAAGATGATCAGCACCTTCGAAAAAGCGGTGCAGTGGAATGGCAAAGAATCAATGCTCTGGGCTCTGTATGCATATTGTATGAATGAAAGCGGTGAAGCGGATAAAGCGAGGGAGATCCTGACCAAGGGGCTCAAAAAGAATCCGGGAGATGAAAAGTTGCAGGACCTGCTGCAAGCCCTGCAAAATGGCAAAAAAATGAATATGCGCGCGTATGGTGATCTCTGGTTTCAGTTCCACCTGGAAAGCCTCGGCGCCCTCCAGAAGTACCAGATGGCATCGATGGGAGGCCGCATGCAGCGGCGTATGGGCGGTAGAAGGTAGTTATTATTAAAAGGGCATTCTATAACGGAGTCCCCTTTTTTCTGTAGTCCGGGCTTGAAGTTGGCCCACCGGTTTTTTTGCAGGTCGAACTTTCTGGTTGGATATTTGGTGTTATCGTAGGACTTTTTACGGTTTTGTCGATGGTGTAGGTATGCCCTTGAAAATTACAATAATTCGCCTGTCCTCTTATAATGCCTCATTCCAATAGCCACAATAAATGCATGTTGATCTTTTTAATTCCAATTTTTTCCCACATTTAGCACATACAAAATCATCGGTGTCTTCTTGAATAACATTTATTGTCCTTTCTTTTTCATTTGCTTTGCTTTCGCTTATTATTTGATCCTTCCCACAGTAACGGCATAGAATGGCTTCAGCTTTTATCGTTTCAGCACAAAATGGGCATTTTTTATTGTCTTTATCTAAAGCACTACCTGTCTTTGATGTTGTTGTTTGATTGTTCCTAGCAGAGTCAATTGCTGTGAATGCGTGTGAAAATTTCAGTCTTGCCTCCTCTGGACTATAATTTGATGTATGTAGGAAAAGTTCTGATCCCTCCCAAGAAAGATACAAAATAGTGTTTGTAGTAGTATTTGTAGTTAGTGTATTTACTAAAGCCGCAGCAGCAATACCCAGTGCAGCTCCTTCTAAACCAAACCCACCACCCATAACACTGGCATTTGTGGTGACTCGGCCTGGGCCTTCGAATTTCAGTGAAGTTAGCAAATTGTAGTTAATATCAACCCTTTTACTGCCAGACACTAACATAATAGTATTATCACCAAAAACGACTTTGCATTTATCTCCTGGGTTTATATAAATACTCCTTACGGTTCCACCAAGGAACGTACCATCTATTGAAGGGCCAACAGTATAATTTGTCGATTTTTGTGAATCACAGATACGTTGAAGAAGTTGAGCCCTGCAATCTTCTACAAACTTTTTAGGAATCTGTATTTTATTACTTTTTGTTCCATCCCATAGATCAAGGATCAAAAATGTAAGAAACAAAACGTTAGTAAAGTTAACAGATTTTATATTTTTATAAAAATATTTTTCACTTCCATTACGATAAATATCGACCCATTCTGGGTATAAAACAACTTTGGTCCAAGAATCCATTTCATATGAAACAACGCTCTGCTGAGAAGCGTTTTCAGAAGAAACGACCTTTGGCAGAAAATTACTTTTGAACGTTTCTAAAATATCCACACTAATCTCCTTTTATATTCTAGTTCTGTAGGCTGTCATTTTTTGCAAGCGTTCACCCATCTGGTTTTCAAACCCATCCACCTAGGCACAGCGTGCTGAATTGATTCGTTAACGTACATAGTTTGCTACCGATGGTTCCCCTTCTTTTTAAGACAACTTCCCCCATTTATTAGGCGTTCAAATATGCCAATGACTCCACCAAAACCGCCCATCACTGGCTTTGACCAACAGCAAATTGATTGGGAACGCTTTTGACAAAAAGCAATGGCATTAAGAGTTTAAACGGCAAAGGTGCGAAGTGCATTGTAACACCCTAACGGAGTTGAATCAAAAACGATAACCGGGCAACCAATCCGTTGTTCAAGCTCCTCAAGCGAAACATCATCGAGAAAGACCCCTTCACCCTCCTTCACCATCACATCAGGCACAAGAAGAGCCACACCGATTTCGTGCCCCGCCAGCGCTGAGACTATATCGTTCCCGGACACCAGGCCACTGACGGTAACCATCTCTCCAAAGAGACGGTTTTCCACTGCATACGGCACAAGTTGCAGGCCGGTCTTCTCCCCCAGCTTTCCCAGAAAATCACTCACAAACGGGAACGCTGAAACACCGGTTATAACTGTTGCCCGTAATGTTCCGACTGCTGTGGCGCGACGCACCACCTGCGCTGCTTCCTTCATGAAAAGCGGCACCATACCGACGCCGTTTTCCAGCTGAGGAAAATCGCCATACTCTTTGAGAGGAGGGAACGGCAGATTCGCTTTGAGGAATAATTCATCCGCCAGAAAGAGAAACGGCTGCCCCAGCTTTCTGCGGAGAGCTTCGGACTGCGGCTGCCAGTCTGAGATGAATAGCCGGGCATACTCAGCATCAACCGGGGTCAGAATGGGTAATTTCCGGCGATGTGAGGTAAGTCCGAGGGGTACAATCGCCAGCGACTGTACCGCCGGATAGAGCGCTGCAAGATCAGTCACCGTACGTTGCAGCTCTTCGCCGTCATTCAGCCCCGGACAGAGTACAACCTGTGTGTGCATGATAATTCGGGCGGCAGCCAACTTGTGCAACTGTTCCAGAATGGGAGGAATTCCTGATTTACCAAGCAGGCGTTCCCGCAGAGCAGGACTCGTTGCATGTACTGATATGTAGAGGGGTGAAAGACGCTGCTCGGTGATGCGCTGCAGCGCGGAACGGGAAAGGTTTGCCAGTGTGACATAGTTGCCGTTTAAAAAAGAGAGGCGATAATCTTCATCTTTAACATACAGCGGACTGCGCAGACCTTTGGGGAGTTGATGAACAAAGCAGAAGAGGCAGTTGTTGGCACAGCGAGCCGGTTCGGGGGCAGCGAACGTCAGTCCGAGAGACTCCCCCTCCCCACGCTCGACCTCCAGCTCCCACAGCTCACCATTCGGTTTTTCAATCTCCAGCAGCAGTTCCTCTTCAGAGGCAGTGTAGTAGGTGTAATCAATCAGATCCCGTAACGGGTGACCGTTCACCATTAATAACCGGTCACCCGCTAGAATCTCAAGTTCATCGGCAATCGAGCCGGAAGATACACCTTCAATCAGAAGTCCTGCCATTTGTTACTGATGGAGCCGGAAGGCACCATCAGTAGAGGTAATAGTTGCAATGGCATGCTTGTAAATAAGGATATCACTGCCGGAATCGAGCAACACTGAAAAATTATCAAACGATTTGATCAAACCCTCCAACCTGTCACCCGACATCATGATAACTGCTACCCTCACCCGCTCCTTGCGGGCCTGGTTGAGATACTGGTCCTGAATATTAAAAGGTGCTTTGGACATGGCGTTACCTCTCCCCTTGCTCATAAAATTCAATTGCATACTCCGCTATGGTACCAGAGTTATCAGGATATTCAAACCACAATATGTCAGGATCGGCTCTGAACCAGGTCAGCTGCCGCTTGGCATAATGCCGCGTATTGCGCTTGATCAAGCGGCAGGCTTCCTCGGCAGAAACCTCGCCGAAAAGACAGGCAGCAGTTTCTTTGTAGCCGATTGAGCGCATCGATTTGAGGTTACGGTCGAATCCCGCTGCTACCAGTCCACGGACTTCTGCCATCAAACCAGCCGCCAGCATCTGGTCAACACGCCCTTCTATCCGCTCATACAGCGACGCCCGGTCAACCGAGATGCCGATCTGCAGAGCATCATAGCGACGCCCGGCAAACGAATGCTCCTGCTGATAGCGGGAAAGCGGGATGCCAGTCAGTCGGTGTACTTCCAGGCCCCTAATAATGCGCACCAGATTATTGGGATGGAGTGTCGCCGCCAGTTCAGGATCAACACAGCGGAGTTTTTCCAGCATAGCCAGATTACCCACATCAGCGGCAACATCCTGCAGCATCTGCCGCAGTTCCCCCTTCCCGCCCGGAGAATCAACAAGACCATGAATCAGGGCCCTGATATAGAGGCCGGTACCGCCAACAACAATGACCCGTTTACCACGACCGACGATATCCCGGATGGCGGCATCGGCGGCAGCAGCGAAATCGGCGGCAGAAAACAGCTGATCAGGTTCAATGATATCAATCAGATGGTGTCGAATCTCGCTTTGTTGATCTCGGGAAGGTTTTGCTGTGCCGATATCCAGCCTGCGATATACCTGCATCGAGTCGGCATTGACAATCTCGGCATCCAGAATATGCGCAAGCTCTAGAGCAAGAGAACTTTTACCGGAGGCGGTCGGGCCGCAGATGATGATTATTTTTGAGAGAATTGAATGCATGGTGATGTCCCTATATCATTGGCATGCTGCTGGATAGAACCGAGAGGGCTTGCGCCCCGCTCGCCCTGCCGGGCGCACAAAAAACAAAAGGGCGATCCCGTGTGGAGACCGCCCTCATTATTACCATTTATCGCCGGACAATCTACATAAGCTTGACTGCCATCTGGGCATACTGAAGAAGAATTGAAGGGACAACGCCTGGAATCAGTGTGCCGGCAGCAGCTATGATCAGCGCGAGAGCAACCGGTGCAGTAAGCTGCACCCACGCAAAATCTTCTGTGGACTCTTTGAAATACATATAGACCATGATACGCAGGTAGTAATAAACCGATGCGGCGCTGTTAAGGACACCGATAACAGCTAACCAGATATAGCCTTTCTGGATCGCTCCGGAGAACAGATAAAACTTGCCGATAAAACCGGCAGCGGGAGGCACACCAGCAAGTGAGAAGAGAAACAGTGTCATAGCCAGAGCCAGCAGCGGGCGCTTGAAGCCAAGGCCGGCAAAATCAGAGACATTGCCGTTTGTTTCGCCCTTTTTAGAGACAAGAATAACAATAGCAAAGGCACCAATGTTCATAAATGCGTAGGAGAGCATATAGAACAGGATACCAGCGGTACCGGTGCCGTTTCCGGCGGCAAAACCAACCAGCGCGTACCCGGCATGAGCTATTGAAGAGTAGGCGAGAACACGCTTGATGTTGTCCTGGCGCAGGGCTGTAATATTACCAACTGTCATTGTTAATACGGCCAGCACCCAGAGGACCTGACTCCATTCAACCTGCAGTGTCGGGAGAGCAACGAGAAAGATACGGAGCAGTGCAGCAAACCCGGCAGCCTTGGGCCCTGCTGACATAAAAGCGGTCAACGGTGTCGGAGCGCCCTCATATACATCAGGAGTCCACATATGAAACGGAGCGGCGGCAATCTTAAAGGCAAAACCGGTCATCATCAGCAACATACCTGCGACAAGCAGGATATTTGCGGAGGGAAGGGTCATTTGACCGACGATTGCTGCGATCTTATAGAGGCGGGTCGTACCGGTGGCACCGTAAATGAGCGCCATACCGTAGAGCATAAATCCGGTCGAGAAAGAACCGAGCAGGAAATATTTAAGGCCGGCTTCGTTAGACTTCTTGTTGGCGCGATTAAATCCGGCAAGAACATACAGAGCAATTGACATGACCTCAAGACCGAGGAATATCGTCATGAGATCCGTGCCTGAAGCCATCAGCATCATGCCGACAACCGTAAAGAGTATCAGCGGATATAATTCACCATGATTGCACTCTTCACGCTCCATGTAGCTGTCGGAGATCAGCACAGCCAATCCGGCGGCAACCAGAAACGTCATCTTGAAAAATGTCGCGAAATTGTCGAGAATCACAGAACCGCTAAAACTCTCTATGTGACTGCCCCACCCCGCTCCTACCAGTACCGCAGTCGCAACGATACCGATGAAACTGATATATGCAAGGTATGACTTCTTTCCGCCTGGATTAAAAACATTAATCAGCAGAAGAGCCATGGCCAGCACGGAGAGAAATATCTCCGGTAAAATCGGCGTCATGTTGACGGCTGGAATTGAAATCATGTCCATCTAAAATATCCTCCGGTCGGATTGACTCGTTATTTGTTTACTTGGCATCGTGCGGATTTACTGCTGGTGTTGCATGAGGTGAAGTGCTATCCATGCCGGGGTGACCGGCGGGCATTGCTCCTCCACCCTCCTGGTGGCCAGCAGGCATTTCGCCTCCACCCTGGTGACCTGCAGGCATCTGGCCCTGCTGTGCTTCAGGCACCTGACCGGCGCCCTGATGACCGGCCGGCATCTGCATCTGGCTTGCTGCAGGCATCATCTGTGCATTAACCGGAGTAATACGAGCTTGTGCGACAAGTTTTTTAATGGCTGGGTCCATTTTATCAATGAAAGGCTTAGGGTACAGTCCCATAACAAAGATCATTACTACCAAAGGAACCATTATCGCAATTTCACGCCCGTTCAGGTCGGGTAGTTTCTGGTTTTTGGGGTTATCAAGCTCTCCAAACATGACCCGCTGGAACACCCACAGCATATAAACAGCTGAGAGAATGACTCCGCTCGTCGCCACAACAGTAAACCACCGTAGTTGACTTTCAAAGGCACCGAGCAGAATCAGGAACTCACCGACGAAGCCGTTGGTACCCGGCAGACCGACTGAAGAAAAGGTGACTATCATGAATATTGTCGCAAATATCGGCATCTGTTTTGACAAACCACCAAAATCGGTTATCAGTCGCGTATGGCGACGCTCGTAAATAAAGCCGACGATAAGGAACAGTGCTCCGGTTGAAATACCATGGTTGAGCATCTGCAGCATGCCGCCGGTAATGCCCTCCTGGTTGAAGGCAAACACTCCGAGCATGACAAAACCGAGGTGGGCAACAGAAGAGTAGGCAACAAGTTTTTTTACATCTTCCTGCACCATGGCAACAAGGGCTGCATAGATTATACCGATAACAGCGAGTGTCGCTATGAGAGGCGCGAACTTGTGTGCAGCCTCAGGGAACAGCGGGATTGCAAAGCGCACATACCCGTAGGTACCCATCTTCAGAAGTACAGCGGCCAATATTACCGAACCAGCCGTCGGCGCTTCAGTATGTGCGTCAGGCAACCAGGTATGGAGTGGAAACATCGGTACTTTAATGGCAAAAGCAAAGGCAAATGCCAGGAACAACCATATCTGTGTTCCCATATCAAGCTTAAGATTGTAAAACTGGAGCAGACCGAAATCGTGCATGCCGGCTTCCATTCCTTTGAAATAGAGGAATATGAGAGCAACCAGCATGAGCAGCGAACCGACCATGGTAAAAATAAAGAACTTTACAGCTGCATAAATTTTGTTTTTACCACCCCAGATACCGATCATGAAATACATCGGAATCAGCATGACTTCCCAGAAGATATAAAAAAGAAACAGATCGAGAGAGATGAAGGCGCCGAGCATACCGGTTTCAAGCAGCAGCAGGCAGATCATGTACTCCTTGACCTTTTCCTCTACAGCCGTGAACGTTGAGAGTACGGCAATCGGCATGATGAATGTTGTCAGAATAACAAGCCAGAGACTGATACCGTCAATCCCGATGTTGTAACGCATCATAAAAGGACCGGCGGCAATCCAGGGCACATTTTCAACAAACTGGAACTCAGCGTTGGTCTGGAAACCGGCCAGCATGATCAGCGACACCAGGAAAGTGACAACTGTAACCGCGAGGGTGACATTCCGAAGTACGCCCTTGCTGTCTTTCGGGATAAACAGCAGCAGCAGGACACCCAAAATCGGCAGGAATGTCGTCAGGCTCAGTACGTTACTCATGAATTCGTGCTCCTTTATACAAAGTGCTAATGAAGTGGTTATTTAAAAATGAAGTAGCCAAGCATGACAACAACACCAAGAGCCATTGAAAATGCATAATTATAGATGTAGCCGGACTGCATATAGCGGAAGATGCCGCTGAATCCCATTACAACGTTGGCTACACCGTTGACAACACCGTCAACAATTAATACATCAAAACCCTTCCAGAGGAATTGGCCGGCAGCCTTACAGGGGTTTACAAACACATAATCGTATATCTCATCAATGTACCATTTATTGAATACGGCACGATGCAGCGTCGGGAATGCAGCGACAAATTTACCCGGTAGTTCGGTATTTTTTACATACATGGTAAATGCAATCGTAATACCGACCAGGGCGATAACTACTGATAGTCCCATTAAACCCCATTCAACCGCATGGCTCGGGTGAGCACCCTGGTGAGCGTACTTGGAGCCATATTCATTCGCGAGCTCAAACACCGGTTCTAACCAATGCTCGAAGTAGTTGGGCAACATTCCCAATAATTTCGGCATGCCGAGATAGCCGCCAACAACGGCAAGGAATCCAAGAACCATCAGCGGAATAGTGATCACCAGCGGTGACTCGTGGAGGTAACCCTTGGCTTTAGGATTGATGCGGCATTCGCCGAAAAAAGTCATAAAGACAAGCCGGAACATATAGAAGGCGGTGAAGCAGGCGGCAATGGCTCCAATGCCCCACAGGACAATATTAAGATTACCATGATAGGGATTTGCAAAAGCCATCCAGAGAATCTCATCTTTTGAGAAGAAGCCGGAGAAACCGGGGATCCCTGAAATGGCGATTGTTGAGACAAGAAAAGTCAGGAAGGTAATCGGCATTGCAGATTTAAGACCACCCATGTTACGCATATCCTGGGCATCATCATTCGAGTGGATTTTATGCAGCGCGTGATGCATCGCGTGAATGACCGAGCCGGAGCCAAGAAACAGACAGGCTTTGAAGAACGCGTGAGTCATCAGATGGAAGATGCCGGCGCTGAATGCTCCAACTCCCATTGCCAGGAACATGAAACCGAGCTGTGATACTGTTGAATAGGCAAGGACGCGTTTGATGTCGTTTTGAGCAGTGCCGATTGTTGCGGCAAAAATTGCTGTTGCGGCACCGACAACGGCAATGACCATCATCGTTTCAGGAGATTTTACAAAGACAAAACTCATCCTGCCGATCATGTAGACACCGGCGGTAACCATGGTAGCTGCATGGATGAGTGCAGAAACAGGAGTCGGGCCTTCCATCGCGTCAGGTAGCCAGGTAAAGAGCGGAAGCTGGGCGGACTTGCCGGTGGCACCGACGAAAAAACATAACGATGCAAAGGTGACAACACCTCCGTACGGAAGCAGGTGAGATGCGGCTTTAATTTCCATGAAGTTAACAGTCCAGATATTGTGGTTGCTGCCAAACCACCAATAGAGGGTAAACAGGCCGATCAGAAAACCGAAGTCACCGACACGGTTCATGACAAACGCCTTCTTGGCTGCATCACCGGCTGATTTTTTATGGAAATAATAGCCGATTAACAGATACGAGCAGAGACCGACTCCTTCCCATCCAATGAACATGACCAGCATATTGCTGCCAAGAACCAGCAGCAGCATGGACATACAGAAAAGATTGAGGTAGGCGAAGAAACGGTAGAATCCTTCCTCACCATGCATATAACCGATAGAGTAGAGGTGAATCAGTGATCCGACGCCGGTGACAACCATGATCATGATTACTGACAGCGGGTCTACCAGAAATGCCATGTCAGCCTTGAAGCTGCCGGAATGGATCCAGGGGAAAAGCACTTTTTCAAAGACTCTCTGCTCTGGCGGGAGACCGATCATCTGCATGAGTATTCCGCATGACACAAGAAATGACAGGAAAATCATCAGCGTACCAATTCCGCCGATAACAGCTTCATTCTTGATCTTTTTCCCGAAGAACCCGTTAATCAGGAACCCGATGAGCGGGAAGAGCGGGATTAGCCATACCTTGTCAAACATGTAAGACTCCTTTTATGCAATCAGTAATCATTGGTGTAAAGGTGGAGTATGCAGCTACCACTTCATCAGATTAACGTCGTCAACATCTATCGACTCTTTATTGTTGAAGAACGCAATGATAAGGGCCAGTCCGACAGCAGCTTCAGCAGCCGCTACGGTCATAATGAAAAAGACGAACACCTGTCCATCCAGATTGCCAAGATGTCGGGAGAAGGCCACAAAGGTAAGGTTTACGGCATTAAGCATCAGCTCGATACACATAAACATTACAATTACATTTTTGCGGGTAAGGACGCCTATTGTGCCTATGGAGAAGAGTATGGCGCTTACGATGAGATAGCTGTTCAGGTTTTCCATGAAATAGAGCCCTCTTATATTTTTTTCTTGGCCAGGATGACCGCGCCGATGATTGCAACTAACAGCAGTATCGAGGTGACTTCAAATGGCAGCAGGAAGTTTATGAATATCTCACGACCGACCAGTTCGGTATGACCGATTTTTCTGATAATTTCGCCACTGTACGGACCGGTCGGGAGTGCCGCGCGGCTTTTAACGAGGAGAACTATCAGGTTTACGACAGTAAAAAAGCCGATGATTGAGCCGAAAATCAGTTTATGGGAATGTTTTTTCGAAGCATCAACCCTGATATTCAGCAGCATGATGGTAAACACCATCAGAACCATGATCGCGCCGGCATACACCATAACCTGTACAGCAGCCATAAACGGTGCATCAAGCAACACATAATAGGTTGCTAGGCAGAAAAAAGTCATTATGAGCGACAGCGCACTATTAATCGGATTCTTGCAGGTAACTACAAGGATAGCCGATACAATCGCCACTAACGATACTATAAGAAAGAAGAGGGTTTCCATGTACTGCTCCTTATTTCTTCACTAAGAGACGTTCTTTGGAGTAGATGAAGTCCTTACGGTTATAATTGGCCAATTCGAACTCTTCGGTCATCTTGACTGCATCAACCGGGCACGCTTCAACACAATAGCCACAGAAGATGCAGCGCAGCATGTCGATCTCGTACACTGAGGCGTACTTGTCATGATTTGCATCTTCAGCCGCCTCAACAGTGATGCATTTAGCCGGACAGACTGTCGGGCAGAGATAACACGCAACACATTTTGCCTTGTCATGCGACACATTAAGAGCGTGCAGGCCGCGAAAACGTTTCGCTACCTTGGGGCGTTCAGTCGGATACTGCAGCGTTACCGGCTTCATGAACATATGTTTCAATGTTATTTTCATGCCGTTTATTATCGGTGTAATCGGATTCATATTTGCATCCTCGTTTCAGAAATAACGTTACTCTGTTCAGCGGCAGTTACAGAAAAAAGCCAAGAATCCCTGTTACTATTATGTTTACAAGCGCAACCGGAATAAACACTTTCCACCCCAGATGCATTAACTGATCATAGCGGTAACGGGGTAGAGTCGCACGGATCCACATGCAGACAAACATAAGGAAATAAACCTTCGCAATAAAATAGACCGGTCCAAGAATAGGAACTGCAACAGCAAACGGGCCATTCCAACCGCCAAGAAACAGTGTGGCGGTGAGAGCGCAGACGGTTACCATGTTTGCGTACTCTGCCATAAAGAACATGGCATATTTCATTGATGAATATTCGGTACAAAAACCGGATACCAGTTCTGTTTCTGCTTCGGGCAGGTCAAACGGAGTACGGTTGATTTCGGCAAGTGAACAGATAAAGAACATGAAAGCGGCCAGAGGTTGCTTAAAGAGATACCATTCAAAACCGCCAAAACCTGACTGAAGTTCGACAATTTTGCTCAAAGACAGGGTACCCGAGAGCATGAATACGGCAATTATTGACAGTCCGGCAGCAAGTTCATACGAAATCATCTGAGCAGAGGCACGCAGGCCACCCATCAGAGAATATTTACTGTTTGAAGCCCACCCCGCAAGCACGATACCGTAAACACCGAGAGATGACATCGCCAGGATATAGAGCACGCCGACATTGACGTCGAACACCTGACCGGCGGTAGTATCATAATAGGCAGCTATCTGTAGCGGAATTTTATAACCGGCCACCTCAATGACACCACCAAACGGGATAACGGCAAAGGTAATGAACGCCGGAATCAGGGCTATCAGCGGAGCAACAAGAAAAGCAAACGTGCTTGCCTGTGACGGGACGATTTCTTCCTTGAAGAAAAGCTTGACTCCATCTGCTATCGGCTGCAACAGGCCATGCCAACCTGTACGCATCGGCCCCAGGCGAACCTGCATGTGGCCGATTATTTTACGCTCGGCATACGTTGCGTAGGCTACGGTCAGCAACACAAAGACAAAAGCCACCAGGACCTTGGCAACCATGGCGATGTAATACATCAGCGGCAGTCCTAATATCTCGATTCCCATCTGTCCCTCTTTCTATACGTTGTGTGATATTTGTTGTCTGATTCCGGGTGTAACGGTACTACTTAGACACAGTTACCGATGTTACCGGTGATCCGTTCCAGATTGCATTAATCGGAGCAGCACTAAAGTGATACGGTGAAAAGACAACACCAGCCGGCATACGAGGCGTAATTCTGGCCTTCAGTTTCATGCTCCCTGACGAGGAAGAAACAGTCACCAGATCACCTTCGGCAATTTTGAAGAGAGATGCGTCCGTCCGGGACAGTTCAACATAGTTTTCCGGGCAGACATGCATGGGGCCTTCACCGAACTCTGACAATGTACCGTTGTGATACAGTGCGCTGCCTGTCACCAGGGCAAGCTTACCGGTTTCAGCGATGAATGGTGCAGCCACCTGCGGAGCAACAAATGCAGGGATTACAGTGACCGCAGCAAAAGCGCCCTCTTTGCGGAGAGAAACGTGAGTCAAATCCTGATATCCAGCTGTATTTGCGGCAATTTCAGTGAAGAGCAGTGCGGGAGACGGCGGAGTTACTCCTCCCAGCCTGGTAACTAAATTCGAAAATACTTCATAATCTGATTTTATCTGGACATTTTTCCGGATAGCCGCCTTGAGATACTGCACACGACGGTCCGTGCTGGTAAAGGTGCCCTCTTTTTCAGCAAAAGAACAGACCGGCAGTACCACATCAGCCATGGCAGCCGTTTCTGTAAGGAACAGTTCCGACACGACCAGGAACTCTACCTCTTCAAGAGCGGCCTTGACTTTGGCATGGTCCGGATATGATGTCAGTGGATTTTCGCCTGCAATAAAGAGCGTTTTCACTGTGCCAACGGCACACGCATCAAGGATCTGCATGCCATTCAGGCCGCCATCCTGAGCAAAAAAGCCCATGTCTACAGCGCCCTGACTGTTATTTTTCTCAGATAGGCAGAGTACGCCACACCCTTCTTTGTCAAACTTTCCGGTCAGGAGGGCAAGATTCGCCGCCGCAGTTGCCAGCTCGGCATTATGTCCGCAATATGCCTGTCCTACCGGAAATATAATCAAAGCCTTTTCGGCTTTGGCGTATTCAGCTGCAAGTTTTTTGATATCAGCAGCGGATATTCCGCTCTGTGCAGCAACAACTTCGGCACTGAATCCGGACAGCGCTTTTTCCAGCTCCGCATACCCGGCTATCGTTGCTGCGGTTGCGCTAACCAGCTTGTCCTCCAGAAGCGTCCTGGCAATTGCGTTAAGAATGGCCACTTCATTTCCGGGCCGATGAACAATAGTGGTGGCATCAGGGAGCTTGGAAAGCTTACCGCGCTTGTCTGAAAGGATCGTTAGCTTAATGCCATTATTTTTTACGCCCATGTTTATCTCAAATCCGACTACCGGATGTGTTTCATAGGCATCGGTTTTAATAACAATCAGCATGTCGCTTTTCTGGATATCGAGTATTGATGCCGATGAAGCACTCGTGCCGAAGCTCCGGGCAAAGCCTTCTGTCAGCGCGGCGTGAGCGTACCCGGCAGCGTGATCAAAATTTTTCGTCCCCACATTCTCAACCAACAGTTTTTTAAAGAGAGCAAGCTCTTCATTTGTCAAGCGGGGCGTTGCCAGCGCGGCAACGGAACTGCCACCTTTAAGGCGGCCTGCAACGAGTTCAAGAGCCTCATCCCAGCTTGATTCTATCAGCCTGCCATTCTTCTTGATCAACGGTGTGGTCAGGCGTTTCTCGCTGCTGATGAACTGATAACCGAAGCGGCCACGGACACAGAGCTGTCCTTTATGGAACCCCTGCTCCTCATCATAAATTGTCGTCAGCACCTTGTTATCTTTGACACCGAGCGTAATATTGCATCCGGTCCCGCAATAACCACAAACCGAGGGGTGTTTGGTCATCGCCCAGAAGCGGGCTTTATGTTTGAACGGACGGGCCAGTAATGAGCCGACCGGGCAGACGGCAATACATGAACCACAGAATTCACAGTTAAGGCCGTCATCAAATTCACACCCGATTTTTGTTTCAATACCGCGATCGATAAAAGTCAAGGCGCCATAACTAACGATCTCGTCACAAATACGGGCACATTTCCCGCATAAGACACAACGGTTCATATCCCGTTCAATCAGTGGATTGTTGTAATCTATTTCGTGGCTGAATTTTTCGTCGGTAAAACGGTTGCTGTTAACCTGATATTCATACGTGAGATTCTGCAGGTCACAATCTCCGGATTTGTCGCAGACCGGACAGTCAAGCGGGTGGTTAAGCAGCAGCAGTTCCAGAACCATCTTGCGGGCTTTTATAATGTCCGGTGTTGACGTCCGGATTATCATCCCCTCCGTCGCAGGTGTAGTACATGCTGGAATCTGGCGCCCTTTCATCTGCTCAACTTCAACCAGACACATGCGACATGCGCCGAACGGCTTTAACTTTTTATCATGGCACAGAATCGGAATCTTGATCCCGTTCAGTTTTGCCGCTTCATAAATCGTCGCACTTTTGGGTGCAGTAACCTGCTTGTCATCTATTGTAAGATTTACCATCTCAACCTCTGTTCAGTGAGTTTGACCGAGTGCGCAAAATTGATTCTATTCAAGTGCCATAAATCGGCAGGCGTCGTAGCACGACTTGCATTTCGTACATTTTTCTTTATCAAGAACAGCTAGTTGTCCTTTTTCCCAGATGATTGCGTCTACCGGGCAGGCTTTCTTACACGCACCACACTTGACACACTTATCTTCAACCACCTGCCAGAGCAGCAACTCTTTACAAGAATTAGACGGGCAGCGCTTTTCGTTAATATGCGCTTCATATTCATCGCGGAAATAATTGATTGTGGAAAGGATCGGATTGGGAGCTGTCTGTCCGAGTCCGCATAATGAGGCCTTCTTGATTGCAAGGCCCAGATCCTGAAGCGTTGCTATATCTGTCGGCTCTCCACGCCCTTCGGTTATACGTATAAGAATATCAAGCATGACTTTGAGGCCGATACGGCAGGGGACACATTTTCCGCAGGACTCGTCCCGTGTAAAGTTGAGAAAAAACCGGGACACGTCAACCATACAGGTGGTCTCGTCCATGACAACCAGACCGCCGGACCCCATCATGGCACCGGCCTTAATCAGTGAGTCGTAGTCAACGGGAGTATCGAGAATTTCAGCGGGAATACACCCGCCTGATGGGCCGCCAGCCTGAACGGCCTTGAATTTACGATTATTGGCAATACCGCCGCAGACATCATAAATGACTTCACGGATTTTCATGCCGGCGGGAACTTCAACCAGACCGGTATGCTTTACTTTGCCGGTTACCGCAAAAATTTTGGTGCCCTTTGTCGTTTCGGTACCGAGCGACGCGTACCAGTCACCACCCTTGTTGATTATGTGGCGCACGTTACCAAACGTCTCTACGTTGTTGATGTTTGTGGGTTTTCCCCATAGTCCGCGCACAGCCGGGAAAGGCGGGCGGGGTCGACTCATGCCGCGAAAGCCCTCGATTGAAGCCATCAGAGCGGTCTCTTCACCACAGACGAAAGCACCGGCACCCATCTTGATACGCATGTCAAAATCAAGGCCCCATCCCTGGATATTCTTGCCGAGGTACCCCTTTTCATAACAGATATCGATGGCATGCTGGAGTCGCTGAACGGCCAGCGGGTATTCTGCACGAACATACACATAGCCGAAGTCACAGCCGATAGCATACGCGGCGATCATCATACCTTCAATGATACAGTACGGGTCGCCTTCCAGGAGTGAACGGTCCATAAATGCACCGGGGTCACCCTCGTCAGCGTTGCAGATAAGATATTTGTGTTCACCCGGCGTGGCCTTACAGAAAGACCATTTCATACCGGTAGGAAAGCCGCCCCCCCCACGTCCACGGAGGCCCGACTTCTTGACTTCCTCAATGACCTCTTCCGGTTTCATGCTCTTGACGCATTTTTCAATGGCCTTAAAACCATCTTCTTCTTTATAGGCATCAATGCTGTCGGGATCAATCTGGCCACAGCCGGTCATAACAACGCGCATCTGGGCATCTACGAACTTGTTGTAGTACGGTTTGGCTTTTCTTTTCTCAATTACTTCATGATTGACGATATGTTCGTCAATTATCTTCTCTACCTCTTCAGGTTTGACAAAGTCATAGGTCACACGCCCCTGATCAGGGGTAATAATATCAACCAGAACGTCGTTGGCGCAGAGTCCACGGCAACCGGTCTTGATGACATCACATCGCTTGCCGACCTGGGCGACGACACCCTTCTCCGCAAGAATTTTTACGAAGGCTGCCTCAACCTCTTTGGCACCCATCGAAACACCGCCGGTACCCTGGCAGATCAGAATTTTTATTCCTGTTTCTTCGCTCATGACTCAATTGTCCCTTGCTGGATAGTTTCGAGCTACCGGCTATTTCATCGGCCGCTGACGGTAGTCGGTTACGATTTCATCAACTTTCTGTACAGTCATGCCACCATACGTTGAATCATTAACCATTGCCAGCGGCGCCATTCCGCATGCCCCAAGACAGGCAACCTTCTCAAATGTAAAACGAAGATCCGGTGTCGTCTCAGCATGACCGATACCAAGCTTGTCAAAAAAAGTTTCAACGATTCGGGGGGCACCTTGCACATGGCAGGCGGTGCCGACGCAAACTCTGATTATGAACTTGCCGCGTGGCTTGAGATGAAACTGAGCATAAAAAGTAAGCACACCGTAGATCTGACTCGGATACACATTGAGACGCTCAGCAATATGATCAGCCACTATCCGCGGAATGTAGCCATATTCATCCTGAGCGGCCTGGAGAACCGGCATCAGGTTTCCCGGTAAATCTATATATTTGTCGATAATTGCATCGGCTATCGAGAGGTCAATTTCCGGTTCCTGCTCTGTGGCCTTCTGCGCTGCTACTTCACTCATGCGCCCCATCTCCTTTGAATCGTGCGGAGTTTTATCTGTCTATTTCACCAAGTACGATATCCAGGGTACCAATTACGGCTACCAGGTCGGCGATCATGGAACCAACGCTCATCTGTTCGATGGCCTGCAGATTCACGAATGAGGGCGGACGAATTCTCAGGCGCTCAGGCATGTTGCCGCCATCGCTGACAATATAGAAACCCAGCTCCCCCTTCGGTGCTTCAATACCCTGATACACTTCCCCTTCAGGTGCAGGGAAACCTTCTGAAGCGATCTTGAAGTGGTGTATTAAGCCTTCGATACTGTTGTAGACATTTTCCTTCGGTGGGTAACATACCTGTGGGCAATCGGCAAGAACCGGACCCGGTTTGAGGCGGTCAAGAGCCTGACGGACGATCTTGCATGCTTCGCGCATTTCAATCAGACGTACTTTATAGCGATCAAATGTGTCGCAGTTTTCACCGGTCGGCACTTTGAACTGGTACTTTTCATAGCCGCTGTATGGATTGTCGCGGCGCATATCCCAATCAACACCCGATCCACGCAGGGCAGGTCCGGTTAAACCGATATCGATGGCATCTTCTGCGGAAATAACACCATTACCGACAGTACGCTTGAGCCAGATCGGATTTGTTGTCAACAACCCTTCATACTGATCGAGGTAGCCGGGCATAACATCAATAAAATCGCTGACTTTTTTTACAAACTCTTCCGGGACATCCTGCGAGAGACCGCCAACACGGAAGAAGTTGGATGTCATACGGGCACCGGAAATCAATTCGTAGATCTCCATTACGGTTTCGCGTTCACGGAAAGCATAGATAAAAACGGTCATGGCGCCGATATCAAGGGCGTGGCAGGCAATCCACACCAGATGTGATTCAAGCCGGGTCAGTTCAGCCATGATAATTCTGATTGTTTCAGCGCGCTCAGGCACCTCAACCGCCATCAGCTTTTCAACCGCCAGGATATAACCCAGATTGTTACTCATCGGTGCCAGATAGTCGAGGCGGTCGGTCAGCGGCAGGATCTGGTGATAGGTCCGGTGTTCAGAGAGTTTCTCAACACCACGGTGCAGAAAGCCGATATGAGGAGTAACCTTGACGATTACCTCGCCGTCAAGCTCGAGAACAAGTCGCAGAACCCCGTGGGTACTGGGATGCTGTGGACCCATATTCAGTGTCATTGTTTCAGTAGCAGCCATGTATCGCCTCTTCTATGATCGAATTACAAAACGAAGTAGTAAAATCTATGACAAGCGCCCTTTGTAGGGTTCACGGTCAGGTCCCTGTAGCGGGTAGTCCTTGCGGAGCGGATGGCCGACCCAGTCATCAGTCATGAGAATACGCCGGAGGTCGGGATGACCGCTGAAGGTAATGCCGAACAGGTCGAACACTTCGCGCTCAAGCCAGTTGGCAGTCTTCCAGACAGGAATTGCCGTCGGGATTGTGCAATCGACTTCGGTAACCGGCGTTTTGATACGCAACCGATCTTTGTTTGGAATAGAAAAGAGCTGATATACCATCATGAAGCGCTCTTCTTTCTTACCCAAATAATCGACCGCAGTAAGATCGGTAAGCAGGTTGTACTGAAGAGACTGTTTAAGGAACGAAAGAATTTCAATAATTGCATTCTTCGTTACGGTTACCGTCACTTCTCCCCTGAATTCGACTACATCAATGATCGAAGCGGCAAACTTTTCTTTCAGCTTCAGAACTGCTCGATTGTTTTCTGCCATGATATCCAACCCTTTTGTGGGATTTGTGTGCGTTTGTTGATTCGTATCGGTCAGGCCGCTTCAGGGATATAGCGTTCGCCCAGGCCAATGGCATTACCGAATGAGTTTCGTTCCTGCATGATTTTGTCCTGCAGTTTCAACAGGCCGAATAACAATGCCTCGGGACGCGGCGGACAACCGGGTATATAGACATCGACCGGTAGTGCCTCATCAATGCCCTGCACGACACTGTAGGTGTCAAAAATGCCACCCGAACAGGCGCAGGCACCCATGGCAATAACCCATTTTGGTTCGGGCATCTGCTCATAAACGGTCATGATAACCGGCAGCATTTTTTTGGTAACCGTACCGGCAATAATAATGCAGTCTGACTGACGTGGAGAGGCACGGAAGATAATACCGAAGCGATCCAGGTCATTATGCGATGCACCGGTGGCCATCATCTCGATTGCGCAACATGCCAGACCAAAGGTCATAGGCCAGATGGACGACTTCCGGGACCAGTTAACCAAAAGATCCAGTGACGTGGTGATAACGTTATCGCCAAGCGGATTGTCTACTCCCATTCCAGCGCTCCTTTTTTCCAGACATAAATGTAACCAACAAAAAGAATGACAATGAACAGTCCCATCTCTACCAGACCGAAAACGCCCAGTTTTTTGTAGAGAATAGCCCACGGATAGAGGAACACCGCCTCGATGTCAAACAGTATAAACAGAACTGCAATCATATAAAACTTGATTGAGTAACGCTCACGGGCCGTTCCAACCGGCTCACAGCCACTTTCATACGGTTGCAGTTTCAGTTTCGACGGTTTTTTCGGACCGATGAGGGAAGAGAAAACGAGCGAACAAAGCCCGAAACCTATTGCCACGATAACTAAAAGTAGTATTGGCAGGTATGCACCAAGCATTAAGATCCTCCTTACTGCGGACGGTAAACTGTATACAAAAGACGCCCTTAGATATGGCATTTGGTTTTCTTTGTCAATAGTTTTTTTACGATTAATTAAAGACCTTTCCGGTCTCTTAGCCATCCAAATTGCAAATAAAATTACTACTTTACCATTGACAGAATGAGGCACTTTATGATATTTATCCGCTCCGTTTTTCGTTCAGCCAACTTATCTTGCGACTCGAGGAATACCATGAATCATCAGCGTTCCAGCTCCCTTTTTCAAGCGGCCAAAACAGCCATTCCCGGCGGAGTAAACAGCCCGGTACGGGCATTCAAGTCTGTCGGCGCCGACCCGCTCTTCATCAAAAAAGCCTCCGGCTCGCATATTTATGATGAGGACGGCAATGATTTTGTTGACTACGTCGGCTCCTGGGGACCGATGATTGTTGGCCATTGCCATCCGGACATCCTGAAAGCGGTACAGGAAACCATGGCCAGCGGCGCGAGTTTCGGAGCACCGACCGAACGTGAAACAATACTCGCAAACATGGTAATTGACGCAGTTCCGTCAATTGAAATGGTGCGCATGGTCAGCTCCGGCACTGAAGCAACCATGAGCGCAATCAGGCTTGCCCGCGGTTATACCGGGCGTGACAATATCATGAAATTCTCCGGTTGCTATCACGGTCATTCAGATTCGCTTCTGGTTAAGGCCGGCTCCGGTATGGCCACATTTGGAGTCCCTGATTCCCCCGGCGTTCCCGCCGACTTTGCCAAGCATACACTCACCGCTGAATTTAATTCGCTCGAATCGGTCAAGGAACTGGTTGCCGGCAACAGGAGTACAATTGCCTGCATTATTGTTGAGCCGCTTGCCGGAAACATGGGAACTGTTCCACCGCGCGAAGGATTTCTGGAAGGGCTGCGGGAAATCTGCACTAATGAAGGGATCATACTGATTTTTGATGAAGTAATGAGCGGCTTCCGGGTTGCGTACGGCGGGATGCAGGAACTGACCGGCGTTATTCCCGACATGACAACTCTCGGTAAGATTATCGGCGGTGGGCTACCGGTCGGCGCCTTCGGCGGCAAGCGTGAAATTATGGAGAAGCTTTCGCCATCTGGCGGAATCTACCAGGCAGGAACCCTGTCCGGAAACCCTCTGGCCATGTCTGCGGGGATTGCAACGCTGAACCTGCTGAAACAACCAGGTTTTTATAACGCCCTTGAGGCGAAAAGCCGGGCGGTTGCGGAAGGTATTACCAAGGCGGCAAAAGATGCCGGTTACCCGATCTACTCGACTCGGGTCGGCAGCATGTTCTGTGCCTTTTTCAGCAAAGGTGAAGTTTTTGACTGGCCGACGGCATCGCAGTGCGATACCAAGGCCTTCGCGAAATATTTCCTCGGCATGCTTGATGAGGGGGTCTATCTTGCTCCGTCCCAGTTTGAAACCGCTTTTGTATCGGCAGCACACAGTGAGGCTGACATTGAAAAGACCATTGCGGCTGCAGCCAGATGTTTCAAATTGATTGCGTAACGGTGCGTTCATTTCTGTTTGACAGAACCGCCACTCCTATGGTATGCAGTACCGGTTTTACACCTGTTTCACCACTGATTTTTCATGGTTGAGAACAAACGTCAGCTTTTTCAGAGCCTTGCTATGGTTTCCAGCATGGGTATTTCCGTGGTGCTGGCTATTGCAATAGGAGTATGGTTCGGCCTGACCCTTGATCGCTGGCTTGGTACGAAGCCCTGGTTCTTTTATATTTTTCTGTTCATCGGCATTGCCGCCGGCTTCAAGAACGTCTACGTTATTGCCGGCAGGGAGATCCGTAAAAGTGATGATGGCGATCAACGAGGATAACCTCTTTGTGGTCATTATTAAGGGCAGCCTCGGCTTGACGGTTTTTCTGGCTCTAGGTGGCTGGGCGCTGTTTTCGCTACAGGTTGGCCTGGGTGCGGCAGCAGGCGGATGTATCGCGATAGCCAATTTTTTCTGGATGCGCAACGTACTGCAACGCATTCTCGGGCAGCTGCCTGCACATGCATCCACGTATGCCCAGCTCCGCTTCATCGCCCGCTTAAGCGTGACCGCGATGCTGCTTTATTTTATTATCACTTCAGGCTGGTTTTCATTGGCCGGGCTATTTGTCGGGCTCTCGGTCATTGTACTGAACATAATCGCACTTTCACTATACAGCGCCCTGCGCGCAGGAGGTTAGCTCCATGGTTCACCCGTTACTGTTTCTCGAATTTTTTCGCAAACTGCTGGCGCCGCTTCACATAACCGGGGCAAGTGCCGATGCAATTGCGTACACCTGGCTGATAATTGTGCTGCTGCTGGTTCTTTCGCTTATGGCAACATCTGCACTCAAATCTATTCCCAGCGGCATGCAAAACTTCATGGAAACCGTTATCGGCGGCATCGAAGGGATGATTGTTGATACAATGGGGGAGCATGGCCGCCCGTTCTTCCCGTTGATTGCAACACTCGCCATCTTCGTGCTCGTCTCGAACCTCATCGGGCTTATTCCCGGATTCTTCCCGCCGACGGCAAATATCAATACAACCGCAGCCTGCGCGGTAATCGTATTTGTATCGACTCACGTCGTTGGCCTGAAGCACCACGGCCTCGGCTATATCAAACATTTTCTCGGACCCATTGCCTGGCTGGCTCCGGTCATGTTTTTCATAGAAGTTATCGGCCACATGAGCCGCCCTGTTTCACTCACGCTGCGTCTGTTCGGCAACATGAACGGTCACGAACTCGTATTGATGATATTCTTCGGCCTGGCTCCATTTCTTGTCCCGCTGCCGATGATGCTGATGGGTGTTCTGGTTTCGTTTATTCAGGCATTCGTCTTCATGCTTCTCGCGATGATTTATATCCAGGGTTCACTGGAGCATGCACATTAGTAAGTTAGAAATTATTTCTGCGGGTTGATGCAGAAATGATTTCGTTAACGCACTTATCCCCTTGCGGGACTAAAATTTAATCACAGTTACTCCTATACTGTTTAGGAGACAAAACCATACGGAGGTAGTAAAGATGAGCTTTTTCACAATGTGCGTTCTAGCAGCAGGTATTGGTATGGCACTTGGTACACTCGGCACCGGCATTGGCCAGGGTATGGCAGTTGCACGCGCCGTTGAAGGCGTTTCACGTAATCCCGGCGCTTCCGGGAAAATCCTGACCACCATGATGATCGGTCTGGCCATGATCGAGTCCCTCGCAATCTATGCGCTGGTTGTCTGTCTGATCATCCTGTTTGCCAACCCTTACAAAGATATCGCTCTTAAACTGGCTGAAACTGTAGCCAAGTAATTTGCGGTTTCAAAAACCTGTGTAATAAGAAATGGCATCCATTCGTGGATGCCATTTCCTGTTTATTTCATCGAGGCCGTTTCGTCCGGCCAGAACCGTCTCTGCAACTCATCCATTAACGGCTTGAGGCTCTTCCGGTCTCGGGCCGATACTGTGACGCTGTTTCGGGACCGTGCTGATTGCCGAACCTTTATAAAAGCCACCGTATCTTTCTTTTTCAGTTCACTCAGAAGATCCGCCTTATTATACACCAGCAGTTCCGGTTTGTCCCCCAACTCCAACTCCGCCAGAATGGTGCGCACCTGCGTAATCTGATCCTCAAAACGGGGGTGTGAAGCGTCGACGACATGCAGCAACAGGTCGGCATCACGCATCTCTTCGAGTGTCGCCTTGAATGCCCCTAACAGAGACTTTGGCAGAGAGCGGATGAATCCGACCGTGTCAGTAATAATGACCTCGCGTTCGCGCGGAAAGCGGAGACGACGCGTGGAGGTGTCAAGCGTGGCAAAGAGCAGATCTTCGGTAAAAACATCGCTCCTGGTCAGAGCGTTCAGCAGCGTCGATTTACCGGCATTGGTGTACCCGACGATCGAAATGATCGGTACTCCCGCTTTCACCCGCTGTTTGCGCCGTTGATCCCGCCCTTGAGAAAGCTCCTTCAGCTCCCGTTCCAGAGTAGTGATCCGGTCCCGGACCCGGCGTCGATCCGTTTCAAGCTTGGTTTCACCCGGCCCGCGGCCGCCGATTCCGCCCATCAGGCGGGACATCTGTACGCCGCGGCCGGTCAGGCGCGGCAGGAGATATTTGAGCTGCGCCAGTTCAACCTGTACCTTGCCATCAAGTGTCTTCGCCCGCCGGGCAAAAATATCAAGTATCAACTGGCTCCGGTCAATTACCTTCAACTCGGTCATTGCAGAAATAGAGCGTATCTGAGCCGGTGTCAGCTCCTGATCGAACACCAGCATGCTGGCGCCGCGCTGCATCGCTCTGATGACGACATCACGCATCATTCCCTCCCCCATAAGAAATCGGGGGTTAAGGGTTTTCGGGCGCTGGATGAATTCGTCGAGTGCCTCAACCTGAGCGGTGCGGGAAAGCTCCCGCAACTCCGCCATGGAATCTTCTGCTTCCTGACGGGTTCCCGAAGTTGTAACGGAGATCAAGATGGCCCGTTCAAGGACATCTTTGGCCTGAGGCAGGGCACGTGCCGCTTTTTCCAGATCGGCTTCCAGCTCCGGAATGAAATGAACGCAGTCAAGGTCGATTCGTTCAAGCGGAACAACAGGATCAAGGGCTGTAGTAGCACCCCGTTGATCGGGGGCCAGAAAGGCAAGCTGGGCAAAAATCTGATTTTTACCGGGAACGGAGAGCAGAGCGGCAAGCAGATCAAAACGCAACAGGGAAAGGTCGGTCAAATCGTCTTCAGAGACCGGCTCATTTTTCAAGTGCGTGTGGATAAAGCGGAGGCCGCGCATGACTCTTTTACCGAGCGGGTAATCGCGCAGTTCCGGTATGACTACCCCTTTTTCATCGCCGACGATAACATATTCAACATTGCCGGCGCGATTAACGAGGAGAGCAATTTGACGGCGAAGCTCGCTGGAAAGTTCGACGAGACGGGAAGCAAGTTCGTGGGAGCAGAATTCAGCAACCGGTATCCGCCTGCGATACAGACGTTCCAGAGACTGAAGCTGACTTGATTTTAAACCGGCAAGATTGCCAAATACTTCTTTAATGGGATGACTCCGAGTTACAGTCCGATGATATTATAGCCGCCGTCAACATAATGGATTTCGCCGCTCACACCGCTCGCCAGACTGCTGCTGAGGTAGAGTGCTGCGCCGGCGACATCTTCCTGGGTGATTGATCGCCTGAGCGGTGCCTTTGACTCCACATGGTTAAGAATAGCATGAAAGCCGTTCACCCCCGCCGCCGCCAGCGTGCGGATCGGCCCGGCGGAAATAGCGTTGACTCTGATTCCGTCAGGGCCGAGCGCCTCGGACAGATAGCGTACAGACGCTTCCAGCGCCGCCTTGGCAAGCCCCATAACATTGTAGCTCGGGAACACCTTCATCGCCCCGTAATAGCTGAGGGTCAAAGCAGAGCCCCCCCTCCCCTGCATCATCGGCTGGGCCGCTTTCAAAACGGCCAGGAAGGAATAGACACTGATATCCATGGCGGTGGCGAAACCTTCCCGACTGGTACTGAGAAGAGTCCCCTTAAGCTCTTCCTTGTTGGCAAAAGCAACCGCATGGATGATTATATCAACTCCATCCCAAACCTTGGCAAGTTCGCTGAACACTTCAGTTATTTCTTCATCACTGGTGACATTACACGGCAGGACTGCGGCGGCGTCTATTGATTCAGACAACGGCCGTACCCGCTTCTCAAGTGCTTCTCCGGCGTAGGTAATCGCCAGTTCAGCCCCCTGCTCATGAAACAGCCGGGCGATCGCCCAGGCAATACTCTTTTCGTTGGCAATACCGAAAATTACAACTTTTTTTCCTCGTAACAGCATTCTTTACAATCCTCCTGATCTTCCTGCATCGGCACCGGAGCTGAGTGTACAAGAGCGTTTTCAATGACAACCAGACGCTTCTCAATCGCTTCGAGTACTTCCAGCGTCCGGTCCTGCTTCCCCTTGATTGCAAATACGACAAACGGCATGATCAGCCAGACAACAGCCAGAAAAAGGCTGATGATACTCATCATTACCATGAAACCTCCAAAAACTTCCATGTCATCTCCCGCTCAATATATGCTCCGCTTATAGCACAGTACCAGCTGAAAGTTAAGGTGATATTTATTGTATGCCGCAGAGCAGGGCTGCATGGTTTGAGCTGAATTGCGGCGGATCATTCCTGATTATCGGGGCAATAGCGGGATGACGCTTGAATTCACTCTCCAGAAAGTGACGGACCTGTTTGCGCTCCCATCCGCCTGGATGCCTGAATGATGTATAAAGCGACAAATCCCCCTCATAGAACGGCTGATTGCCGTATTCTGGAGCCTCGTCGCCGTAAAGCGGCATATTGAACAGCGCCAGGTTGAGAAACGTGATCGCCCCGTGATGATGGGCAACAAACTCCAGGGTCCGGCGCGCCTCAACCACAGTTTCTCCCGGAGTTCCGAACAGCAGATAACAGTACACCGCGATCCCGGCATCTTTAAGGCTGGTAAGCACCCGCGCAGCAAGTCCGAGATCGATCCCCTTATTCATCCGGACCAAAACATTTTGATCACCGGACTCCAGACCCAACTTGAGCATGATACAGCCGGAACGTTTTAATTCATGGCAAAAGTCCGGATCGGCCAGCTGCTCGTCAATCCGGGCAAAACCGTACCATGGCGCACCTGGCGGATTTTTCGCAAGGGAGTACAGCAACGAGGGAGCAATCGCATTGTCAAGCAGATGGATCAGGCGCGGGGCAGTTTGGTCTGTCAGACATTTCAGATCTGACAACACCGTGGCTACCGGCACCGGATGGTAGGCATTCCCTTCGGCCCGTTCCGGGCAGAACGAACAACGATTCCAGTAGCAGCCACTGGCTGCGTTGTAAGGAAGGATCAGACCGGGCGACAGGTAATCAGCAAGCGGGAGGGAGGTATAATCAGGGGGTACATGGTGATTCAATGGTGGGTTGCTCCCCAGAAATTCCACGAGAGGTCCCTCACCCGGCCCGCAGATAAAGTGATCTATCAGAGCACCAAAAGGATTGTGCCAGTCGGGGCGCTGCATCCAGGAGGTTATCAGGCCGCCGCCGGCAACAATTCTCAGCCCGGGCGAATGGGCTCTGACGTAGCCGATCATGGCAAAGGTGCAGAGTGCCTGACTGAGATAATTAAGGGAAAAGCCGACCGTGCCGACATCGGCAAGCTGGTCCGGCAGTCTCTGACTGAAATAGTGAAAAAAGGGATTCTGCTCAGGGTGCGCTGCTGCTGCAAGCAGATCGGCACTACGCAGCGGAGAGAGCGTTTTGTGCCGGTAATCGGCCAGTCCGATGGCAACGCCGCGCTCGGCAGCTGAGACAGTCAGGAGACGGTTAAGATCACTGACTGCACGACGATACCTATCTGGTGACTGATAGGTGGCACTGTCGCGGAGAGCGGCAATATTGGCATCCCGTCCCTTGAAAGCCCGACGGCTCCAGGTATCAGCAGCGCCTGGTGGCTGGTCCAGTAGCCGGAGTTGCCCTTCCAGGTTGGCATCAAGCAGCCGGCACGGCATACCTTGGCCCTTCAGATGTGCCGCCAGACGGGCAATGCCGGCCGGCGGTTCACACGCTTTTGCGAGAGGGGGGAATATGAGCAGCATCCGGATTACTGATACTGAATATAGAGCGGTTTCGGATTCAGCTTGAGGACATCCTGCGGCGTCATCAGCGGGTCTTTCTTCTTCGTGTCGTTATGATAAAAGAGCTTGAAACCGGTATACTGCACCGGTTCGGCAACGACATAATCTTTGTACGAATCACGTTTCAACCAGGGAGCACCCCAGCCATCCATATGCATGACGATCTGCACTTCAGGGCGGAGTACGATACTTTTTGAATTTGTGACACCATTGCGTGTGAACCGGTGTACCGTAAACACTTTCGGGGGGAGATTATACTTTTTGACCAGATCTTTCAGATATCCTGAAGCATAGTTGATATCGGCCGCATCATAGGTACCGATCTTCTTACCCGGTTTTTTACCGCTTTTTTTCAGGTTGAATTCCGGGTCAATTCCCAAGTGTACGTCAGGGTTTTTAAGAATCCACTCGAATCGGGGCAGAACCGCGCGGATATCATCATGTCCGGTCTGAATATCGATAAACATGACCGCTCCGGCCTCTTTGGCCCAGCCATAGACCTGTTCGACAATTTTATCCGGCATGATCATGCGATATTTGCGATCTTTACCGGGTGCCCCCTGCGCCACCACGGCAATCAGATGCAGAGCTGGCTGTACCGGGGTTGCCGGATCAGCCGCCTGCCATTTAGCAACTTCGCCTTTCAGGCGCCGCAGCATCTCATCCCTGGGAAATTCTCCGAGTGCGCCCATTTTTTTAGAAAACGGATTGCCATAATAGGCAACAATGCGTTTTGCCGGCAGGATTGAGCCGGGGAGCGGCTGCGGGCACTTGACCGGCCAGCCGCATTTTGCAGCATAATCCGGGCTCTCGCCGGCATTATACTTAATGAGTGGGGCCATTTTACGGGCAGCGCTGGTTTGTGCCGCAAACAGTGCTGCATTTCTGGTTGCACTGGTGGTTGCCGCAAACGCTGCTGCCTTTCTGGCAGCGGTTGTGGTTGCGGCAAACGCCGCCTCGGCGGCTCTCCGCTCAACATCTTTCCGGGCTTTTGCCTTCAATTCGCCGCTTTTGCTATCTGTACACGCTGTCAGTACAAACAGGAGTAACACGAACCACAGGGGGAGAAATGCGTTACATCGATATTTCAAATTCTACTCCATTTTTTTGTTTTAAATAACAGTCTCAGAACAGAGTCAGGCAGTTATTGGTTGTGATCTTCAACAAGAAAATCTTCCACTTCAATGACATCTTTAACCTTGAGTATTAGTGAGTCAGGCCAATCCCTGATTGAGAGCCTGGTCAATATTTTCGACTCCTCAAACGTCAGGTCAACGTCATCAGGTAACTTGTCTGCAAGCTCACTTGCCCACCGGGTCTCTTCTGCAGTCAGTGGGGACTGCAACAGCTCTCTGTGTGATATTTTCATCAGAATCTCCGCCATGCTATCATTTTTTGCAACTGCTACAAATACAGGGAAATCAGATTCCACACAAGTTCTATTTTGGTTCTTTATCTTGACAAAAGAGCCCAGAATATGTCACCAGAGCAACACCAATACAATCAAGGAGAAATGACCATGACTCTATGCCCGTGCGGAAGCGGTAATCCCTACTCCGACTGCTGTGAAAAAATAATTTCAGGCGGAGATGTGGCGCACACCGCCGAACAACTTATGCGAGCCCGCTATTCGGCCTACGTTTTTGCTGAAATGAATTTTCTTTTTGAGAGTACCCACCCTGACCACATCCAGGGCTACGACCATGCCGGCACTAAAGAGTGGGCAGAAACAGCTGAATGGAAGGGACTTGAAATAATCAGCACGAACAGGGGTGGAGATGAGGATTCCATCGGCGAAGTCGAGTTTATCGCCCGCTTTAACGAGAAGGGCAGTCCCCGTGAGCACCATGAGGCCGGGCAGTTTAAACGAAAAGATGGTCTCTGGTATTTTACCGAGGGGCGGATGGTTCGTCCAAAGCCGTTGACGGCAAGCAAAATCGGCAGAAATGACCCCTGCAGCTGCGGAAGCGGCCTGAAATATAAAAAGTGCTGCGGGAAGTGAGGTTAAAGGGGAGCCGAAAAACCGGCTCCCCAATTTGAGACTACATCGGCCTTACCTCAGCCGGAAATGACCTTTCTGGCACACTTTTATGCGAATTCAATATTTTGTTACAGTACATTTCTGCCCAACGAGGAAGGTTAGCGTTTTTCCTGCCCCCACCCAGTGTTGACAAAAATACTTGATCCACCAGTAAATTGCTGGCCAGTTCTTTCCACACACGATCCGGCCCCTGCCACCCATCGTCTGTGATGTCATGCAAAAAAACCAAGCCATTATCCTTGACATGATTAAATGAATTATAAAAGTCCGCCAGCACATCGTTGTAGACATGAGAGCCGTCGATTAACAACATATCAATTTTTTTGCCTTTTGAGATGGTTTCCCACAATGGCATTATCACTCTTGAATTCCCTACCAACGGAAAAGCGTGCCCCTCAAGACCGGCATTGATTACATTCGTTGCCCAGTTGATATAAAAATCATTGATAAAAAAGTCGGCGTTGTTACCATTCCAGGTATCCACCGAATAAATTTTTCTCCGTGTACCAAGACAGGCAAAACCCATGCAGAGTGTCGACTTCCCCATAAAAGCACCAATCTCAACAATAGTTGCATCTTGAGGCAACCTCTTAACTGTTTCAAACAGAAATCTTTCCTGCCCATCCCTGAGAAGGCCGTCAACAGAGGCAACCTGCACCTCTATTTCTTCAAAATGCTCATATTGCGGCAACATATACCAGCCCCCACAGATTATTTATTTTTTGCATATGAGCTTCCTGACGATTTCGGGTAGCAGATCTTCGAGGCTTCAAAACTCTTTTTCAGGAGCAGACTGCCTACTCTTTTTCACCAACATAGATCGTGGCAATACCAAAGGTCAGCTCATGGAGATGAAGGTTGCGGAAGCCTGCATCGGCAATCATGCGCGAGAACTCTTCCTGTGATGGGAATTCAAGAACAGAGTCCGGCAGGTACTTGTACGCGTTGTATCGTGAGAACAGTCCGCCGACAACCGGCAGCAACCGACGGAAGTAAAAGTAATACAACTGCCGGAACAGCAGTGAACGCGGTGTGGAAAACTCCAGAATAATCATCCGGCCGCCGGGGCGGAGCACCCGCCACATCTCGGCCAATCCCAGTTTTCTGTCAACAACGTTCCTGATGCCGAATGCTATGGTAATTGAATCAAAAGTATCGTTGGCAAACGGCAGATCTTCACAAGGGGCAACTTTGAGCTCAATGCGCCCTGCATAGGGCGATGCCGCCACCTTGACAATTCCGAGATCAATCATCTCCCGGCAAAAATCAGCCCCGATAATTTTGACAGAATCGGGCGTTCGCAAGGCAATTTCCAAAGCGACATCGCCGGTACCGGTGGCAACGTCCAGAATACGCGAACCTTCACGGTATTTAAGCAGGCGAACCGCTTTTGTACGCCAGCGGCGATCGATACCAAAACTGAGCAGCCGGTTAAGAAAATCATACCGCGGGGCAATCGCCCCGAACATCTGCTGGATTTTTTCCCCTTTATCAGAAAGCCTGAACATTCGTTTCCACTACCTTTTAACGGATTTAAGTGCTATAAAACTGGCGTAATTATGTAGCATATTATGCCCGCCATTAACCAGAAAAAACAACCCGTTCCATTTCATTCAGGAGATGCTGCAGAGTGATTCCCACCATTCGCATACAGGACATTGCTGATATATTGATCATGACCGTTATCCTGTACCAGATGTACTCCTGGTTTCGCGGGACACGAGCAATTCAGGTGCTGATCGGGCTGGGCGTAGTAACTCTCATCTATTTTGCAACCCGCTTTCTCGATCTCTACATGACGAGCTGGGTACTTCAGGAACTTGGCACCGTCCTCATTATTCTTATTATTGTCGTATTTCAAACCGAGATTCGCCAGGCATTGTATCGTTTCAGCCTCCTCCGCCACATTCTTGATAGCCGCCAGGAAACTCAGCACAGCCAGTTTCAGGATATCGCCGAGACTCTATTCCGGATGGCGACTAATAAAACCGGAGCCTTGATCGTTTTTCAAGGCAATGAATCGCTGCACGACCTGATGACTAACGGGGTAATCATTGACAGTGAAATTTCACCGCAAATGCTGGAATCAATTTTTTATAATGGCGCGCCACTTCATGACGGTGCTGCACTCATCAATAATGGCAGGATTGAGAAAGCTGCCTGTCACCTGCCCCTCTCCATCAACCCCGACGTCCCGCAGCATCTGGGCACCAGGCATCGGGCAGCACTCGGGTTATCGGAACGAAGTGATGCGGTAATTGTTGCCATATCAGAGGAGCGCGGGGAAATTTCTCTGATTACCGCCGGATCATTGCAACGCATGAACACCCCCACAGATCTGATTTTAGCGCTTGATGCACTGCTACAGAGCGAGGCGGACAAACCCCGCATCAAACTGCAACAACATTTTTTTTCAAATATGCTGCCAAAAATTTCTCTCCTGCTTGGCGTGTGTGTATTCTGGGGACTGATAACAACCAGACAGGGGCAGATTACAACAGTAACAGCTCCTGTGCGCCTGCATGGTGTTCCAGAAAATATTGTTCTGCTCCGCACTATTCCTGAAGAGGTCACCGTACAGATAAAATCGATGTCAAGCCTGACGCCACCCCCATCGAAGCTTGATCTGACTGCCGAAGTAGATGCCTCGAAGATAACCGAAGGGATCACCGCATTACGAGTAAACCACGCAGATATTGCTGCTCCCTCAGGCATGATCATCACGACGGTATCTCCTGCCAGTATACGAGTTTCAGCTGAAAAGAAACTGCGTAAAAAAGTCCCGGTAAAAGCGGCACTGAAAGGCAGACTACCGCCTGGAGTAGCATTCTCGAACGTATTGTGTGAACCGGATTCGGTCGACATAGAGGGACCGGCGAGCCAGATTTCAAAGATTACGTCAGTAGTGACTGAAGATATCGACGCCAGCCAATTGAAAGCGGGCGAGGAGTATCTGAAAAATTTACATGTTCCGGAAAAACAGGTGTCCATACTGAGGGATATACCCATAACGGTTAAATTAATTGCACGCAAACAACATAAACGCTAATTTTTGGTTCGATACTTGCATGATAATGAATCGATACTAAGCAACAATGAATTGACTTTTGGTTTTTATTGTTATATAAACGTCTCCCCGTTTACAAAATCTAAAACAACATCAGGAGGAAACATGGCTCATATTCGTATTGCAATTGCGACCTGCCTAGTACTCTTACTGCTGCCACAGCTGGTTTTGGCATCAAAGTCTCATGTCGTGCGCACAAGCGAATCGCTACAGTCAATTGCCCGTAAATATCATGTGTCAGTTGATGAACTGAAAACCGTCAACAACCTGACCGCTTCGCGTGTATCCAAGGGAGCGCGCCTCATAATTCCATCGCACCCGGAGTCACAGCAAAAAAAAGCAACCGTTGCAACTCTTCAGGATACCTATAAAGTAGCCAAAGGTGACACGCTCCCCAAAATCGCAAAAAAAACCGGCGTCAAGCTCGCAGATATCAGAAATTTGAACAATCTGAAGGGTAACAGGATTAAACCGGGACAACTGCTTGTCCTTGTCGCCACTGATACGCCTACCCGGACCGTCAGCACCAACAGACTGCAACTGATCAACAAAGACCTTTTAAATGAGCAGGAACTGACTGACACGTTGGCAGAACTGACAGATCTCGAATCAGACCGACCGGTTGACCTTGCAAAATCAATTGAAGCAAACCAGTCAATCGGCAGCATCAAAAAAAGTGCGTACAGTTTCCTCGGAGCCCGTTATCGTTTCGGGGGAACCAGTCGCAGCGCCCTTGACTGTTCAAGCTTTACGCAACAGGTTTTCCGTGAGCAGAGCGTCAAACTTCCCCGAACCGCCCGCGAGCAGTTTGTTGTCGGCAACGAAGTAGTGCGCGGCGACCTGAAGAAAGGTGACCTTGTCTTTTTCCAGACATATGCCAGATTCCCTTCGCATGTGGGAATTTATCTTGGTAACCGTAAAATGATTCATGCTTCGTCGCGTGAACACCGTGTGGTTATTTCGTCTATGGATACCCCCTATTACCTGTCTCGATATCTTGGAGCACGGCGCATGACAGATACCGCTTCAGACTTTATAGACTTCAATGACCTGCTGTTAGGCGTTGAAGAAGAAACTGAAAATGATGTTATGACGAATGACACCATGGGTGTCTCACTCAACCTTGAGAAATAGCGTTCATCACACACACAAACCAACTATATCCGGGTCTCCTGACCCGGATTTTTTTTCGCCATGAAAATTCTCCTCGCCTATCAATCCGGGCTTTCGCACCGCAACGATTCCTATATAAGCATCCTGCCAACCGGCTTATGCTACCTGCACGCCTGTTTGCAGGAAGCAGGATATACCTCGCTGCTTGCCAATTTTTCTGCCTGGTCATCTGCTGAAATAATTCACGAATTATTGTTGTTTAAGCCTGATATTGTCGGCATCTCACAATGGACCCACAACAGGCATCATTCGATTGAACTCGCCGGATTATGCCGTAACGCCCTCCCCGCCAGCATAGTCGTCATGGGTGGTGGCCATGCGACCTTCTGTTATGAGGACATCCTGACTGAAAATTCACCGGTGGACGTTGTTGTCCGGGGCGAAGCTGAAATAACACTGCTGGAGCTTGTTGCAGCAGGACATGCAAAGAGCCTGTGGCAGAACATCCCGGGGCTCGCATTTCGTACCGAGGGTAGAATCGTCGTAACCCCGCCACGGAAAAGCATTGATAACCTTGACAGCCTGCCTCTTCCAGCTCGCTACCTTGGCATTTCCATCGGCGTTGATCTTGAGATGCAATCTGAATTCATCGTCACTACCCGGGGCTGCCCATCTACCTGTTTTTTCTGCAGTTCGCCTGATTTTTGGGGAAAGAAAGTCCGTTTCCGCTCACCAGGCGCCATTGTCGAGGAAATTCTTTTTATACGTCAGAAGTATGGGCTCATTTATTTTTCAATTCGTGATGACACTTTTACCGCCGATCGCAAAAGAGTCCTTGAGTTTTGCAGGCTGCTGCAGGAGAAGGAAGTCAATATACTCTGGAACTGCCAGTCACGCGTTACCGCAATTGACGAGGAGTTGCTCGTCCAGATGAAGCGGGCCGGCTGTGAATGCATCCAGCTCGGTGTCGAATCCGGCTCTCCCCGCATTCTTCAACAGCTTGGAAAAAAAATTCTTCCGCCGCAGATTGAAAAGGCCTGTTCACTGATCAGGGAGATCGGAATAAATCTTTCCGTCTATCTGATCAGTGACGTCCCGGGAGAAACAAATGATGACATCATAAAGACCGTCGAGCTTGTGCGCCATATCCATCCCGATGACGGCTATGTATCACCACTTGCCTATTATCCGGGCACACAGCTTTTTAAAGAGGCAGTTGCCTCCCGCAGTATCACCCCTGATATATTTACCAGTTCGCCTCAAACGGCCCTTTATGTTACCTCCGCGCACGGCAATACATCGCGGCGTCTCATAAAGGAGTTATCAAAAAACCAGCTGGATAAATCCAATGCTTTTAATCAGCAGAAATTGCGCCTCGGATATTGCTACGCGACGCATGTTATCGCCGGAGAGTGGTACCGTCAGAGGGGTGAATTTGATAAAGCGGAGCTGGAATTCCGTGAGATTACGATCCGACAGCCACTAAATCCGTGGGGATGGTTTCTTCTAGGCGATTTACATTCCGAACGGGGAAATACTAAAAAAGGGAAAGATTGCTACGCAAAAGTTTTGGAAATAGTTCCGGAACATGGTCCATCAAAAGCAGCCCTATCTGCACATAAAAAAACGGGGCTACTTTCATAGCCCCGCAGATTCATTCTGATTTGAAAATTACTTCACAATCCTGACACCAGGAATGAAGGAAATCTTGTCAAACGTCTTGTTCAGAGTTTTACTCTGGAAGTTGGCAAGAGGTGGAGTTTCAGGATACTCAATCTTGTCTCCTTTTGCGACTTTGATTTCCGGCAGAGCCAACCAGACCTTCTCACCTTTTTCATCAGCTGCTTCAACATAGGTGTAACCGCCCGAGTTCATAGTCTGGGTAACGGTTGCCTTCTTGCCAGCGCCTGCGGGAATTTCCTGGGCTTTCATGCCAGCATGCGGGTCACCGCCTGGAGGCACGGCACCCGGTGTACCAGGCGCTGCTGCCGGCATCTGACCTTGTTGTGGTGCTGCGACCGGAGCTTCAGTCTTTGGTTTGTCTTTGCACCCTGCAAGGGCGAGAGCGGCGATACTGAGAACTACTAATGCTGTTTTTTTCACCTGCGACCTCCTGAAATTTTGATTTCTCTCTCCTTCTACCATATTACTGTTGGGCATTCCAAGCTAAATATTAAAATGCCCGATAATATAACACTATTTTCCTAAACATACTGAGAATCGCACCGAACCGGGATAGCAAAACTATCACAATTTAAGGCTTAATCTCGTCAGTGCCCAAAGGATTCAGGGTTTCATACAAAGCAATCTGTTCAGAGATTGAAAGCTTGCGACGTCGGCAGCACGGCTGGCTCAGGCAGATGCGGCAACGCTCATCCGAACACCATTGGCAGCTGAAGCAATCCGGGCACGGCTGTTTTTTTGCAGCTTTGCCAGGCATTAATATGAAACATTGCGCTTAACAGCGTTGCCTTCAAGAAGCTGCACAAATGCTTTACCGCTATCAGCATTAACAAGCAGATATCGTGGCAGTTTCAATACGGAATCAGTTGCCGTCGCATGGCGGCGCTCAATGGTAAAAGTTGCAATGTAACCGGATTCAGAGGCTTTACCTATCAGATAATCGTCGTAGATGCCAAAAGGCCAGGCCAGCATGTCCACCTTCGAACCGAGCTCTGTTTCCAGACGGGCTTTCGATTTATTCAACTGAGTCTTGACGAGCAGATCCAGAGCAGGCCGACTGAGCTTCTTACGCTCTTTTTTGAAGTTCGGATGCCAATAGGTATGTGACTGTACGTCAAAAAGGCCGGTTTTTCTCAGCTCTCGCAACTGATCCCATGTCATGGCATATTTTGCATTTGAAATTGCAGAGGGGTAGGCAAAAATGGTAACCGGGTAGCGGTATTTTTTTATAATCGGCAGCATATCGCTATACACAGACTTATGAGCATCATCTTCCACGATAACAACCGATTTAGGGCCCGGTGCCGGTGCTTTACCACGATAATGATCAATCAGCTGCTGCAGGGGAATTACCTTATAGCCATTATCATGCAGATATTTCATCTGAGCTTCAAAAACAGCGGTTGTGGTCGTCATTCCGTCAGCAACAGTCGCTCCAAATCGGTGATACAGCAAAATAGGCACACGAAATGATTCAGCAGCCGGTGATGACAGCGGGGAGAGCAAAGCAGTAATAAATATCAGCTGAATAATAAAACTGTACATGGATATGCCTTTTATCCGGGTTATCATCGTACGACAAAGACCGAACATCCGGCATTACTGGCCACCTTGTGTGAGACACTTCCTTTGAGCCGACGCTCAATTGCCCCCTTGCCGGAACTCCCGATGACAATGACATCCATTTCCTCACGTTTGGCGAGAGAGATTATTTTATCAGCAGGATCGCCGTACTCAACAATCATCTCCAAAGGGATATCATATTCTGCTGCACATTTTTCCACGACAAAAAAAAGTCGCTTTCGGAGTTCATCCCATTTTTTTGTTTCCGTCATCGGTGCTGCCGGCACAAAATCGGTATAGTTGGAAGATGGGGCATTCGGCAGCACAAGAAGAGCATAAATCCGGCTTTTCAACTGGCCCTGATTACCGGCAGCAAGACGGACAGCCTCCTCTGCCGCTTTATCAGAGTGCGGGGAACCATCAATTGCCACGAGTATTTTTTTACGCAGATTAAGCATGATATCCTCAAACTACTCAATTACGTATGCTCAGAAGTGGGTTCGGCATAATTTGTGAATTAAATATATATCGCAATTTTTACTGCTTGACAATCGTAAAACAATATTCTACATTTTAGCGAATTATAAAAAAAGTGCGTCATTTAACTGTTTTTTAAATTAATAATTATATTTCAGCATGTTATAACATACTCATTCATCCCCATTCGTGAAAAGGACTACTTCCATGGCAAAAAAAGAAAAATCAGAATATCTCATACAGGCAGTTTCCCACGCACTCGACCTTCTGGAGCAGTTTCATGGTGAAGTCGATGAACTAGGCGTCACTGAACTGAGTAAACGCTTGAAGTTACACAAGAACAATGTATTTCGACTGCTTGCGACGCTTGAATCCCGAAGCTACATAGAGCAGAACAAAGTAACTGAAAACTACCGTCTCGGCCTGAAAACGCTTGAACTTGGTCAGACATTTATCAAGCAGATGGGACTGCTCCGACAGGCAAAGCCGGTTCTTGAAGCGTTGGTAGCAAGTTGCAATGAAACGACCTACGTCTCAATTCTCAAGGACTTCAACATAGTCTATCTTGATGTTGTTGAAACCGCAATGACAGTCAGAGTTGTACCACGGGTAGGTTCGAGGCTTCCTGCGTTCTGCACTGCGGCCGGCAAGGTGCAAGTCGCCTTTATGAGCGATGAGGAGCTTGAAGCGTATCTGCCGCTAAAAGAGCTGAAAAGCTATACTCCGAATACGATCATTGACCGTGACGTTCTGAAAAAACAGCTGAAACTCATTGCTGAGCAGGGGTACGCCTACGACAATGAAGAACTTGATATCGGTGTCAAGTGCGTCAGTGCTCCGATCCGTGACTACACCCGCCGCATAATCGGAGCGGTGAGCATTTCCGGGCCGTCAATGCGTTTCTCTGATGAGCGCATTAATAATGAGCTTATTCCGCTGGTGTTGAAGGCAGGGGACGAAATTTCTGCAAAGCTTGGCTTCCAGAAGTAACCATATTATTAATGACAATTCAAAGGCGGCTTTTTAGCCGCCTTTTTTTATGGACTCTGAAGCCCATCCCACCTGTGCCGGCACGGTCACTCAGTATCTAAGGATGTAATAATGCTGATTTACAAGGTTATTGAAATTGGAACCGTTACTGAAAATGAGATTGAACAGGTTCTCAACGATTGGAGCGCCAAGGGATGGCATTTCGATGGGCTTCAGTTTGCCATGCGTGAATCAAGCAAACGACCTGCGATGGCCTTTGCGCTTTTTACCCGGGAAACAGTGTGCGGTGAGGTGACATCATGAACGCAAAAGAGACTCTCTACCTGATCGACGGATCATCGTACATCTATCGCGCATATTTTGCCATCCGCCACCTCTCATCCCCCAGCGGGCACCCCACCAATGCAATCTACGGATTCATCCAGATGCTGCTCAAGCTGCTGAAAGATCACAACCCCAAACATGTCGCCGTCGTTTTCGATGCAGGCCGAACAACGTTCCGCACGGAAATGTACCCGGAATACAAGGCCAACCGCGCGGCCATGCCGGATGACCTGCGCCAGCAGATGGGGCCTATCCGTGAGGTAGTACGGGCATTCAATATCCCGGCGCTGGAACTGCAGGGCTATGAAGCTGATGATATTATCGGCGCACTGGCAGGAAGATTTTCTGCTCAAGGCGGAAACGTGGTGGTGGTTACCGGCGACAAGGATCTGATGCAGATAGTGACCGACCGCGTCACGTTACTTGACACCATGAAAGGGAAGGAATCCGGCATTGCCGACGTGATCGAACGCTTCGGCGTCGGACCGGAACTGGTGATAGATATTTTGGGATTGGCGGGTGATTCATCAGATAATATCCCCGGGGTGCCTGGAATCGGCGAGAAAACCGCCACCAAACTGATTCTCGAATTTGGTTCCCTTGACCGGTTGTTGGAGCATGCCGATGAAGTCAAAGGGAAAAATGGCGAACGGTTAAGGGAGTTCCGCGACCAGGCGCTGCTCTCGCGTCGTTTGGCGACCATAGAGTGTAATGTCCCGCTGGATGTTGACATAGAGACTCTGACGGCGCGAGAACCTGATCAGGAGGCATTGAATCAGTTCTTTAAAAAGTTCGGTTTCACCTCTCTGATCAAGGAGTTAACCGGCACAGCAACTCTCTCCACAGAAGAGTATCATACCGTTACCAGGGCAGAAACACTTGAATCACTCATCTCTGCCCTGGAGAGTGCAGGTGAATTTGCCTTCGATCTGGAGACCACCAGTCTTGACCCGCGCCTGGCTGAGATCGTGGGGTTATCGTTCTCGTTTGCAGATCATGAGGCGTATTACATCCCGGTAGGTCATGTGACGACATCCCCCCTCCCTAACCCTCCCCCGCTTGGGGAGGGAACTTTATTTTCTTCTTCCGCAGAAAATAACGGGTCACTTTTCTCCTCCCCCTTTAGGCCCCTGGGGGTCCAGCGGGGGGAGATCGGGAGGGGAGAGACATTTGCCCCTGGGCAACTTCCACGGAGCATTGTTCTCAACCGCCTGCGCCCGTTGTTTGAGAATGCTGCCCTCCGCAAAGTCGGTCAGAATATCAAGTTCGATATGGAGGTTCTTGCCAATAACGGCATAAACCTGGCTGGAGTCTGGTTCGACACCATGCTCGCCTCGTATGTTCTTAATCCGTCACGTCAGGGGCACGGCCTGGATGCTCTTGCCCAGGAGCATCTCAATCACCGCATGGTCAGTTACAGCGACGTGACCGGAAGCGGCAAAAATCAGAAGAATTTTTCCGAAGTAGATATTGAGGCGGCTTCACGCTACGCCTGTGAAGATGCCGACGCCACCTGGTTACTACGCCGTAAATTCGAGCCACTGCTGACCTCCAGTCTGCTTGATACCCTCTTTCACACTCTGGAGATGCCGCTGGTACCGATTCTGTCAGCTATGGAGAATCATGGAGTTCTACTTGATTCAGCTCTTCTGGCGGGACTCTCCAATGACTTTGCCGGTCGTATGGCATCGCTTGAAGAGCGGGTCTTTGCAATCGCCGGAGTCCGCTTCAATCTCAACTCCCCCAAACAGATGGGTGAGGTGCTGTTTGAGAAGATGGGGCTGCAGACCGGTAAAAAAACAAAAGGGAAATCCGGATGGTCGACCGACAACGAGGTACTGACAGCTCTGGCGGAAGAACATGAAATCGCGCGACTGATTGTCGAATACCGTGGCATTGCCAAGCTCCGGTCAACCTACAGCGATGCCCTCCCGCGCCTGGTCAATCCAAAGAGCGGTCGGGTGCATACCTCCTACAACCAGACCGTTACCAACACCGGGCGACTGTCATCCTCAGAACCGAACCTGCAGAACATTCCGATCCGGAGCGAGGAAGGGCGTATGATCCGTCACGCCTTTATCGCTCCGCCGGACCACGTTATCCTCTCTGCCGATTATTCCCAGATCGAGTTGCGTGTTCTGGCGCATTTATCCGGAGACAAGGTGTTCTGTCACGCCTTTGCCAACGATGAGGATATCCATACACGCACCGCCGCCGAGGTTTTCGGTCTGTTCCCCGGGATGGTGACACCCGAAATGCGCCGTCAGGCCAAGACCATCAACTTCGGTATCATCTACGGTCAGGGGCCCTTCTCGCTGGCAAAACAGCTCGGCATTGCCCGCAAGACCGCCGAAGAGTTTATCACCGCCTACCGCGAGCGTCACAGCGGTGCCATGGAGTATCTGGACTCCTGCATCCGACTGGCAGAGGAATCAGGCTATGTCACCACAATCCTGGGGAGGCGCCTGCCGATCCCGGACATCCACAGTTCAAATGGAAATGTACTCGCCTTTGCCCGCCGCAACGCCATAAACTATCCGATTCAGGGCTCAGCCGCTGATATTATCAAGGCAGCAATGATCCGGGTTGACAGCAGAATCCGGCAGGAACTGCTGAACAGCCGCCTGATAATGCAGGTGCATGATGAGCTGGTATTTGAAGTCCCGGAAAATGAACTCGTGAAAATGGAGCAGTTGGTGGAGGAAGAGATGGAGCACGCGGTAGCAGCGCGAGTTCCTCTCAAAGTTGATATCAGTTACGGGGCGAACTGGAGCGAAGCACATTAGACGACAACTATGAGGATGCTGATTATGTTCATTCCCAATAAAACCGTCCGTGCCGACACACGTCTACTTCAGACAATAGTAACGGCCTGTCAGAGGTTTCGTATGTTAAGTGCGAGCAGATACTGACTGTATCAAAAGAACGACTGGTCAGGAAGTTGGGAACAATAGGTGCAGAAGAAATGCAGAAGGTCAAACGGGCTGTCCGTTTGGTTCTGGAGGTTGGCTGGTTTCTTTTTGCTGTTGTTTGTCGCATGGATATCTTTTGTCTGAACCGGGATTCGTTTGATTTCAGGATTTACAGGATTTAAAATCAGGTGAATCTCAAAATCCTGTAAATCGAGGTTCAGACGATTTCCTCTTTCCCTTCCCGGTCAACTTTCAGCTTCAATCCTCTTATCGATCCGGACGCGAAACGCGGGTCGGAGTATGTGACTGGTACGATCGGTGCGCAATTGCATTCAGGATAAAGCACATTTATAAAAGCATCTATGAATTGCTGCTTGCTCTTATCAACGTTTTATTCATAATGCCCGCCATGCGAATCGCCATAATCTCACCCTACTCACTCGGCCCGCAGCGGGGCAACATTACCACCGTTTCCCGCATCAGCCGCCTGCTTCGTCAGGCCGGGGCAGAACTGCTCGTACTCCCTGCGGATACCTTATCAGCGCTAGAAATGGAACGACAGCTGTTCACCTTCGCACCGCAGTTGATCCACGGGTTTCATGCCCATTACTGCGGCGAACTCACCAGACACCTCGCTGATCGCTCTAATGTACCGTTTGTACTGACTATCACCGGCGGCGATCTGCATGACCCGCAACTGCGTGACCATCCTGATATGGCCCAAGCTCTTGAAGCATCCCGGGCCGTGGTCTGTTTTCATGAAAGCGAAGCGGCAGAGTTACTCCGATATTTTCCGCAGGTGGCAACAAAAAACACCGTGATTGCCCAGGGTGTTGAAGCACTTTCTGTCGCAGCGGTAGAAAATTCCGGCATTGCAGAAGATGCCTTTGTGATCTTGCTGCCTGCAGCATTCAGACCGGTCAAACAGATTGAATTCCCCCTGACGGCTCTGAAATCACTGACGGTCCAACTGCCTGCCCTGCGATTAATACTGGCAGGTGGCATAATTGATCAGGATTATGCTGCCACCATTCGCACTCTGCTCAATGATGCGCCAGCCGCAACATGGCCAGGCGAAATCCCCCACGCGCAGATGGGTGGCCTCTATGCCCGCGCCGATGTTGTACTCAACTGTTCTCACTCCGAATCGATGTCAAACACCCTGCTGGAAGCTATGGCTCTGGGGCGACCGGTTCTGGCAAGCGATATACCGGGCAATCGCTCACTCATACAACATGGTGAAACCGGCCTGCTGTACCGGGATCAGGAATCATTCATGCAGTGTGTTATCAGTCTGGCGGGAGACAGGGAGTTCCGGGACGTTCTTGGCAGGCATGCCGCAGAATATATGCGCACGTCATTTTCACCGCAGGTTGAAATGGCAGAGCATCTGCGCCTCTATCGTTCACTACTTGAATCGGACTAATCGCCCCGCACAAAACGCTGGCCTGCCAGAGTCAACAGCATTCCGCAGACTCCAACTGCAAGCCAGTATGGGGACATTACGATTGCGAGAAAGATGCCATCGACAAGACAGATGCCTGCCAGCATCAGCGGAATGACCGGGAAGGGAAAAGGAGTGGAGCGGTGGTTCTCATATCGTGCCGTCAGACTGATGCAGACAATATACCCAAACTGGATCATGGCGACGGCAAGCACTGTACTGCTGACCGCTCCGACAATAGCGCAGGCGGATACGACATAAACCATAACTCTGCAGCCGGCCATCAACAGCACACTGGCGGGATTGCCCTTATGATACACGTCGTAGAGGATGATCAGGAGAAGCAGCAAGAGCCCTGCAAAAACAGAAGATATGCGGGGAAATGCAAACAGGAGAATGAACGCGGCAACAAACAGGCCTCCCGTAAGCAGGTACGCGGCAACCGGTGTAATCCTTCCGGAAGGAATCGGTCGGGTTGGCCGCTGTACCCTGTCAATACCGGCATCGCAGGTATCGTTGAGTGCCATTCCTGCTGAATAAAACAGGGACAGTGAGAACGCCAGTGTAAAAAAAACTCCCCACGAAAAAGGTTCTCCGGAAAGGATGACGGCAGCAAGGACATTACTCCAGACCGTTGGCAGATTACTGACTCTGCAGAGTTCTATATATGGTCTCAGGGAAGTCATTGGAGTACGTCAGTCAGAAAAAACATGCGCGAGGATGGTGTTATATACCTGGTGCGCCGGTAAGCCGTCACCAGCCAGCAGATGTGGCTCTGACGTCATAAACAGCGGGCCGGTTGCCGCATCGTCGGTAACCCTGCCATGTGAACCCTTGACCAGAGATGCATCCAGCGGAATCACATCCATCAGATATCTGAAGCCGAGGAGTTTTTTTGCCAGCGTCCAGCCGATCTTCACCTTTGGTACACTGATCTGCGGGTCAAGAAAGAGTTCGCACGGGTCGTAGCCCGGCTTTGCAAAGATATTTACCGTTCTGGCATAATCGGGCGCCTTTAGATCGTCATTCCAGAAATAATAGGTAAACCAGCTCTCTTTCCGGGCAATAAGTACCAGCTCCCCCGATCGTTCGTGATTGAGTCCATTCGCCCGCTTCCCCTCTTCATCCAGCACCTGTTCAACCCCCGGAACGGCCGCGAAGAGCGCTTTGACAGCCGCAACATCCTGCTGCTGCCGCACATAGATGTGCGCTATCTGGTGGTCTGACACGGCAAAAGCGCGGCTTGAACCAGGATCAAGATACTCCCGCCCCAGATCGGTTTTGCAGGAGAGATACCCGGCATCGCGCAGTATTCTGTTTGGATGAACTGCATGTGTAACCTGAGTTATCCCGTATTCCGAGAGTACAATTATCCGGCAGCCCCGCTCACGGAAGTACGCTATCAGCGTGCCGCAGAGATCGTCAATCGCGGTGAGATCGGCACCGATATCGCCATCCGGGCCTACTTTCTGGAGTATGTAATCAAGATGCGGGAGATAGACCAGTTGCAGCGTCGGCCGGTGCCGTTCCTCCAGAGCCATTGCTGATTTGCCGATCCAGTGACTGGAAGCGATCGACGTCGCCGGCCCCCAGAACTGAAACAACGGAAACTGGCCGAATTCCCGGTTAAAATCGTCTCTGAGGTGCGGCGGAATGCTGTAACAATCCGGCAGTTTCCTGCCGTCGGCACAGTAGAGCGGTCGCGGTGTTACGGCCCAGTCAACATCAGTGTTCATATTGTACCACCAGAAACTGTTGGCACAGGTGAAGTCCGGATTGCGCTTTCTGGCTGCCTGCCAGATCTTTTCGGATTGAACGAGTTGATTGGACTGACGCCAGAACAGCACCTCACCAAACTCCCGTGAATACCAGCCATTGCCGACTATGCCATGTTCTGCGGGGAGTTTTCCGGTCAGATAGGTACTCTGCATGGAACAGGTAACCGCCGGCGTAAGCGCTGCAATATCGGCACTCCCGGCGAGGAGCGCCTGCAGATGCGGAGTTCCGGCACCGATCAGAGAGCGGGTGAGTCCGACAACGTTAAGAACAACGGTTCGTTTCATTGCGTTCCGCCTTCAGCCATTCAATTTCACGGATTATCGATTGCGTCACGCCTGCCATGCGGAGTTCGGGCGGCAGCACTTCCCATGTGTAGGTTTCAACTTCAAGAAGGACGTGCGGCTCAATCAGTGGCAGCGTTTCTGTAATAAAATATCCGGTCGTTTCGTACTGTTCCAAATGATCTATAAAAATCGGCACATGAAAGTGGATGCGCCATTCATCGCCGCTGCCGGCACGATGTTCCCGGAGGGCATCTGGAAGATCGGTATAGCGACTGAGCAGGCCGGTCTCATCCCGAACGACAACCTGATGCAGATAGCACGGTTCACAAAATTTTTCCAGAAGAGCCGGATCGGGATTTTTGACCCGGAGCGCCGACGACACCTGAACTTTGGCGATGGCAATCCCCGCATCAGCCAGCAGCTTCAGGGAATGAGACGGAGTCTCAAACTCCACCGCCTGGTGGCAGCAGTCAAAACAGATGCCGATTCCCCGGCGTAATTCATCCGGAAACGCCATGTGATCAAAAAAGGATACTACCTCATGCGTCGTTTCCAGAAGGCATCCCGGCTCAGGTTCAAGTGCCAGCAGGATGGTTTTCCCGCTTTTCTGACGCAGCCGTTCAAGATGCGCCAGCACCCGCATCAGGTTGGCTCGAACAGCACCTTCTTCATCTCTGAAGCCCCGTCTAAAGCCGACCGGTACCGTAGAAATCGAACCTTGAACATTCTCCGGAAGCCAGGAATCAAGCAAGGTGGCCAGACGCACGGTGTAATCGACCCGCTCGCCATCCCGCCAGTCGGGAAGATAGACGTTTTCCTTCACTGCTGACCGGTGAAAAGAACCGTAGGGGAAACCGTTAATAGTCGGCACAAAGCTGTTGGTACGCTGAAGCCACTCCGAAAAGTCGGCAGATACGCGTTCATCAATTTCCACAGATGCACGGCGGGAAAGGCGCAGCCCGATCGGGAACGGCACTGCGGGGGAAACCGCAGCGGCAACGGGCGGTATGTATGTCTGCAGATTTTTAAACGTCTCACCCCAGCTCTCGCCAGGGTGAATATTGGTGCAGTAGGTGATCATCCGACCTGGAATTTCGGGCATTGACCGAGAAACGCTTTGGGATTTTCGTAGAAGACGGTGTCAATGGACTGTGCCGAATGCCCCCGCCGTCGCATCTCATTGGCACACTTGAGTATCGACAGGGGATCGCTGACGCTCCAGTCGGCAGAGGAGTTGATGCAAAGTCGCTCGCTGCCGTAGAGTTCGACAACATCTATGGCACGCTCCGGACTCCCTTTTGAGTGAGGATAGAGCGTCAGGCCAAACCAGAAACCGTTATCCCTGATTTCCTTGATAGTATGCTCCTCGGCGTGGTCGATCAGCACCCGTGCCGGATCAATACGCGGTTCGGAGAGGATCATCTCCATAATGATGCGTGTCCCCTTCAGCTTGTCCTCCAGGTGCGGGGTATGAATCAGGATCAATTCATTGCGCAGCACCGCAAGCTCCAGTTGCATTTCCAAAGTCCTTATTTCGTTGCGGCTGTTCTTGTTCAGCCCTATTTCACCGATGCCGAGCGCGGTCGGCGCGTCAAGGAATTCCGGCATGAGCGCCAGGACATCCTCCGTCATGGCGAGATTTTCCGCTTCTTTGGCATTCATACCGATCCAGCAGTAATGCCTGATACCGAAACGGGCGGCCCTGGCCGGCTCAGTCACGGTCAGAGTATGGAAATAGTCACGGAATCCGGCAGCAGAGGTACGGTCAAAGCCGGCCCAGAAGGCAGGTTCAGCAACGGTATGAATACCTGCGATGGCAAGCTGCAGATAATCGTCAGTCGTACGGGACACCATATGAATGTGGGGATCAATGGCCTTCATCGTGCCTCCCCTTTCCAGGCTCCGAACGCCTTCAGCCCGATCGCCGACTCCAGAGGTTCAGTCGTCGGATCGCTGAAGATGGCCTGGATTGCTGCCGTTCGACCAGCAACGCCGCTTTTGAGTAGATCAACGGCATCCTGAAATGCCGTATAGCGGTAATCCGCGCGGGCGGCTTCGGCCCCTTCATAGCGGTCAATCCGGTCGAGGAACGAGGCGATATCAAGAAGCCGGGCGCGGTTTTCAATAAAATAGAGCTCCAGAATTTCCAGGGCATCCATGGTTTGGTATGGTGGTGACATGTCAGTTCTCCACTGTTTTCATTTTTTTTGTTTCCCGTACCGGAACGGCACTGTTTCGACCGGCGCGCGCCGCCAGTTGTCCAATGCAGCCTTTCATCAACGCCGCATCAATACAATCCGCCTCGACCTTGCTGCCGATACCCGCAAGCAGGGGAATAGCGAGCTCTCCGCCCAGATGCTCCTGAAACTCCCGTAGTGACTGTTCCACATCCAGCCATGAAAGGGCGGGATGATACAGGGTAAATCCGAGGTCGTCAAGCAGGGTCAGAATGCGATGCAGGTCGAGATCACCAAGTATGCCGCTACTCCTCGAATAGAGGGAGTCCAGGGCAATACCGATGGCAACAGCCTCGCCATGGCGTAGTTCATGGTGAGTCAGTTCCTCAAGTTTGTGAGCATTCCAGTGGCCGAAATCAAGCGGACGGGACGAACCGGATTCAAACGGGTCGCCATATCCGGCAATATGCTGCAGGTGAAGTTCGGCGCAGCGGATGATCATCCGTTCTATGGCGGCCGGCGCGAAGGAGGCCAACGCGTGCCGTTCACCATACAGCCAGTCAAAAAACGGGCGATCACGGATCAGGGCTACTTTCACCGCTTCAGCGATTCCGGCGCGCAGATCACGCGGTTGCAGCGTATCAAGGAATGCAAAATCGTCGATAACGGCAAAGGGGGGCGCAAAGGTACCGAGAAAGTTTTTGCGGCCGTAGGCGTTGATGCCGTTTTTGACGCCGACTCCGGCATCATTCTGGGAGAGCACCGTCGTGGGGAGACGGATCAGTCTGACACCTCGATGCGCAGTGGCTGCGGCATAGCCGACCGCATCGAGCACAGCGCCGCCGCCGATGGCGATAATAAAGGAGTGGCGGCAGAGGCGATGACGCTCGACAAGATGGTGGATGCGTGCGACCTCAAGCGGTTCATGCTTGCACAGCTCGCCGCCTCGAACGATGAAGGGAGGCGCAACAAATTCCAGTGAATCTGCGTGGGCTTCGCCATACCGGCTGATCTTCTCCAGAAGTCCATCCGTCAAACGGGCAACCTCGCTGTCGATCACGACGAGTGCCCGGTTGCCGGAGCGTCCGCTCAAGCGGATTGTTTCAGCCAGGTCAGGATTATCGGGATCGAAGACGTCCCGGGTAAATATCACCGGGTATGAATAGCTGACGGTAAAGTTCTGCTGGATGGTCGGCATGGCTACAACCCCCGGTGTACAATCTCCAAAGTAATCGTGGCATACGAAGTCACAAGATGCGGATCACGCTCCCACCACCGCCCGTTCTTGTTCACCCAGGAGCCGTCCGGATTCTGCAGGTCGAGCAGCTTCCTGGCCAGATCCTGACGCCAGTTGACTTTTTTGCCATCCTTCGTGGTCAGAGTGTCAACCCCGGTCGCAGAAAGTGCTTTGGCCATGGTGTGATAGTAATAATACAACCCGTCCAGCCCCATACCGGGGTTTTCATCCAGGGTATAGTTCTTTGACAGCCAGTCGATAACCCCTTTAACGCGCGGATCACCCTTTTCAACCTGAGCATAGATGAAGCTGAGCAGTCCGGCATAACTCATGCTGCCGTAAGAGCGTAAAGCAGTATTTCCATCCGGAAGCTTCTCTTCTCCCGCTTTGCTGTCCGCAGGAAAATAAACGAAGCCGCCTTTGTTAGCCGGGTCATCGCTGGCCCATTTCTGGTCGTTGGACGCTTTCAGGTTCTGGGTGCGAGAGATAAACTGGATTGCCGCCTTCCAGTTCAGATCCCTGGCTTCCGGGTCGTTAGCTACATCACTTTTCAGATAGCGGGTGTAGTAGAGCGCTTCCAGGGCAAAGGTGGTGTTGGCAAGATCGGAGTGCTTGTAGGTGCCGCCATAACCGATACCGCCATCTAGTGGATCGTCACCCATTCCCTTTTCACCGAAATCGTCCTGCAGACCGATAATGAACTGACGCCCTTTTTTGAGGAGCGGTTCATAGGCCGGATTATTGGCCATCAACAGCGCCATCATGGAGATGGAAGTGTTGTAGTTGGCCAGATCCTTTCCGTAGATACCGCCGTCCGGCTTGGCGCTCTTTACCAGAAAGTCATAGCCGCTCTTGATATTCTGTTCGTACTTGTTCTTGTAGAATTTGGAGGGGTCACCCTGGAAGGAGGTAAGAACCAGCGCTGTCAAAGCAGGGTATTCGGCTTGTGCCCAGTAGCCGCCCGGTTGCTGGTTGGCGGCAAGCCAGGTCAGCCCCTTGCCGATGGAGTTTTCCAGTTCAAGTTTCAGAGATAGGTCAGGTTTTGATTTGGCGACTACTTTTTCGGCGGCGAAAGAGTTGAACGGGATGGCAAGCATAAGGGCAAAACTCAGAACAAAACTCAATTTTTTCATGGTATTTTCTCCTTACGGTTTCTTGAGAGGCTTTATTGTAATAGTCACTTTTGTGCCAACCGGTGGCGTGGTTTGTTCATTCACAAACCAGATTTTGTCACTTTCACCACCAGCTGATGCATTGTCTATCATGGCAGCGGGATCATGGTAAAGCGCAACTATAGAACCATCCATCTGAGACGCGAACCTGCCGTTGCTCACATTCGACCCGGTAAAAATCCAGTTCAAAGCGGGAGCTTCACTGCGTTCTCCGTCAACAGTTTTGACGATCCACTCTTTGGGGTTCACTATGTGCGATCTGCCGTTTCCCAGAACATATTCGATACTGATGCTGACCGGATCACCTTTCGGGGTATCAGGCGCTCCCTGAAAAGCAAGCGGCTTGTCGGTTCCGACCAGATCGAGCAGCAGACAGGCAATCTGCAGGTTGTATGGTTCAACAGCCGTACGGAAAAGACTTTCGTGAGTTTTACCGGCATTACGCACAAGCAGATACTCCAATAGCCCCTTGTTCATATTGACAATCGCTGGAAAAGAGATTGACCTTTGCGTCTTGTTTACGAGCACTTCAGCAATACGATACACGCCAGGAGAAACCATCTCGAGTGGCGAGACCCGGAAGGTGTGGCGATCAGCGGACATGGGTGGTGGTGATGGAGACATTACGGGCAAGGACGTTGGTGATACCGGCATCGCCGTGCCTGGCGGGGCATTTTGGGCGATGAGTGTTGTTGCGGCTATTAATACCATTGATGCGGAGTGCAGAATTTTTTTGATAAAGTTCACGACGATGATCCCCCTCTATTTTTGGCTGTTGTTTGTGTCAATATATTCCTGAGCAATTCAAGATCTGCCGCAATAGCGGCAGAATCTCCATTTATACGACCGTAACGCACTTTATCACATGACGTCACTAAAGCATTGAGTTCTTCTGAAGTAACTCCACCATCAGTTTTAAAATTTTTTACACATGAAAACCATCTTTTCTTGTGATGATCTAAAACCACTGGGGCGAGCGGCATACTGTTACGATTTTTGACTACGCTGACTACTTCAAACACCCTGTTATAAAAAAATTCTGCATCTCCATGCATCGCGGCCTCCTCAACAGCCAGCAGCATCTTAGGTAAATCGCTCCAAACATCTTGTGGCATAGCTTCCAGAACCGGCTTGTTTCGCTTCCGTACAGCAACCACTACCAAAAAACCAACGGCAGAAACAGCAAACAGTATCGTCAGCAAACGACCTGAAAGTGCCGGCAACGTCTGGCTGGATGCCGGTTTTACCATCGCCGGTGACGAAGCAGCAGCTTGAGAATCCGGCGACCGGGCCATGACGCGACTGCCTATAGCCGCCGAAAGAACATGATACTGCCGTTTTTGGGGATCAAAATAATTCCAGATAACGGGCGGGAGCTGCGCGACACCGCCAGGCACGACCACCTGTTCGCAGCCAAGCTGTGAAGCGCTTCGCGTCGCCCGCACCGGAAAGCTCTGCAGTTCTGAACCGGCAATGGTTGGGCACGAGGCATCATCCAGTGAACCGGCACCGCGAATTGTTGTTGTCACGGTCAGTGGCTCTCCGGGTGCTACTTGAGCAGGTAGTGATTTAACTGTCAGAGAGAAGGTACCGATTGCCCCGGAAAAATGTTCCGGCTTGCCGGAAGCAGGCAAAGGCAGAACGGCAACAGCTGCCGTATTGGAAGTCAACTGCACCGGTTCCGACTCCTGTCCGCCGAAGAATGCGGCGCTCCCGGTGGCTGATTTCATCACCTCACAGTCGAGCCGGGCCGGCCCGACGATCAGCTTACCCGGCCTGACACTGCGGATCTGACCGGAAAAGCGCTGCAGGATGATACCCGTGTCAGCGGCATCAGACTCCTGAACCGGCGGAGCGAACGAGATGATTTTCCCGTCGGGAGCATCGAGACGCGGATAACCGATGTTGCGCAGCGTCGCATCGTTGATCCGCAGAGTTACCATAACCGGCACCGCCTCGCCGGGATACGTTTCAGTTTTTCCGGGAGAGAGTGAAAGGGATAGTTTGGGGTGTGGGTCTGCAATTTCCGCGAATGCGGGTGCAGTTGTGAAGAGGATAACGGTAAAGAGTATTAATGTCACAGTTAATTGGCAGAGTCCTTCAACGCACTTGGCTCTTGTCCCTTCCCCTTCAGGGGGAAGGTTAGGATGGGGGTGGGGTTGATCTACACTTTCTTGGCGCTCCTGCACGGCCATCCGAATCTTTTCCTTGACCGCTTCAAACTCTTCAAATACCTCGTTATTCCAGAACCTGAGCAGATAAAATCCGGCGGACTGTAATTTTCTGGTACGGATTTCATCATATTCCGTCAGAGAACAGTGCTGCCCACCATCCACCTCAATGACCAGCTTGTTTGACAAACAGGCAAAATCAAGGATGTAGTCGCCAAACGGATGCTGGCGGCAAAACTTGCAACCTGAAAATTGACGACCACGAAGAACGCGCCACAAAGCCTGTTCAGCATCTGTCATATTCGACCGCAATTTACGGTGAAATTTTTTTGATTGAATTTTTTCGTTTGTCTGACCGATCACAATCAACCTCGCAATCTACCCCATCCCCATCCTAACCTTCCCCTTGAAGGGGAAGGGACTTAAACTCTTCACCAGTCCTTTTCCGGCGGTGAAACAGCACCCGCCTTTGTTCGCGCTGCCGTCGCTGAACGGAGAGTTTCGCGGCCTCTGGCATCATTCAGGAGCCGTTCCGCATCGCTCTTTGACATTTCGGGGGCTGAGCGCGATTTCCCCTTCCCTTCACTGATGTTGGTCTCCGCTCCCGCTTTGCCCGGCTTATCTGTCTGTTTACCCCTCTCCGCGCCATTCTTTGCCGTTTCATTCTTTTCCGGAGTGCCCTGTTCGGATGGCTTTTTCTTTTCTCCCTTTTTTGAGGCGATCAGGGCGTTTACCTCTGCGAGCGAGCCACGGGCAACTACGGCGTTATGCTGAGCATCACTGTCGCGGGGTTCGAGCTTGAGCGCAGCATTTAACTGCGCTTCCGCTGCAGTAAGCACCTGGCGGGCTTTTTCCTGATCAGCTGCCATCGCCCCCCTCCCCTGCTGCAAAAGCAGTGTACCGTTATTATAGAGCGAGTGCTGCTGAATAACGGGATCATTACCTGCGGCAGACAGAGTGAACAGCTGCGCCGCTTTCTCTCCGTGACCTTTTCGCGCTTGAATGACAGCCCGGTTATAGACAGCCTCCTGCTGATTACCTGCAGATGACCATGCTGCAAAGGCGCCGTCCATATCCCCACGCCGGTATGCGTCATACCCTCTGCCAAGCCGCCATGCCGTCAGATCAGACTTGGCTGCCAGAATCAGCAGCAGCACGGCAACAACAGTCAGCAGCACCGATATGCGCCTCATCCTTTCACCCCTCTCCCGATAACGGCTGAAAGAGTGAGAAACAGCAGGGCTGCGGCCAGCGGCAGCTGAAAGCGCTCAACGGGGCGTGTACGCTGCTCCCTCCGTTCAGTTGCAATACCTGCGGTGCGGGCACGCTGCAGCAGCAGCTCAAGACCTGCTCCATCCGGTGCCAGGGAGACAACGCCGGGATCAATGGCGGCCATGACCGCCCGGAAAGTGCGGCTCTTCACGACCGCGCCGTTCCGGTCCTTGACGAATCCTCCACCCGGCAGCGGCATCAAAGCACCGTTTTCGGTCCCCGCAACAGCCGCCATCACCAGTATTCCAGCTCCCTTTGCCTGTTCCAGAGCAGGGAGAGTATCGCCATCATGATCCTCACCGTCACTGACCAGCATTACGACCTGTCCACCGCTTTCAGCCCCGCGAAAGGAGCGCCCGGCCTCACGCAGCGCCTCAGAGACAGCGCTTCCGCCACGCGGCAGTGAATCGGGAGACAGTTCATTGACAATCTGCCGGACAATTGCGTAATCAGACGTCAACGGGCAGACGGTAAAAGCAGTTCCGGAAAAAGCAACTACCCCGATCCTGTTTCCTGACCCTGAATCGAGAAGCCTGCCGATTGCCGATTTCGCCACGGCAAGGCGGTTTGGCCGGAGGTCGTCGGCCAGCATACTCCGTGAAATATCAAGGGCGATAATAATATCAAACCCCGAACTGGTCCGTTCTTCGGGGACAACTCCCCACTGCGGCCGCATCAGGGCAAAAACCATGCAGAGCAGAGCAATCACCCCGCAGAAGTCACCGGTGATGCACCAGGAGCGGGCGGGAATACGCGTTAAATGCGGGGTGAGGTGAGGGTCGGCAAAGACTTCGAGGGATTGCCTCCGCTTCAGCGATGCTCTCCCCGTAAGCAGTATGGCCGGGAGCAGAAGCAACGGGAGCAGCCAGATGTATTCCGGAGCGGCGAAGTTCATTTCAGGGGTTCCTCCGCAGCCACGTTGTACGAAGAAGGGTATCGGCAACCAGCAGCGTCAGTACCGTCAGAAGTACCGGTGAATACAGTTCGCGATAACTGACGCTGACCTTTTCTTCGATGGGACGACGCTCCAGCAGAGCTATTTCCGCAAAGACACCCTGGAGCGACGCGCCGTCCGCAGCCCGGTAGTAGCGTCCACCGGTTGTTCCTGCAATTCCGCGCAACGTTGCTTCGTCCAGATCGGCGGTAACCTGCCGGTAGGTCACGCCTCCCAGCGGATTCTCAACAGGAAAAGCGGCCACTCCCTCCCCGCCAATGCCGACCGTATGCACCCGTATTCCGAGAGCGTGTGCCGCCTGAGCGGCAACCAACGGCTGCACAGCGCCGACATTGTTACGACCGTCGGTAATAATCACAATGGCCCGGTTTGCCGCCGGTGAAGCGTGCAGCCGGTTGACCGCTGCCAGCAAACCATCTCCCAGAGCGGTGCCATCCTCGATGCTCCCGATTTCAAGCTGATCAAGGACACCGTCCAGCCACTGATGATCGAGAGTCAGCGGTGCAGCCGGATAGGGACGCGCGGCAAAAACAATCATGCCGATACGATCGCCACTGCGGCGGGAGATAAAATCACGGGTGACATCCTTTGCTATCTGAAAACGGGAACGATCGTTGGCCGAAGCGGTACGATCCACCGCCAGCATACTGGTGGAGACATCCAGGACCAGCACCAGATCAATGCCACGACTGGTCACTGTCGTTTCACGCAGCTGCAGTTGTGGCCGGGCCAGGGCAATTACGGCAAGAATAATCGCCAGAATCCGAACTGCGGGGAGCATCGCGGCACAACGGCTTCGGGTAGTCGGGGGGATATCGGTAAAGAGGGAAAGTGCAGGAAACATACTCTGGCTGTTTGATTTTTTGCGCCATGCGCAGCCGGACAGGAGCAGTGCCGGGATCAGCAACAGCAATGCCGCCGGATCGAGGAATGTCATGACGGTTTTTCGCTCTGCTCTTGAAGAAGCAGCAGCGTTTCCTGAAGTGCCCACTCAGCCTGAGCAAACGTCGGCGCCACCCCACCAAACCTGATAGTGTCGCAGAGTCGAAGCAGCCCGGAGGCTCGCAGCAGAGCCTCTGTTTCACCGGTTCGCAGCAACCTGGCGATCAACTCCTGACTGGTATTGTGTACTGCTGATGTTCCGCCCTTTTCGGCAAGATGACTACGCACTATCGGCATGAGCCGCTCAACTGTTTCGGCCGGGAGGCATTGCTGCCTGCGGGTTTCCTCCAGCAGCAACGCCAGCAGATCACAGGGCGAAACCGGGTAACCTGCCTGCTCAGAGACAACGGGTGTCTGCACGTTTTTTCGTCGCCGGTACAACACGATAGCACCTATGCAGAGCAGAGAAATTGATGTTACTGCAAATGGGGGCAATCCGGTGGGAGAGAGCGGCCCGCGGAGTGCGCGGATGGGGGGATCAGAGCCGGTCTCTGCAGCAGAGGGGAGCGGTGAAGCCAGAAACAGTACCAGCAAAAGAACTATGGCAGCAGATCGTACCATTCAGCCTCTCCTCTGTCGGGAGCGATTGCGAAAAAAGCGGATCAGCGGATGGAGCGGAGATATTGACGTGTTCAGATGGAGTACCTCTGCTCCGGCAGCGGTCAGCTGCTGTCGTATCTGCCCATGCCGGGCTGCGGCCAGCTGCCGGTATCGATCACGCACTCTGCTGCTGACCGAATCAACCAGACAATGGCCGCCGGTTTCCGGATCGACCAGATTGATCAGCCCGACTGCAGGCAGCTCCTCCTCTGCCGGGTCGCTGACCGCCACGGCAACGACATCGTTGCGAAGTGCCGTTTGAGCCAGCGGCAGCAGGGGCAGCGGGTCATGAAAATCGGAGACGACAAAAACCAGCGCCCGTCCTTTCAGCACGGCACCAAGTTGCAGCAGAGCAGTCTCCATACCGGCTCCGCCGCTGCCGCAGGGAGCGGAGAGCGCCTGATGAACCAGGCGCATGACATGACGTTTTCCCTTTGACGCAGGCAGATAGGTTTCAACCCGGTCGGTGTAGGTCATCAGACCGATCTTGTCATTGGAGCGAAGTGCGGCAAAGGCGAGCAGTGATGCGGCCTCAACAGCCGTCTGCAGTTTCGTGGCCCGCCTGGTGCCGAACTGCATGGATGGAGAACGATCGAGCAGGATCATGAGCGTTAGTTCCCGTTCCTCCACAAAACGCTTGACGAAGGGACGATCGAGCCGGGCGGTGACATTCCAGTCAATTGTCCTGACATCATCTCCCGGCTGATATTCCCGAACCTCTTCAAACTCGATCCCTCGACCGCGAAACGCACTGAGGTATTCTCCGGCAAAAATGCCGGTCGTCAATCGAGCGGCCTTTATCTGCAGACCTCTGACCGTCTGCGGTGCAGACTCCTCGCTGCTGCCGCTCTGCAGACGTGCGGAGGCAGAGTTCATGGTACCGGTACATGGGAAAGAAATCCGGTAATCAGACGGTCGGTACTCATGCCGTCAATGTCGGCCTCATACGTGGTGATGATCCGGTGACGCAAGACATCCGGCGCGATATCCTTGATGTCCTGGGGGACGACGTAGCCGCGCCCTCTGATGAAGGCGAGCGCCCGTGAGGCAACGGCCAGGTAAATGCTCGCACGGGGAGAAGCACCAAACTCGATGTAGCGTGCCAGATTGTCCAGACCGCAGCGTACCGGTTCGCGAGTAGCGAAAACAATATCAAGAATGTACTGTTCAATTTTCTCGTCCATGTAGATACAGTCCACACAGCGTCGCACCTTCAGGAGATCTGCGGGATGCACAAGCGGAATAACAGTCGTCCCGGTATCGACGCGCGCAGCACGGCGAATGATCTCCCGTTCCTGATCCCACGTCGGATAGCCGACGGTGATTTTCATCATAAAGCGGTCCATCTGGGCCTCGGGAAGCGGATACGTGCCTTCATGTTCGATCGGATTCTGTGTGGCAAGCACCATGAACAGGTCATCTAACGGATATGTGGTCTCACCGACTGTCACCTGACGCTCTTCCATCGCTTCAAGGAGGGCACTATGGACTTTTGCCGGGGCACGGTTCACTTCGTCAGCCAGCACGATGTTGGCAAAGATCGGTCCTTTCCGCGTGGTAAAACAGCCTTCACGAGGATTGTATATCTGAGTGCCGACCAGATCCGCAGGAAGTAGATCGGGGGTAAACTGGATACGCCGAAAGCTGGCATCAATCAACCCGGCCAGAGACTTGACCACCGTAGTCTTGGCAAGTCCCGGCACACCTTCGATCAGGATATGTCCATTGGCCAGCAGAGCGACCAGAATCCGCTCAACCAGATGGCTCTGTCCGACAATGACTGTGCCGATCTGCTCAATCAGTTTTCGCAGTAACTCCCCGGATTCAGCTATATCGACTTCATCAATTGACTTTTGATCGTTCATTGCTGACCCCTGCCCATTAAGTATTCTGGCATTGCGCTGGTGCGTAAACAGTGGTGTCCGTAGATGCATTAAACGAAATACACCTGATTTCCCGGTATGTCAACGTGGAGTGACTGTGACATGCAGCAAATGCAAGCTTCTAAAGACACGAACGCCCCGCTTCCTGAGGAGGCGGGGCGTTATGCATTCATATCAGGCAGCGACTATTCCGTTACCACAATCACCAGATCTTCTTTCTCCACCGTTTCACCCTCTTTAAACTTGACTTCTGCCACTTTTCCATCAGCCTTTGCCTTGATGTTGGTCTCCATCTTCATCGCCTCGGTGACCATCAGGACATCGCCGGTTTTAATCGAATCACCGGCCTTGACGTTTACTTTCAGTACCTTGCCAGGCATCGGCGCCGCGATGTGGCAGTGATTACCCTTTTCGGCCTTCACCCGGACAGCCTGGTCACTTTGCACCGAGCGATCCCGGATAACAACCGAACGATTATTGCCGTTCAGTTCAAAATAGACCGCCCGGGTACCGTCACTCTGGACTTTGCCAACCGCATTAAGCTTGATGATCAGCGTCTTACCCGGTTCAATGTCCAGTGAGGTCTCCTGACCCGGTTCAAGACCATAGAAGAAGATCGGCGTCGGAAAGACCGATATGTCGGAAAACTGCTGGCGATGGCGATCGAATTCCGGGTAGACATTCGGATAGAGTATCGCTGAAACCAGCGCCCGATCATCAACCCGGTGCCCCAGTTTTTCTTCGAGTTTCAACTTCTCTTCCACAAAATCGACCGGCTCAAGCAGTTCACCCGGGCGACAGGTAATCGGCTGTTCACCTTTCAGAATTATTTTCTGCAGCTCCTGCGGCCACCCCTGATACGGCTGGCCGAGCATCCCCTTGAACATTCCGACAACCGATTCGGGGAAGGCCAGATCTTCTTTGGTAGTAAAAACATCCTCCGGCTCCAGATTGTTTTTGACCATGAACATCGACATATCGCCGACAACTTTGGAAGAGGGGGTGACCTTGACGATATCGCCGAACATCATGTTGACCTTGTGGTACATCTCCTTGCAGTCATCCCAGCGCTCGATCAGTCCCAATCCGGCTACCTGCGGTTTGTAGTTGGAATACTGGCCACCCGGAATTTCGTGGTGATATACCTCAGCAGTGCCGCTTTTAAGACCTGATTCGAAGGGGGAATAGTAATCCCGTACCGTTTCCCAATAGTTGGCCAGTTTCTGCAACCCGGGAGCGTTGACAAGCGGATCACGTTCGGTTCCTTCCAGCGTTGCCACCAGCGCGTTCAGGTTCGGTTGGGCAGTCAGGCCGGAGAGTGATGAAAGTGCGGCATCCACAATATCTACGCCGGCTTCGCTGGCCATAAGGAGCATGGCGCTGCCGTTTGACGACGTGTCGTGAGTGTGCAGATGAATCGGAATGCCGATATTTTCTTTGAGTGCCTTTACCAGTTTATAGGCGGCGTGAGGCTTGAGGAGACCCGCCATATCCTTGATGGCCAGAATATGCGCACCCATCTTCTCCAGCTCTTTAGCCATGGAGACGTAGTACTCAAGCGGGTATTTATCCCGCTTCGGATCAGTAATATCACCGGTATAGCAGATGGCCGCTTCACAGATTTTCCCCGATCTGCGCACCGCATCCATTGCCACCCTCATACCGGTTGTCCAGTTGAGTGAGTCGAAAACACGGAAGATATCGACGCCGGAATCAGCTGCCTCTTCAACAAATTTCTGCACGACATTGTCAGGATAATTGGTATAGCCAACCGCATTTGAACCGCGCAGCAGCATCTGGAACAGAACATTCGGTATCAGTTCCGACAGTTTATGCAGACGTTGCCAGGGATCTTCCCGTAAAAATCGCATCGAAACGTCAAATGTAGCGCCCCCCCAACATTCCAGTGAGAACAGCTCGGAGCCGAGATAAGAGGTTGGTTCGGCAATTTTGAGAATATCATAACTCCGCACCCTGGTTGCCAGATTGGACTGATGGGCATCACGCATGGTGGTATCGGTGATCAGCAGTTTTTTCTGTTCAAGAATCCACCTGGAGAGCCCTTCGGCACCGAGCTGCATGAAAAGATCCTTGCTGCCGGACGGACGCGGCCGGGTGCTGTCAACATACGGAGCGCGGGCCTCGATCAGTTCAGCCGACTTGAGCGGCTTCGCCACACCGGGCGAACCGTTGACTATAACTTCGCCAAGGAAGTTGAGTACTTTGCTGGCACGGTCCAGCTTTTCCCTGAAGTGAAGCAGTTCCGGATGCTTTTCAATAAATGAGGTGTCGCACTGCCCCTTCTGGAAGACCGGATGAGTGATGACATTTTCAAGAAAACCGATATTGGTTTTGACTCCACGAACCCGGAACTCCTGCAGGGCGCGATTCATGATGTTGGATGCGTCCGAGAAGGAGAGCCCCCAGGAACTGACCTTGACCAGCAGTGAATCATAATGGGGGGTGATTTTGGCGCCGGTAAAAGCGTTGCCCGCATCAAGGCGGATGCCGCAGCCGGCAGCGGAACGATACGTGGTCAGGGTGCCGAAATCAGGTGCAAAGTTGTTGGCCGGATCTTCAGTGGTAATGCGGCACTGAATGGCATAGCCGCGCATATCGATAGCGCTCTGCGACGGGATATTGATTTCGGGATCGGAAAGTTTATGACCGCAGGCGACCAGAATCTGGTTCTGCACCAGATTACGCCCGGTGATCATTTCGGTGACGGTATGTTCCACCTGAATACGGGGATTCATCTCGATAAAGTAATGCTTCCCTTCTTTGTCCACCAGAAACTCGATAGTACCGGCGTTGCGGTACTTGACATGCCCGGCTATTTTGAGCGCCGCAGTGCAGAGCTCTTCCCGTTGCGACTGGGTTAACGACAGTGACGGAGCGAATTCGACCACTTTCTGATGACGCCGCTGAACGGAACAGTCACGGTCGAAGAAATGCACCAGATTGCCGTAGTTGTCCCCCAGCACCTGAACTTCTATATGTTTCGGATGTGCCAGGTAGCGCTCCAGAAAGACCTCGGCATTGCCGAATGACGCTTTCGCCTCACTGCTGGCAGCTACAAGCCCCTCCAGCAGCTCTTTCTTGTTGTTGGCCACACGCATACCACGACCACCACCACCCGCAGACGCCTTGATGATAATCGGATAACCATGTTCCTTGGCAAAGATCAGCGCGTCCTCTTCTTTCTCAATCGGGTTTTCCGTTCCGGGAACGACATTAACTCCAGCGGCAATGGCGGCCCTTCTACCGGAGACCTTATCGCCAAGTGAGCGCATCATTTCTGCTGATGGACCGATAAAGGTTATGCCATTAACCCGGCACTCTTCGGCAAAGTCAGCATTCTCGGCCAGAAATCCGTATCCGGGATGGATGGCGTCAACATCTGCCTTGATCGCGAGTGCGATGATTTCATCAATGCCGAGGTAGGCGTCAATCGGTGACTTTCCTTTTCCGATGAGATACGCTTCATCAGCCTTGTAGCGATGGAGCGAGAGTTTGTCCTCTTCGGAGTAGAGTGCCACCGTGCCGATACCAAGCTCGGTACAGGCACGGAAGATACGGATAGCAATTTCACCCCGGTTGGCAGCCATGACTTTACGAAATCGGTATTTTTCCATGTTGAAATTCTCCTCGGTAAATTTATTTAGCAAAACTAAAATTATTCAGTTATTTTAAATAGTTATGAATTATTATGGCGGCACTAAAACAGATTGAAGAGAGTTTGTCAATGGGTAAGTGATAAAATATTTTCCGGGGAGTGGGCTGAATTTGTTAAGCACAGAGGCGGTTGATGATTAACCTGCGGGGTGTGCCGTTCATGGACAACGACCGCACAAGTCTGTTTCAGGAAAAGTGCTGCTACGGGTTAGCAGCTTAATTTTGCACCCGTCAATCGATTGTATCTGTCATGCGTGGGAACACCGGTTGCGTAGTCGCAGTAAATAACTCTGCACAAGCTTTTTCATCTTGCCGCAAGTAAGCGAATATGGTAGGTACAGCAACATTCAATCAGACCAAATGAGGTGATATATGGATATCAAAACAGTCCCGTTACCAGCCGAAAAAATGAAAACTAAAATTGCCGATCAGTCGCAGCTCGGTTTTGGTAAATATTTTACTGACCGGATGCTGGTTGTAGAGTGGAAAGCCGGTCAGGGGTGGTGCGATGCCCGGATAGAGCCATACGCGCCGTTTGTTCTCGACCCTGCCTGCCTCGTGTTTCATTATGCCCAGGAAATATTTGAGGGGCTTAAAGCTTATAAATGGGAGGATGGTCGGGTGGCCCTGTTCCGTCCCGGGATGAACGCCCGGCGTTTTAATCAATCAGGCGACCGGATCTGCCTGCCACCGGTTCCGGAGGAACTGTTCCTGAGCGGTATCGAGCAGCTGGTGTCGCTGGAGCGGGACTGGATTCCGACCGCCGCCGGCACATCGCTCTATATCCGCCCTACCCTGATTGCGGTTGAGCCGGTACTTGGAGTTAAACCTTCCGATCACTATTACTTCTATGTCATTCTTTCCCCGGTTGGTGCCTATTACGCGGCCGGTTTCAACCCGGTAAACATTCTGGTGGAGGATTTCTACGTACGCGCTGTTCCGGGTGGCACCGGCGAAGCCAAGACCGGCGGCAACTATGCCAGTTCGCTCAAGGCCGGACTCGAAGCCAAGAAAAAAGGCTACGATCAGGTGCTTTGGCTGGATGGCCGGGAGCGGCGGTATATCGAGGAGGTGGGTGCCATGAACATGTTCTTTGCATATGGCACTCACATTGTTACCGCCCCTTTGACCGGCTCAATCCTGTCAGGCGTAACCAGGGATTCCGTGCTGAAACTGGCACCGACCCTTGGCTATACGGTGGAAGAGCGACAGATAGATGTGCATGACCTGATGGCGGATATCCGTGCCGGCAAGGTCACCGAAGCCTTCGGCAGTGGAACTGCTGCGGTCATCACGCCGGTCGGAAAGCTCTGCTACAAGGACGAAGTCCTGCAACTGACCGGCGGCAAAGTAGGAAAAATCACCCAGCGACTGTATGATACCCTGACCGGCATCCAGACCGGCAAATTGAAGGATGAATTTGGCTGGGTGAGGTTTGTGGAGTAGATTCCGTATGAAAATAAAACAAAAAAACACATCACATCGCCCGACGCCAAACAAACTCTGCACCTCCTGCCGCCGCACCTGCAAGCAGGCGGGAAATGCCGTCGTTGCGAAATGCCCCCGCTATTACCCCTTCAATCGCAAGCTGTCAAAACCCGGATTCACCTGGAAACAGATGGATCTGGGTTTGTAGACATTGTGTCGTCAGCGCCGACAGTCAACGTGACCGCCTGCAGCGGCTGCGGTCGCTGCGTGGCTGCCTGCCCCGAAAAAATAATATCCCTCGAAACTAAACGGTTTCATAAAAATGCCGTGATGCAGCCCCCGGAGCGTTGCACCTCCTGTGGACGGTGTATTGATGCCTGCCCGATAGAAGCACTTCATTGGTGAACAAATATTTGACAGAATGCAGGCCGTTTCTGTATACAGGGACATTATTTTTTTATCGTGGCGGTATATCTTCTGCGAAAGCCCGATTTTCGCACACTCTTTCAACCCTTTGAAAACTCGGTGACATCAATCCCATGCCAAAATCAAGAGAACTTGCCCAGGCGAATCTGGAAAATATCTTCCGGATTTTCACCGTCCCGGAAGCCCCCGACTCCACTTTGGGCCGTATTGATCAAGCCATTTCCGATAATCTGACCGGTTTTCTGCAGGAACATATCGTCGCAGTTGAGCGTGACATTGATGAAATCGAGATGGATTTTTCCCAATCCCTCATCCCGGAAAATCCCACTTTCGTTTCGGACTATACCGAATTTCTCAAGGAAAAACTCGTTTCCCAGTCGGTACACACCGCCTCACCGGGGTTCATCGGTCACATGACTTCCGCCCTCCCCTACTTCATGCTGCCGCTTTCCCGGATTCTGACCGCCCTTAATCAGAATCTGGTCAAGGTGGAAACTTCCCGCGCCTTTACACCTATGGAGCGGCAGGTACTGGCGATGCTTCATCGCTTGGTCTACAGCGGTAGTGACGATTTTTACAGCCGGTGGATTCAGAACAGCAACTACTCGCTAGGTGCCTTCTGCTCCGGCGGCACTATCGCCAACGTCACCGCCCTTTGGGCGGCCCGCAACCGCCTCTGCCGACCCTCAGGTGATTTCAAGGGCATCGCACGGGAGGGACTGGTCAAAGCGATGCAGCATCTGAACTGCCGGGGATTGGCCATTCTGGTCTCACGCCGTGGACATTACTCCCTGGGTAAAGCCGCTGACCTGCTCGGCATCGGACGGGATAACCTCATCGCTGTGGAGACTGACGACAACAACCGCATCGACATGAAGCGGCTTCGGGAGCACTGCACGCGACTACAGGCCGACGGCATTCGCCCTTTGAGCATCATCGGTCTCGCCGGGACCACCGAAACAGGCAATATCGATCCTCTTGAGGAGTTGGCAGATTTTGCCGCTGAACTGGGGTGTCACTTCCATGTGGATGCTGCCTGGGGCGGTCCGACCCTGTTCTCCGATACCTACCGGGGACTGCTGCGGGGTATCGAGCGGGCCGACTCAGTGACCATTGATGCCCATAAGCAGCTTTACGTGCCGATGGGTGCCGGCATGGTGCTGTTCAAGGATCCGACGACGCTCTCCTCAATCGAACACCACGCTGCCTACATCATCCGTCGCGGCTCAAGGGATCTCGGTAGCCGCACACTTGAAGGCTCGCGACCCGGAATGGCCATGCTAGTGCATGCCGGTCTCTCCATCATCGGCCGCAAGGGGTATGAACTGCTTATAGATCAGGGCATCGAGCGCGCCCGTCGTTTCGCCCGCCGCATCGACGCCCATCCCGACTTCGAGCTGGTATCCGAGCCCGAGCTCAACATCCTCACCTATCGCTATATACCGGCCTGGGTGCAAGAGACGCTGTCTCAAACCCCGGCTGAGCAGGCTGCCCGCATCAACGAACTGCTCGACAAAATCATCGAAACCATGCAGAAGCGCCAGCGCGAGGCGGGCAGAACCTTTGTCTCCCGCACCCGCCTCGCCCCTGGCCGCTACAACAGTGACACCATCACCGTCTTTCGCGTCGTCATGGCCAACCCCCTTACCACTGAAGATATCCTCGCTGCCGTTCTCGACGAGCAGTGCGAAATCGCCGCTCAGCCAGATATTCAGGCCCTGCTGCAGCAGATCAGGGGGTAGTCAAATCAGTAATAGTGAATCTAAAGGGCGTCCTCATAATCGCTGTATTGCGCAACTACTCCTATGCTCGTACCCGCGTCTGCCAGAAGAGATGAGCTATCCGGATTAAATTTCCATGAGTTTACCGTGTCAGGATTCACTACTGCTGCAACCAAAACCGGACCATTGTAGCCTGTTGCCGGCACCGGAGAACGGCTCCCGACATCAGAAGCAACATTACCCCGCGCGTTTCCCCATGCCAGAACGGTATTGTCCCGTGTTATCGCAATGGTCTGACCCATAGAAGCCGTGATATCAGCAATGTTGCTGAGACCTTCGACCTGCAGCGGTGAAAAACTGTAGGAGAGCTTCGTGCCACCCAACTGGCCGGCGTCATTATTGCCCCATGTCCAAACAGTGCCATCGCGCTTGAGTGCAGCCACATGCCAGTTGCCGGCGGTAATTGCGGCAACATCGCCCAGGCCACTGACTTGAACCGGAGTTTTGCTGCGCTTGTTACTGCCGATGCCAAGCTGCCCTGAGCCATTAAACCCCCATGACCAGACAGTGCCGTCACTTTTTAATACAGAAGTATTGTATACACCGGCAGCAATTGCAGTTACATTCTCCAAACCCTGCAAGCGGGTAGGTGTCAGGCAGTCCTGCTGTTCCCCTGTTCCGAGCTGGCCGGATTTGTTACCCCCCCACACCCAGACGGTGCCGTCTTTTTTCAAGGCAACAACATGTGCACCCCCGGTTGCAATGGCTGTGACATCGCTGAGACCGGAAACTTTCTGCGGAATCGCTGAATCTTCTGTTGTGCCGTTTCCAAGCTGCCCCGTACGATTCAACCCCCACGTCCAGACAGTGCCGTCTTTTTTCAATGCGACAGAATGATTACCCCCGGTCGATGCAGCAACGATCGAGTTCAGGCCGGCAACGACCGTAGGTACAAGCGCTTCACCTTCAAATTCGCCATTACCCAGCTGACCGTATTCGTTGCCACCTGTAACCCAGACTTTGCCATCCGTGGTGAGTGTTAATATATGAGTTTCACCCTGCGAGTACCAGGGTGTAGCCGCCCATGCGGCGAGAGGGAGAGTTAAAAGAAATGCAACCAGAAGGCTTGTGAACAGATGCGTCTTTTTTTTGAACGTAGATGGGACTGATACTGAAGTCTGAATATTTTTTTCCATGATTAAATTCTCCTTTTCGTAGCTGTGAGTAACGCCTCATATTCCATCAAGGCAAGTTATCACGCGACATTTCGGCAACCCGGCTGTCTCTTTAAGACCCTATGGGTTTTCCGCCCCATTCTCACGAATGGTTTAGTATTATCGTCTGCCACGAGAGGTTCCAAGGCCTATAGCTGATCAAACTATAAGCCATCCGCGTCCTGCAATTGATCCCACCCCCTTTCTCGAAAAAACCACATAAAAAACCGGGTCACCATGGACATCGATTTCTCGACATTTCGGCGACCCGGCTATCTTCTAGAGACCCTTTGGGCTTTCCGTCCTACCCTCGCGGATAGTTTAGTTTTTTCGTTATGTATTAAAAATAATTCCTGATTTACTTGCGGGTATTTATAAAACATTTTTTCCACAATTGCAAGAAAAAAATAGTAACGCTGTTTTTTATTTTTGTATAGGCCATAAAAGGTATGCAGAGCCCCTATTTCAAAAGGAATTCAGACATTCTGGCAAACCTGAAACCACGTTTTTTCAGTTCCGGTACCGCTGCCATGATACCGGCTCCTGTGCCCGCTTCGGGATGGTTCATATGCAGCAGGGCAATGTCCCCCGGAACTGCTTTAAGGAGTGCCGTTTTTACCTGATCAGCACTCCAGGTTGCTCCTGCATCGCCGAGCAGAGAGTAACCGGCAACCTCATGCCCCAACTCCAGGGATATCTGCACCGCAATCTCATCATAGTAGGCGGTGCCCGAACGGTACAGCTTTGGCCGCACCCCGCTGATGGCCTCAATCTTACGGGCATTCAGTTCGATCTCCTCAACAACCTCAATAAGACTCTTTGTGCCGTCGATACCATAAATCGAGCGACCGGTGGCTGATGCCGGCTTGTGACGGATGCCATGGTTGGCTATTTCAAAGAGCGGATTGGCGGCAAGCTGCCTGAAAAGATCGGGATTGGTATCGATCCAGCGTCCATTAATAAAGAGGGTTGCCGGAATCTGTTCTTGGATAAGAAACTCCAGCAGCCGGGAATCAACCCCTTTCCCGCCGTTGCTACCGCAGGCATCAAGTGTCAGAGCGATAACCTTCTGGTCAGTATCCAACCGCGTCCGCACTCCCGGAACGTTTTCTCCCCACATGACAGGCGTTACACCTGCGTAGCGGGAGGCAATCTGCTGTTTCAGGGTTTCCAGCGATGGGGGGGGAGCAGCGGCTAGACCGGATGAAATACGAGTGATAATTAAGATAATGAGCGCTGCCGTGACTCTGTTCATGGATGATTTCCTTATTTTGATTTTCGGTTGCTCCGGGTTCTCATCGCCTCTGCGTGAGGCCGTTCTTCTTTTACGCCTCTGCAATCCATTCTTCTGCATATTGCAATTGGATGCAACCACAAAGCTTTCCCGCTTGACAGAAAAATTTATAGCGGTAGTCTGTCACCTCTTCATTCCATCCTAAAATCAGGAGCGCCACCGTGTCACGACGACTGCCGAAAATGCTGTATGCCGATCATAAAGGTAACATTTTTGACCACCCGGAACTCTGTATGGCCGGGATGAACGGCACCGTGCCGACCCTGCCGGAGAATGTCGAACTTATCCCGCTCCCCGAAGACAGCAAACTCTTCACCATGCCGTCCATGCCGCCGATTGCCTGGGACTCCCGCAAAAAAGCCTTCATCACGGTCGATAGCGTCCGGGAGGGAAAACGGAGTCAACGGATCCAGGCGGTATCAGCCTTTATGGCCCCCGGCTATCTGCGTACTCTGCTGCCTGCCTGCGATTACTCAAAGAAGAGCGAACTTCTGCCGCTCTGGTCATATACTGCTGTCGGCTGGGACGAGGATCGCGACTGTTTCGTGGTTGCCGCAACCAGAGTGGATAACAACAGCAACTGGAATCCGGTGAACTATGACGACAGGACTCTTGATCCACTGGTCAGGAAAATGTTGCAGGAGATGCCGCATAACCGCCTGCTGGAACAGCTGTCACGCTGTGCCGTAGATTATCACTGTTTCGCTGCCAAGAACCTCTTCTACCGCCGCTGGGAAGCACCGCTGCCGACTTCACCGGTCTGTAATTCCGCCTGCCTCGGCTGTATAAGCCTTCAGGCGTCGGAATGCTGCCCCTCAAACCACGACCGGATCAGTTTTGTCCCGACGCCCGAAGAATTGTGCGAGCTCGCCCTTCCCCACCTGGAACAGGCAGAGCAGGCAATCGTTTCCTACGGTCAAGGGTGCGAGGGTGATCCGATTCTGCAGGCAGATACCGTTGCCGAAGCGACCAGGCGCATGAAAATGGGGTGCTCACGCGGTACGGTCAATTTCAATTCAAACGGTTCAATTCCGGAGCGGGTAAAACTGCTCTGCGATACCGGGATGGATTCATTCCGCTTTTCGATGAACTCAGTACGTGAGGAGACCTACAACCGTTATTATCGACCGAAGGGGTACACCTTTGCCGATGTCATCAATTCGGTAAAAACAGCCAAACAGGCAGACCGCTTCACCATGATCAACTACCTGGTTTCCCCCGGTGTGCCGGATGCTCCGGAGGAGGTAGAGGCACTGCTGAAATTTGTTGCCGACACAGACATCGACATGATTCAGATGCGCAATCTGTCAATTGACCCTGACTATTATAACCGCGAGATGCGTGTACAGGGCAAGGGCATCGGCATGTACCGTTTGCTGCAGCGGCTTAAGAAAGAGTTTCCGAAGCTACAGTTCGGCTACTACAATAGAACTAAGGAGAACTTCTACCCTGAAGGATATGAACAGGGTTGGCCCATAAAAGAGTGATCACAAGGATTCGTAGAGTCCCTCAAACATTTTTTCAGATACCCCTTGATTTTTGAATTGGCGCTGTTTATATTCCGATTGTTAGCACTCGACAACCGCGAGTGCTAATTTCAACTTTACCATCACACCCCACAAGGATAGAAAGGAGAAGTACAGATGAATTTACGACCACTGCAGGACCGTATTATTGTCAAGAGAGTAGAAGAAGAGACTAAAACCGCAGGGGGGCTTTTCATCCCTGAAACCGCTAAAGAGAAGCCGCAGCGCGGCCAGATCATAGCTGCAGGTAACGGCAAGAAAACTGAAGACGGCAAAGTTCTGCCGCTGGACGTTAAAATTGGCGATATCGTCCTGTTTGGCAAATATGCCGGCACAGAAGTAAAAGTTGATGGTGAAGATTATCTGATGATGCGTGAAGACGACATCCTCGCTGTTGTTGAATAAAAATGTAAACAAAAAGCGGGCACCCACAAGGGGATGCCCCTACAAACAAATAAAATTCGGAGGAACACCACATGGGAGCAAAGATTATCAAGTTTGACCAGGAAGGGCGTAACGCTATCCTGAAAGGCGTCAACATCCTCGCCGATACCGTTAAAGTAACCCTCGGACCGAAAGGTCGCAACGTTATTATCGACAAATCTTATGGCGCACCGCTGATCACAAAAGACGGCGTAACCGTTGCCAAAGAGATCGAACTGGAAGACAAGTTTGAAAACATGGGCGCACAGCTGGTCAAAGAAGTTGCTTCAAAAACTTCCGATGTCGCCGGCGACGGCACAACTACTGCAACTGTTCTGGCCCAGGCCATATACAAGCAGGGTTCCAAACTGGTTGCTGCCGGTCACAACCCGATGGAAATCAAACGCGGCATTGACAAGGCTGTTGAAGCTATCGTTGCTGAATTGAAAAACATCTCCAAGCCGATCAAGGATCACAAAGAAATCGCCCAGGTTGGCACCATCTCCGCCAATAACGACAAGACCATCGGCGACATCATTGCCGAAGCAATGGAAAAAGTCGGCAAAGAGGGCGTTATCACTGTTGAAGAAGCGAAAGCAATGGAAACAACTCTTGAAACTGTTGAAGGTATGCAGTTTGATCGTGGCTACCTTTCCCCATACTTCGTAACTGATCCGGAGCGCATGGAATGTTCCATTGAAAACGCCATGATCCTGATCCACGACAAAAAGATCTCCAACATGAAGGATCTCCTGCCGGTACTGGAGGCAAGTGCAAAATCAGGTCGTCCACTTTTGATCATCGCAGAAGATATTGATGGCGAAGCACTGGCAACTCTGGTTGTAAACAAGCTGCGCGGCGTTTTGAACGTTTGTGCGGTAAAAGCTCCCGGCTTCGGTGATCGTCGTAAAGCAATGTTGGAAGACATCGCTGTACTGACCGGTGGACAGGTTATTTCTGAGGAAGTCGGCTTCAAACTTGACCAGACAACCGTTGACATGCTCGGCCAGGCAAAACGCATCACTATCGACAAAGACAACACCACCATCATCGATGGCAATGGCAAAGAAGAGACTATTCAGGGTCGCGTCAAGATGCTCCGCGCTCAAACAGAAGAATCCACCAGCGATTATGACAAGGAAAAACTTCAGGAGCGTCTTGCTAAACTAGTCGGCGGCGTAGCCGTTATCAAAGTTGGCGCAGCAACAGAAGTTGAAATGAAAGAGAAAAAAGCACGCGTTGAAGATGCACTGCACGCAACCCGCGCAGCAGTTGACGAGGGCATTGTCCCTGGAGGCGGCGTCGCTTATATCCGCGCCATGGTTGTTCTGGACGGCCTCAAGCTTGTAAACGAGCAGCAGTTTGGCGTAAGTGTAATCAAGGCTTCCCTTGAAGCACCAATCCGTCAAATTGCAGAAAATGCAGGGATCGATGCTTCGATTGTAGTTGACAAGGTCAAGAAAGGCGCTGATGCCTTTGGATACGACGCTGCCAGTGATGAATATGTCGATATGATCGCTGCCGGCATCATCGATCCGACCAAAGTTGCTCGCTATGCGCTGCAGAATGCGGCTTCCATCGCTGGCCTGATGCTGACGACTGAAGCACTGATTGCAGAGAAGCCGAAAGACGATGGCGGCGGAGCAGGCGGCGGAATGCCTGGTGGTATGGGCGGCATGGGTGGCATGGGCGGCGGCGGAATGTACTAGCCGAGCGGCTACATCGCTTGATGTAATAAAAACAACAAGGCAGAGGACTTCGGTTCTCTGCCTTGTTTGCGTTTTGGCTGACAAACTTTCTTGTATATCCATTAAATTTCTTATACAACTCCCCCATGAAAAAAATACTGATATCATGGATAGGCAGAACAGACCTTCGCGCGGTGGCAGAAGGTGACATAGTTGGACTCGGCCCGA
>JBMOEI010000003.1:0-142148 GCA_049318985.1 Desulfuromonadaceae bacterium
ATTCGGAAACTCTGAGCGGCCTGGATGTAAATTTCAAGGCGGTGGCATCGACGGTATACAGGAAAGAATAGGGGCGAACCGCGTTCGCCCGCTGTTAAGGAGTTGTAAATGGCGAAAATTAAAGTGTTAGTTATCGACGACTCGGCTCTGGTTCGCCAGACGTTATGCGATATTCTCAATTCAGATCCAGGTATTGAGGTGGTCGGCAGCGCAGCCGATCCGATTCTGGCGGCCGAGCGGATGAGAACCGTTATACCGGATGTCATCACCCTGGATGTGGAGATGCCGCGCATGGACGGGCTGACGTTTCTGCAAAAGCTGATGAGCCAGCATCCGATCCCTGTCGTGATGTGCTCCAGTCTCACCGAACGCGGCAATGAAACTGCCTTGAAGGCGCTTGAATACGGCGCTGTCGATATCATCACCAAGCCCAAGATGGGCACCAAACAGTTTATTGAAGAGTCGCGGATAAGGATTTGCGATGCCGTTAAAGGCGCGGCTGCCGCCCGGATGGCACCAATGCAGGCCATGCGGACGATGAAGGAGATCTCGCCCAGGTATTCTGCTGACGTCATCATGGAAAAGCCCAATGCGAAAGCCATGATCCAGACCACCGAGAAAGTGGTCGTCGTCGGTGCATCAACCGGCGGTACGGAGGCACTCAGGGTCTTTCTGGAGATGCTGCCGGAGGATACTCCCGGAATCGTCATCGTGCAGCATATGCCGGAAAACTTCACCGCCGCCTTTGCCAAAAGGCTCGATTCGATCTGCCGGGTAACGGTTAAAGAGGCGCAGGATAATGATACGGTGGTGCGCGGCAGGGCCCTGATCGCCCCCGGCAATCACCATACGCTGCTGAAGCGGAGCGGTGCCCGTTATTATGTGGAAATCAAGGAGGGCCCGCTGGTGTCGCGCCACCGTCCTTCAGTGGATGTACTCTTCCGCTCAGCCGCCCGCTATGCCGGTAAAAATGCCGTTGGTGTGATCATGACCGGCATGGGTGATGACGGAGCTCACGGCATGAAGGAGATGTTCGACGCCGGAGTGGTTACCATCGCCCAGGACGAAGCGACCTGCGTGGTGTACGGCATGCCGCACGAGGCGGTCAAGCTGGGTGGAGTAAACAAGGTAATGCCGCTCCAGAATATCGCCGCAGAAGTGTTGCGGCTTTGCAGTTAGCTCCCCCCTCCCAACCTCCCCCCGCTGGTTGGAGGAGCATTAAAGTCCCAGGAGGTTCACCCATGGCATCATCACTCGACGAAGCACTGCAACGCACCAATCTTTCCCAGTCAAACCAGATGGAGATGTTGACGTTCCGTCTGACTGATAACCAGCTTTACGGCATCAATGTTTTCAAAATCATCGAGATCATCGAGTGCCCCGGCAGAATTGACCGGATGCCGAATTCACATCCTGCTGTAAAGGGTGCGCTCGATTTTCGCGGCAGCGCTCTGGCTGTCATCGACCTGTCCGAGGCGGTCGGACTTCCTGCCAAAAACTATAAGGAAGAATTGGCCTATATCATTATCTGCGAATATAACCGCAGCCTTACGGCATTCATCGTCCACGCTCCGGATACGCTTCTGACCCGCAGCTGGTCTGATATTCACAAGCCCGAAGGCATACATGCCATGTCACTTGTTGCGATCGCATATGCTGATAGTGGTGAGGCGATCATGCTGCTGGATATCGAATCGATCCTTATCTCGGTTGTCGGAATCGAGAGTGATCTTTCTGCCGTTACTGAAGGCAGGGGGAGCGGGCGGCATGTGCTGGTGGTTGATGATTCGCGTACGGCAATCATGCTGCTGCAATCGGTGCTGGATAAAATGGGCTTTACCAACTCCGCCATGATGTCGGCCGACAAGGCGCTGGAATATCTCGAAAAGGATTTTGCCAGGGTCGATCTGGTAATATCGGATATCGAAATGCCCGGCATGGATGGCTTCACCTTCACCCGTACTCTGCGAGAGCACCGCAATTACAAGGATCTGAAAGTCATCCTCCACAGCTCGATGAGTAACCCGTCCAATCAACTAAAAGCCGAGCAGGCCGGTGCCAACAGGTTTGTGCCCAAGTTCGATCCCGACTCTCTCTCGGAGGAAATTTACAGCCTGTTAGAGAGCCGCTGAACCTCAACTATACTTCACGAGGTCTATGACGGCGGCTTTCTTCCCCCTCCCTAACCCTCCCCCGCTGGGTGAGGGGACTTTAAAGCTCCTCCACCCAGCGGGGGGAGGTTGGGAGGGGGGAGAAATGCTGATAGCAGCGGTTCTGTAGAAAATCGTAATTCAATGCCGTTTGAAGTATAGTCCCCGGAATTTATGAAACATCTGATCGAGTCACATACACATACTATTTATCTTAAGCCTGGCGAGGTTGTTGTTGCGCGTGAGCCGGTGCTGGTCTCTACCGTTCTGGGGTCATGCGTTTCAGTTACCATGTTCTCACCCGGCTCCGGAGTCGGCGCAATCTGTCACGCCATGCTGCCCGAAAATGCCGGACGTGATGAAGATCTGCGGTATGTCGACACCGCGCTGAGGCATATCTACCGTAAGGTCACAGGCTACGGAGTTGGCAGGGATCTGGTGGTCAAACTTTTCGGCGGAGCAAGAGTTCTGAATCTGGGTGACAGCGGCTCTCCCGGTCGTACCGTTGGAGAGCAGAATGTTGCCAGGGCACTGGAGATTCTCGAAGTACTCGGATTAAAGGTAAACAGTGCCGATACCGGCGGAGTCGTGGGGCGGAAGCTGTATTTCTGCACCAGGGACGGCGATGTGTATCTTCGGCGGATGAGAGATAGAAAAAACGGGGAGTTATCCTGAAGCCTGCAGAACCTCGTGAAATCTGAAATTGTTGACGCGGCCCGGCGCAGTGACTTCATCCCGTTTTTTTCAAGGTTTGTTGGACATTAAAGCCGCCGTTCCGGCATATCGGCAGGACATTAAGTCCTTGAAGATAATCACCAAAATCGAGTGGCGCGGTTATACCGAACTCCGCCAGAAGATCGATGACTTCAGACATGGACAGTTCCAGTTTTTCGGCAAGCGTGCCCAATGAAATCTTACCCATCCGATATTGACGAAGCATGACAAACTCCCAGCCATAATCGATAAGTTCCCTTGCAATACTTGATTTGTCTTTCCGCTCCGACAGCGCCAGCTCTGTAAGCCTGTTCATCTCCCTGTCGTGAAGTCTCAAGCTAAGTACTGTCATAATATTCCCCCACAGATACGCTTTTCCGCCTCTTGTATAATTTCCAACCGATATCTCCCCACAATTGAGAGCTTTTTTAATTTTTCCAAGCCGACATCCTGATTTATTGCTTCGGTTTGAGCGCAATTGATGACGAAATGGACAGCAGTGATGAACTGTAGTCCCAATATCTTGCATGCCTTGATAGCAGGTCCGTCATCAACGGCTACGGGAACAGATAATTCGAGCGCCAGACAGAGGGCCTCCGCCTCCCCGGCATGTATCCTGAAATCCGCCACAAACTTTTCATAGTTCAGGCGGTTCTGTACAGGCATCGTCCTGATGAGTGAGCTGTCCAGCAGATAACGGATGACCATTGCATCGGACGAAGCAGACGATAATGCTTCTTCTCTCACTTTATCCGGGATTACAAGGCTGTAACATTCCGAGATGATACGAAGAAGATCGATTTTTGCAAGCAGAATGAGGGTAGAGGCATCAAGGACAATATTCATGTAGTTTATAGTACTACAGGTGTATACGGAGTCAAGCAAAAAACATCAAAGAAAAACAGGGAGCTTAGCCGAAATTCCAGGCTTCATGCATAAGTTACATAGACCTTATGGTCGAGGTGCGTCAAGTACCGTGTAGAAATCTGGGCATGGCGCCTGATGCCCAATTACATTCCAATCATCCCCCGTGTAATTTTTCCCTTTCCGCAAAAGCAAATTCCGGTTACAGTCCTTCCAACTCCCCTCCAGTGAAAAAGGTGTTTTTGGCCTATGATTTCATATATGTATTCGCTTAATCCGTGGGCGAGAAAAACCATTGGTGCGGTATATCTTATTGTCATTGCGTTGCTGTCCCTCTGGCCCGCCAAATCCATACCACACATTTCCCTCTTCCTCGGTGCCGATAAACTGGTTCATATCTGCATGTATCTGGGGCTTTCATTCCTCGCCTGCTGGATTTATGACATCGGCCATCAGCGGATATGGTTTATATATTCACTGCTGGCTGCCGTTTTTATGTACGGGGCGCTCATGGAAATTTTACAGCTCACCATGCATAACGGACGCAGTTTTGATTTCAAGGATATGATCGCGAATCTTGTCGGGGCAATTACAGGAGCGCTGATCTATAGATATCTGGACCGTATGCATCTGGAGAAGAGTGGTTGTCTCTCCGCTGAATAGCTCTTATATAATCCCTAATTCCTTCAGCCGTACCAACCCGTCATCGGTAACTCCAAGCATCCCCGTCAAAACTTCATCGTTGTGCTCCCCCAGTCGGGGCGGCGGCTGTCGGTCATTCAGCGGCGCCCCGGAAAATTTCATCGGGCTCCCCACCAACGGAATCTGCCCTGCCGCCGCATGATTGACATCTACGCGCATGCCGCGAGACTGAACCTGGGGATTGTCAAAAACCTCCGCAATAGTATTGATAGGGCCGCACGGAACCCCCGCCTCCTCAAAGGCCGCAATCCACTCGGCGCTGGTTCGTTGTTTGAGTGCCGCGATAATAATGGGGATCAGCTCCGCACGATGGCATACCCGGTCGGCATTTGTCTTAAAGCGCTCGTCATCGGCCAGTTCCGGATGTTCCACCACGGCACAGAAACGTGAAAACTGGGTGTCGTTGCCCACGGCGAGAATAATGTGACCATCGCCCGTTGCCAACGCCTGATACGGGACGATGTTCGGATGAGCGTTGCCGAGTCGAACCGGCGAACTGCCGGAGACCAGATAATTGGTCGCCTGGTTGGCCAGTGTCGCCACCTGAACATCGAGCAGTGCGAGGTCTATATACTCACCCTCCCCGGTCCTGTCCCGGTGTGCCAATGCGGCGAGCACCGCTGTTACGGCATACATGCCGGTAAAAATATCAACAATCGCGACACCGACTTTGACCGGCCCCCCGCCGGGTAGCTCGTCAGGTTCGCCGGTAACGCTCATCAACCCTCCCATCCCCTGAATGAGGAAGTCATAGCCGGCGCGGTTCCGGTAGGGACCGGTCTGACCGAATCCGGTGATAGAGCAGTAGATGACCCCCGGATTAATCTCCTTGATTGATGGATAGTCGAGGCCGTATTTTGCAAGGCCGCCGACTTTGAAGTTTTCAAGAACGATGTCGCAGTCAGCAGCCAACCGGCTTACCAACTCCTGTCCTTCAGGCCGGGTAAAGTCGATGGTGACGGACTTTTTCCCCCTGTTAGCCGCAAGGAAGTAGGCGGCGTCACTGGTCGGTTGCCCCTCCTGATCTGCCAGAAACGGTGGCCCCCATCCACGGGTATCGTCTCCCGGGCCGGGACGTTCCACCTTGATAACCTCAGCCCCCAGGTCTGCCAGGGTCTGCCCGGCCCAGGGGCCGGCAAGCACCCGGCTCAAATCCAGAACTCGTATGTGACTTAAAGGTCCAGCCATTTTATTCTCCTTTATGTTTGCAGCCTTCATCCGCTTGAGCAATGACAATTGGTGCTCCCTCTGCCACGCTCTCATAGGCAAACAGTGTACGTCAAGATAGAATACTCTTATTACAGAATATTAGTTCTGCATAGCAGAATTGATATTCTGTCTGCGGAATAGGACATGAGCCGGCAGCCGTGCCGGTATGAAGAGGGAGGTCAAGAACAGTAAACCGATTTCGCAGATGCCGTAATGCATTTATGATGCATATGCGCATCATAAATGAGGTTGACTCTATTTCTGCGGGATTGCCTTCCAAGGATGCTTTATTCCTAAATATACGCCGAATTATCTGTTGCCGACACTGAGGCCATTCGCAAAACTACGTTTATTATCAATCATATACGGTAGAATAAAACATAGCTTATGCCGATGGTTGACGGGCCTCGATTCAGAGCTGGCACGACCTGTGCTTAAGCAATTTCACGTAAACATAAATGCCTGATTAATGCAGAATTTCTTCCGGAACAGATGGATTACGATTTTATTTAGAACAACTTGTTAATGTCTCTATTGCTTGATGTGCCAGGAGCGAACTATGAATCTCTATGTGGGAAAAATGTTGATAGTCGACCTTACAACTTCTACCGTTTCGACAGAACCGTTACGCCTCGATTGGGCAAGGGAGTATTGGGGGTCATGGGGTCTCGCGCTCCGTTACTATTGTGACGCGGTCAAGCCGGAGATTGAGCCGCTGTCGCCGGAAAACGTTATCGTTATAATGTCCGGACCGCTTGGAGGAACCCTCGTCCCCCTTGCTTCACGGCTCTGCCTGGTGTCCAAGTCGCCACATACCGGTACAATTTTCGAGTCGAACATCGGTGGCGCGTTTGGCCCTGAGCTGAAGTTTGCCGGGTACGATGGCATTATTATTAAAGGGCGTGCTGCCGCTCCGGTTTTTCTGAAAATCACCGATGATCGTGTGACTCTCGAAAGTGCCGAGTTGATGACCGGAAGAGGTATATTTGAAACTGAAAAGTTTCTTGAAACGGAAATCGGTTCTCCTGATGCCAAATGCCTGGCAATTGGACCCGCTGCAGAAAATCTGATCACCTACAGCATGATAGGTTCTGATTCATACCGCCAGTTTGGCCGCTGCGGGACCGGCGCCCTGTTCGGTAGTAAAAACCTCAAAGGGATTGTCTGCCGGGGAACCGGCGCGATTTCGGTGGCCGATATGGGTCGGTTTTTAGAGCGGATCAATCATTACAAAAACAGCGATCTGCTGACAGATGACAATCTTTGGGCCAAGACCGATGGAACGCCCATTCTGGTTGAAGTTACCAATGAAATGGGAATCCACCCTACAAAGAACTACACCCGTGGTTTTAACGGCCGTAAAGAAAAACTGAACTCCGAAGCTATTCAGGCGGCCAAACTTGGTAATCGTGCCTGTTTTGCCTGTCCCATGGCCTGCGGGAAGTTTACGCGTGTCAACTCGGCCGAAATTGAAGGCCCCGAATATGAAACACTCTGCCTTGCCGGCTCAAATTGCGGAATTAATGACCTTGAGGCGGTAATTCGCTTCAACCGACTCTGCGATGATCTCGGTCTCGACACAATGAGCTGCGGCAGTACCATCAGTCTGGCAATGGAAATGACCGAAACGGGGCGCCATGATTTTAACCTTCATTTTGGTCAGGTTGATGAATACCTCAAGGTAATCTACGAAATTGCCACACTCTCCACAGATCGGGGTCGCGACCTTGCCATGGGTGCAAAAAAACTGGCTGCCAGGTATGGCGCGGAGGATCTCTCCATGGAGGTTAAGGGGCTGGAAATGCCCGCTTATGAGCCGCGAGGAAATTATGGCATGGGCATCGCGTATGCTACCAGTGAGCGTGGCGCCTGCCACCTGAGGGCATTCCCGATATTTACTCCGGATCCTTTTAATATTGAGGCACTGGTTGCGGAAGTGGTCAACGCCCAAAATGCCAACGGGATTAAGTGGTCTACCGGTTTCTGTGATTTCTGGGGCACGATGAATACTGAAATTGAGGCTGACCTGCTGGCTGTTGGTCTGGGTGAAGAGGTAACAGCTGAAGAACTTGATCGTGCCGGAGAACGGATCTGGAACCTGAGCCGGCTTTTTAATCTGCGGGCCGGTATCACCGCTGATGACGACACGCTGCCACGGAAAATTATGGAACGCCCGCTTGAGGATGGCGCACAGGCAGGAAGAGTCTTCTCACGTGATGATTTGACGGTTGCGATGCGCTCCTACTATGCCCTGCGTGGCTGGGATGATCAGGGAGTCCCTTCTCAGCATAAATTAACCGAACTTGGCCTGGACAATTATTAAAGGAGAGCTTGTCGTGAAAAATCAATTATTTGCCAACCCGGATAACTGTACCGGCTGTAACCGCTGCACTTTGATCTGCGCCGCAATGAAAGAAGGAGTCTTCCAGCCGGGCAAAGGGCGCCTCAAGATCAACAATTTTCCTCTGCGCGGCTATTCAGTGCCGAGTATCTGCTTTCAGTGCCCCAAGGCCAACTGTCTCGAAGCCTGCCCGACGGCGGCTCTGTACCGTGATTCTGAAGGAGTGGTACTGGTTAATCAGGACCTCTGCATATCGTGCGGGGCCTGTGTTGCTGCCTGCACGTACGGCATGATAGAGCTTGGCGATACCTGCGCCTTCAAATGTGATCTGTGCGGAGGAGATCCTGCCTGCGCGAAAGAGTGCCCTGCCGAGGCTCTGCTGTTTACCCAGGGAGATCCCGAGTTGGTCCGCATGAAAGCAGCGCAGATGAAATGCCGGTCCACGAGTGGTTCACCAAGCGACAAACGGCATGCAATGGCTGAAGTTATAATGAAAAAAGCCCGTGCCTGATAATGTGCACCGGTTGATAGAGTTCTGAAACTAAGCATATAAATCCCATTATGGGACACCAAGGAGAGTACAATCATGAGCAGAAATGTTGAGTATGCACGGACGGAAGCAAAAAGGATGATCGACCTGCTGTTAACTCCGGAAGATCAGGTATCGGCCGAGGATAAGGCTATCATTGAAAAGGAGACCGTAGAGAACTTTGCCAACCATATCAACAAGGGGTGGCTTAAATACCGCAAATCAATGACAGAATCCGGCGATTTTGCCTCCGTTGAATGGACTGGACAGGGGTCCACACTGACCGACACAAGAGGACGTCAATTTATCGATGTTCTTGGTGGATTCGGCCTCTACTCTGCCGGTATCAAGCACCCGAAAATTGTTGCCGCCGTCAAGGCCCAGCTCGATCGTAGCCCCCAATACAGCCAGGAAATGCTCGATCCACTGAGAGCGCATCTCGGAAAAGTCATGGCGAACCTTCTTCCCGGTGACCTTCAGTACGGCTTCTTCATCAACAGCGGCACCGAAGCCGTTGATGGTGCCATGAAACTTGCCAAACTGTACACCGGAAAATCCGGATTTATTTCAACGGAAAAGGCGTTTCACGGCAAGACGCTCGGGCCGCTGACGCTCATGGGGAAATCAACCTATCGTGAACCGCTTCTGCCGCTGCTGCCCAATGTCTATCACGTACCGTTCGGCAACGCCGACGCGGTGGAGCAGCTGCTTGCTTCCTGCAAGCAGGTTGGCAACGGTATCGCTGCCATGATTGTCGAACCGATCCAGGGTGAAGCCGGTGCTATCATCCCGCCGGATGATTATTTCCCCCGGCTCCGCGAAATCTGCGATCGCTACGGTATTCTGCTGATTGCTGATGAAGTTCAGACCGGTCTTGGCCGTACCGGTACCCTGTTCGGTGTTGACCATTGGGGCGTCACTCCGGATATTATCTGCCTTGGCAAAGCACTCGGCGGTGGTGTTGTACCCTGTTCCGGCTTCTTTTCTACCGCAAAAATCTGGGAATGCATGGAGCCAAACCCGTTCATGCACTCGACCACCACCGGCGGCAACCCGATCGCCTGCGCCGCTGCACTTGCCTACATTAACGTCATGCTGGAAGAAGATCTTCCCGGTCAGGCAAAAGCCAAAGGTGAATATATCCTGGAGAAACTGGTGGCGCTCAAGGCTAAATTCCCCGGAGTCATGGCAGAAGTACGTGGCAAAGGGCTTCTGATCGGCATTGATTTTACCAGTGATGAGCTCGGGTGGCAGTTTGCCTCCGGCATGTTTACCCGTCAGGTACTGACTGCCGGAACGTTCAATAACGCCAGGACCATCCGCATCGAACCGGCACTGAACATCAGCTATGAACTTATCGACCGGATGCTGGTCATTCTGGAAGAGGTCATCAGCTCCCTCAACAAAGCGATTAAATAATTTTGTACAAACTGCGGATGAAACGGACTGTTTCATCCGCAGTTCTGCATTGGGCAGAGTTGTTATTCAAAATATCACCACTCAGGAGGATCTCCCATGTCTGAACAGGTTCAAGAAGTTCATCTGCTGGAAACCGGTTTTGAATCATTTGATGATGGTGGCCTCAAGCGTGGTTTAAAGGATCGTCATGTCCAGATGATTGCCCTGGGAGGAATTATTGGTTCCGCCTTTTTTCTTGGTACCGGTACGATCGTCAAGGATGTCGGCCCTTCGGCATTTCTTGCGTATGCACTGGGTGGGTTTATAGTCTATCTGGTGATGATCGCCCTCGGCGAACTGGCGGTAGCCATTCCGATTTCCGGATCATTCGTGACCTACGCCTCCGAATTCATCTCCCCTTCCTGGGCTGCCGGGGTAGGATGGAGCTATGTGTTCAACTGGATGGCCTACATACCGGCTGAATGTATCGCCGGCGGCATTATCATGAACGCCTTTATCCCGGGAGTAAGCCAATGGATCTGGGCGATAGTTTTTGGCATCATAATCACTTTCGTCAATCTTTCCCATGTCAAGGCCTTTGGTGAAATTGAATTCTGGCTTGCCATTGTGAAAGTTGGAGCGATCATCATCTTTTCCGTTATGGCGATCATGATTTATTTAAACATCATACCCAACGGCCAACCAAATGGCGTGATCGGTACCATGCACATTCTTGGCAATGGCGGTCTGTTTCCAAGCGGCGGCTTTGTCATGCTGACTACCATGGTCATGCTGCTGGTCAACTTTCAGGGTGTCGAGATCATCGGTCTGACCGCCGGTGAAGCCAATGACCCCAGCAAAACCATTCCAAGTGCGGTTCGCAGTATCACTGTCCGCGTAATTCTCCTCTTCATGGTTCCGGTATTTCTGCTGGTCACTATTTTCCCCTGGAAGGATGCGGGAGTTGAAGGTGGTTCGGTATTTTCGGCCGCACTGCAGCAGTACGGACTCAACTGGGCAGCCGGTCTGTTCAGTTTCGTGGTCCTGACCGCCGCACTTTCCTGCGCCAACAGCGGCCTTTATTCAACCGTGCGGGTAACCTGGGCAATGGCGCGTGAAGGCATGGCACCGAAAATTCTCGGAAAACTGAACAAGCATGCAGTGCCGGGCAATGCCGCCCTGTTTGTCATTGGCGGGGTCTGGCTCTTTCTGGCCGGTTCCTACTTTTTCTCCGCCTCCAAGGTTTTTGTGGCACTGCTATCGATCTCCGGTTTTACCGGCACTATCGCCTGGATCTCGATTATCTGGTCTCAGATTAATTTCCGTAAACGTCTCGCTGCCAACGGTTACACAGTCAAGGATCTGAGGTATGTAGCTCCCGGTTTCCCCTATCTGGCTCACCTGGGAATCTGGAGCATGGTCGGCTGCCTGCTATTTTGTGCTTTTAATGAGAGCTTACGGATTGGTTTTTACGCCGGTGTACCGATGCTGATTTTGCCGATTATCATCCATAAGCTTCGCAACGTGGATCATGAACTGTTGGCAAAACTGCACAAGAAAGTCCGTTTTGACGATGTGTACAAGCCAAAGTCCGCGTCTGTAAAGGGTATTGAGTAGCCCGTAGAAACTATAACAAGCAAGTAGTAAGGTACGATTGGATGCGGGGCCTGAAAAGGTTTCCCGCATCTTTCGGTAACAGCGCGAGAATTTAAAGTGAAGGAGTTTTCCTATGATTACGGATATGAAATCAAGCTATCGGGTTGTCTCAGATGAAAAACTTGCCTCACTGAAGGTTCGCGAAAACGAGCTGTTCCAGCAGCGGACCCAAAAGTCAAAATCAACTTTCACTCGCGCCCAGGAGATGCTGCTGAATGGTGTGCCGATGCCCTGGATGGGGGACTGGGGAACAACCCACCCTGTTTTCATCGAGCGCGCCGCCGGAAACCGTATCACCGATATTGACACAAATGAGTATCTGGATTTCTGTCTGGGTGATACCGGGGCCATGTTCGGGCATTCACCGGAACCGACGGCTGAAGCGGTGGCCAATCAGGTTCGCAACGGTATTACCGCCATGCTGCCGACGGAGCGGTCCCTCGAAATCGGCACAGAACTGGGGAGGCGCTTCGGCCTGCCGTTCTGGCAGGTGGCAATGACGGCCACCGAGGCGAACCGTTATGTTATCAGAACCTGTCGCGCCCTGACCACGCGACCGAAAATTCTGGTCATGAACGAGTGCTATCACGGCAGCCTCGATGAATCGCTGCCGCATATCGGGGAGAACGGCACACTCGAACTGCGTACCGACTACGATTCGAATCCCGGAATTGCCAAAGACCTCCTGACGCGGGTAGTCGAGTTTAATGACCTTGTGACGCTGGAACGGGAGTTGGCGTTTCAGGATGTTGCCTGTGTGCTTGCCGAGCCGGTAATGACCAACTGCGGTATGGTCCTGCCGGATCCGGGATATCACGAAAAACTGCGGGAACTCTGTACGAAATACGGGAGTTACCTGGTTATAGACGAGACGCATACGTTTTCCACCGGTCCCGGCGGCTACACGGCGGCATATGGTTTGAAACCGGACTTCATCACCCTTGGCAAGTCTATTGCCGGAGGCATTCCTGTTGCAGTATACGGCTTCACCGCAGTGGTCGCAGAAAGAATCAACGCTACGTTCGGCCGTAAAAGCGTTTCCGACCCAATGGGAATCGGCGGTACACTCTCAGGCAATGCACTGGCAATATGTGCCATGGAGGCAACGCTGAAATATGTGGCGACGGCTGAGGCATTTGAGCGGATGATTGCGGGACAGAGCCGTATTTCTGATGGCCTTGAAGCCGCGTTGAATAAGCACGACATTCCCTGGAGCGTGACCCGCTCCGGCGCCCGCTGTGAATTGCAGTTCATGCCGTACCTGCCGGTCAACGGTTCGGAGGCCAAGCGGTATTTTGACTGGGAACTGATGTATTATACCCACCTGTATCTGGCCAACCGGGGTGTGCTGATCACGCCGTTCCACAACATGATGCTGGTGCCGCCGATGGCAACGGATGCCGATATTGACCGCCTGGTTCAGCTCTGGTCAGACTGTATGGCGGAATTGACAGCGTAAGGAAACAATAACATGTTGGCAGTAGTTTTTGGCATATCGACGGCGATCTGTTGGGGGATAGCCGATTTTATCGGCGGCTCTCAAAGTCGCCGGGTCGGCGCCTACGGCATGACGCTCGGCACCATCGGGTGCGGTTTGCTGCTGTTGCTTGCGGTTGGAGTCACGTTCGGCGGCGCGTCCCTTTCCCTGTCAGGGTGGCTGCTCTGTATCCTCGCGGGGGCATTTGATGCGGTCGGCATTCTGCTCCTCTATCAGTCAATGACCATGGGGCGCCTGAGTCTGGCGGCCCCGGTTTCGGCGCTTACTGCGGCTGCACTGCCGGTTCTGTTTGGCGTTCTGACCCTGGGAATGCCGAAGCTGACAATAATTTTCGGGTTGTTACTGGCGCTGGCGGCAATATGGATGATTTCCCGGGAACATTCGGAAGAACAGGGGCAACGGATTAGTTTTGCCGAATTGAAAATGCCGCTTCTTTCCGGGGCATGTTTGGGTACCTTTCTGATACTGATGCATACCGGCAGTGAAAATGCCCTGTTGTGGCCGATGGTGGCGGTGAGGGCAGGGGGCATAACTGCTTTACTCCTGGTATTGCTGATGCCGCTCAAGTCACAGATGCAAACCGCTGCGCCATTGCCGTGGCTCATCATTGCTATCAACGCGCTGCTTGATGTGGGGGGGAATGGCTGCTTTATCCTTGCCGGGCAGACAGGGCGTATTGATGTGGCTGCAGTTCTCAGTTCCCTGTATCCCGGTGCAACGGTATTTATGGCCTGGCTGCTGCTTAAGGAAACGATCACCCGTATTCAGTTAGCCGGTATTATGACCGCACTCGGGGCTATTGCCCTGTTGACCCTCTAAAACCCCCGTAAAAAATGGTAATACATGTATCCCGCCGTTCACGGCATTTCTGCTGATGCAGCTATGCATTGTTGATTCCATTTTGCATTAACCGTTCACCTGGTGGGAAACCGGCGGTTTATTGCACGCCAGTCTCTTTTCGTTCACTTTTATTATTGTATTCTGAATGCCGATTGCTCAGCAGCTGCCTTGATTTTATACAGTACATAGGGTGAACTGCGAAATATGACATTCCCTGAATATCTCTCGAAGTGCCGTGATAGCCCGCATATACGGCGTTTTCTATAACCATGTTTCATTGTATTGTTTATTGGCACATGCTGTGCACACAAAAATCTGCTGTTGTTTTCAACAGCACTGCCTTACATTCAAATTTACCGGCAGCAGACCTGAAACAACGTTAAATAGGCGAGAGGGAGCGTACATAGTGAATTCGAGCAAGGATAAAAACCTCACCATACAGAATGTTGTCAAAACGTTCGGTAAGGTAGAGGTACTAAAGACTGTCAATCAGGTGGTGCGAGCGGGAGAATTCTTCACTCTGCTCGGCCCTTCCGGATGCGGAAAAACCACTCTGCTGCGGATTATTGCCGGACTTGAAATTCCTACCACCGGTAGCGTCATCCTCGGCGATGAAGATATTACTTCGCTTCCGGCAACCAAGCGCCAGGTCAATATGGTGTTTCAGAGTTATGCCCTGTTCCCTCATTTGACCATATATGAAAATATTGCCTTCGGTCTCCGGTCACGAAAAATGCCCGCAGATGAAATCAAGCGCCGCGTTGCCGAAGGGCTTGAGATGCTGCGCCTGGAAGTGCTTGCGGATCGTATGCCTGACCAGTTGTCCGGCGGGCAGAAGCAGCGGGTCTCGCTTGCCCGGGCGCTGGTAAATGAGCCTGATATTCTGCTGCTTGATGAGCCGATGTCGGCCCTTGATGCCAAGTTGCGCTCGCAGGTTCAGGAAGATTTGCGCCGTCTGCAGCGGAAGCTCGGCACAACTTTTATCATGGTTACCCACGATCAGGATGAAGCTCTCGTCTGCAGCGACCGGATTGCCGTCATGAACGGCGGTGTGATTGTTCAGTGCGGCACACCCGAAGAGGTGTATGACTATCCATGTAACAAGTTTGTCGCCGAGTTCCTCGGTGCTGCGAACATGCTCAAGGCGAAGCGAGTAGAAGGCGGGGTGGAAACGGAGATCGGTTTTCTGAGTCTGGAAAAAATGCCGGACTGGACTGAAGGATTGGTGACAATTCGCCCGGAATGGATCAAGATTCGTGAAAGTCAACCGGAGCGGAATGGCATACTGGCAACGGTCGATGATGTTGTTTATCGGGGCACCAACTTTGACCTGTTCATTTCCCCCGGTAATCTGCGTGTCAGAACGTCATCGTATAAACACTTTCGTGCCGGTGATAAGGTCTGGCTTGAACTGACTGCGGGCGACCTCGTCGCATTGGGGGAATAATATGGAGAAGAAGTGTATTCTCTGGCGTGGCGAACTGACGACCCGGGGTTCCCTCTACCGGAGAGGGATTGCATTCCTGTCCAGCGGCGTAACCTGGTTGATGGTATTTCTCATGCTTCCCGGCTTGATTTTTGTTGCGGTAAGTTTTGCCTCCCGTGGCGATCATGGCGAACTGGTCTGGAAATTCACTCTTGAAAATTATGAGCGCCTGCTGGGATTCAGCCTGTTTGGCTGGACTCCCGATTACCTGCTCATTTTATGGCGCTCCGTCGAAGTTGCCTTTGTGACAACGCTTATTTCCGTTCTTCTTTCTTATCCACTCAGTTTCTTTATTGCTTCGCGTCCGGCGAAGAGCCGCTACATGTGGCTGACGCTTGTTATTGTCCCGTTCTGGACCAACATGGTCATACGCACTTATGCCTGGTTCTATCTCCTGTCGCCAGAACTCCCTCTGGCAAAAATTGCTACGGCCATGGGGATGATTCCGGAGGATACGCCGCTCTACCCGAACGCATTTGCCGTGTATCTGGGAATGGTCTCCGTCTTCCTTCCCTTTGTCACTCTGCCGCTCTACTCCAGTGTTGAACGTCTGGACTGGTCTCTTGTGGAGGCAGCCCAGGATCTTTACTCTTCAAAAATCCGGGTATTCACGCAGGCGATACTTCCGCAGACGACCGCCGGACTGTCGGTTGGCATCATCCTCACCTTTGTGCCGGCCATGGGCACATTCGTGGTGCCTGACCTGCTGGGGGGAGCAAAGTACATGCTGGTGGGCAACCTGATCCAGCAGCAGTTCGGCTCAAGCAGGGACTGGGCGTTCGGTGCGGCAATCAGTCTGGGGCTGATGATCCTGACCATGATCAGTCTGCAGATTTACAGCCGCAAAGGGAAGGAGATTGAAATCCTATGAGAAAGTGCCACCCTCTTATCAAGGGGCTTGCCCTTTTTACCGTCTGGTTTCTCTATCTGCCCCTGCTCGGAGTTGCTGTCTGCTCGGTCAACACCGCCAAGGACGGCTGGGTCTGGAAGGGTTTTACACTGGACTGGTACACGAAGCTTTTTGAAAACGACTGGATTTTACAATCGGCCTGGAACACGCTTGAACTTGCGGTGGTATCGACTATAATCGCGACAATTCTCGGCACTGCGCTGGCACTCGGCATGAACCGTTTCCCCTGGGGAAAGAAGACAAACTCGTTTCTCAACATGATGCTCAATATTCCCGTTGTTATTCCCGACATAGTCATGGCCGGCTCTCTCGTCGTCGTTTTCGGTATTTTGCGGGAGGTGTCCAGCATGTTTGACATGGGGATGATCGATATGATCATCGGGCATGTCACTTTTCAGATCGCTTTTGTCGCTCTGGTCGTGCGTAGTCGCCTGACGCTTATCGGCCAGGATGTTGAGGAGGCGGCGCGGGATCTTTTTGCCAGTAACTGGTATCTGATGCGTAAGGTAATGCTCCCACTGATGATGCCCGGCATAGTTGCCGGAGCAATGTTGGCTTTTACGCTTTCGCTGGATGATTTTGTCATCAGCTTCTTCCTGTCCGGGCCGGATTCCCAGACATTACCGCTGTATATTTATTCTGCAGTTCGCAGAGGGGTCTCGCCGCAGATTCATGCGCTGTCTACGCTTATTGTGCTGGTCACGGTAGTGTTGGTGGTCGGTGCAGAACGGATTTCAAAGAAGTCGGAAGCCTGATTTACCTGGATTTATTACTAATCCGACCAACGTCGGAAAAACACGGGAGGTAATTATGAAAAAAACGCTTTTTGTTATGCTGCTGCTGTTGTCGATGTTTGTCCGTGCGGGATATGCCGAGGATAAGGAATTGCGGATATTTACCTGGTCTGAATATATGGATGAACGGAAATTCAGTGCTGACTTCAAAAAGGAAACCGGTATTAACGTCAAAATTGATGTGTACGAGAATAATGAGGATATGCTCGCCAAGCTGCAGGCCGGCGGCGTCAGTCAGTACGACATCATCATCCCCTCCGACTACATCATGTCAACTCTAATGGCGCAGAAGCTCATCCAGCCGCTCAATCATGCCAAGATACCGAACCTCAAGAATGTCATGCCCCAGTTTGCCAACACGCCGTACGATCCGGGTAACAAATATACCGCTCCCTGGCAGTGGGGTACGGTCGGCCTGATGTATAACAAAAACAAGGTCAGTGCCGAAGCGGTCAAATCCTGGTCCGTAATTTTTGACCTCAACAAGCAGGCCGGCACTTTCTGGCTGATGGATTCGGTCAGGGATACCATGGCTATGGCGCTCATGTATCTCGGTTATGATATGAACTCCACCAATCCGCAGGAGATCAAAAAAGCTGCGGAACTGCTCATTGCGACCAAGAACTCCAAAAACTGTCGGGGGTTCAAGCCTGGCGTCGGCGGCAAAAATGATGTTGATGCCGGAGCTGCTGCAATGGCTATCGTATATAATGGTGATGCCATGCGTGCCGTCATGGCCGATCCGAAGCGGCTTGGCTTTTCAATTCCGAAAGAGGGGGGCGAAATCTGGGTAGACCTGATGGCCATACCTGCCAAAGCGCCACACGTTGATGCCGCCCATAAATGGATCAACTGGATTCTTGAGGCCAAGCGTGGAGCCATGCTTTCCAACTATAACCGCTATGCCACACCAAACCAGGCGTCTCTCCCCTATATAATGCCGAAGGATAAGGCGCTGGATGAAATCTATCCCAGTGCTGAAACCATGAAACGGCTCCATTACAGCAAGGATCTGGGATCGGCAAACAGAATCATGGATGAAGCCTGGACGAAAGTAAAATCACGCTAAACAGTCTGCTTCATCGCAAAATAAAGCGGTAACAACACAATCGGAAACAAACAGGGACAGGATCATTTTATGAAAAAAGTACTCGTAATAGGAGTCGGTGCACAGGGCAGTACAATTGCAAAACATTTGAATGCACACGCGCAGATTTCTGAAATCGTCTGTGCCGATTACGATAAAGTGCTGGCGGAACGCTTGAGTGAATCACTCACTAAAGCATCGGCGGTACAGGTGGATGCCAGGAAAACGGAAAACATTGTTCAGATTGCTGCAGGGTGTGATTTTATCTTTAACGGTCTGCCGCTTGAATACAACATTCAGGTTATGGAAGCCGCACTTGCGGTAAATGCCGGATATATGGATCTGTCCGGCCCTATGGAAGATATCGGGTTTGTTGAAAGCTATCAGTGGCTTATGTCCGAATGGCATGAGAAATTCAAAGCCAAAGGTCTCCTGGCCCTGGTTGGCTGCGGAATCGCTCCCGGACTGGCAAACGTGCTGGTCCGGGAGTCTGTGGAGAAAGTGGATGCGTGCGATTTCATCGGCATCTATTTCTACGACGGCTTCCTGACCAGGCGCTTCATCCCGTTCTGGTGGTCGCCGGAAGTCGCCCTCGGTGATATGGCCTACAAAACGTTTCGCTATGAGAAGGGACAGTTTGTTACCGACGTGCCGTTCAGTCGTCCGCAGATGATGAAATTTGTCGGCATTGATAAGGAAATCCGCATGGTAGACCATGAACATGACGAACCGGTTACCATGGGGTTGCTATCAAAATCTGTATTGAAAGGAGCACAGGATATTGAGTTCAAATACGGCGGCCCCCAGGTGGAGCTTGCGGAGTCCCTTTATAAACTGGGGCTGCTATCTAAGGAGCCGGTAGATGTGAAAGGCTGCTCCGTTGCCCCCTTTGATCTGCTGATGCGCCAGATTCCACGGGCACCCCGTTTTGAGAATGAGATCCAGGAAATTATCGATGAAGGAATTATTCAGGAAGAGGGGGCTTTTCTGGTGCGGGTCAAGGGTACCAGGGATGCCAAGCCGATACAGATAGACAGTTACACCAATTTTCCCGGACTTGCCGAAGCGTTTGCAAAATCAAAAATGACCCATGAGTCCTATTCAACGGGGCAGTGCGCTGCAGTATTTTCCACCATGATGGTGGAAGAGCTCTTCAAAGAGGCTGGTATTTTCGTGCCGGAGCAGCTTGATGCCGTCTGTCGCCGTTATGTCCTTGCTGAACTTGCCATATTGAATATCACCGTAGATGAATATGTTACTGCAGGGTAATTCCAATGGATTCTCTTAACTTCAAAGCATTTGCTCTTAATGGCGAACTTGATCTCAACAAGCTTGCCTCCAGCCTGAACATATCAAAACGATATCGCTGGGAAGAGCCGATGCTGCTCAATCCGGTGACCTTCACGCCGGTCGAGTCTCCTGGAAAAAACGAGCTCAAGGTGTATCTCTACTATTTCGGCGGTATTGTGTTTGTTAATTGCTCCGAAGATGTCATCAGCAGGGTTTTCGGTCAGCTTGGCAAAGTATCAGATCTCTTTCGTGGTGCCATGCAACTCCGCTACAAGGACGATTACGCACTTAAAAAAGGGGATACGGATAAAACTGACATAACCAACGATTTTGCGGTGATGCCTTCGCTTGATCAGGTGTTTGTCGATATTATCTGTTTTGTCATCGCCAAATCAGTCGCTCTGGACCAGATTGAAGACAGGATTGATACGGTGCTTGACGAGGTTGAAGAGTTGATTGAGCAGTTGAACAAAGGTAAATTGAAGATATCAGACCATAAGTTGGCAAAGCTTGCTTCATCGATCCTGACATTCAAGTACGCTTCCATTTCCTATATTATGGTGCTCGATAAGCCGGAGGTTACCTGGGACAACCCCGAAGCAGACCGTCTTTACGGTACAATGGCCAACCTGTTTGAACTCTCCCAGCGCTTTCAGGAGATCAAGCATAAATCGGATACTCTGAAAGATGTGCTGGAAGTAGTTACCGGACTATCCCATGCCCAACGATCAACCAGGCTTGAATGGATCATCATTATACTTATTTTTGTTGAAATACTCTTATCGCTGTTTTGGAAGCATTAAATTATGATCATCCCCCGGAAATAAGGGGAAGCAGCGCCACTGTATCCCCGTCATGCAGCTCTGTATCGACTGCTGCCGATATTCCGTTCAGCAGCACAATTCCAGGTGGTTTGTCGGCAAAGTCAAGGGACTGAAGCAGACCGCTGACTAAGGTACCATCAGGAAAGTCCCGAACAGCCTCTTTAAAACGTCCGACCCGGTAACTGGCAAATAGTTTTACGGTAATCTGCATACGGCTCCAATAATATATTTTTATCACTATATCAAGGTTATAAATTCAGAATATGATGCTGGCACGTCTTGTGCTAACGAAAGTAATTGGATGACAGAAGAGACTTTATTGGTGAAAACCACCAAATATCAGACAAAAGGAGAAATTAAGTTATGAAAAAGAGCAGCGTACTGGCAGCAGTATTGGTTTTATCTTTTGCATCAGCAGTTATGGCAGCGGAGACAACTGCTGTCGCCCCATTGGATCTCAATCTGCCTGCTACTGCGGAAGCAGGTTGCTGTGCCTGCCCGGCAGATCCGACGGTAACCGGTGACGTTTATATCGGACCGGTCAGCAAGTATCTCTTCCGTGGTAACGATCTCAGTACTACTGGAGATTTTGTCATGCAGGGGGGCATCGATATTTACTATAAGGCTTTTACGCTGAGTTACTGGGGTAATGGTCAGAATCGTTATTCTGATGGCGCTTATAACCGATTTAAAGTCAACGAAACGGACTTTATCATCGACTATGCCGTTCCCTATACAATCCCCTATCTCGACAATTTGAAATTCAACGTCGGCACCGTTTATTATGCGGTTGATGCAATCGATGATACCAACGAGTTCTACCTCAAGGCAGCGTACGATACGCTGCTCAAGCCGACATTTACCGTATATTGGGACAATATGCTTGCAACCAAGGCCGGTCTGTTCTACTCAGGAGCCATCTCCCATAAAATCAACATAGAGCGGAATCTGTTTGCTGCCAATGTTGGCGCACTTGTCAGCTATAACCAGAGAAACCCGAGCGCGGCATATTCTAATATAGTAACTGAAATTTCTAACGGTGACGGTGTTTATAGCGGCTGGCACAACTATGAATTAACCGCCAGTTTAGATTATACACCGACAGCTCATATTACAATTACGCCGAGCTACATGTTTTCTAATGGTTTAAGCAGTGGTGCTAAAGATTTAGTTGGCATCCGCCCACAGAATGCGTACGGCATCAAGGCAATGTTCACCTTCTGATTATATTATTTGACAAAGCGGGTTGCAATCATCGGAGGGGGCTTATAAGCCCCCTCTGCTCGTATAACACTAGGTGTTCTCCAGTACCTTTGTGATTTCCTCTAATCACAACTTGCATATTTAATGCAATTATGCATTACTGTGAAATCGCTCACTAACTGCCACTATGAAGGTTGCCAGCATGTCGGAAAAAAGAGAATTCAAGACCCTGGTGATGGATTCAAAACCGGATAAAATACATCAGGAAGCCTTCAATTCAGCGCAGTATAATGCCATGGGTGACGGCATCATATCAGTCGATTCGACCGGTGTGGTCATACTTTCTGACCGGGTCAGCAGAGAAAGCCTCAATATCTTCCCGGGGAGTTCCCTCAGTGAGCATTTTCCACTTTTGTGGAGTACTGTTGTTGAGACTATGCAGGATCGAAGACCCCGTTTTGAGCTTTCTGTTCAGAAGGGGGAATCGAGTTTCCTGGTGACCGTGAGCCCGGTTTTGATTGACTCCGGTGTAACCGGCGCTATCTGTGTGTTTGTGGAAAATACCGACCTTGAGATGCTGTCGCGTCAGTTGCGCTCATTTAAGGAATTGACCAGGGAATTAACCGCTGTTATCGACTCCTCCTCCGAAGGTCTCTGGGTTTACGATGGTGAGGGAAAGGTTATTCGGATAAATTCTGCCTCAGAACGGATTAACCGGGTAAGGAAGGAGGATGTCCTTGGACTCACGGCACATGAACTGGTTGAAAAAGGTATTATCGAACGTTCGGCGGCGATGGAGGTATTCAGCTGCAAAACGATGGTGAATATGCTGCAGTCACGAGCCGGACGTAAGCTGATTGTCACCGGCACTCCGGTTTTTGATGATGAGGGGAGAATTATCCGGGTTGTGGTCTCTGAGCGCGACATCACGGAAATTGATAAACTGCAGCGGGAACTGGAAGATCAGGAAGCGATTAAAGGACAATTCTGGCATCACATGCTGGAACAGCAGCAGGTCGAACTCGCCTCCCATACGGTAATCGCAAAAAGTCCCAGTATGATAAAGGCGCTGCGCCAGGCCATCAAGGTCAGTTCCGCTGATTCATCCGTGTTGATTCTTGGTGAGTCAGGAGTCGGCAAAGGGCTGTTTGCCGACCTGATCCACAAAAACTCACATCGCTCGAGTAAGCCGATGATCAAGATCAATTGCGGTGCTATTCCCGAATCATTGATTGAATCTGAGCTGTTCGGCCACGAAAAAGGTGCCTTTACCGGAGCAATGGGTGCCAAGCCGGGCTACCTGGAGTTGGCCGATGAGGGGATTCTGTTTCTTGACGAGATCGCCGAATTGCCCCTGGCTTCGCAGGTCAAGCTGCTTCGCTTTCTGGAGGACGGCCGGGTGACAAGGCTCGGAGGAACCTCCGGCAAGACTGTCAGCGTCAGAATTATCGCGGCAACGCATCGCGACCTTGAAAAGATGATTGTGGAAAAGACATTCCGGCTCGATTTGTATTACCGTCTGAATGTAATCCCGCTCTCCATTCCCTCTCTTAAGGAACGGCAGGAATGCCTTCTGCCGCTGATCCGTCATTATATCGATTATTTTGCACGTAAAAACGGGGGCCAGAAACGCCTGGCCCGTGCTGCAACAGATGCCATGCTATCCTACACCTTTCCCGGCAACGTTCGTGAATTGATGAACCTTTGCGAGCGCCTGGTGGTAATGTCAGAGACGGAGGTGATCGATATTCAGGATCTGCCCGCCCATATTTTCAACTCTGTAGCTGAACAGGTACAACCGATGACCGGATGGCCTCGGGAAATGAATCTTGAACAGATCCTGGAAAGTGTGGAAAGAACGTTGTTAGCTGAGGCCATGAAAGAACATGGCAATCAATACCGTATGGCTGATGCACTGGGAGTAAACCAGTCAACGGTTGGGCGTAAACTTAAAAAATACGGAATTTCCTGACGTCAACTCCCCCGCCTGACTCACTTCTGCATTAATTGATGCGATTCAGCATTGCATATGCGTTCTTCCAAAACTTCATAACAAAACATAATTACCGCAGAGTACGCAGAGGAAAATCAAGGAAGTGGCACTGATTTAAGTGGTTCACCCCTTTGGATACTACATTTTTTCTCTTTAGGTCCCGAAGGGGCTATACCGAGCTGTTTTCCCTGCGATCCTCTGCGTCCTCTGCGGTTCAACAGTCATTGCTTAATGCTCACCCTGCGGCAGGAATGCCGTAATGGCACACCTTATGCTACATGGATGAACGAACGGTAATATCACTGCACATGAGAGAGGAAAGAATAATGGAATCCGTTGAAAGCAACATCTCAAGTAAGGTACTTCATGCGATCAGGCATAATTATCAGCTGTCGAACCGGAACCTGGAGTGGCTTGATGCCAATATCCATCCGTATTTTTCCATCACCATGCAGGAAGAGATCGATGCGGTAACCATACTCGCCAGTGGCCTGCATAACCTGGCCCGAAACCGCAGGATGATTCTGGCCGACCGGGAAAAAATGTTAATCATGGCTGTTCTCAATCGGCCCGGTTCATTGTACGAAACACTCAGGACGCTGCAGGAGCGGGAAATTTCCTACGCCCATTTTGCCGTGTCAAACGGCCCACTCCCGGATTCGCAGAGACATCTTGAAATTCAGCTGTTTGAATTCGACCGTCGTTCTGCAGCAGATATTGCCAAAGCTTCCGGAGAGGCTGTGCCGTCAGAGATCAGAACGAGTGTCGCCGCAGCATTAAAAGAGGGCTATGCTGAATTTGACCTGAAACGGCTGGATGCACTGCTGAACATACTCTGGCTGAATAACCCGCATTATGTGCGGATTTCACCACCGATGCGGGTGGCGAGGATCATCTGGCTCTATCGGAAGACAATACAAAACGGCGGGGTCTTTCTCGATGTCGAGGCAAGTGAGAAAAACGGCGGGGGGAACGAATCGCGCCTGCTGTTTGCGGTCGGCAACCCTCCCCAGCGGGACTTCCTGCAACAGACGATGGAAGTTTTCAATCGTCTGGCAGTGAGCGTCAAGCGGGCGTACTGTCTGACCATCAGCACAGAAATCCACCCCTACTTTCTGGGAACGTTTTACGTAACAACCCGTGATGGTAAACCGATCGACAAGAATTCCGGGCTGTTTCAGCGCCTCCAGCGGGAACTGTACAACACCCAGATCCTCTCCACCTCATCAGCGTCATACAGGGAGCTTGTCGTAAACGGCATCATGAGCGGCGACGATGCGCTGCTTATTAATGCGTTTATCGGCTTCTGCCACACGAACCTGGCACACACCCATCCGGAAAGTTTTGACCTGGAAGGGATCATGCGGGCCTTTCACAATCATATTGATATTGCCCAGCAACTGGTACGGCTCTTCAAGGCACGCTTCGATCCGTCGCTCCCGGACCGGACTTCATTGTATGCACAGACGCTTGAGGAGACGACCCGTATAGTTGACTGTTACAATACCGGGCATGGATTCCTCGATGAATTCCGTCGCACGATATTCCGCTGTGCCCTGCTGTTTATCCAGTACACACTGAAGACCAATTATTATGTCCTTGAAAAGCATGCGTTGGCCTTCCGTATTGACCCGGCCTACATGGGCAGAATTGACCAGAAATTTACGGCCGACCTGCCAGCAGAACGTCCTTTCCGTATTACCTATTTTTATGGTCGGTATGGTTCAGGATACCATATCGGCTTCTCCGATATCGCCCGTGGCGGATGGCGCACCCTGATAACAAACGGACGCGATGATTATGTGACCTGCGCTAACTCCCTGTTCCGGGAAAACTATGTACTTGCCCATACACAGCATCTCAAAAACAAGGATATCTATGAAGGCGGATCCAAGATGGTGGTCGTTCTCGATGCAGCAGGTGAGAGTGATCGCGAGCTGGTTACGCAGCGACTGTACAAGCTGCAGTACGGACTGATCAACGCATTTCTTGATATTTTTGTCACCGAAAACGGGCGTGCCAAAGATCCTCGCGTGGTCGATTACTACGGCGAGGATGAACCGATCGAACTCGGTCCCGATGAGAACATGCACGATGTCATGGTTGAAATGGTTGCCGCCCAGTCGGTCAAGCGCGGCTACATTCTCGGCATCGGTATCATGTCGAGCAAGAAAGTCGGCATCAATCACAAGGAGTATGGTGTTACTTCAGCAGGGGTGGTCAAATTTGTTGAAATAACCATGGCAGAACTTGGAGTAGATATCCATCAGGAGGCGTTTTCGGTCAAATTTACCGGCGGCCCTAATGGTGATGTCGCCGGCAACGCCATGCGCCTGCTGTTGGAGCGTTGCCCGAAGGTGGCAATAAAGCTGATAATCGACGGCACCGGAGCTCTTTTTGATCCATCGGGAGCTGACCATGCAGCGCTTTCACGGGTAATTCTTACAGCTGATATTGATGCCTTTGATCCGGCCGCTCTGCATCCCGGCGGTGTCATTATATATCGCTCCCGGACGCGTCGGGAGGGAATGAAGGAGCTGTTTCGCAAGGTTATCTGTACCGACTCCGGGCTTCAGGAACTATGGATTTCCAATGACGACTTTTATCGCGAGTACAACAGCCTCATCTTTACCGTATCCGCCGACCTGTTTATTCCGGCCGGTGGCCGCCCTGAGACCATCGACAAACATAACTGTCACCGGCTGTTCACGTCTGAAGGGATGGCCTTAAGTAAAGCCATCATCGAAGGTGCCAACTCATTCATAACCCCGGAGGCACGCATCGAACTTCAGCGGCGGGGCGTCGTAGTGATGCGGGACGCCTCTGCCAATAAATGCGGGGTCATCTCTTCGTCCTATGAGATCATCGCCAATCTGCTGCTGAGTGAGAAGGAGTTCCTTGAGCAAAAGGAAATATATGTTGCCGACGTCATTCACATTCTCAACAAGCGTGCCGAGGACGAGGCACGGCTGATCTTCCGCCGTCATCGCGAGTCGGGCGGCAGTCAGCTCTATACGGATATTTCAAACGCCATCAGCACTGAGATCAATGCCCACTACGCCCGGCTGTTCAGTTTTTTTCAGCAGCATCCGGATCTCAGTACAAAACCGCTCTACCGTAAATCCATACTGGCTCATCTGCCCCGTCTGCTGGTCAATGAGCCGCGTTATCGGGCGAGGATCAAAGGGCTGCCGGTTAAATACCAGTATGCGATAATGGCCAGTGAGATAGCCTCCTCAATGGTCTATAAACACAGCCCGACAGATGGCTATCAGGAGCTGATTGAAGCGCACTTGCGGGAGATGCCGTCGGTATAAAGAGGCTGCAGCACGCTTGAAACGACAAACTCCACAATCTTATCCGGACAGCAGACGTGGTAACCGTCATTATGACCCATTTTATCCGATTCAATGCCGAAACGGGCGGTCATGATAAAGGGGTAAATGCCGAGCAGGGCAGTGACACAAACCGGGGCGGAAGCTGCGTAGTCAATCATCGGCCCATCCAGATACACGCAGGAATCCAGCGCCATCAATGAGCACTCTGACTTCACCACTTTAATCTGTACTCTTTTGTCCGGTTCCAGTTTCACGCTGCCCCCCATGTAGATATACGAATGGGGCGAAAAACTGCTCGCCCCATTCGTGTGCAAAATATTCCTACGCCTGCAACTGTTGAAGTGATTCCTCCAAAATCGCCAGACCCCGCTCAAGTTCTGCGTCGGAAATCACGAGCGGCATCAATACGCGGATGACGTTGCCGTGATTGCCGCAGGAGAGCAGTACCAGTCCTTTGTCATAGCAGAGCTTCGTCAGTTTCTTCGCTTCATCACCAGCCGGCTCCTTGGTCTCCCGGTCACGTACCAGTTCCAGTGCCAGCATTGGCCCCTTGCCGCGTACTTCGCCGATCATCTCGTACTTTTCCTGCATGGCGAGAAAACGGGCATGCAGTTTTTCTCCGAGCGCTACGCCGCGTGTGAGCAGGCCATCCTCTAACAGAATTTCCAGTACAGCCAGTGCAGCACTGCACGCAACCGGGTTGCCGCTGTAGGTCCCGCCGAGCCCCCCTATATGGGACTGGTTCATGATCTCCGAGCGGCCGATAATGGCGCTGAGCGGCATTCCACCAGCAAGACTTTTCGCCGAGGTGATGATGTCCGGCTCAATGCCCCAGTGATCGATGGCAAATATTTTTCCGGTTCTCCCCATGCCGCTCTGGACCTCATCAACGATCAGCAGTATGCCGTGTTTCTTGCAGATGGCGTGCAGTTTTGCAAAATATTCCTGTGGCGGCGTAATAAATCCACCCTCACCCTGGATCGGTTCGACAATTACCGCCGCAGTCTGTTCGGCGGCAACGTGGGTGATAAAAAATTCTTCCAGGTAATCGGCGCAGGAGGCCTTGCACTCCGGGTACTTCAAGCCGAACGGGCAGCGATAACAGTACGCATACGGCATGCGGTAGGTTTCCGGGGCGAAGGGGCCGTATCCCAGCTTATACGGCTTTACTTTGCTTGTGAGACTCATGGTCAGGAGGGTGCGGCCATGAAAGGCATTTTCGAAGGAGATCACTGCCGGACGCTTTGTGGCATACCGGGCAATTTTGATGGCGTTCTCATCTGCCTCGGCACCGGAGTTGCCGAGCATGGTCATTTTGTCAAACGATCCGGGCGCCAGGTCATTCAGCTTTGCCGCCAGAGTGATATATGATTCATAGGGATTGACATGAAAACAGGTATGAATGAATTTATCCGCCTGGTCCTTGATGGCGGCCACTACTTTCGGGTGGCAGTGCCCGACATTATTCACTCCGATACCGCCGGCAAAATCTATCAACTCACGCCCGTCTGCATCGATCATGATAGCTCCGTGGGCTTCGGTAATAAATGAAGGGGTCAGATTCACCAGTCCCTGGGGGACGTGCTTGTTGCGCAGCTGCATCAACTCTTCGTTTCGCGTTGTCATGGGCACTACTCCTTTATCTGTTTGATATCATACATATAATTTGTGTTTTACCCGCCAGATGGAACAGCACAATCCGGTTGAGGCTGTTAGTATTTAATCAAGTATCATGCCATCACAGGGAGCTAATATGTATCTGCCTGGATTTACTACTTTATGGTGCTAATTTACTGAATGTCGTCCCATGATTGCACCTGAAACCGGTATCCTGGAACGACTAAAAAATATTCCATCTTGCATATTTTATGCGTTTGTGAATAATTGAGGCTGCTGCTGCCTTCTCATGCGATGGCAGTTCACAGAAATTGTTTCTTTTTCAGCAGGTTGAAGATCTCGCCGAACCAAAAAGGAAGTGCCATGTCCCTTACACCCGAACAACGGCCATTTGTTGCCTCAGCATTCAGTGCTGCACCGCTCCACTCGGAAGATTTTTATCATGCCCTCACTGATGCCGTTGACGTGGGGCTTCTTGCCATAAATAATTCCGGCATGACGATCCATGCCAACCGTATTGCCAGGGAGAGTTTCAATATATCATGCGGAACTCACCTGAACAGTATCATGCCGGAACTGTGGGACAAAATTTCCCAGACACTGCGCGAAAGAAAGCCACGGCTGGAGATTTCGGTGCGCGGTGTGGAGTCGAATTACCTGGTGAAAGTCAGCCCGATCATGGTTGATAGCGAGCGTGTCGGGGTGGCATGCCTTTTCATTGAAAGCACCGAACTTGAAGATATTGCCATGCAGATGCGCTTCTTTCAGGAGCTCACCAGTGAGCTGGATACCATTATTGATTCATCGTCGGACGGTCTCTGGATCTGTGATGCGGAAGCCAACGTACTCCGCATCAATCCTGCTTCGGAGCGGGTCAATAAAATACAGGCACGCGAGGTTGTCGGACGCAACATGCGCGAACTCGTACAGGAAGGGTTTGTCGACAGGTCTGTAACTCTGGAGGTCATCAAGACAGGGACTGTATTCAACATGCTGCAGCAGCGGGAGGGGAGCAAGCTGATCTTGACCGGTAACCCGGTCTTTAACACGGATGGCGATCTGATTCGGGTCGTCGTAAGTGAGCGCGACGTCACAGAAATCGACACATTGCAGCGTGAATTGGAGGAGCAGGGAGCCATTAAAGACCAGATGCTTCACCATATGCTGGAGATGCAGCAGCTTGAGCTGGAATCGCGGCGGGTTATCGCCAAAAGCCCCTGCATGCTCAAGGCGCTGCGCCAGGCACTCAAGGTGAGCGTTGTTGATTCATCGGTGCTGATACTAGGAGAGTCAGGTGTTGGCAAAGGGCTGTTTGCCGACCTGATCCACAAAAATTCAAGGCGTGCCGACAAGCCGCTGATCAAGATTAACTGCGGCGCCATTCCCGAATCACTGATCGAGTCCGAGCTGTTCGGTTATGAAAAGGGCGCGTTTACCGGAGCCCAGACGAGCGGCAAGCCGGGTTACCTTGAACTGGCAGATGGAGGCACCCTGTTCCTCGACGAAATTGCGGAACTGCCCACGGCTTCGCAGGTAAAGCTGCTGCGCTTCCTTGAGGATGGCCGGGTTACACGCCTTGGCGGCACCAAAAGTCGTACGGTAAACGTCCGCATTCTTGCGGCGACCAATCGCAACCTGGAGGAGATGGTGAAACAGGAGCGTTTCCGCCTCGATCTCTATTACCGCCTCAAGGTCATCCCGATTCATGTCCCGTCGGTGCGTGAGCGCAAAGAATGCGTTCTCCCCATGGTACACCACTACATCGATATTTACGGTGAGAAGAACGGCATAAAGAAACGACTTTCCGGCGCAGTATCCGATGCCCTTTCCACCTACCACTACCCCGGCAACGTCCGGGAGCTGATCAACATCTGCGAGCGGCTGGTAGTCATGTCGGAAACGGAAGTCATCGACCTCCAGGACCTCCCCGGAGAAATTATCGGCCATGCCAAAGAAGTCAGCACGAGTCTGGCCAGCTGGCCCGAGACAATGACCCTGCAACAGGCCATCGAAAGCGTAGAACGCTCTATTCTTGCGCAGGCTCTTGAGCGATATGCCAACCAGTCGCAGGTAGCCGATGTGCTGGGGGTAAATCAATCAACTATTTCCAAAAAACTGAAACGCTATGGGCTCGGCTAAAGTCACTTTATTCCGTTTGGCATAATTATCTCCCGTATAATTCAAAACAGTGATTGACTTCATGCGCAGACAAACGCCTGTTTTGCCCTGCCAACAGTAATCACATAACTCAGGCCGAATATTGGCACGTCTTGTGCTAATTCATCATGTCAAATAATAAACCGTTCTGCTCCGTGTCGTACCATCTAACTCAACAGGGCGCTTTCAGAAATTCAACTGATCTGGGAGCTGCTCACTACTCAAAGGAGGCAACACAATGAAAAAAAGATTGCTCTGTACCCTGGCTCTTATCACGTCACTTCTGGTAGCAACCACACTGTACGCAGCGGATGAAGCCGTATTCAAGGTCGGGGTCGTCACTGAACTGTCCGGTTCTCTGGCCACTGGCGGTAACGTTACCAAGAGAGGTTACGATCTCTGGGCTCAGGAAGTTAATGCGAAAGGCGGCATTGAAATCAAGGGTAAGAAATACCAGGTAAAGCTTTATTATGCTGATGCCCAGTCAAACCCTGCTTCCGGGGCATCCGCTGCCGAGCGCCTGATCACCCAGGAGAAAGTTGATTTCATCCTTGGCCCCTACTCCTCCGGCGTTACCATTGCAGTTGCTCCTGTTGTCGAAAAGTACAAAGTCCCGATGATTACCGGTTCTGCAGAATCACCCCTCATCTGGACCAATAAATTCCTCTATACATTTGGTACCGTACCGCCGATCAACTTCACCGGGGCAACACCGATCAAAACCCTCAGTGAACTTAAGCCGGCTCCCAAAACCGCTGTTATTCTCGGTTCTAACGACACTTTTTCAAAGGCGTCAGCAGAAGCTTTCAAAGCTGCTGCTGAAGCCGCCAAGATCAAAGTTCTCAAGTTCAACATCGTTCCTGCCGGGCAGGACCTCACACCGCTTCTTTCTGCTGTGCGCGGTCTGAAACCTGACCTGATCGCCTTTGGCGGCCATGACGAGGAACTCATCAAGCTGGTTAAATCACTCCGCCAGATCGACTACACACCAAAAGCGTTATTGATGCATTACGGTGTAACCGAGCCGGCGTTCGTAGAGGCGCTCGGCAAGGATGCCAACCAGGTTTTCGGTGCTTCTGTCTGGACCAACAGCGCCAAAACCAAGAGCAAGATTCTCTGGCCGACCGCTGCAAGCTATGACGCCGCATCAATGAAAGCCTTCAATACTCCGGCCGACTACACCCAGGCAGGCTCATCAGCAGCCGGTATCGCCTTCCAGGTTGCCCTGCAGAAAATTGGTGCGACACCCGGCATGTCAGAGGCAAAGCGCACCGAACTGATCAAGGCTCTCGAGCAGGTTGATATCGATACCTTCTACGGCAAGGTCAAGTTTGCCACGACAGGAGAATATTATCACGCCAACGTCGGTATGACTCCTCTGACGATTCAGATCCAGAACGGCAAAACTGTTGTCGTCGGACCGAAGAGCAGTCAGGAAGCCCCACCCCAATACCCGCTAACACCTTGGAAAGATCGGTAGTACAAAATCTAAACCCCCTCAGTCCCCCCTTAGCTAAGGGGGGACTCTTTGAAGTCTCCCCTTAGTTAAGGACCCTCTGGGGCCTAAAGGGAGATTTAGAGGGGTTAGCCGTTCGCACCTTACGATCCGGAACACTAGAAGCAGTCGGAGGAACATATAATGGAACTTCTACCTCAAGCATTGATGGACGGGATTCTGCTCGGCGGAATATACATCACCATCGCCATCGCCTTCTCCCTTACCTACGGGGTAATGCACATTATCGACTTTGCCGTCGGTGAATGGATCATGTTCGGTGCGTTTGCCGGGTACTATCTGAACAAAGTGACCGGCCTTGATCCATTCCTGCTGCTGCCGGTGGTCTTTGTGCTGTTTGCCCTGATCGGGTATCTGATTCAGCCGGTGATCCACCGGGTGCTGAGCGGTAACAAAGGGAATCCACTGCTGATGGGGCTGGTTTTTACCTTTGGCCTTGCCATCATGTTTCAGGGCATAGCTTTGACGGTGTTCGGATTTTACAGTAACTCAACCCCCTCGGTTTTCTCAGAAGGATCCTTTTTCATTGAAAAGTTCGGCTTTTCGCTGACGATCTCCTCGATTCGCCTGGCGGGACTGATCTATGCACTGGCAATTACTGTGGCCCTCCATTACCTGTTGAAGAAAACCAATTTTGGTCTCGGCGTACGCGCTCTGGCCCTGAACCGTGACTCCGCCGGACTGATGGGCGTCAACGGCAAACAGACCGCTTCACTGGTCTACGGTCTGTATGTCGGCGTCAGCGCCATGACCGGTGTGCTGATCGGCTGTATCCTCTCAGTCAGCGCTCAAATGGGAACAGAGTACACGATCTTCGCCTTTTTTGTCGTGGTTCTGGCCGGTATGGGATACCTCGCAGGGGTGCCGTGGGCGGCATTACTGCTTGGCATGGTTCAGTCGGTTTTCCTGATCTATTTCAATCCGGGTCATACTCTTCTGGCGGTCTTCGCGATCCTGTACATTATACTGCTGATTTCACCACGTGGTTTATTCGGAAGGGGAGTCTGAACATGAAAGATAAAAGCATCCGCTGGGGACTCCCTATTCTGCTTCTCCTTATTGCTCTCCCTGCAGTCGTTCAGGATACCTTTTTTCTCCGGGTGATCACTGAGGCGATCATGTGGGTCGGTCTGGCCATTGCTTTTGATGTCCTTGCCGGATATACCGGCTACCTGAACTTCGGCCACGGCGCTTTTTTCGGCCTCGGAGCCTACACCACCGCCATCCTGATGATGCAGGCTCACTGGCCCTTTGCTCTGGCACTTCCGGCGGGAGGTATCCTTGCCGGCGTGGGTGCCCTGATAGCCGGTCTGCCGACACTCCGCCTCAAAGGTGCCTATTTCGCCATCGCCACCTGGGCACTCTCGCGGGCCGTCCAGCAGATGGCCCTGATCATGGATATCACCGGCGGCCCGGACGGCATGCGCCTCCCTTCGTTCCTCAATCCCCAGTTCTTTTACTACCTCATGCTTGCCATTGTTGCCGTTACCTTTGCACTGCTCTGGTACCTGCTTGAGTGTTCACCTTTCGGCCTGAAACTGAAGGCGATCCGCGAGGACGATCAGGGGGCTATGGCACTCGGACTTAATCCGACCAAACTGAAAATGCAGGCGTTTATCCTTTCAGCTGTTCCGACCGGCGTTCTTGGTGGCGTCTATGCGTACTGGATTACCTTTATCGACCCCGCCTCAACACTGGGGGATCTGGTAAGTGATCAGGCGCTCGTTATGGTGGTCTTCGGCGGCATGGGCACACTGATCGGACCGGTTATCGGCGCCCTGCTCATATTTGCCTTCAAGACCCTGTTCTGGGCCTATCTGTCCGATTTTCAGCTCCTCTACCTGATCATTCTCGGCGCGGTCATTGCCTTGAGTGTCGTGTTCATACCGAACGGGCTCTGGGGGACGCTGAGAGGATCGAAATCCCAAAAGAAGACCGAAGAGAAAAAGGACGAAGGTTCAGCAGCAAAACTGTCACCGGGTGAAGGGGAATAATCATGGCTGAACCGATCTTGAAAGTTAATTCGGTCACAAAATGTTTTGGGGGATTAACCGCAGTCAACGATGTCTCCTTTGATGTCCAGCAGGGCGAGATCATCGGGCTGCTCGGTCCCAACGGTGCCGGGAAAACAACCCTGTTCAATGTCATCAGCGGTTTCTACGCTCCGACCAGCGGCACGATCGTTTTCAAAGGGCTCGACATCAGCGGAAAACCGCCCTATACACTGGCGGACCGCGGTATTGGCAGGACATTCCAGGTGGTGAAGCCATTTGCCGGACTGACGGTGCTTGAAAACGTCATCATCGCTTCGTTCCTTCGTCACCCGAAACGGAAAGACGCCGAGCGGCACGCATGGAAGATTCTTGAGAACACCGGCCTGGCCGACCGTGCCGATGTTTCTGCAGCAAGCCTGACTCTGGCCGGGCGCAAGCGGCTTGAAATCGGCAAGGCCCTCGCTCTGGAGCCGACGTTTCTGCTTCTTGATGAAGTTGTTGCCGGTCTGAACCCGACCGAAGCGGACAAGACGGTGGAGCTGATACTGGAGCTTAAAAAACAGGGAATGACCATACTGGTTGTGGAACATATCATGCGGGTTATCATGAACATCAGTGATCGTTTGGTGGTGTTGAATTTCGGCGAGAAGATAGCAGAGGGTACCGCAGCTGAAGTGGCGCGCAACCCGCTGGTTATCGAAGCCTACCTGGGAGAGGCGGCGGCATGAATGTACTCGACGTGAAAGACGTAGCGGTAAAATACGGTGACCTGCAGGCTCTCTGGGGGATCTCGTTCTCAGTCAAAAAAGGGCAGCTTGTCGCCCTGATCGGCGCCAACGGCGCCGGCAAGACCACGACTCTCAAATCCATCTGCGGCCTCGTTCCGCTTGCCGGCGGGGAGATCAAGCATAATGGTTCCGTCATCAGCGGCCAGCCGGTCCACAAGGTGGTTGATCTTGGCATCACCCTTGTTCCGGAGGGAAGGCAGCTCTTTTCAAAAATGACCGTTGAGGAAAACCTGCTCGTGGGTGCCTATCTCAAGCGAACACACAGCAAGCGGGCGGCAACCCTCAAGCATGTCTACTCGGTCTTTCCACGGCTTGAGGAACGGCGTAATCAGACAGCGGAGACCCTCTCCGGCGGTGAGCAGCAGATGGTTGCCATCGGCCGGGCGCTGATGCAGGATCCGCAGGTCATCATGTTCGACGAACCGAGCCTCGGCCTCGCGCCGCTTATGGTGAAAGAGGTGTTCAACGTCATTCAGGAACTGCACCGCCAGGGGTTGACCATCTTCCTCGTCGAGCAGAACGTCCACCAGACGCTGAAGGTTGCCGACTACTGCTATGTCATGGAAAATGGCCGTATCGTCGGCGAGGGGACCGGTAAGCAGCTTGAGGCTGATGAGTCAATTCGCGAAGCGTATCTCGGCTTCTGAAAATATGAACAGGAGCAGCATAGAATGAGAAGAGGCGACAAGGAAATTATGGAGCGGGCCGTCATTAACCGGATTATCAGCGGCAGCCAGGTATGCAGACTGGGGCTGGCCAGGGACAACGTGCCGTACGTCATCCCCGTTTCCTTCGGGTATGATGGCGACGCGCTCTATATACACACGGCACATACCGGCAGGAAGATTGAGTTCTTCGAGGCGAATCCCACCGTCTGCCTGGAGTTTGAGGGGGCGGTCACTCTGAGGCCGCATGAAAGTGCCGCATGCAACTGGAGCTTTTCGTTTCAGAGTGTCATCGGCTCTGGCTCGATTCATGAGGTGACTGATCCTGCTGAAAAAACGACCGCCCTGCAAGTGATCATGAAACAGTATTCAGAGCGGGAGTGGAGCTTCAGCGATGCCGACGTTGCCGGGGTAAGGGTCTGGAAAATTACCCTTGAGAGTTTGAGCGGTAAGCAGTCCAAAGATTTTATGACACCATGATCGGAATTTGTTTTCAAAAAAACAGAGTGAGGTTTGTGACATGCCGTTAAAAAATATTCTTGTCCATCTGGATATTTCAGATCATGCCGCCGCCCGACTGAGTCTGGCCGTCAGCCTTGCAAAGAAACATCAGGCACGGCTTACCGCCCTGTACATTATCACGCACCCCTACTATGAGCCATTGCACATTGACACCGGGGTAAGGGCACAGCAGGTTGAGGACCAATTTAATGAAATAACCGCCGCCACCGGGATAGAGGCGGAACTGCTCACTGTTGACTGGAAAGTGACCGGCACCTCCGTGGCCGAGATTATCAATCTTCATGCTCACTACGCCGACATGGTGATTATCGGGCAGACCGATCATGCCTCCGATGACAAAGACACGCCGTCTGACCTCCCGGAGCGGGTACTTCTCGGCGCAGGGCGACCGGTGCTGATTATCCCCTATGCCACTTCGTACAAGGAGTGCGGCACCAGGGTACTGATCTCCTGGAAGCCGGGACGGGAAGCGACCCGTGCCGTAAATGACGCCATACCTCTGATGGCACTGGCCGATGCTGTTAATGTTCTTGCAATGAACCCGACTGAAGCCGGGCGACCCGAAGGGGACAGACTCTGCCAACACCTCGCTTATCACGGTATTACGGCACGGGCGGAACAGTCGACCACTGTCGATATCTCCTTCGGCGATGTGCTGCTGAACCGCGCTTCTGATGAGGGAATTGATCTCCTCATAATGGGAGCTTTCGCGCAGACCCGGCTCGGCACCCCGACATTGGGGGACGTTGCCCGGCATATACTCAAATATATGACCGTGCCGGTACTGATGTCCCACTGATACCAATTCCAAATCAAAGCGCTATCGTCGTTGGCTCGTCTTCGGCACCTCACCGTACTTATCAGTACGCATCGGCGCCTCAATCCTCGCCGCCTTGATTTCATCTTTGATTTGAAATTGGTGAAAAAGATGCCTCTGCAAGGAAAAACCATGAATGTGACCGTAAAACTTGTCGGGGTTTTTCAGATCGGCCGTTTTAAAGAGGCGGTCTGTGAGTATCCTGCCGGCACCCCGGTACGGAAGGTGGTTGATGAGCTGTTGATCCCCGATCCTCTTCTCGGGATCGTGCTTATCAACGAAATCCATGCCGGTGTCGAAGATCTGCTTCATGAGGGTGATACGCTCTGCTTATTGCCGTTTATTGATGGCGGGTAAATTTAACAAGGAGTACTCCATATGAAATATCTTACCTCTGATCCTGTCTCGGACCCTTCAGCGATTTTATATCACCGCTGCACGGTCGATCTGAAGAGCGGCAACATCAGTCAGGAAGATGTCCCCTGTCGCAATCTGGAGGATGTTCTGGGCGGGTTCGGCCGGTCTTTCCAGCTTCTGGCGGAACGGAATATAAACTGCGCCTATTGCGAGGAAAATCCACTGATCGTCAATACCGGTCTCTTGACCGGCAGCAGTGCCATGACCGGGTTGCGCACCTATTTTTCCGGCTTCAGCCCGATCAAAGAATCAAAAAAGGGATTGCCGGCAGCGATGTGGTCAACCGGTAGCGGTAACTTCGGAGCCAAATTCAAGTGGACCGGCCTCGATGAACTGATCTTCGAGGGGTGCTCTGCAACACCGATCTATGCATTGATAAAGGAAACTCCGGAAGGACCGGTGGTGGAGTTAAAACCAGCGGATCATCTGCTGGGCCTTTCCACCCACGAAAAGATCATGGCGCTGCAGAAGGAATACAGCAGCGCCCATTTTGCCGCAATCGGCCAGGCCGGAGAGCAGTGGGAGCATGTCTACATGGGGGCGGTAGGACTGTCAACCGACAACCAGCTCAAATCGGGAGAGGACAAGATGCGCTTTGCCGGTCGCGGCGGCATGGGAAGCCTCATGGGCTACAAAAACCTCCTCGCCCTCGTTGCCCAGAGCAGCGACAAAATCAAGACTCTTACGCCGGAGGTTAAAAAAGTCAACATCAACGTAGTCAAAGGGGGCGGGGCGGCACGACTGCAACCGATCAGCCGTGGTGGCGGCGGCGGTACCTGGGCCGCGTACGATGTTCTGCAGGCCTTTCATGCCGTGCCGGTGCATAATTTCCGTCCTCAGGGGAACGATCTGCCGGAGCAGCTTTTTCGGGAGCGTGTGGAAAAAGAGTACCTGATAAAATCGGAAGCCTGCTACCGTTGCGGCATAACGTGCCATAACAATATCCACGAGAAAAAAGATGACGGCAGCGCAGGTGCGTTTCTGGCCAAATTTGACTACGAACCGCTCAATCTGCTCGGCACCAATATCGGTATCCATGACGCGGGTCAAGCGGCCCGGTTGATCCATCTTTCCGACAACTACGGCATGGACTCTATCTCTCTCGGGGTGACGGTCTCCTACGTTCTCTCCTACAACGAGAGGCATCCTGAAAAACCGCTGCTGAACGGTGCGACCTTCGGTGATTTTGCAAAGATAGAGGAGCTCATCATACAGGCCGGCACTGGCAGACTCCCGGAGATCGGACGGGGCTCCAAACGTCTTTCCGAGAGTACCGGAGAGACCTCCTACGCCTACCATGTCAAAGGTCTGGAGCTGCCTGCGTATCAACCCGAAACCAACCCGGGATACGCCTGGGCCATTGCTGGCGGGCATATGTCGATGGCGACGTACGGTATGCTTACCCGTGAAGGTAAGTCGGATATGGAATCATGGGTTCAGGGGATTACCCGGGACAAAATCCAGATAGTCGGCTTCGACATGATCGGCCTCTGTAAGTTTTTTGATATTACCAAAGGGATCTGCACGCAGATGGTCGTGGATTGCCTTAAGAGCGAGCTAAACCTGGAAGTGACAACTGAAGCGCTGGCAGCCTCCGTACACCGGGCGTTCCTGCGCGGCCTTGCTCTGGAGCTGCGGCAGGGATATGAAAAGGAAGAATACACCCTCCCTGCCGAGGTGTGGGAGCGACCGAACAGGAACATAAAGCTGCCGAATATTACCTCTCCGGAATTTATTGCCGAACTGCAGAACAGGGTCTGGGAAATCTTTGAGCCGCAGTTGGCGGAGTTGTAACCTCACTCATCAGGTAACATCCACACCATACAATTAACTGAAATGTAATATAGCATTGACACTATATAGCTTGAAGGCTATTTTATGATTGTAAAGGAACATAAACATGTCGTGGAAAGTCGTCACCGTTGAAAGCTTTGATGATTGGTTTCTCGGTTTGAATGCGGCGGAACAGCAAGATGTGTTAGCGGCGATATTTGTGTTGGAGCAATTCGGCCCTGCATTGGGAAGGCCGTATGTTGATAGTCTCAAAGGAACTGACAAAGTAAAGAACTTGAAAGAATTGCGGGTTCAACACAAGGGCAAGCCATTTAGAGTCTTTTTCGCATTTGATCCGCTACGCCAGGCGGTAATGCTGTGCGGTGGTGATAAGACCGGAAATAAGCGCTTTTACGAAACTATGATACCAATTGCAGAACAAGAATTTCAGAACTATCTGCAGGAATTGGAGTGAATTATGGCAAAGCAACTTTCTGAATTAATAAAGAAAATAAATCCGGCTGTTGCAGATGCTGCCCGTGTTCAAGCAGACCAGGAAGTTTTTGAACTGCGCCTGGCTCAATTACGGCAAACTGTCGAGATGTCGCAGCATGATTTGGCCGTTGCACTGGGAATCTCACAACCTTCTGTCGCCAATCTGGAGAAACGAGGTCACGAAGTCAAAGTTTCTTCTCTAAAGCGTTATGTTGAGGCACTTGGTTGCAAGCTTTCTCTGGATGTTGAACTGGCTGACGGTCGTCACATTGGTATTAATGTGTAGCATCTCCGGCCCCCGTGAAACAAGGCCGTGGGAAAATCTCTGTTGCCAGCGGGCACAAAACCAACTATCCTGTCGGCAGATGTAAAAAAATATCTGGAGGTTTACACGAATGAAACGTTTCAGCAGAATCGCAGTATCGGTTTTTATGGCAGCACTACTTACTGTACCGGCTTTTGCCGCACAGGAAGGGAAGAAGGATGGCGGTAAAACGGTAACAACAGCATCAGGTCTCAAGTATGTTGATGTTGTCGTTGGCAAGGGAGCAGCACCGACTGCCGGTAAAACGGTCAAGGTTCATTACACCGGAACACTTGAAAACGGTAAAAAATTTGACAGCTCGGTTGACCGCAAAGAGCCGTTCTCGTTTACTATCGGCGTCGGCCAGGTAATCAAGGGGTGGGACGAAGGTGTGATGACGATGAAAGTCGGCGGCAAGCGTAAGCTGATTATACCTGGCAATCTTGGTTATGGCGCACGCGGCGCCGGTGGTGATATTCCTCCAAATGCCACCCTGCTGTTTGATGTTGAATTGCTTGACGTCGCAAAATAATAATTCACACATCCACGTAGTACCAGACAGCCCGCTTTGCGCGGGCTGTTTTTGTCTCATGTTACCGGAGTTTCTAAATGACGAATCTGATATCTGCAGAAGGGCTGAAAAAACTGTGCGAAGAGTATGACCACCTCTGGAAAGTTGAACGCCCCAAGGTTGTAAGAGGCGTTTCAGATGCGGCGGCAGAGGGTGATCGCTCGGAAAATGCCGAATATATCTATGGGAAAAAAAGGCTGCGCGAGATTGATCGCAAATTGAAACATATCGGTTCGCGCCTGAAAGTGCTGAAGGTAGCAACTGTCCCGGCACACCCGAAGCAGGTTACCTTTGGCTGCTGGGTCTCGTACGAAGAGGATGGCGGGGAAGATCGCTGCTATCAACTGGTTGGCCCGGATGAGATCGATGTCAGCATCGGCAGGATCAGTATGGATTCGCCGGTCGGGCAGGCGCTGCTGCACAAAAAACTTGATGATGAGGTAATTGTCCGTAAGCCGGGGGGAGAAACGACCCTCTACATTACCGGAATCAGTGCAACTCGACCCGGTTAGCCATTGCCCCCCTGCAAAGTTCGCAGTAACTCCAGCTGTCCGCCTATGGTTGTGTCAGGACAGACCATGCCGGCGAGTTCCAACAACGGCAATACCGCTTTCTCCGGCGGTATTCGAGGATAGACCTGATCACTCAGTTCATGAACAAGCCTCATGGTGCGGAAGGCATCAAACCAACCATGAAACGCTCTCAGTAGTTTCAAGGTTTCACTATTTTGTCTCTTCAGGTTATTCCAGGAAGCGCAGAAACCGGCCTGCTCCAAAAAAATACGGAGAACCGGAGAAATCTCTGCGGCCCCCCTCAGCAACGATGCTGCCTCCTCGTTGCTCTGTTCTGATACATACGCCAACCATTCCCTCACAATTGAAAAAACAGCCGGCTGATAAAAAAGCAGACGCTGCTCTCCGTCCGCCAGCATATCTCCCACAGCACGACCAGTGCCGAATGGAACCCGATCTGACGCTCGCGGAGAAGGATATACAATTGTGCCGGAGAGATCTGCAACGCCGGATGTTTTGAAGATCTGTTGCAGGAAATAGAAGTCCTCACCGGCCTGACGGCGGTTCATGCCGCCCGATGCCGCGTAGGCCGAAGCCCGGCAGGCCATGGCACTGCCAACGGTGTGGAAAGCATACGGCGAACCGGCCTGCTTCAGGCCCAGGACATACGTCCGCAGGAAGAGTTCATAGCGATCAATGGCGGTCTGTCCAACCTGATTGCTGGCCGGGCGGTGACGGTACGGGATACTGGCTCCACCGGCTGATGCGTGCAAAAAGTGTGTACTGATGGCTGCAAGATAATCCGGCTGCACCAGCGTATCGGCGTCGAGGCAGATCAGAAGCGGATCACCGGACGAAAAATCGAGCTGCTTCAGAGCCAGATCCAGGCCGATTTTGCGTGCCAGGCCAACACCCTGCTTGTGCGGCAGCTCAAAGCCGCTGGAAGCGGCATCAACCCAGAACAGATTTTGTAACCGGTAGTGCTGCTTCCAGTGCGGCAGGGAGCGCAATGTTGCCAGATTATCGGCCGATTCCTCGTCAGAGGCGTCGGCCCGCTGATTGACCACGATCAGGATAATGAAGAGCTCCAACAGGTTGGCAGGATTTCGGGAGAGGGATTCGAGAGTCTGTGGCAGATTATACGACTCGGCCAGAGCCGGAATGACGACCGCACCGCAGAATAAACGGTCAGGAGCAGCATGAAGCGCCCACGTATCTCCAACGCCCCGTTTAGTCAGGTAGGTGGCTATGGGAAACGGTAATTTCAGATGATTACCTCATCAGAACGTCAGCAGCGGTAAAGAGTACAATGGTAACGCTGATATAGCCATTCATGTTGAAAAAGGCCGCGTCCAGCTTGCTCAGATCGCCGTTACGCAGCAGCCAGTGCTCGTACGCAAGCATTGCTATCGCGACAAGCATACCGATTAAAAAAAAGGTCCCGAGATGCATGAAGTTGTAGAGCGTGAAGAGCAGAGCGATCATGATCGTGTGGAAAATCCGGGACGTCCTGATTGAACCGGTAACACCGAGCAGAACCGGAATGGAGTGCAGGCCCGCAGCACGGTCAAATTCGAGATCCTGCAGCGCATAGAGGATATCAAATCCGGCAACCCAGAACAGTACCACCGCTCCGAGAATCAGCGCCGGTGGATCAATCGTGCCGCGAATTGCCACCCAGGCACCGATTGGCGCCGCAGCCAGGCAGACACCGAGGACAACGTGGGCGAGGGCGGTAAAGCGCTTGCAATAGGAGTAGAGCAGCAGAAAAAACAGGGCGATCGGGGCAAGCTTCAGGCAGAGCGGGTTCAGCATAAACGCAGAAAAGAACATCAGGGCTGCAGATGTGATGATAAAAAACAGGGTCATCCCTTTGCTGATCAGTCCGGCCGGAATAGCCCGAGTGGCGGTGCGCGGGTTACGGGCATCGATACCGGCATCAATCAGGCGATTCATGGCCATGGCTGCCGTGCGCGCACCGACCATCGCCAGTATGATCCAGAGAATCTGTTGCAGTGTAGGAAACCCGCCCGCCGCCAGCAGTGCGCCTGTCAGGGCGAACGGCAGGGCAAAGATTGTATGAGAAAACTTGATCATCTCCAGAAAAATGATGATTTTTTTGAGTGCCCCTGTTTCCGCCACTACCTACCCCTCAAACCGATTCCGGAAATATTCTCCGCCCCGGCGGCGCAGAATTGCCAGTCGGTAAAGTTCATCATACTTCTGTGCCGCAGCCTCCCAGGTGAATCGCTTCTTCATGCCGTTTTTGCGCAGTGCGGCCAGCCCTTTGGGGTTGTTGAAAAAAGTCCAGGCGGCCCAGCCGACGGTGTCGAACAGTGCCGTGGCACTGTGATTCCAGAATTTAAAGCCATCGCCGCTCATGACCGCTTCGTTAAAGTTTTCGACGCTGTCAGCGAGACCGCCGGTAGCACGAACGATCGGAGGAGTGCCGTAGGCGAGGGAATACATCTGATTGAGGCCGCATGGCTCGAAAGCGGACGGCATGACAAAAAAGTCTGCGCCCGCTTCCACCTTATGGGCCAGCGCTTCGCTGTACCCGATATAGCAGGCAAATTTTTCCGGGTAGAGGGCGGCAATGTCTCCGAAATAGAAGTGTGCCCACGGTTCGCCGTTGCCGACCACCACGAACTGGCAGTCGATCTCCATGATGCGGTGAATGGCTTCGGCCAGTATATCGGTACCTTTCTGTTTGACCATGCGGGAAACAATCCCGAAGAGCGGGACATCATCCCGCTGCGGGAGTCCCAGCTCAACCTGAAGGTCGCGCTTGCAGGCAGCTTTCCCTTTTTTTACTGTGCGAGGGGTATAGTTGACGGCGATGAACGGATCAGTTGCCGGATCCCACTCTTCGTAATCGACGCCGTTGAGGATGCCGCTCAAGTCGGCGGCCCGATCCCGTATCGCCCCTTCAAGTCCCCAGCCGAAAGCGGCGGTCTGAATCTCCCGGGAATACTCTTCGCTGACCGTGTTGAGCAGGGTCGCGTGGTAAATCCCCCCTTTCAGCAGGTTGACTTCGTCGTCCATTTCCAGCTCAAGATAGTTGAAGTGCTTCCAGCCGACACCAAGCACGTCCATCAGGCCGGGATAAAAGTTCCCTTGATACTGCATGTTGTGCAGAGTCAGCAGCGATGCGGCATTGCCGACGAAGCGATCATGCAGATACGAGGTGTTGAGCAGCACGGGAATGACGCCGGTGTGCCAATCGTGGGCATGAATCACGTCCGGCGAGAAGTTGAGCATCTTGCAGAGTTCGAGCGTTGCCTTGGAGAGAAAGACGAAACGGTTGTCGTTGTCGAGGTATCCCTCACCATCCTGCTGGTAAAGGCCGGAGCGGCCATAATAGGCTTCGTGCTCCAGAAAATAGATCGGCACATCACACCCCGGCAACCGTCCTTCCCATACGCCACAGTACTGATAGCCGATGATTCCCATCGGTACGACCAGTGTTCCCGGCAAAAGTTTTAGTCCGTACTTCTCCGGTTGAACACTGTAGTAGCGAGGCAGAACGACACGTACGTCATGTCCCATACGGGCGAGGTATTTGGGGAGTGCGCCGACTACGTCACCGAGGCCGCCCTCCTTGGCAAAGGGTGTGGCCTCGGAGGCGGAGAAGAGTATGGAGAGCGGAGTACATTGTTTTTTCATTGGTTGTCCTGTGTCTTGAAATAAAGCGAACATTGTAGTTCAATATTGCTGTGCGGTCAAACAGGAACTAAATCAAACGGCTATCGATCCAGCATCTCCCGCACCTTTTTAAAAAGCACCGCAGGCTGCACCGGTTTGGAAATAAACTCGGCGTATTCACCCAACTCGCCCTGCTGCTGAATAATTTTTGCGCTGTAGCCGCTGCTGAACAGCGCCCTGGTGCCCGGTTTAAGCTGCAATATCTCGTCGTACGCCATTTTGCCGCTTTTGTTCGGCATGATCATATCCATGATAATCAACTGTATCGTATCCATGTTATCCCGGAACAGATCAACCGCTTCCTGCCCATTGTTGGCGACAATTACCCGGTAGCCGAGCTTGGTCAGTATGTTGCCCATAAAATCCCGTAAATCGTCATTGTCCTCTGCAATCATGATTGTCTCAGTCCCGGTCGATACTTCCATGCCACTGATAATTTTCTCGCTGCCGGACGCTGATGCCACCGCGACTATCGGCAGATACACCATGAAACTGGCTCCGTGTCCCGGTGTACTGACGACATCAACAAAACCATTGTGCTGTTTGGTAATGCCATACACCATTGCCAGACCCAGTCCGGTCCCCTTATCAACCGCTTTGGTGGTGAAAAACGGCTCAAAGATCTTTTTTCTGATCGCTTCGTCCATTCCGGTCCCGGTATCTGAAACGGTAATGACCGCATACCGCCCTGGAGTGCCGAAACCATGCTCAGAGATGAACCTGTCATCCATCTGTATCATCTCTGTGGCTATTACCAATTCACCGCCGCCTGGCATGGCATCCCGGGCGTTGTTGGCCAGGTTGATGAGAATCTGTTCAATCTGGCCACCGTCAACAAACACGGTGAGTGTCGCTTCTTTGACAACGGTTTTGAACTGAATGTTCTCTCCGATGATTTTTTCGATGAAGCCCCCTGTTTTAGTAACAACTACGTTCAGGTTCTGGTTCTGTGGATTCATAACCTGCGTACGGCTGAAGGCAAGCATGCTGTGGGTCAATTCACCCGCACGGTGTGATGCCGCGAGAATCCGCTCGATATATTCTTTCAGTTTCTCATTCTGCTCTGTATCCATCTGCAGCAGGCAGCAATACCCGTTGATAATGCTGAGCACGTTGTTAAAATCGTGAGCCAGGCCACCGGCAAGCTGCCCGACCGCCTCCATCTTCTGAGATTGCTGCAACTGCTCTTTGAGCTTTTTGCTTTCGGTGATTTCCTGGTGTATTCCCATCATAAGTAGCGGTTTGCCGTCTTCAGTCCAGGTAATCACTTTACCGCGATCGAGCACCCAGACAAAGTATCCGTCCTTGTGCCTCATCCGCAATTCGACCTCATAATAATCGAGTTCGCCACGGAAATGTTTTTCCGCTGCTTCGGTACTGCATATTAAATCATCCGGATGGGCGAATTTTATCCAGGTTTCAATCGATACGGGGGAAATTTCTTCCAGTGTATAGCCGATCATTTCGGCCCACCGCTCGTTAACTACGGCTTCGCCGGTTTGAACATTCCACTCCCAGGTGCCAACACTGGTTCCGGCAATAATATTCGCCAGGCGCTGACGCTCATTCTGCAACTCCACTGTCCTCTCAAACACCCGCTTATCCAGCAATTCGTTGAACTGCCGCAGTTTCTCTTCCGACTGCCGTGCCTCGGTGATGTCCCGTCCGATGCCGACAAGCAGCTTCGTGCCATGTGTAGGATCTATCATAAGTGAGGCATTTGCCCTGTACCAGAGATAGGTTCCGTCTTTGCACCGCACTCGATATTCGATCCCATTATGTTTCTCACCCGTTTCGATAATCTGCTGTAGAAACAGCAGACATCCGGGAACGTCATCAGGATGAACAAAGGGGACAAACGGTTGACCGATGGTTTCGCTCTGAGCATAACCGAATGCAATGTGCCACTGCGGAGAAACATAGATGAAGAGCCCTTCCAGTGTCAGCACGAACAGGACATCGTTGACATTTTCAACAAAAGCACGGAAGCGCTGTTCACTGGCTTGCAACTCTGTTGATCGCTCAATCACCCGCGTCTCAAGTAATTCGTTGGTCTCCGTGACTTCAGACAACTGCTTTTTCAGCGTATGTGCCATTTCTTTGAAATTAACGATCAGGAGGTTTGTCTCCTCTATAGCACTTTCCGGCCAGGTAATATCTGTCTCACCGCTTATCAGCTTGTCGGGAAGCAGATGCGTCAGAAAACCGAGTCTGCCAAGTGTCTCCACAGCCCTGCGGCTCAATACTTCAGCGAATACCAGCGCTCCGAGGAAAATGAGGAACAGGAGGGTCAGTTTGTCTGAGTAGTTTTCGTAGAGCGTTTTCTGAAAGGGCGCTACCGGTTGTTCCAGGATCAGCTTCCATTCAGCAAGATCGCCAACGGTGCTCTCCGTTACATAGAGCGATTTCTTCCAGCGTTCCGTGACAGCAGTATTGGGAGGGAGGGTCGGTATCCATTGGCTGACCGCTTTATCAAGGCGGATAAGCGTCCCGGGACTCCGCAGAAATGGTTTCATCTCTTCTTGATCGGTTCGGTTGGTCTTGATGACGTTGCCGGTTTTATCAAGCAGAGTATAGAACAGAGCATTTTCGGCAGTACTCTTGTCCAAATCCTCCAGAATCGGCCTCAAATTCATGTTCACAGTGATATAGCCGCTGTACGTGCCATTACTGATCACCGGCGCAAACATACCAACCCTCGGCACTGGCGTGCCCATTTTACTTATGGCTACTTCCGAGAGCAACGGTTTGAGGGTCTGCTTGAGTATAGGTATGTACGGGCGGTCAGCGAAGCTTTTGCCAAGGGTGGCCTGTCCGAGTTCGTCGATCAGAGGATAATAGGCGGTGGTTATTGCCTCCCTGTTCATCAATCCAACCCGATTAATTCCGTCATCAGACTTTTTTGCCTGCTCCAGAAAGGGTTGCATCTGCTGCGGAGATTTTGTAGCTGCAAGTTCTGCAAGATTGAGGATACTGTTTTTTATGTTCAACACTCTGTTTTCCAATAAAATAGTTGCGTGCCTACTCTCATGAATCAGCGTGTTGCGAATAAGGCGGTCCGTCTCGGCAAAATCGGTTCTGCTGCTTAATGTCAGCAGTGTCAGTGCCGGACACAACAGAAACAGAGCCAGCAGGTTATAGATAATTTCACGATATGATATCAGCCATGCCCGTGATCGGATGGCATACCCGGTGAAGATCAGTCGGGCGATCAAGGCGTTGGCAATCCCGTTGAGCGCCTGTTTGACCATAATTATGTAGGTGTTACTTGAAGGCACATGCATGACGAGGTGATAAAACAGGTAGACCAGCGGCATGCCGATGATAAGCCAGTAAAGCGTATCGGCCAGAACCATCCCCATCTTGCGGCGCCCCATCAGCCAGCCGACAATCGCCGCTTCGGCAGTCATGATAATAATGGCGTACGGGTGATTCCAGAGGATATAGGTGTAACCGGCAATCATCGCGGCGGCAGCAATGCCGCGGCCAAGACCGAAGAGCTGGAGAGCCAGCATGGCGAAGATGCTGCCGAAAATGAAGTCGATATTCAGGAAGATCGGGAGTTTGAAGTAGTTGCCTGCCAGACCGGCGGCGACCAGCGCCAGGAGCAGGGGAGGAGTGTTGTATCGAGTGGGTAAGGCGGAACTAAGTGGTGGCGTCGTATCCATGATCGGCTCCTGATTCTGCTGCTACGTTCAACATTTTTGTCGGGGAAATCTTTTAAGTACGCGTCTGGTCAATTCCACACGTAACAGCAAAACTGAACGTACTCCCGACGCCGGGAATACTTTCAACTCTCATGACGCCACCCATCAACTGAACAATGCGACCGGCAATCGAAAGCCCGATGCCAAGACCGCCGAATGTGCGGGTAAGAGACGCTTCAGCCCGGGTAAACGGCTCAAAGATGGCAGAGTGCGTTTCCGGGGTGATACCGATGCCGGTATCGGTTACCGAACAGAGCAGTTGCACTGACGTTTCATTTCGTTCGCCCGGTTCTATCCGCACGGTAACCGAGCCTGACGGGGAAAATTTGATGGCGTTACAGAGAAGATGATGGAAAATCAACTGGATCTTATCCGGCAGTCCGATAAGATTATCCGGAAGAGCGGGGTGGAGATCACGTGTGAGAGTCACGCCACCATTTCCAGCCCTTGATGCCAGATCGTCTACGGTTTCCTGCAGCGTTGCCCGTAGAGAAAACGGTATAACCGGCAGGTTATGGAGCGGATTCTCACTCTGAAGTAAGTTGAGAACGCTATTTATCATGGTCATGATGGTCTGTGTTGATTGCTCCAGCATCTCGACGTACTCTGACTGTTCATCAGTCAGTTCTGTCATCTGTAGCAACTGCATCGCGCCGTACACTCCATTCATCGGCGTCCGCAGTTCATGGCTGACAGTGTGGAGGAAATCGATCCTCGCTCTCCTGCCTGCTTCGATCTGGCGCTTTCTCGCGATAAGATTCAATATGCGCAGCTTGATCTCCTGATAGTTGCCCGGTTTGGGGATGAAATCGAGGGCGCCCAGCTCCAGTGCTTTGGTGGCATCACCTTCATTGCCGCTGAAAACGCAGACCGGGATTGAGTCAATTCGAGCATCAGCCTTGATAATGGCCAAAAATTCAAAGCCATCCATGACAGGCATATTCAGGTCGAGAATGATAACGTCGGTATCCGGATTGGTTCCGAGTATATCGAGTGCGTTACGACCATTATCGGCATGGAGGATCACCGCCGTCGTACCATTCACATGTGACAGTAACAGTTGTTCGAGTATTTCGTGAATGTTCGGATTATCGTCTACAATAAGAATTTTGGCGGCGCTGTTCATGTGATGTCCTTTCTCTCCACGTATTGCTCTCACTACCGGATTTTTGGGAGTATTACACTAGCACTGCTGACAGAAAAGAGTACTTACATTTTCTTACATTTTCACGAGTGGGGTATGGACAAATCGGCGCAGGAAACGGTCGGAGAGGTACTGAAGTTATTGCTGCAGCTCAGCAAGAAAAGCGTAGCCCACGCCGTGGCGCGCACGGATCGGCAGTTCTGCTTCCGGGTCGAGATGATGCACTTTTGAGCGCAGGCGGCTCAAAAGTGCATCATCTCGACCCGCTTGTGGCCATATTCATCATCGGGATGCCCCAGGGCCGAAAGCAGCTCTGGGCGGCCAACCGTCCTGCCCGGCACAGCAAGCAGCAGTTGCATCATAATCCGCAGTTTTGATTCCATAGCCTATTTTGGCACGCTTTCCCAATCCTTCAGGAATTTGTCGATACCGGCGTCCGTAAGCGGATGTTTGGCAAGCTGAATCATGACGGAATAGGGGATGGTTGCGATATCAGCCCCGATCAGGGCCGAGTCGAGGACATGAATCGGGTTGCGCACGCTGGCAACGATGATCTCGGCCATATAGCCGTAGTTGTCAAAGATGGTGCGGATATCTTCAATGATTCCCATACCGTCCTGCGAAATATCGTCGAGGCGACCGACGAAAGGGGAAACGTAAGTGGCACCCGCTTTTGCGGCCAATAACGCCTGCATTGCAGTAAAAATAAGCGTTACATTGATTTTAATGCCTTTGTCGGTGAGGGCCTTGCAGGCTTTAAGCCCTTCAGGGGTCATCGGCAGTTTGACAACGATGTTTTTGTGAATTTTTGCAAGTTCCTTGCCTTCCTTGATCATTCCCGGAGCATCCAGCGAAATCACTTCGGCGGAAATCGGGCCGTCAACGATAGAGACGATCTCCTTGATGACATCCTTGAATTTGCGCCCCGATTTGGCAATCAGCGACGGGTTGGTGGTTACGCCGTCAACAAGGCCGAGTGCGTGTGCCTCACGAATTTCCGTTACATCTGCGGTGTCGATAAAAAATTTCATTGTTTCCTCCCGGTTATGGTGGTGAAGAGCTTTCAAGCTGTTCGCGATATTTTTCAAGGCAATTCATGGAACAAAAATAGTGGCGTTGTCCCTCATGTCTGCCGATGATGGCCGTCTCTTCGGATACATAGACTCCGCATACCGGATCCCGATAGGTAGCTATACCGGCGGAGCCGTGGTTTTCGCCAGGTTTTACGAGAGGTTTTTTTGCAGAAGTGAGTGCAACAATGATGCGGTAACCAATATACAGCAGCAGACCTATAAGCAAAAATCTGATCACGCAGGCTCTCCGATTATAACTTGACGACCGTCTCGTTTGAATTGAGCACGGCAAGGTGTTCGTACACTGTTTTTCCACTCAGTGGGTGTATGGCTTCCGCTGCTATTTCACAGAGCGGTTGCAGAACGAAGCGACGTTCCGTGAAATGCGGATGGGGAACGACGATATGTTCTTCGTTAATGACACTGTTGCCGTAGAGCAGAAGATCGAGGTCAATGGTACGTGGCCCCTGAGCGACCGTGCGAACCCGCTTGAAGGTTTCATCTTCAATCTGAAGCATTCGTTTCAAAAGGGTGCGGGCGTCAAGCCCTGTCGTAAGTTTCAGTACCGCGTTGTAAAAGGTCTCCTGCGGTACCGAGCCGACCGGTGATGTTTCATAGAACGAAGAAAGAGCCGTGACCCTGCTCTCCGGCAGTCTCCCGACTTCTGCAACAGCACGCAACAGGTTCATTTCCCTGTCTCCGAGGTTCGAGCCAAGGGCTATGTAGGCGACTGTTTCCACGGGGTGATTAAAACATAACCGCCCCGGTGCGTCAACCGTAACCCCATCTTTGGCTGAAAAAAACCCCGGCAACTAGGAGGGGAAGTTGCCAGGGCAAATGAGGATTCTTTGGAATCCTCGCAATCATTTCGTTGAGCTGAATATATACTTCTTCACTTATTATGACAAGCCCTAACTGAAGCGGCAAGACCATCCGCCAGGTTTTCATAGCGGAGATGTATGCCGAGACTGTTCAGCATCCGCCGGTTATCCACTATCCGTGACTGACTGACATAAGAGAACATCAATGGCGACATGACCTGGCGCGCTTCGGCACGCGTCACCTGAGGCTGGCGCGGCAACCCGAGAACATCGGCACAGGCATTGAAATAGGACGTCATGCTCGATGGTTTCCCGTCTGAGACATTAAATTTATCGCCGTTCATGCCGCGTTCGGCGGCAGCAATAGTAACGGCAACAAGGTCATCAGCATGGATGCGGTTACTCGGGCCGGACTCCTCTTCATTCAGCAGCGGCTGTCCCTCACTGATCTGCATTAACGGCAGACGACCGGGGCCATAAATGCCGCTGACGCGCAGGATTATGATCGGCACATCAGTGGCCGCGCCATAGTCCCGAAAAGCGCTTTCTGCATCAAGGCGGCGTTTGCCCATTGCCGATTCGGGACACGTTGCTGATTCTTCTGTAATTACCGCACTGCCGCTGTCGCTGTATACCGAAGTTGCACTCATATAGATTATCTTTGCCGGCTTTTCCGCGTCTGAAATGCGTGCGATAAAGTTCCTTGAGCGGCTGTCTGCAACTCCTCCTCCCGGTGGCGGAACAAGGTAAAAAATGACCCTGTTCGACAGTGTAAGCGGCGGGATGGTGTCCTGTGCGTCAAAAGAGGAGATAACAGTCGAAAAACCTGATGCGTTGAGCCGGGATGCATGCTCTGGGGATCTTACCATACAGGTGACATCCGCCCCTGATTGTTGATATTCGCGAGCTATCCGCTCTCCGATATAGCCACACCCGACAACGCATATTTTCCGCATATCATTCTCCAAGAGGGCTATGCCAGAAATGATTTTACAATCGGCAGCATTGCATCAGTTGCCGCAGCCACGGCTGCTTTTCGTTCAGCGGCGTTCATAAACAATTTGAGATATTTCTTCGCCTTCTTCCTGTCCCCGGCTACCGTTTCAGCCATTTTGCAGAGAATCCCGATCGGTACGCCGTTGCGGTATCCCTGCACCAGTTTTTCAATCTCGTCACTGCGCTGCTTTTCTGTCCAGGTTTTGAACAGTGAGGCGCCAAGATCATTGCTATTGTTAAGCATGGTGATTCTCCGGAAATAAATTTAAAAAGCCCCGCAGATTGCTCTGCGAGGCTGGATACTACCACTACTTACATCTGGAAACTACTTTTTCTCATACGTGAGTGCCGCAAGCTTCTGATAGTACTCGAAACGGCTTGCAGTCCAGGCACTTGCCTTCTTCATGAGCAGGGCCGCTGCCTCAGGATTGGCCTTCTGCAGCACCTTGTAGCGGTTTTCTCCGTACGCGTAGTCCTCAAATGAAGTAGTCGGGGACTTGCTGTCAAGCTGCAGCGGGTTCTTCCCTTCAGCAACCAGGGCAGGGTTGTAGCGGTAGAGCGGCCAGTAACCGGAGGAGACCGCTTTCCTGTTTTCGTCCACGCCCCTGGTCATGTCGATGCCGTGGGCGATGCAGTGTGAGTAGGCGACGATGAGTGACGGCCCGTCATACGCCTCAGCCTCAATAAACGCCTTCACAACCTGTGCAGGGTTGGATAGTGCCACGTTGGCAACATACACATTGCCGTATGCCATTGCCATCATGCCCAGGTCCTTCTTGGCCATTGCTTTGCCGCCGGCGGCGAATTGCGCCACTGCTCCGGTAGGAGTTGCTTTAGAGGCCTGACCGCCAGTGTTAGAGTAAACCTCGGTATCAAGCACAAGCAGGTTTACGTTCTTACCGGAGGCAATAACGTGATCGAGACCGCCGTAACCGATGTCATAGGCCCAGCCGTCACCACCGACACACCAGACGGATTTTTTGACCAGATAATCAGCCAGTGGCAGGAGTTGAACAGCAGCCTGCTCCTTGCACCCTTTCAGGCCTTTCTTCAGTGCAGCGATCCGTTCACGCTGCTTTTCAATTCCGGTCTGGTCAGACTGGTCGGCAGTCAGGATCTCTTTCATTAATGGAATGATCGGTTTGCATGATTTGCAACTGCAGGTAGTCAGCTGACCAAGCAGCTCCTGAGCTGATTCGGTAAATTTATCCACAGCCAGGCGCATGCCGAAACCAAATTCGGCGTTGTCCTCGAACAGTGAGTTGGACCATGCCGGTCCGCGGCCATCGGCCCGCTTTGCCCATGGTGTTGTGGGGAGGTTACCACCGTAGATGGAGGTACAACCGGTGGCGTTGGCAATCATGGCACGGTCGCCAAACAGTTGCGACAGCAGTTTCAGATATGGTGTCTCGCCGCAGCCGGCGCAGGCGCCGGAGTATTCAAAGGTCGGACGAACCAGCTGGCTGCCGCGCAGAGTATCCAGTTTCATCTGAGTCGGATCGACATCGGGCAGGGAGAGGAAGAAGTCATAATTGGCTGCTTCGGTTGCTCGCAGCGGTGCCTGAAATTGCATGTTGATCGCTTTTTTACCCTCCACAACCTTGTTTTTGGCCGGACAGTTATGAACGCAGGCGCCACAGCCGGTGCAGTCTTCGGGAGCAACCTGAAGGGTAAATTTTTTCCCCTTGAACTCAGGAAGCTTGCAGTCAACGGACTTGAAGGTTGCCGGCGCTTTCTTGAGCAGGCTTTCGTCATACACTTTCATACGGATGGTTGCGTGTGGGCAGACAAAAGAACAGATGGCGCACTGGATGCAGACGGCACTGTCCCAGACCGGAATGTCAACAGCGATGTTACGTTTCTCGTACTGCGACGTAGCGGTCGGGAAGGTTCCGTCGGCAGGCATGAGTGATACCGGGAGGTCATCGCCGAAGCCGGCGATAATTCGACCGGTGACGTCCTGAACGAATTTAGGGGCGCTCTTGGCGACTGCCGGCGGCATTTTAAGCTTGCTGGTGGCTTTGGCCGGGACTTTGACTTCATAGATGTTCTTGAGGGCTTCGTCAACGGCGCCGTTATTCATTGCTACAACCTTATCACCCGACTTGCCGTAACTTTTTTTAATAGCGTCCTTAATTTCGGCAATCGCCTGCGTCAGCGGGATGATGTTGGAAATTTTAAAGAAGGCGGTCTGCATGATAACATTGATGCGGGCGCCAAGACCAAGATCCTCACCCAGTTTAATGGCATTGATCACATAGAACTTCAATTTTTTGTCAATGATCTGCTGCTGGACCTCTTTCGGCATCTTGTCCCATACATCGTCATGCTCAAAGGGGGCACAGAGCAGGAAAGTGCCGCCCGGCTTGGCTTTGCTGACCATGTCGTATTTCTCCAGGAAGGAGAAGTTGTGACAGGCGATGAAATCAGCATTGTCAATCAGATACGGAGCGCTGATGGTCTTTTTACCAAAACGGAGGTGCGAGACAGTAACCGTGCCGGCCTTTTTGGAGTCATAGACAAAATAGGCCTGAGCGAAGTTTTTAGTAGTCTCGCCGATAATCTTGATGGTGTTTTTGTTGGCGCCGACGGTCCCGTCCGAGCCGAGTCCGAAGAACATCGCCTCATAGGTGCCGTCCATGGCGGTGCGGAAGTCAGGGTTATAATCGAGGCTGCAGTTGGTAACATCCTCTTTGATACCGACCACGTAGTGATTTTTCGGCTTGGCTTTTTTGAGGTTGTCGAGTACGGCTTTGGCCATTGCCGGAGTGAACTCCTTTGAACCGAGGCCGTAACGGCCGCCGACGATGGTCGGGTAGCCCTTGAAACTGAATTTGCCGTCTGACATCGCTTCACCGATGGCGGTCCGTACGTCAAGATAGAGCGGCTCGCCGATGGAGCCTGGCTCCTTGGTGCGGTCGAGTACGGCGATACCTTTAACGGTTTTTGGCAGAGCCTTGATGAATGCGTCGAGCGGGAACGGGCGGAAGAGGTGAATCTTGACGACGCCGACTTTTTCCCCTTTTTTATTCAATGCATCGACAACTTCCTGAACGGTGTCCGCTCCGGAACCCATGATGACGACAACACGCTCGGCATCTTTGGCACCGTGGTACTCTACCAGTTTATACTTACGGCCCGTTAGTTTGCCGAATTTGTCCATCTCCTCCTGAACAATCTTGATGCAGGGTGGGTAAAACTGGTTGACGGTTTCACGGCCCTGGAAGTAGACGTCCGGGTTTTGAGCGGTACCGCGCATCTCGGGCCGGTCAGGGGAGAGTCCGCGCAGACGGTGGGCATTGACAAGGTTGTTATCAATCATGGTGCGCATATCATCAAAAGACAGCTCTTCAACTTTCTGGACTTCATGCGAAGTGCGGAAGCCGTCAAAAAAGTGCAGGAACGGGATACGACTGCGCAGGGTTGCAGCCTGGGAAATCAGGGCAAAGTCCATGACTTCCTGGACGTTGTTGGAGCAGAGCATTGCCCAGCCGGTGGAGCGGCAGGACATGACATCGGAGTGGTCACCAAAAATGTTCAGAGCAGCGGCAGAAATGGCACGGGCAGAAACATGGAAAACCGTAGAGGTAAGCTCACCGGCGATCTTGTACATGTTGGGGATCATCAGCAGCAGGCCCTGACTGGCGGTAAAGGTTGTCGTGAGGGCTCCGGCCTGAAGCGCACCGTGTACGGTTCCGGCCGCCCCGCCTTCGGACTGCAGTTCAGAAACCAGCGGGATGGTGCCCCAGATGTTTTTCTCCCCGGCGGCGCTTTTGGCGTCTGAGATCTCACCCATGACTGACGACGGGGTGATCGGGTAAATTGCGATGACTTCGTTGGTGGCGTGTGCCACGTGTGCGGCGGCGGTGTTGCCGTCAATGGTTACCATTTTTCTGCTCATGTACTTCCTCCTCTGTGGGATGTGTTCGCTGCTGTCTATAATTCGTTGCGTCCCTGTAATGCCCATTGCACCGTGGCCGCATCTACAAACTCAATATCGCTTCCAAGCGGAATGCCGTGCGCCAGACGGCTTATCTTGACACCGGTCGGTTTCAAAATTCTGGTCAGGTAGAGTGCCGTAGCTTCGCCCTCTATGGTGAAGTTTGTGGCAATTACCACTTCGTGAACCGGTCCCGCTCCGACTCGCTCTACAAGCTCCGTTATCCTCAGATTTGCCGGTCCAATGCCCGAAAGCGGTGAAATTGCCCCCTCGAGGACGTGATAGGTTCCCTGATAGGCGTTACTTCGTTCCAGGGCCATCAGATCCTGCGAGTTTTCGACGACACAGATAATACCTGCATCCCTGGTGCCGGAGCAGAGGGAACAGGGGTCTGTCTCCGTAATGGCAAAGCAGTTTGAGCAGGGCCGAACCCGGTCTCTCACCTCACAGAGCGATTCCGATAATGCCGTCAGATTCCGGGGGGTCTTAAGAAGGTGAAACGCCAAACGGAGTGCAGTCCGTTCTCCGACCCCGGGCAGTTTTTTCAGTTCCCCAACCAGACGCATCAGTGAGGATGATTTTGTTAACATAAATTCCGTAACAAATAAAACATTTTTTTAGTTCTTCAGCGATATTAAAAAAGACCGGGGATGCTCATACCGCCGGTTATTTTGGACATTTCGTCACCCATCTCGGCATGGACTTTCTTTAAAGCCTCATTGGCAGCAGTGATAACGAGATCCTGCAGCATTTCAACATCATTCGGATCAACGGCTTCTTTTTTTATTTCAAGTGAAATTATTTCATTTTTGCCGTTGACCGTGATGGTAACCGCCCCACCGCCGGATGTTGCCGTGGCTGTTTTCAGGCTGGCCTCTTCCTGCAGTTTCGCCATCTTATGCTGAATCATCTGGGCCTGCTTCATGATATTTGCTAATCCCTTTGACATTTTTCCCCCTCGTTTTTGTGCTATTATTTTGCGTTTCCGAAATAGTTTAAAAACTCTGTACGTCAGTAACGGTGCAGCCAAACACCCGTTCAGCCTCTTTCGCCACCGGATGATTTTTAACCTCCAGCTTCAGTTCTTCCAGGTGTTGTTCGGCATCACTCTTTTTTTTTTCAGCCAATGACAACGGCGCATCGGCAAAGCCTGCTTCAATGGGCTTGACCCGGACGATAGTGTTCCCCCCGGTAAAAGCACAGGCCAGTTTTTGGACGTCGGCGATAAATTCTGCGTCCTGGGCGGCGATCAGATAGTAGCTGCCTGCGGGAAAACCGATTTCAATCAGCCCTGGTTCCTGTTTGAGTGGACTGCCATGCTCAAGCACTGCCCCATGTTGGAGATCTTTGTCATTGACAAAAACAACAAAGCGTCCCCAGTCGGTCTGGCTCCCGGTCGGCCTGGGTGATACTGCCGCCTCTGCGACTGGATGTCTTGATTGTTCGCTCGTTGAGGAGCGTGGCTCTACTCTCTGCTGGATCGGGCCGGAGGCGACTCTGGCAGTTTCCCATGGCAGTGATGGTGTATGAACCGCAGCAGTTTCCAGCAATTTTATCTTCTCGATAAGCTCCTGTATCGGTATCAGTGGCGCGAGCAGAGCAGCCTTGAGCAGTGCCATTTCAACAATCAGGCGGGGAAAGCTGGCGTACGCCAGTTCGGTTTCGGCCTTTAAAAACAGGGTCAGACGGCGCTGGACATCCAGTGCGGTGACGTGAAGAGACTGCTTGTGAAGCTCATCGAGCTCCGCTCCGGTTATATCAAGAATTTCTTCCGGTTTTTTGACAGAACGGATTACCAGCAGATTACGGAAATGCTCAATCAGTTCCTGACAGAACTGCCGCATATTGTAGCCGACCAGATCAACCTGCTTTATACCTGCCAGGACAGCCTGGGTGTTGCCTTCGAAAACAGCTGCCGATATTTCCGCCAATAGCCGCCGGTCGATTGTGCCAAGCAGCGTGGCCACATCATCATCTCTGACGGTGTTGCTGCAAAAAGCAAGCACCTGGTCGAACGCAGTGAGAGAATCACGCATGCTGCCATCCCCCTTGCGGGCAATCAGCCCCAGGGCGGAGTCGCTGATGGTGATCTTTTCCTCTCCGGCAATATAGCGCAGACGGGCGATAATTTTTGTCAGGGTCACACGTTTGAAGTCAAAACGCTGACAGCGGGAGAGGATTGTTACCGGCAGTTTGTGTGGTTCGGTCGTGGCAAAGATGAATTTGACGTGCTCCGGCGGCTCCTCCAGCGTCTTCAACAGTGCGTTGAAGGCGTTCGGGGAGAGCATGTGGACTTCGTCGATGATAATAATGCGGTAGCGGCTGTGGGAAGGGAGATACTTGATATTTTCGCGCAGGTTGCGGACGTCATCGACACTATTATTGGAAGCGCCATCGATCTCGAAGACATCGGTTGAAGTCCCTTTCTTGATCTCGATACATTGCGGACACTCATTGCAAGGTTCGTGCGTAACACCGACTGCACAGTTGAGGGTTTTGGCCATGATTCGTGCGGTGCTGGTCTTGCCGACGCCACGGGCTCCGGTAAAAAGGAAGGCATGGGCTACCCGGCCCGAGCCTATGGCATTCTGTAGAGTACGGCTGACATGTTCCTGACCCACAAGTTCGGAAAAGTTTTGGGGGCGATATTTCCTTGCCAGGACTTCATAGTGCGTGCCGTTGGACAAGAGATTTAACCTCACAGGTAGTCTGGTTCTCCACTCGATGAACAGGGGAGCAGCGTGTGGTTCCGGGGAAGTGGGAAAATGCTTGCAGACGCATATGATAGCCGGGTTTACCCGCGGCACACAGCAGGAGCCGCTGCCGTTGCTTCCTTCCGGACCTGGCGGAGTTCACGGCGTGCCGTTGCGCGAGGCCCGGCTATCATATCCATCTGCAAGCAGTCAGCTTTACAAAAGCAACACAATTACAAATTTGCAGTCATCAAATCAGAACGCTTTAGATACCATAAGGAGGAGGTATTGGGCAAGCACAAATACGAATGTGTACACACGACTCCGACAATGGATCTTTTAGATAGTAAGGCACGTCAAAGCCGAAGTTACTCCACCCCTCCAATCGGCATTGTCGGCAGATGCCAGATTTCTTCATTGTAATTACAGATAGTCCGGTCAGTGGAAAACTTGCCGCTGCAGGCCGTATTCATGATGCTCATGCGGGTCCAGCGCTCACGATCCTGATATGCCGTCGCGACCCGCTGCTGGGCATCGACAAAACTGCGAAAATCTGCGGCTACCATCCAGGGATCCTGCGGTGAACAGATCGCGTTGATAATCGGAGTAAAAAGCCCCCCCTCAAACAGACTGAAGTGTCCGCAGCGGAGCAGGTTCATGACCCTCTGCAAATCATCGTCATGACTGATAACACCATGCGGGTCGTAATTCCAGCGCAGGTCATCCACTTCTGCACTCGTCAGGCCGAACATGAAGAAGTTCTCAGTGCCGACCTCTTCTAGAATTTCGATATTCGCACCGTCCAGAGTGCCGATTGTTATGGCACCGTTCATCATAAACTTCATGTTCCCGGTTCCGGAAGCTTCCTTGCCGGCTGTTGACAGTTGCTCTGAAAGGTCGGTACCGGGGCAGATAATTTCCATGGCTGAAACGCTGTAGTTGGGTAGAAATGCCACCTTGAGCAGATCACCAACCGCCGGGTCGGCATTGACTACGGCAGCAACGTTATTAATCAGCTTGATAATCAATTTTGCCATGGCATATCCGGGTGCCGCTTTGCCGCCGATCAGCACGCAGCGATTTGTCCAGCCTGCCGTGTCACCGCGCTTGATTCGATCATAGAGGTGAATGACATGCAGTATGTTGAGGAGCTGGCGTTTATATTCATGGATACGCTTTACCTGGACATCGAACAGACTCTCCGGGTTGAACGTAACGCTGCATGTTGCCTGGACATAGGCAGAGAGTCGCTCTTTATTGGCCTGCTTACTATCATGCCATCTTTCCCGGAATTCGGGATCAGCGGCACATTCAGTAATTTTTTTGATCTGCTGCAGGTCGTCCACCCAGGCGTCACCGATTTTTTCAGTGACAAGTTGACTCATGCCGTGATTGCAGTGGGCAATCCACCGTCGCGGGGTCACTCCGTTGGTTTTATTGTTGAACTTGTGCGGCCAGAGCTCATAGAAATCACGGAACAGCCCCTGAACCAGCAGCTGTGAGTGCAGCGCCGCAACGCCATTGACGGAAAAGCTCCCCACAATGGCCAGATATGCCATCCGGATCTGGAGCGTATTCCCCTCCTCAATAATTGACATGCGCCGCATACGCTCATTATCCCCGGGCCACCGGCAGGACACTTCACCCATAAAGCGGGCATTAATCTCCAGTATGATCTCAAGAATCCGGGGGAGCAACTGGCCGAAAAGCGGCACAGGCCACTTTTCGAGCGCTTCGGGCAGAAGGGTATGATTAGTGTATGCCATGGTCTGGCTGGTTATGCCCCATGCCTTATCCCAACTCATGCCATGCTCATCCATCAGAATCCGCATCAATTCAGGCACGGCGCAACTCGGGTGGGTATCATTCAGCTGGAAACAGTTATTGACAGCGAAATCACTGAAATCACCTTTGCGCGACACCATCCAGCGATCGATAACATCCTGAAGAGTTGCCGAAGCGAGGAAGTACTGCTGCCGCAGACGGAGCACTTTACCATTTTCACTGGCATCGTTCGGATAGAGTACCATTGTGATATTTTCGGCTTCATTCTTGGTGGCGACAGATTCGGCATAGCCGCCGGCATTGAATTCGCCCAGGTCGAAGGCATCGGTGGCGGCCGATTTCCAGAGCCGCAGTGTGTTGACCGTGCCATTACGATAGCCGGGAATCGGAATATCATAGGGGACTGCAAGAATGTCATGGCTGTTGGACCATCGCACCCGGCGCTCGCCGGATTCGGTGATGTAATGCTCGCTGTGACCGCCGAAACGGACACGCTGGGTAAATTCAGGACGTTCCTGCTCCCACGGGTTGCCATCGCGCAGCCAGTGATCAGGCTCTTCGATCTGGTGCCCATCAACAATACGCTGGCGGAACATGCCGTATTCATAGCGGATTCCATACCCCATAACCGGCAGCTGCAGCGTGGCACAGCTATCCAGAAAACAGGCTGCCAAGCGTCCAAGGCCGCCATTGCCGAGGCCGGCATCCTTTTCAGCTTCCGCAAGATCCTCCAGCTTGATGCCGAGTCCGTGCATCGCATCCGAAGCGGCATCGGTGATGCCGAGATTCAGCATGGCGTTGCCGAGGGTCCGCCCCATCAGAAACTCCAGCGAGAGGTAATAGCCGCGCTTGCAGTGCGACTCGATGTAGGTGTAGCGGGTTTTCTTCCAACGCTCCATCAAACGGTCACGAACCGTCAACGCCAGTGCTTTATAGAAATAATTGACCGAATGGCAATATTTGTTCTGGCCGAGGCTATAGGTGAAATAGCGGCGATAATCATGCGTCAGCCCGTCAGCATCAAGTGCCAGTGGCGGTAATTCCGTTAATCCGGGGGAATTGATTTTTACCCGGGTTCTTTTGTGAACCATTTCCAGTTTCCTTTTCCGGAGCTCCATTTGCGGCAGTGCGAGTGGGCTTATAGTGAAATTCATCGAACTTATTTGAGCGGCCACAGTACATGCTTTTGCCCTGAAAGGCAATTCTCAATGACATTCGTCTGAATGGTTACCCGGTAACTCAAACAATTTCTACTGCAAATATTTTATAAATTCAGCTATAGTTCTTGCCGATTCTCGGAAGTAAGGGGAGCGCCTGTCATGTCCGTTACATCCCGTTCTGTCTGCCCCTATGACTGCCCCGACACCTGTGGCCTTCTCGTCACTGTTGAAAACGGCCGCGCGACCCGTGTCGCCGGTGATCCGAACCATCCGGTAACGCTCGGGCTGCTCTGCGCCAAAATGAACCACTATGAGGAGACCGTTAACTCCCCCCGGCGACTGGCAACACCGCTGCGCCGGGTCGGAAAAAAAGGAGCCGGTGAATTCGAGCCCGTTTCCTGGGGTGAAGCGATTTCATCGATCTGCTCTCACTGGCAGCGGATCATCGCCAGCCATGGAGCAGAAGCAATTCTTCCCTACTCCTATGCCGGTACCATGGGGCTGGTACAGCGAAATGCCGGGCATGCTTTTTTTAACAAACTGGGAGCATCGCGACTGGAGCGGACCATCTGTTCACCGGCTAAGGATGCCGGTTGGAAAGCGATCATGGGGGAGACGCCGGCGATGGATCCTGCCGAGGTGATACAGAGCGATCTGGTAATTTTGTGGGGAATTAATGCTGCCGCCACAAGTATTCATGCCATGCGGGATGCCCAGGCGGCTCGTAAAAACGGCGCCCGACTCTGGGCCATTGATACATATCGTACCCCGACCTGTGATGCCGCTGATGAAGTTTTTCTGGTCCGTCCCGGAGGTGATGGCGCTCTCGCTTTGGCGATGCTTCATGTCATTGAGCGGGAGCGGTTGCTTGATCGGGAGTTTATCTCCGCCAATGTTCTCGGGTTCGAGGAGCTGGCATCTCAGATTCTGCCAGATTGTTCACCGGCACTGATGACTGATATATGTGGTCTGCCTGCAGAGGTCATCGAGCGAATGGCGCGTGAGTATGCCCGGGCAAAGGCTCCTTTCATCCGTCTCGGAAGCGGTTTGACGCGCTATGGCAATGGTGCCATGACGGTGCGTACAATCTGTTGCCTGCCGGCAGCAGTCGGCGCCTGGGGAAAGCCGGGGGGCGGTCTTTTTATCGGCACTTCGACAGGAGGAGCTTTCCCGTTGCAGGCGTTGATACGAGAGGATTTCATGACGTGCGAGCCGCGTCTTATCAGCATGAATCAACTTGGTGGCGCGCTGACTGAACTGGCTGATCCGTCAGTTATGTCACTCTATGTCTACCACTCCAATCCCGCTGCAATAGCGCCCGACCAGAATGCCGTCATTCGCGGTTTGGAACGGGAAGACCTTTTCACGGTCGTCCACGAGCGCTTTCTGACGGATACCGCCCGTTACGCCGACATAGTCCTGCCTGCAACCTCTTCGCTCGAACAACCTGACCTGTATCGCTGTTACGGCAGCTATCATGCACAATTGTGCAATGCAGCCATAAGGCCGGTAGGGGAGGCAAAAAGCAACTGGGATGTATTTTGCCTGCTTGCCGCTGGAATGGGGTGGAATGAGTCGTTTTTCCGTTTATCAGCAGATGAACTTGTTGAATTGCTGCTGGATGGAGAAAACCAGTGGCGGAGTACTTTTGTTACTGAGCGGTTGCGGCAGGGGGAACCGATTTTCCTGTCACTGCCCACTGCACTAAAGCAGCAGTGGCTGACGCCCTCGGGCAAAATTGAGATTCTGAACGAGCGTGAAATTAAGCATCTGCCGTGCCCTCTGCCGACCCACGCCGTGAGCGATGGCTACCCGTTGCGTCTCCAGCCGGCGGCCACGCCATTTGCTCTCAATTCGAGTTTTTATGAGCAGAACGATTTACGCGCGCAGCAGAATTGCATGGAGTTGCTGATGAGCCGGATCGATGCTGAAGCGCGCGGCCTGATAGATCGACAGATAGTGTCAGCGTATAATGATCGAGGGACAGTTCGATTCACGTTGCTGATTTCAGAGCGGGTACCGGTGGGCACAGTTGTTACCGAAGGGGTCTGGTGGCGGGAGTTCATTCCCGGTGATCGCGGGGTCAACGCTCTGACATCACAGCGGCTTACTGATGGCGGGAGGGGGAGTACTCTGTATGATGTTACGGTAGAGGTCACCGGGGTGTAGCATACAGTTTAAGCGAAGTGTGTGCTGACTGAAATAGCCCTTGAACTAAGGATCAATTTATCCGATAAGATGAGTTGACGGGCTATTAGTAATTATCCAGTTGTTATTAACGAAGTGGCAAGGAGTGTATGGTTATGGCGGATATGTTTTCATCATCGTGGACGGATCCATTTGCCGGCATCAATGAGAATGTCCAGGCTCAGCGCAGCCAGATTGCTAAGTATGCCCTTAATAAGGCCGCTACGTACTGGAGTGCCAATAAGCCGGAAGATGCGATCAAGGAATTCAAGAAGGTGTTGGCTTTTGACCCTCAAAATACCGATGTATACGCCAGTCTTGGTAAGATTTATCAGGGTAAAGGGAATCTTTCCGAAGCCATAAAATACTTTAAAAAAGGGGTACAGCTTGATCAAACCTCCGTAACTGCTCACAATAACCTCGGTAATGCCTATCTCCAGGCCAAGCAGTACACGGATGCTGAAAAAGAATTCAAAACGTCTGCGAGAATGGATCCTATCAATACAGTGGCAGATTATACTCTTGGTCTCCTCTATACCCAGACCGACCGTTTTGCTCAGGCCGAAGTCCAATTCAACAAAGTGGCCAAGGTAGCGCCCCGTGATGGTAACGTCCCCTACAGCCTTGGAGTTCTCTACAACAAGATGGGTCGCCCGGAGGACGCTGCAAATAAGCTGGAAAAGGCGCTCACGCTCAAGAAGGATTTCCCCGCAGCAAACTATGAACTTGGGGCGGCGTATGCAAAAATGGGCGAAACCGACAAAGCTGAGGCGCAGCTTAAAATACTTGACACAAAAAAATCCAGCTTCGCCAATGATTTGAGTTTTCTCCTCAACAAGCCCAAAATGCTCTACATGAACCAAGCCAACAACCGTGATTTCATTCAGTCATATCAAGCCGTAACTGCAGTTGGGGTGCGAACTCAGCTCAAGGACATGGATGTGGCGTTTTCCACACGTGGTGCCAGCAAACAGGTATCCGTGGCCATACAGTTCAATAATGAAATGGACATCACTTCAATCATGAATCCGTCCAACTGGGAAATATCAAGAGCCAATAGTACTGAAGCGGGTTACTACAACAACTTCATGCCGGTACCATCTACTGAAGTAACAATTCCCAAACGTCCATTCTCTGTTACCTACAATCCATCAACACGTGAGGCGAGCGTAATTTTTATCATGACTCAGAATTCGGGCATTGATGCCACCATCGACCCGGAGCACCTTGTCTTCAAGTTTTCCGGCAAGGATGCATCTGGACGACAGATGGATTCGACGGGTGATCAGATCGACGCCTATTCAATTAGAATGTCAGGCAAAGCGTTCTGATTTATCCGATCCTCATTTCAGTGTAACGGCACAAGGGATTCAAATTATGAATCCCTTGTGCTGTTTAGTTACGAATCCATTGCAAATAGTAAGCGACTATTGTAGAAGTGATACCTATATAAAACCTTCAACCAGGGAGATACTATGAATAAACTGACATTGCATGGCCTTGTCGTAATTGAAGGCCGAGCCACTTATGAGCGGATCGCCTCGGCAATCCGTGACATGGAATCAGATGAAACGATTCGCCAGATTCAGAACTTCTTGAAAATATATCCCGAATTCGCTCAGGCGCATAATGATCTCGCGGTGCTCTACTATCAGGTCGGCAACGGTATGAAAGCCCTGGCGCACTATGAAAAAGCTCACAAGCTTGAACCGTCAAATATAACGTATCGCAAAAATCTGGCAGATTTCTATTATGTAGAGCTCGACTGGACGGATGATGCCATCCAGACCTATCTTGATATCCTGAAGGACAATCCGTTTGACGTTGAAACCCTCAACGCCCTTGGCACAATCAGCAGTCAGATCGGTCGTCCCGAGCAGGCCCGCCAGTATTTCACCCGTACTCTGCAATTGGATACGGTTAACAGCCAGGCTCGCCAGGCCCTGCAGCAGCTTGGTGGTCAGCTTCCTGCACCACCACAGCCGGCACAAATTACCAGCCAACAGCCACAACAGTTTTCTACTCCGGCAGTACGCCACTCACCTGCTCCTGTCCAGCAGGGTGTCGCATTTCAGCCTGAACCCCAATCGCAGACCCCGGAAAAGCTTCACCGGCAGGCTCTGGAGATGGCAAACTCGGGGAAAACCATTGAAGCCGTACGTGCTCTGGAAGCGCTTGTCTTAAGTCACCCCGCCCACGCGGTCGCCCATAACGACCTTGGAGTGCTTTACCAACAGATGGGCGATCTGTCGCGAGCCAGACATCATCACGAAGAAGCATCGTGGCTGCAACCGGTCAATCTGGTATTTAAGAAGAATCTGGCTGATCTTCTCTGTATCGCCTGTGGCGAAACCGAAGAAGCAATGAAGCTCTATGTCAATATCCTCGGCAGCGCTCCGCGCGATATAGAAACATTGAAGGCGGTGAGCCGTATCTGCCTTGAAATAGGTCAGCCCGACAATGCGCAGTCATTCCTTGAAACCATCCTGAAAATTGAGCCATGGAACAGTGAAGCCCGTGAATCACTTGCAGATCTTGCAAACGCGGAGAGGCCGGTTTATCCATCACCTGCTGCAGCTCGCACTCCTGACGAAATTTATGCTGAAGCACAGCAGCTTATTCAACTGGATCAACTGAGCGAGGCGCACCTTCTATTGGAAGAACTTGTTCGCAACAACAGCAATAATGCGCTCTTTCATAATGATCTTGGAGTAATCCGCTACCGTCGTGGCGATGTCGAAGGAGCGCAACACGCCTACGAACGGGCGGTTGAGTTGCAGCCGACCGACAGAAATTACCGGAAGAACCTTGCCGATCTGTACTTTGCAGAACTCGGCATGACTGATGATGCAATACGCATTTATCTTGAGCTTTTCCAGCAGCAACCGAGAGACATCGAGACGTTGTCCTCACTAGGGCATATCAGTGCCGCTGTCGGACGCCCGAATGAAGCAAAGTCTTTTTTCCGCAGGGCTTTAGAAATTGAACCGTGGAATGCTGAGGTGCGTGCGGCTTTGCAAGGACTGACGTAGCAGATTGGTTGCTATATGGAATTTGAACAGATAAAAACAGAATTGGCCGATGTTTTTCTCAAATACCACAAAGAGATCATTTCCGCGTACCTTTTCGGTTCAACGGCAAAGGGAGCAGCGTCTTCATCAAGTGATATTGATATTGCACTTTTGTTACACAAAGATGACAACATAAGTGGTGCTGCCTTAAAATTCAGTTTGTATGCAGACATGTGTCGCACTTTAAAAAGAAACGACATTGATATATTGCTATTGAATTTCTCTGGTAATTTGATCTTGAACGACGAAATCATCAGGCACGGGAAGGTTCTATACTCTACCGATGACGAAGCAAGAGATGTGTTTGAGCTGAATGTGTTGCATAGATCCACTGATTTCAAGCATCAGCGGCTTTACGCTCTGGGGGTTTAGTGGAACGCATACGGCAAAAAACAGGACGAATCAAAGAGCATCTTACGATAATACGAAGTATTAAGGATGATTGCAGGAATCGTTTTGCTGTTGACCCTGTGTATCGTGGAGCTTTACTCCACTATCTTTATCTCTTGTCTGATAGTTGTATTGTACTTGCAGAGTTGGTAATTAAGCATAGAGCATTGAGAATACCTCAGTCCTATGCAGAGTCATTCGATATTTTGGGGGATAATCATATTCTTGATGCAGAGTTTGCCTATAATTTTGCAAAGATCGCAAGCTTTAGAAATTTTCTGGCGCATGATTATGAAAAGGTTAATGCGGAAATAATCTGTGGACAGATATTGAATAGCCTGGATGATGTAGATCAGTACCTGATGCAGATTTCTGCTGCTTTGGAATTAAGCACGTAAAATAAACAATTAAGGCACAAAGCGATGGAACGTTTAACATTGACTGTCCTGGATGAACTTGAATCAGAAGCCATTTATATATTCAGGGAGGTCGCAGCAGAATTTGAACGACCAGTAATGATGTATTCTATCGGTAAAGATTCATCAGTGTTGCTCCATTTGGCTCTCAAAGCATTTGCCCCCGGCCCGATACCTTTTCCCCTCCTGCATGTCGATACACGCTATAAATTCCCTGAAATGATATCTTTCAGGAATCAGATCGTTGAAAAATTCGGTGTTGACCTGAAGGTACATTGCAGCCGGGAGGAGAGTGACTCCTCTGTTAATCCGTGGGATTTGGGCACTGTCCGCTGTTGTGATCTCCTTAAAACGCACGGTTTGCTAAACTCTCTACAGCACGGAGGCTATAATGCCGTGATAGGAGGAGCTCGCCGTGAAGAAGAACGTTCACGTGCAAAAGAAAGAATTTTTTCTTTTCGTGATGCTCACGGACAATGGGAGCCGAGGCGGCAACGGCCCGAATTCTGGTCACTCTACAACAGTCGTCTGCATAAGGGGGAGAGTATGCGCATTTTCCCCCTCTCCAACTGGACGGAACTGGATATCTGGCGCTATATTCTGCAGGAAAGCATCGATGTTGTGCCGCTCTATTTTGCGGCAGAACGTGAAGTCATTGACCGCTCAGGACAACTGATCCCTGTCGGCAAAGGAACCCGATTGCAGCCAGGTGAAACCGTTGAAAAAAGGCTCTGCCGTTTTAGAACACTTGGCTGTCACCCCTGCACGGGGGCCGTGGCCTCGACGGCAACAACGGTTAAGGAGATCATCACAGAGTTGGAAGCTACTCGACTCTCAGAACGTACCACCCGTATCATTGACCATGATCAGGATGGCTCAATGGAAAGAAAGAAACGGGAGGGATATTTCTGATGTCCACCGTTACGAATGCACCGCCGGCGGATCTTCTCAGGCTCATAACGGCTGGAAGTGTCGATGACGGCAAGTCGACTCTGATCGGTCGGCTTCTGTACGATGCCAATGCTCTCTATGACGATCATATCGCCTCGCTGACCAAAGGCAAGCTTGCCAGCAATGGTGGAATCGATTTTTCACTGGTTACTGATGGTCTCAGGGCAGAGCGGGAGCAGGGCATTACCATTGACGTTGCCTACCGCTATTTTTCGACTCCCAAGCGGCGCTTTATCATTGCTGATGCCCCGGGTCACGAACAATATACCCGCAACATGGCAACCGCCGCATCAAATGCTGACATAGCGGTATTGCTGATAGACGCAGAACTGGGAATCCTCACTCAATCGAAGCGGCACGCCTTTATCTGCTCTCTTCTTGGTGTTCCCCGCCTTGTTGTTGCTGTAAACAAGATGGATCTTGTCGGATTTTCTGAAACCAGATTCCTGCAAATAGAGCGGGAATATAGTGATTTTGCTGTACGCCTCGGCCTGAAAAATCTCTGTTTCATTCCGGTCTGTGCCATCGACGGGGATAACCTGCTGCGTTCTGGTGACCGGATGCCATGGTACAAAGGCCCCTGCCTCCTGCAGTACCTGGAGGATATCTATGTAGCTGGAGACCGGAACCTGGTGGATTTTAGACTGCCGATCCAATATGTAGTTCGGCCATCCGCAACATTCCGTGGTTACAGCGGGTGCATCGCATCCGGAATTTTGAGGACTGGCGATGAGATTATTGCCATCCCTTCAGGTTTTCGTTCTAAAATTAAACAGATTTCGCTCGGGAGCACCGAGATCAACCAGGCTGTGGCAGGTAGATCGGTAACCGTTCGTCTCGAAGATGAGCTTGACATAGGGCGGGGCGATCTGCTTGTCCACCCCGGCAACGTACCGAAGGAATACAAGGAACTGGAGGTGATGGCAGTCTGGACTGGTGATGAAGTTCTTACTCCCGGAGACATCCTTCAATTGAAACATGGCACTCAGTGGGTCAAGGCCCGGTGTGATTCGATTCGTTACAAGGTTGACCCGAATACATTACGACAGGAACATACCGCAAGCCTGGCGCTCAATGAAATTGGGCGTATCCGGCTTTTCCTCTTCAGATCGATTTTTGCCGACGCCTATACCCGAAACCGCTCGCTGGGATCGATAATTATCGTCTCCTCAGAAACCAACGATACCGTAGGCGCTGCAACCATCGTTGACCGCACGGATTACGACGCAGAGCTGAAGAGTGATCGCGCTGCCCCGGAAAAACGAGAGATCGTCTGGCATAAAGGTCAGGTCTCTTTTGTCGACAGGGCGCTGTTTTTCAGACAAAAGCCGATTACCCTCTGGTTTACCGGGCTCAGTGGATCAGGTAAATCAACTCTCGCGTTCGCACTTGAGAGACGCCTTATGGACACCGGCAAAGCCTGCTATGTTCTTGACGGTGATAATGTCCGGCATGGGCTGAACCGCGATCTCGGCTTTTCCCCCAAAGACCGGACAGAAAACATCCGCAGAATTTCCGAAGTTGCCCGCTTGATGAACGACGCTGGACTTGTTGTCATTACTGCGTTTATCTCTCCCTTCAGGGAAGACAGGGAAATGGCCAGGCGAATCATCAATGATGAAAATTTCGTGGAAATCTTTTTAAATCCCGGGTTGGAGACTTGTGAAGGGCGCGATCCGAAAGGATTGTACAAGAAGGCTCGGACAGGTGAACTACCCGGCTTCACAGGCATTTCTTCCCCTTATGAACTGCCGGAATCTCCTGCCTTGAGTCTGGATACCGGCAGACTATCTATAGAGCAATGTATTGAGGCTGTTCAGCCGTACCTGAATACATCATGGAAGGATTCAGTATAGCAAGCAGTGATCTCTGGTTCTGTATACATGTCCCCGGAATATTCCGTGGGATTGAGGATGGGGAAATAAATCCGTAACGGTTTCTTGCGGCAGATGGAGCATGCACAATGGTTACCTATAACGAAGCCAAAGAGGTTGCGGCAGAGATAGTTAAAGGATTTGACCCTCTGTTGGTTACATTGTTCGGATCGGTGGCGCGTGAGCGGGTAGGTAATGACCTGGATCTGCTGGTAGTTATGGATGATGACAATTATCACGGCATAGAAACTGACTCTCAGCTGCAAAGGTCTCTCGGGAAATTCTACCGCAGGTTTGATATAGACCCATTCATACTGCCTGTTTCAAAATATCTTAAACAACTGCATTCAGGGGAGCCGTTTCTCGGTAAGGTACTTAAAGAAGGGAGGGTTCTCTATATGAACAATCACGTCAAAGAGTGGTTGCGTCAGTCTGACGAGGAACTGCGAACAGCACGCTATCTTTTGGATGGTAATTTTTATAGAAGCGCATGCTATCATGCCGGGCAATCAATTGAAAAGTTCCTTAAAGCACACCTCATAGAAAAAGGGTGGGATCTGGAAAAAACTCATAGTATCCGTCGCCTACTGGCAATTGCGGAGAATAATTGTCTCCGATTTGAACTCAATGAGGATGATGTCGTTTTTATTGACGGTATCTATCGAGGCAGATATCCAGGGGAGGCAGGTCTGATGCCGCATGGTGAGCCGGATAGTGAAGATGCTGAACGAGCCGTGAAGATTGCAATGCACCTGCTTCTATAGAAACTCCCAAATGGAAATAGAAGTATAGGAGGACACAATGTCAAAGCGACTCGTAAGATTTGATTGGGCAATGAAGAAGCTGCTTCGCAACAAGGCCAATTATGAAATATTGGAAGGCTTTCTTTCTGAATTGATCGGTCAGGATGTAAAAATCCAGAATATCCTTGAGAGTGAGAGTAACAAGCAAAGCGCAAAGGACAAACAGAACCGCGTTGATTTGTTGACAGAAATAGATGGTGGTGAACTTGTATTTATTGAGCTGCAGGTTGAAGGTCAGTACGACTATTTTCACCGGATGTTATTTGGCACATCAAAACTGATTACCGACTATATGGATGCGGGATTCAGCTATGAAAAGGTTCGCAAGGTTATATCCATAAATATTGTTTACTTTGATCTTGGTCACGGCGAAGACTACGTTTACAAAGGCCGTACCGACTTTAGGGGAATTCATAAAAACGACCTTCTCAATTTGTCCAGTATGCAGAAGAAAGAATTTATCAACCTCAAGGTAGTATCGGATATATTCCCTGAATACTACATTTTGAAAGTAAACGGATTTAACGATATAGCGAAGGACACTCTTGATGAATGGATGTACTTTCTTAAAAATTCAGATATAAAAAGTGAATTTAAGGCAAAAGGATTGAAAAAAGCTTCCGTAGAGTTGAACGTATTGAAACTTTCCAAGGAAGACCGTGAGGAATACGAGAGTTATATTGAAGATCGACGTGTTACAGAGAGTTCTGTAAAAACATCATGGATTGAAGGCAAGATAGAAGGCAAGATTGAGGTTGCCAAACGGTTAATTCTCAAGGGGATGAGCATAGAAGAAGCGGCAGAGGTTGCCGGGGTGAGTGTGGATGTTTTGAAGGACGAGTAAATATCTGAAAGTCAAATGGCCCAATGGATTCTCCCAAAACGCATGACAGCCAAGCCCCTGAAATAATGAAAGGATCTTAGCCTCACGAAAATGCCTCGATTTTAAACCTGAATTTTTTTACATCGAGGGTAATCGTGAAGTTAACCAACACGCCTGAGAAATTCTCAGAAACTCCACTAAGAGGATTAATTTATGGCCGAAACAAAACTATCATATCTGCTTATAAATGAGATAATTTTACAGCTCAAACCCCTTGATCCGGACAAGGTAATCCTTTTTGGTTCGTATGCCTGGGGAACGCCAGACGATGAGAGCGATATTGATCTATTTATAGTCAAGAAGAGTCAACCGGAGAAGGTACGTGCTTTATCTCTGGAGGCGGTTCGTTGCCTCAGGCCTTTGGTATTTAAATACAAAAAGGGCTTTGATGTTTTACTCGACGATCCTGAACGGATTCGAGACCGGGTTGAGCGAGTACAGGACCAGTTTTACGGTGAGATTCATACAAATGGGGTTGCGATATATGTCAAATAAAATTTACGCCCAAGAGTGGCTCGAACTTGCAAAACATAATCTGCAAGGCGCTGAAATATTGTTTGCAGCCGATCATTTTACTGATGTTATCGGCTGTGAAATTCAACAAGCCATCGAAAAGGCACTTAAGTCACTATTCGCTTTCCGCAATTTAAAGATACTAAAATCACATAATCTGACCGAACTCGTCACTAATCAAAAGGATCTTGAACTAAGCGAAGAAGAGCTGTCACTACTTGAGTGTGCAACTCAATACTACCTTGAAGACCGTTATCCAAATCCCCGTTATTCACTTCCGCCTCGTGATGAAATAGAGAGAACGCTCATTTTTGCGCGTTCTCTTCTGTTACGAACATGCAATCTTGTTGACAGAGCATGAAAGGAACGATTGAGGGGAGGATTGAGGGGAGGATTGAGAGAAATGTTGAAATTGCCATTGAGATGATAAGGGATGAGGAAGCAAATGATAAGATCAGTAAATATAGCGGGCTTAAGTATGTGTCGCTGAAATAACGAAAGCATACAGAGTTAACGGTTGATGAGATTGATAAACTTTGGGGAAAGGTGTAGATGGGACTCTTCAGGTTATTAATTCTAGCGTGATGGCAATTAATTCAGCAGTACAAGCCCTGCTGTGTTCTGCTCACGATGGGACGCGAGCTTCACGACATGGCGCTTGTTGTGGCGGCAATAATAATTTTCATTGGATTACTTACTGACCGGCTTATTTTCAGCGTCAGTGAAGGTTTTGCGCATCTCAGATGGGGAGTTGGCGGAAGAGGTTGACTTATAAAGAGAAACTTACGCAGCATGACTTCAACCAACTACTAAGAAGTTTCATGTAAGAAGATGAGGAGAGATATCAAATGCGAATTATAGTTGCCGAATACCCAAAATCTGGTGGGACCTGGATGTGCAGTTTGCTTAGTGAATTATTCCAGGTTGTAAAGCGTGACATTTATGTAAATGCGAATGATAAGCCTGCTCCACACATTTTAGTTCACCCGTGGTATCGCGGAGCTGATGATTTCGGATTAACTCCTTCATGTGTAATAAAAAGTCATGAGAGATTTCGAAGCCCTCTACACAACTTTGAACACCAGGCCATACATTTGATCAGGGACGGAAGGGATGTCATAGTTTCTAAATATTTCTATGAAAAAGATTTTTGTGTGTTAAATGAGGTGTACGATAAGTTTGATGTCCCATTTATTAAATATATTCTCAAAATAGCTACAGAGTGGAGTGAATATATACATTCATGGAGAGGACAAAAAGTTATTACATGCAGATACGAAGATCTGATAAACAATCCAATGGCCACTCTTTCTAACTTAACTGAGTCACTTGGATACTCCTTTAATACGGAGGCGCTTGAACAATCCATTGAGAAAAGCTCTCTATCCAATATGAGAAATAGTCTGGCCATGTATAAAGGTGATTTCGTCAGAAAAGGCATCGTTGGTGATTGGAAGAATCATTTTGATGAAATTGGCAAATCTATTTTCAAAAAAAATGCAGGCGACATACTAATTAAGTTGGGATATGAACATGACAATAACTGGTAATCGTCAGGAGTCCGACGCTGGACAAAACATCAATACTGATTCAACCTACAATAAAGCTAAAATATTAAATGCGTCTGGCAACATTATAGGTGCACTGAGACTTATGGAAAACATACCGGAAGTAAATCGAAGTATCCCGGGACTGAATTATTTCCACAGTCAATTGCTAAACTACATTGGCAGACATGAAGAAGCTCTTGAAGCGGCGAGAGCTGAATTAGTTATCACACCTGAAAATTCTGATGCCATTAGTTTTATCAATGAAATATCTAAGGCAATAGAACGTCCGCCAAAAATTAATTTGCCGAATGAAGCAAGAGACTGGAAGACAAGCCTCCCTCATAAAACCTTGTTAGACATTCAAAACGCCTGCCATAATTATACTTATCGTGGCATTCCAATGATAAAGAATCCCTTTGATTTCGCAATTTACCCTCTCCTTATTTGGAACGCCAAACCAAAAACAATTATTGAAATTGGCTCTAAAAATGGAGGGAGTGCCATTTGGATGGGGGACATGTTCGACAATTACGGCATTGACGGTCATATTTATTCTATCGACATAATCAAGGTGAAAAAGATTTCTCACCCTCGTGTCACCTTCTTGGAAGGAAACGGCCGCGCACTACACGAAACTCTTTCTCCTCAATTTTTTGAATCTTTGCCACGTCCTTTATTGGTTATTGAAGACGCCGACCATTCATATGAAACCAGCAAGCATGTGCTACAACTTTTTCACCAACACCTAATGCCGGATGAATATATTGTTATTGAGGATGGAATAATTTCTGATCTGGCTCAGGATCCTGACTGCAATAGCGGACCACATCGTGCTATAAAAGAATTTCTTGCTGAACATCGCGGGGAATATGAAATCGACGGAGATTATTGTGATTATTTCGGTTACAACCTCACATGGTGTACAAACGGGTTCCTGAAGAAAAACGCATCTAGCAATAAAAATCCGCTTCTTGATGTAAGAACATTGCATCAGCAAGCTTTATCTTTAATTCATGCCGAAAATTTCATTCAAGCATTTGAAGTTCTCAATCAGGCAAAAACTCTCAAACAACCATTTGAAGGCCTTGACTATCTGAGGGCACTCTGTTTTTTACAGCAGAATCAAACTGGCAACGCCGTTGTTGCGCTTCGCGAAGAATTGCGTTTTTTTCCTAAGAGCAAAGATGCGCAAGAACTATTGGATAAGACCTTCGAACCACAGCAGTCACCAGCAATAGTAGTCGACGATGAGTTCAGGAATATTTTACAAGTCATTCGTCCCTACACCATGCTTAGCGACGAAAGGTTATATTCACTCTTCAATCTGGCAAAATCAATCTGCGAAAAGAATATTGCGGGGAATTTTGTTGAGTGCGGCGTGGCTGGAGGGGGGTCATCAGCATTACTTGCATACGTTATAAAACGCTATAGCCGACTCCCTCGAAAGTTGTTTGCGTTTGATTCTTTTTGCGGACTCCCTCAGCCTACCTCAGAAGACAGTCATTGCGGAATAAACGCTTCAGAATGTGGGTGGGGTGCCGGAACCTGTGCCGCACCAGAAAGCAGTGTTCGGGAAGCCTGCGCAAAACTTGATGCAGAAAATATGCTTACGACAGTTAAGGGTTATTTTGAAGAAACATTGCCCAACATGCGTGACTGGGTTGGCATGATTGCATTCCTGCACCTTGATGGCGACTGGTATGACTCAACCAGAACGATATTACGCAACCTCTATGACCGTTTGGTCAATGACGCTGTTTTGCAGGTTGATGACTACGGCTATTGGGATGGATGCCGTAAAGCGTTACATGAGTTTGAGGCTGAACGGAACATTTATTTTGCACTCACTAAAATCGATGCAACCGGAGTCTGGTTTAGCAAACCAGATACTTTTTTAAGAAATCCACAGTTATCCGCAGATCTTGTGAACGAATTTATTACTGATGACCCTGTTGGCCACGGCATAGAATCCCAGATGTCTTCAAATGAGCGCTTCCAGCTTTATTATGCTGTCAGGCAGTTACTGCCAAAGACTGCACGATTGACACGATTCATTGAAATCGGCTCATATGCTGGCGGTTCTTTCTACGAAATCTGTATGGCATTTCAACGAAATGGGGTGGTATATCAAGGCATCGCAGTGGAGCCTGCGGGACAACAACAATTTCATGAAATTATAAAGTTATTTAGCAACAACGCCATACACTTGCCGTTTTACTCTCACGATGCAGCAAAACTGCTTGAACTGATTCTTGGCCAAGGGAACAAGCCGGATTTTATCTTGATAGATGGCGGTCACACTTATCAGGATGTTCGTCAGGATATTTGCGATTACTATCCACTGCTGGCGCCTGGGGGCATCATGATGTTCCATGATTACCTGCCACCATTAAATGATCGTAATCGCGAATTCATTTATGCCCACCATGCCAATACTGAACCTGGCATCCGTAAGGCTTGCCAGGAAATAATGGAGCAGGATTACGGCTTGGAGCCGTTGTCACTCCCCTTATTATATCCGAATGACCCATCGCAAACCCAAACTCATATGCCTATTATTCCGGATGTTTATAGCACGATAAGAGCTTACAGGAAACCTGGCTGATCTAAGAAAACTATTCCATTTCAGAATAACATCTTTCAGAGGATGTCACAGAGAAAGGACAGCATGCCAACTATTGACTGGCTAAAGAGCGAATTCGACTATGGTTACAATAGTGGAGATATTCTTGCGCCTAACCCTACTCCTGAAAGGCTTGATGAAGAATCACGGGTTGGAGGTTCGTACAGGGAACTTTTTCTCAGAGGCTGTTTCCCTTACATAGTGCCCGATTCAAGAGTGCTTGAACTGGAACCTGGAAGAGGTTCTTGGAGTCGGGCCATCCTTAATTCAATACCACGTGGGACCTTGCACACAGTTGATTCCAGGATGTGACGGAATGGCTCAGGCCGGAGGAGTTTCAGGGAAGACTGGTTTGCCACCATGTAGATAACAATACATTTTCCTGTGTGCCTGATGATTATTTTGATCTGTTTTGGGCATTTGGAGTGTTATGCCACCAGAATACTGAACACATCCGGGAGATTCTTACAAATTAGCGTCCCACGCCAAGATGAAAAAAGGTGGAGTTGCCATTCACGAATATGCGGATTGGAATAAGCTGGATACCTACAGATGGGAGCGAGGAGGAGTCCCGATTGAATTGCCTGATGATCAGATCTGGTGGCCCAGAAATTCCCAGGAAACAATGTCTAAAATCGCATCAGATGCTTGTTGGATTGTAATTACCTCTGATCTCGGAGTTATCCAACGCGATTCGGTAATTGTTCTCAAACGTTGGTAACCATTTACAGGAGTGTCGTTTGAAAATCGTTCACCTTTGCTCTATGGATTTTGGCGGGGCTGGAAAGGCTGCCCATCGCCTGCATAAGGGGTTGCAGGAATCAGGTGTCGATTCGTGCATGGTTGTTGTATGCAAAAAAAACTCTGATGAAAGTGTGTACGCCATTCCATCAGAACTGTCCCATGCACCGGATAAGTGGTGGACTCTACTGTCGAATAACTGGAAGAAAAGTCTCGCAGATTATCCCTTGAGCTCGTCTGATAATGAACTGTTTAGTGATTTTTGCTCTGTAATACCTCTGGATCCTTTGCAAAAAATTATTCAAGCGGCAGATGTTATAAACCTACATTGGGTAGCAGGCTTTTTTGACACATCCTTCATGCCCAAAGCCCTGCATGGCAAAAAAATTGTCTGGACACTGCACGACATGAATCCGTTTACTGGCGGATGCCATTATTCTGATAATTGTGCAAAGTATTGCGTAAATTGTGGATCCTGCCCACAGTTGGCCTCCGTTGCTCCCAAAGATCTGTCATTTTCGATTTGGGAGAAGAAGCGTGAAGCGTATCGGCACCTTGACATAACTGTCGCGACGCCGAGTAAGTGGCTTTGCTCATGCTCACATAACAGCTCATTGCTAGGTCATTTTAGACATGAAATTATACCAAATGGCTTCCCGCTCAGTATTTTCAAACCGGTTGAGCGTCAAAGTATCCGCTCGGCATTGAACATCCCCTTAAATGCTCGTGTGATACTTTTTTGCGCTGACTCAACGACATCCAAAAGAAAAGGATTCAGCTATCTTGTTAACGCGCTAATGCTTTTGTCGCAATCCGGCAGATCAGATGACCTGATTTTGGCCGTTATTGGTGCAAATGAATATCCTGAACAAGAAATTTGCTCTATCCCTGTATTGTCTTTTGGACATATCAATGACGAAGATAATATTTCATTACTTTATAATGCTGCGGATGTCTTTGTGCTCCCCTCCCTTGAAGATAACCTGCCCAATACAGCGGTTGAAGCCCTAGCCTCTGGTACACCGGTTGCTGCGTTTGACATTGGTGGCGTGCCGGATATTATTGACCACAAAATTACCGGTTATCTTGCCCCAGCCAAAGATGTTGCAGGTCTTGCGGAAGCCATTTCCTGGTGCCTGAACGATGCGCCTCCCAGCATACGCAAGAGTTGTCGTGAGAAAGCTGAAGCATTTTTTGCCATTGAAACACAAGCAAACAATTACAAGAAACTCTACGAATCCATAAGATCACCTTTACTTCCTTCGCATACCGCAATCAAAAAATCATCGCCGAAGATTTCCATCGTCACCCCCTCTTACAATCAAGCAGAATATCTTCAAGAATGCATAGATTCAATACTCAGCCAAAACTACCCAAACCTCGAATATATTATTATTGATGGCGGCAGTACAGATGGATCTGTTGACATCATCAAGCGCTATTCCAGATTTCTTACGTTTTGGCAGAGTCACCCGGATGGCGGACAGTACGAAGCAATTAATGAAGGATTTCGTCGCTCTACCGGAGACATAATGACATGGCTCAATTCGGATGATATGTTCCTCCCTGATGCTTTTAACACTGTTGCGCGTATATTCGTCGAGTATCCTGATGTTCAATGGGTTATGGGAAGACCGAACGGCATTGATAAAAGTGGCCATCAAACATGGGTTTTTGATTATTTACCTCTCTGGAACAGGGAAAAATATCTAAAAAAACAATATCGAGAGCCTTATATTCAACAGGAGGGAACTTTCTGGCGCAGATCACTCTGGGAGAAAGCCGGATCGAATATCAGTCGATATTTTGATCTTGCAGGAGATCTTGAACTTTGGGCGCGCTTCTTCCGGCATGCCGAGTTGTACACTGTTGATGCCTCGCTTGCTTGCTTCCGTCAGCACTCCCGACAAAAAACGGCACGTTTGATTGGGAGTTATAATGAAGAGGCCGAGGCAATCCTTGAACGAGAGCAAATTTTGTTTGATCAGTCTTCCGACAAGACTCTTTTGCCACCTCCTCTGCCATTGTTGTTATCCAGTGAAAGCAACTCCACAGGGCATAATTCAAGTAATGACTGCCCCAGCCATCAAGAGAACGAAGAGATTTCTAAAGCAGACGCATATATGGTTTCAGCCATTGTTTCTCTTTACAATTCCGAGCGTTTCATACGAGGATGCCTGGAAGACCTCGTCAGTCAGACCCTGTTTTTGCAAGGCAGGCTCGAGGTCATAGTGATAGACAGCGCGTCTCCTCAGCAGGAAGCCGTAATTATCAGGGAGTTTCAGGAGCGATACCCGAATATTCAATATTTTCGCACTGATCAACGTGAGACGGTCTATGCTGCCTGGAATCGTGGCATTGCCTTGGCTCGTGGACGCTATATCACCAATGCCAACACCGATGACCGCCACCGTAGCGATGCCTTTGAGCTGATGGTGCGGGTCATGGAGTCGCGCCCCGTTGTGGATCTGGTGTATGCTGATGTTCTGATTACCAAAACTCCAAACGAAACCTTTGAACATCATACCCCCTGCGGCAAGTACACCTGGTATGAATGGGACAGAAACCTTCTCCTGGACAAGGGCTGCTTTATCGGCCCCCAACCGATGTGGCGTCGCTCTCTCCATCAACTGTATGGTGGCTTTGATCCCAGCTGTGTGACATCAGGTGACTACGAATTCTGGCTCAGAATTTCGCAAACGTCAGACTTTTTTCATATCAGGCAGCCTTTGGGTCTTTATCTGGCCCATCCTGACAGTATTGAACACCAAAACGAAGATCGAAAAGGGAGTGAAAACCGTAAAATTCTGGATCGCTACCGACAGGCTGTCACAGAAGGGGCTGTTGTGGGGCTTATCCCGCTGGAACAGATAAGAACACTTGATACGAAATTTTTGAATGGCCGATCATGTGCCGATCTGACGCAGTTGGTCAATTTTATAGATGGCATGCTGACATCAAAAGCTGCACTATCGGGATCTCGTGGGGAAAACTACAATCTAATCAAGGGGAGGCTTCTCGAAAGCGGGGGGACTTCCGTGCCGTTGATAGAAGAATATGTCAGGAGTGTTGAACATCTTCTCCTGAACAGTAAAGATTGGTACATGAACCGACGCTCTGCTGAAGAGATGGGCGCAGATGAATCCGGTTTGCGCTTGGAGATCCTCTCGACAGCAATCCATAAAGCCCGTCTGCTTTTCCAGCGAGGCGAAGTTGTCGGGGCTGTTTCAGTGCTTCTCAACCAGGGTATAAAAGCCGCAGCTTCATCCCCTGTGGCCTATTTTGAGCTGGCAGAAATTCTGATGGCTGCCGAGCGCTATGACGATGCTCTGCAGGTTTTACCGGAGATGCCGCCAACGGCTGATGTCTGCCGTATGCAAGAAATATCGGTCATCTGTCATGCAGCTCTGGGAGACAATGCAGTCGCACTACAGACGGCAAAACTCGTTCCGGAGCGTCCTCGTGTGCTTGTGGTGCGAGGCACTCTAGCTGCAAGGGGTGGCAATCCTTCTCAAGCTGAAACGCTCTTCCGACTGGCCGTCGATCGTGACCCGTCATGTGGAAACGCATGGCTGTCACTTGGAATGCTCCTGTGGGGAAACGGGAATCAGGAGGACGCCTATCAGGCTGTTCGGCAGGCGGTAGTGGTTGATCCACTGAATGATGAGGCGGTCATAATTATGCGGGACATGGCGGAACGGCTTGGGTAGGTAGCCTCACGAAAAGGCCTCGATTTTGAATCTGAACAAGAAGGCTTTTTTGTTTTAAATCGTGAAGTAATCGTGGGGCTAAAGAAAGGTTTTGTGAAATGTCAGAAATATTGCACCACGAATTAACGGAGGCCGTTATCAAATGTGCCTTTGAAGTGTACAATTACCTTGGCAGCGGTTTTCTGGAAAAAGTGTATGAGAATGCTTTGTGTACAGAGATGGCAACGCAAGGAGTCGCGCTCCAATCGCAGGCTATTATCAAGGTTCATTATAAGGGCGTCATTGTTGGAGACTATGTTGCTGATCTAATTGCAGAAAATAAAGTACTCGTTGAACTCAAAGCTGTTGACCATCTGATAGATATCAATGGATTACAGCTTAAAAACTACCTGAAAGCGACAGGCATTGAGGTTGGACTTCTGCTGAATTTTGGGAAGTCATTAGAAATACGGAGAAAATATGTACCTTCAAGGATTTAAAAGCCGTTTAGCCTCGCGAAAAGGCCTCGATTTAGAGTCTGAAACAAGAAAGACTTTTGGTTTTAAAATCGTGAGTAATCGTGAAGTAATCGTGGGGCTGAAAGACAGGTTTTAGCCTCACGAAAAAGCCTCGATTTTGAATCTAAACAAAAAAACCGGTTGTTTGTTGTTGAAAGGGTTGATTTATATGATTGATTGTAATAATAGCATTTTTAAAACCCTTGCAGCCAAATACATTTGGTGGATGAAGCCAGAGGATGTACTTAAACGTCCGGAACGAGTGGTTGTTCAGGTTATGAACATTGGAGACTTTGCTGATGCGGCAGCAGTTATAGATGCTGTAGGCGAAGAGCAGGCAAGGGAACTTCTCGCCAATGCCGAGGCTGGTCAGTTTTCCCCCCGCTCGTGGAACTATTGGCATTATCGGCTGGGGCTTGCCGAATTGGGACACGTAGCGCCACTACCAAAACGAAGAGTCCTCTGATGAAGAATAAATTTGAGCCACATTCAGAAATTTTACCCGCTTCTCAACAATATGTATGGCCACTTTTGGCGCCATTACAAAAGTTGGGGTTTGTACTGTATGGAGGCACTGCGGTTGCACTGCGCCTCGGTCATCGACAATCCGTTGATTTTGATTTTTTCTCAGATCAGGCTCTCGATAAATCAGTACTTTACAAAATACTCCCGATACTTGCTACTGCCACTGTTATACAGGATGCGCCCGATTCCTTGAGTGTTCTTGTGCCGGTTGATGTCTCTACTGTCACAGAATACGTCAAACTCTCTTTCTTTGGTAACATCAATAATGGTCGCGTTGGCGAACCTGATGCGACAACTGATGGGATATTGGTTGTTGCTTCACTTGCTGATATGATGGCGCACAAGCTGAAAGTTGTTTTACAGCGGATTGAGGCTAAGGATTATCGTGATATTGCCGCTATGCTCAAATATGGTATGGCACTTGATGAAGGTATGGCGGGTGCCTCCGCCCTATTCGGTAAAACATTCCAGCCGATTGAGAGCCTGAAAGCGCTGGTTTATTTTGAGGGGGGCGACCTTGACACACTTTCTGATGATGAACGAGCTGTTCTTGTTATTGCTGTGAAAAAAGTCATAAAAATACCGCCTTGTATGATTCGCTCAAAATTACTTATGGATGCTTAATTTCATTAGCAGAATGGTCCACTTAATAGCGTGTGCGCTGCCAGAAATATTTTTGTTCTAAATCGTGAGTAATCTTGAAGTTAACAAAATAGCCTCGCGCGAAAAGGCCTCGATTTTGAATCTAAACAAGAAGCTTTTTGGTTTAAAATCGTGAAGTAATTGTGAAGCTGAAAAAGATTATAGCCCCACGAAACGGCCTCGATTTTGAATCTAAACAAAAGGACTTTTGGTTTTAAATCGTGAAATAATCGTGAAGCTGAAAGGCAGGTTTTAGCCTCACGAAAAGGCCTCGATTTTGAATCTAAACAAAAAGTCTTTTTGGTTTTAATCGTGAGTAATCGTGAGGCTAAAAAAGGTTTTATGCAAACTTCTCAAAAAAACAGTCACTTGGAAGATGTTCTGACAATCATCTCTGCTACCTCTCAACTGTATCCCGATAGCCGCAACCTTGCGCGTCATCACGCCGAACTTCTTGCTCAATGTGGTCGGGACAGCGAAGCGCTGAAAGCCTGTGAAGTATTTTTGACAAAATTCGATTCAGAAGGAGAACTTCTGAGTCTGGCACTGCGGCTGCGTCAGCAAATCGGCAGCTACGAACGACTGACGGAAACGGGAACGCTATCCGTTTCGCTCTGCATGATTGTCAAGGATGAAGAAAAGTACTTAGCGCGCTGCTTGGCAAGCCTCAAGCCGGTCGTCGATGAAATTATTATCGTTGATACCGGGTCATCAGATCGGACGGTTGACATCGCTACTGCATTCGGTGCCCGGGTATACTACTTCACCTGGAACGGTGATTTTTCAGCGGCCCGCAATTATTCGCTCTTGAAGGCGCACGGCAGATGGATTCTTATAATGGATGCTGATGAAGTGTTGTCCGAGCGTGATTATCCGCTCCTGTCACAGTTGCTGCACGATTCTGTTGACAAACAGGTCGCCTGGAGTGTCACTACCAGGAACTACACCAACCGGACGGAATGCGAGGGTTGGCACGCCAATGATGGAAGTTATCCGGTGCAAGAGCAGGGCGACGGCTGGTATCCCGGCAAAAAGGTACGTCTGTTCCCGGCGTTGCAGAGTATCCGATTCCACGGAGATGTCCATGAAATGGTCGAGACCGATCTGAGGTGCTTGGGGATCCCCATCGAGCAGGCAAACTTCGTGGTGCATCATTTCGGTGAACTTGCCGACGACGATCGCAGGGCAAAGCAGTTGCGCTATTACAATATGGGTAAACAGAAGCTGCTTGACAACCCTGATGACATCATGGCGGCTGTAGAACTGGCGTTGCAGGCAGGTGAGCTGGAGTTATTTGATGAGGCGCTGGGGCTGTGGGACAATTTACTCTCACGCGGAAACACATCGCGGGACGTCTACTTTAACCGCTCATATGTTTTAATGGGGTTGAACCGTTTCAGTGAAGCGTCAAATATGGCCCTTAAAGCTCTGGAGATTGATCCGTACCATAAGGAGTCGGCTTATAACTATGGTATCTGCCTGCTAAACCTTGCCCAACCTGAAAAGGCGAAGGCATTTGTCGTTCATGAATTTACAAAAGACCCTGATTATCCGCTTCTCATGGCGCTGCTCGGTGTGTTATATCTCTGCACCGGAGAGGCAGCATTGGCACAGACCATCTCTGAAAAACTAAGCGAGAGTAACTACTCAATATCGGCCTATATAAAGGCGCGAATTGCGGTTTTGGAGCAACTTGGTCATATGGAAATAGCACAGCAACTACGACAATCCGCTACTGAAATGCTGGCAACAGTTATTGGTATCCAATGATAATTTCTGAAACCAGAGGGACAGGTCCCGCTTTGACGTGGTTTCTTGAATGTGCCGACCAGGCATTTGACGCTGGAGATTTCGTGAATGCACTCGAGGAATTTGGTCACTCCTTAAAAATATCTCCGGATAACATTGAGGCACGAACAGGTGTTGCACTCTGCCTGATACAACTACGTTGCTACGCGGAAGCTATGCCCTTACTCGTTGAACTTGAAGCTGAGATGCCGGAGTCTCTTCATTTACAGCTTCTGCTGGGAGATGCACTATATCGCACTGGTCAACTTGAAGCGGCGGAAGTTTGCCTGTGCAAAATTGTTGAGAAAGCCCCTGATTACGTAGAAGCTCAAAGCCGCCTCGGCAGAGTTTACATGGATCTGAAAAAATATCCTGAAGCAAGCCGATGCCTCTCCACGGCCCTTGCATTATACCCACCACACTCGGTGTCACTCACGTACATGGGCATACTGATGATCCAGTTTTGCCAGTTTGATAATGCTTTGACGGTTCTAAAAGCTGCCCTCGCAATTGAACCGGGGAAAACTCTGGTACTAAACAACCTTGGTCGTGCCAGCAAGATGATGGGGAGGCTTGATGAAGCTGTGGACTGGTATCGGCAGGCACTGGAGATCGCTCCAAATGATGTCGGTATCATAGGCAACTATCTGTTCGCACTTAATTACTGCGCAGATTTGAGCCCGGAGTTTGTTGCACAAGAGCACTTTCGTCTTGCTCCGAATGCCCATAGTTTTGACTTCGATACGACTCCAACTCCTCTGCTAAGAACAAAAACGGATAAATTGCGCATTGGCTACGTTTCCGGCGATTTTTACACTCATTCTGTCGCTTATTTTGTTGAACCGATCCTTATACATCACGATTATGAAAATTTTGAGATCGTTTGTTATTCTCTTGGGACTAACTGGGATGCAACAACTGATCGAATCAAGGCGTTGCCTTGCCACTGGCGTGATATGGCTGGAATAGCTCCGGATGTGCTTGCTCAACAGATTCGCGACGACAGGATTGATATTCTCGTAGACCTTGCCGGCTATACTGCGGACAACCGGATCGGTGCGTTTGCCAGTCGTCCGGCACCACTGCAGGTAAGCTGGATCGGCTATCCCAATACCAGCGGCCTCCCGCAGATTGACTATTATCTGACCGATAGCGTCTGCGATCCTCCGGGTATGACCGATCATCTTTTTTGTGAACGCCTCTGGCGCCTGCCGAGAATTTTCTGCTGCTACCTGCCACCCATGGAGTTCCCTGCGGTTGTACCACCGCCGTTTCTTGTGAACGGCTTTGTAACCTTTGGCAGTTTCAATAACTTTGGAAAGGTTACTCGGCAGCAAATCATACTCTGGGCGCGAATTCTTCGTGCGATACCCGGTTCCAGGCTTTACCTGAAGAGTATGTCTCTCGGTGAACACTCGGTCAAAGAGGCAGTTCTGGTACAGTTTGGCTCAGAGGGTATTGATGGTGACCGCATCGACATGAGAACCGTAACGACCACAAAGATTGAGCATTTGAACGAGTACTCACGGGTCGATATCGCCCTTGATACGTACCCCTATCATGGTACCACTACCACATGCGAAGCATTATGGATGGGAACTCCGGTAATAACCCGAGCCGGTGTTACCCACGCCTCGCGGGTCAGTGTGTCTCTTTTGCAGCATATCGGCTGTGCCGAGTGCATTGCCGTCGATTCAGATGATTATGTCGCTCGTGCGGTTACTTTGGCAAAAAAACCGGCCCGTTTGGCTGCATTGAAAATGCAGTTGCGGGCAATGATGGCCGGTTCGGCTCTGATGGATGTGGCTGGAGTAACTCGTGAGGTTGAAGCAGCCTTCGTGGCAATGTATGAGTTGAGGTGCCGGGAAGGAAAGAGTGTCCCATGATTGAGAGTGGCGACTTTGCACAAGGATGTCGGTTTTTTGCCACCGGAAACTACTCTGCAGCGGAGAATATCTTCAGGCAGTGTCTACTGAAGACGCCTGAGGATGCCGACGTTCTGAACGCGCTGGGCAGTGCCCTTGATGCGCTGGGATCTTTGGAAGAGGCAGCTCACTGTCTGAGCGAAGCCTGCCGATTGCAGCCGGAGAGTGCTCCGTTACATTTTAACCGTGCCAACCTGTTGCGTAAGTGTGGTGATGTGCCAGGTGCCGAACGGGAGTATATCGAAGCGATACAGCACGATCCTGGTTTGGCTGAAGCGTATCATGGACTAGGCAGCCTGCATTTCAAAGAAGGCGTTTTCGAACCTGCTGAAGCCTGCTTGCGGAAGGCGATCGAACTCAAAAAGGGCTTTGCCCCTGCCCTCCACGACCTTGGACAGCTTCATCAGAGACATGGACTGCGAGAAGAAGCGGAACAGTTTTATCGTCAGAGTGTCGAGGGTGATGCTACTTTCATGCCGGCGCTCAATTCTCTTGGAATGCTGCTGCTCCAAAAAGGCAGGGTCGAAGAGGCACGGAGCTGCTTTGAAAAGGCACTCAAGAGAGATCAAAACTATCTGCAGGCCCGCTGCAATCTTGCCGTGCTTGATAATTGGTGCGGCAATCACGCATGTGCAATCGCCGCGTTGCAACAGGCAGTCATAGATGCTCCCAACAACGGCGATATCCATTTCAACCTGGCACTGGCTCTGCTCTCGGCCGGAAGGTTTGAAGAAGGATGGCGTGAGCATGAGTGGCGTTTTGGTAAGACAAATCCGGTACCAATACGCTATGGTGAAATTCCTCGCTGGCACGGTGAAGCGCTTGTTAGCAAGTCAGTATTGATTCATGCCGAACAGGGGTATGGTGACTCTCTCCAGTTTATCCGCTTCGCTTCGCTTCTGGCCTCTCAGGGCGCGACGGTACTGGTTGAAGGGCAGGACCCGACCATTACGCCGTTATTGGCAACGGCTCCAGGGGTTGCCGTAGCCTTTAGCCGTGATGAGGAGCCTCCATTCAAACCGGATTTTCAGATTCCGATGATGAGTCTGCCACTGGAGTTAGGTGTTGATGGGGTGCATCCACAAATTGTCAAGTACCTGCATCCACCGGAAGAGAGGATACGTTTCTGGCACGATACGTTGTCCCGATTGCCAGGGCTTAAAGTCGGTATTGCCTGGGCCGGTCGACCGGGGCAGGAAAACGACGCCAACCGTTCCATTCCACCGGAACAGCTTGCTCCGTTATGCAAGCTGGAGGGCATTTCTTGGGTGAGTTTGCAATTCGGCCCTCATAAACCGTCACCAACCCCTCTTTCCTTGTTCGATCCGACAGGAAGCGTAGCTGATTTCTGCGACTCCGCTGCACTTATCGCCGGGCTTGACCTGATAATTACAGTGAACTCGGCAGCCGCACATCTGGCTGGCGCTTTGGGGAAGCCCGTCTGGTTACTACTCCATTGGAATTCTGATTGGCGCTGGACGCATGGCAGTACATATGCAGCGTGGTATCCTGCCACACGAATCTACCAGCAGGGGTTGGAAAAACCATGGGGAGAAACTATAAACATTGTTGCGGATGATCTTTTGAAGTTCGGGAAATATAGTATTTTTTCAGAAAAGGGACTAAATATGGGACGGAGAGAGGATACATGGGGTGCTCTTTACATGGTGTGGGGTAGTTCCCATGAACAGCTGCTCGAACGTTCCATAAATTCTCTTAAATCATATCACCCCGATTTACCTATACACATCCACAGAGTTGAAGATACTAATAAGAACCGTGCTTCGGCAATTATGTTTCTCGTCAAGGCTGCCATGGCTAAACTTTCTCCTTTTGAAAATACATTATACCTTGATGCCGATACCATTGTCATGGGGCCGCTGGAGTATGGTTTCGAGAAGGCAGAGCAGTTCGGGCTTGCCTGTTGTATCTGTGAGTGTCCGTGGGCACAACGCTACACTGGGCTCAAGCATATGGATGGTTTGGTGGAATATAATACCGGCGTCCTGTTTTTCACCAAAAAAGCCCAACCAGCATTATATCTGTGGGAACAGTTAGCCCGAGTCGTAGATTCTTCTGTCCGTTATAACGATAAAAATGGAGAAAATGTCATGGATTATAACGACCAGGCGGCCTTTGCCAGGGCAATAGAGATGACGGGTTTTAATCCATATGTGTTGCCGATTAATTGGAATCTCCGCCCCAGATGGCAGAAATCCTTTTTTGGGCCGCTCCGAATCTGGCATGATGTTGCATCTCCACCTCCTGAAATTGCTTCCGTGAACTCTTATTATGATAATGAAGATCCCATCTTCTTTGAACTGAGAATGACATGATCAATACGCCAGAACTACATGTATATAATTAAGAGACTGTTTTAAAATTATGGGAACGGTTCTTTATCTCTCAAAAGATGGTATCCCACGAGGGAGTAATCAGGAATCCAGACTGTGAAATCGTTGATCAATAAAAACCTTCGGGGATGACAATTTTTTATTTATTTGCCTCCAAGGGAGTTTGTTTGAGCAACCGGCTTAGTTTTAAAACGGGCTCTAATATCTGAGAACTCATTTCAGTGCGCCTTTAAAACATGCTTATAAGCACAGGCCGTGGAACTAAGTGAGGTGTTAGCATGACCAAAGAAACTTCTATAATATTTGACGGAAACTTTGATGAACTCGCAGAGGGACGAATTTTGCGCAAGGCTTTTATGAAAGCGCTTGCCATCGATACCAAGTTGCCTCCGGGTATTCGTGATATGGAAGGAATGTCGGGGAAAAAATATCGTTACTTTATAAACAATTTAGTCGAATTGTCTGAAAATCCTCGCTACTTGGAAGTAGGTAGCTGGGTCGGTTCGACGGCATGCTCCGCTCTCTATGGTAATAATGTCAAGGCCCTGTGTATAGATAACTGGTCTGAATTTGGGGGGCCACGAGAAGTCTTTCTACAAAACATTAATGCAGTAAAAGCAACAGCTAACATAGATTTTAACTTTCTTGAATCAGATTTCAGACATGTAGACTATGGTCATCTCGGCAAATTCAACATATTTCTTTTTGACGGACCGCACACAGAAGAAGATCAGTATTCGGGTGTATTCCTAACCGAGTCGGCATTGGACGACGTTTATACCTTTATTGTCGATGACTGGAACTGGGAAGCCGTACGGATGGGAACACTCAGTGCAATCCGACGGTGCGACATCAATGTTATCAGCTCTATTGTCATTAGAACTACTCAGGATGATACCTTTCCTGAAATAGCCTTTCAAAAAAGTGATTGGCATAATGGTTATTTGATCGCAGTATGCAAAAAAAAATATCTCAAAAAATATGCCGTTAAAAAACAAACTTTTATGGATATATATAATAGGAAATTGACTTTTCAGCACCTCTATTATGATAAAGAAGATCCATCTCCTTGGAATTGAGAATGACATGAGCAATACACCAGAACTGCCTGTACACTTCTTCACCATAGTCCTTAACGGCGAACCGTTTATCAGATACCACATAAACATACTCAATCAACTGCCATTTTGCTGGCACTGGCATGTGGTGGAAGGTGTTGCGGAACTTCGACACGACACGGCCTGGGCTCTTGCCTATGGCGGAACTGTGCCGGAGACATGCCACAAAAACGGCCTCAGCAATGACGGGACCACACAATATCTCGACCGTCTGGCAGATCTATTCCCAGACAATGTTTCTGTCTATCGGAAAGAACAGGGAAAGATGTGGAATGGTAAGCGAGAGATGATTAATTCACCCTTGCAGTATATCAGGGAAGAGGGCCTGCTGTGGCAACTTGACGTTGATGAGTTCTGGACTGAAGATCAGTTTTGCAGAGGGCGAGAGCTCTTTATCCAAAACAGAGAGAAAACGGCCGCATGGTATGACTGCCACTTTTTCGTCGGGCCCAATCTTTTAGTCGCAGATTCGGAAGCTGATGGGCATCGTTTGAGCTCGAACTGGCTGCGAACATGGCGCTATACACCGGGATGTCGTTGGGAATCACATGAACCTCCCGTTCTGGCTCGCCCGGGAATAAACGGTGCACTGCTTGACGTTGGGCGAGAGAATCCATATGTACCCGACGAGACCCGCCGTGAGGGTCTGGTTTTTCAACACAAGGCATATGTTCTGCAAAAACAGCTCCGATTCAAGGAAGTCTATTACGGCTACCGGGGAGCCACCATGAATTGGCTACTCCTGCAAAAACAGTGTGATTTCCCCCTGCAATTGAAAGAATTTTTTCCGTGGCCGTTTGTGGCACACGGGACGCAGGTGAAACGGGACATCCAGGTAGGAGTAGAAACCATTCCGCTGCCGGAAGAATGCGATCAGGTTCTCGAGACTCCACAAGACCTCAATATGCTGAACCGTTTTATAAAAAGGATGGCGCGGGATATTTACCCTGAAACGCCGAGCCTCCTGCATTCTGAGATAACATGTAAGGCATTAGAGAAACTTGAAAAGTTATTCCCCCTGCTGCCCGGCATGCATGTTCTTGATGTGGGGTGCGGACAGGGTCCTGCCTTGGAGCATTTCAGTTCCCGCAAACTCGAATACCTGGGAATCACTCTGAGTGAGGAGGATATTGCAGAATGTCGGGCGAAGGGATATCGCGTTGAGAAGATGGATCAGTCATTTCTCACGTTTTCTAATGGCAGCCAGGACCTTGTGTGGGCCCGTCACGTAATTGAGCATAGCCTATTCCCTCTCTTCACCCTGGAGGGCTTCAGTCAGGTTCTAAAGCCTGGCGGCATGCTCTATCTGGAGGTTCCGGCTCCAGAGACCTCTTGCCACCATGAACGAAATCCCAATCACTATAGTGTGCTTCCTAAAGGCTGTTGGTGCGCACTCCTTGAACGGTGCGGATTTAAGATATTTAGTGATGTGGATTATTCTTTTGAAGTGCCTGCCGGACCGGATCTGTATTGGGGGTTCTATTGTATTAAAAAATGATCAATTTGATTCTTGAACCTCAGTTGAATGAAGAACTGACAGGAAGGTACGCATTGAATATCCAAGACATTATAAAGCTGGAACGTAATAGGAGTAGCTGCAACTGGATTCCAACATATGGTTTCGTTACGTATTTGGCTAATTCTATTGGTGCCGCAAAGGTTTGTGAAGTTGGCGTCGCGTATGGCTATCATGCGGAACACATTTTAGACACCATGGTCAACGTAGAATACCAAGGCATTGATCCTTATCTGGCCGGGTATGATCCGGAAGACTGCTTTGTACCAGATGTCGCCGCCATGTTTGCAGCTGAACCTCAAAAAGCAATGGATCGTCTGTTCGCTGTAGTAAGCTGCAAGCTGTCCTTTTATTGCGGTAGAGCAAACCTGATTCGGAAGCCAAGCGTAGTCGGCGCAGCCCAATTCGTAGATGGTTATTTTGATCTTGTCTATATTGATGGTGATCATACCTTCGCTGGTGTCATGGCAGATTTGCAAGCATGGTATGGTAAGGTAAGGAAAGGTGGAATTATATGCGGAGATGATTTCAACTGGAAAGGAGTTAACCAGGCAGTATTGAGCTTTATGACAGACAGGGAACGAACGGTAATGGGTCATTCTGGTCCTACCGATACTTATCCGACAAAGTGGTCGGTGGTTATTTGAGCTATTCTGAAAACAGTTGACGCTTAATGTGGAAGCCATTCCCACACTGGAACCCATTCATACTTAAACGTTTCAGGCCGAGAAGTGCTTACCTGATTTTTTGGTATCACGATACTTTAAGGTAGATTCTATGCGTATTCTTTTTACCATACCTCATTATTTTGGCCCCGGACCTTCATGCTATGGGTCCACTGATACATCGAAGCGGAAGCAGCGTATTGACTCTCTCCGTTCATGTATAGCTTCGCTACATCAGCATTTTGGCCGTAGTCAAAATTTGCTGCTTCAACACGGGGGCGGAACTCAACAGGTCAATCAAATGCTATCTAACGACATCGATGTTGTTGTCTGTGTAAATGGTTCTAATCATCTCCTTGATGAACTGGGCCTGCCACCCGGAAGCTATCAGTCGCGTGAATTTATAATGGATAACCCTCTTTTTCTTGGTTTTTCATGCTATGAAGTTTTACGCGAAGCGAATAACCATTATGATTGGTATTGCTATCTTGAGGACGACATCGTCGTATCGGATTCCTTGTTTTTCTGTAAGCTTCAGGAGTTCTACCGTGTGATTAATAATGCCAGGTATCTGTTGCAACCCAATAGGTACGAGCTGGGAGCGGATCCCGACTTTTCAAAGGTATATGTTGACGGTCCGATCTGGAGTGACAGTGCCGAATTTCTTTCAGAACTGCGTTTACCGGGCTGCTGTGACGAAATAATGGTTAAATTCGGCGCATCGGCATTCAGAATGACGCCAACACCAAATCCACATTCAGGATGTTTCTTCCTGACCAATGTCCACCTTCACCATTTGTTAGAGCAACCTTGGTACGGAAATCTAACCGTGGGCTATGCTGGACCTCTTGAGAGTGCTGCCACACAATACCTAATAACTCTTTTTCATGTTTTTAAGCCGGATCTTGAGTGTCTCTCATTTTTGGAGGTACATCACCATCATCAGAAATATGTGAAAAATTATCTCCTTTAGGAGGTTAATTTGAAGGAAAATGTCTTGTATGAATACATCTGACTCTCCAACTGTATGGCTTTCCTACGCTGGCTGTCCGATAGCTACGGTCGCTTATTTCGAGCGTGCGCTGCGTGAACTCTGCACTACTGTTACGGTAGGCCCACCAATGCCAAGGGAACTTGTCGAACAGTGGCAACTACAAAACATGAAGCAGGCACCGACCCGACCCGACATAGTGACTGATTTTACGCCTGACATGGGAGCTGTAATACAGCAATATGCCGATAAACCGAGGCCGGATCTCTATCTGTGGGTGGAATCAGTGGCGGACCACGTCCCTTCCAATCTGCACGCCCTCGGCTGTCCCACTGCCTGCTATTTGATAAATAGTCACCTTGATTTGGAACACCATCTGGAAGTGGCGCTCGGATTTGATTATGTTTTCATTGCCCAGCGCGCCCATCTGGATGCCTTCCGTAAGATGGCTCCCCGCACGTTCTGGCTACCAGCTGCCTGCGACCCTGAGGTTCATCTGCGTTGGCAGGGCGACAAACGGTATGATGTCGGTTTCGTTGGAAGCGTGTCTCATGGCTCAAAGCGTGAGGTGCTCCTGAACCGACTGAACGAAGCGATCCCGGTTCATTATGAGCGCAGCTTCCGGGATGAAAGGGCCAAAGTTTTTTCAGAATCACGGCTGGTGTTCAACAATGCGGATAACGATGATCTGAACATTCGTTTTTTCGAGGTCCTCTCCACCGGGACTATGCTGCTTTCTGATGCGGCTCCGGGTAGTGGCCAATCAGAATTATTTTACGACGGCGAAGATTATGCCTGTTATCGAGAAAACAACCTGGTTGAAACTGCTTGTTTCTACCTGGAAAATGATGAGTTGAGAGAACGCATCGCCGGACGGGGGCAGCGTTTGGTACGGAATGCTCACACCTACCGGCATCGTATTGAAGATTTATTGGCGGTCACCTGTGCAGGGAAGCCTGATACATTCTCGGCTGCAGAGCTTCGTGAACGCTCTTTGGCAGGGTTATCTGAACCTATTGAAGAATTGCGGAGCCGGATTGAGATCAACTCTCCGGCCAGGAGCTTTGTCATCCCGGTACTTGACTATTCTCCTGCCAGTGAATACAACATAGTTTCTTTGCTAAACGACCTTGAGAGTATTGATGGCGAGGTAATCGTTGTTTTTAACGGGTCAGCAATTGGTGAGGAACTGAAAAGGCATCCCCGCATCACACGCCATGCCATCATGAAACAGAACGTTGGAGTGGCGAGGGGGTGGAATGTGGGTTTTGATATGGCAGAAGGTAAATCGGTCTTTATCGTTAATGCCGATGCTCACATTTCATCTGATGCCGTTGTCACCATCGAGCAGGGGTTAATGACACTCCCCGGCGCCGTCTGTGTCGGTCCTCAGGGGGCATTCTACAATTTTTCGCTCTGTACTGATTACTGTTATTTTGATAAGGGAAGTTTCAATCAGGCTATGGAAGTAGATGCGGTCTCCGGCTTCTTTTTTGCGGTAAGTCGTCGACTTTTCTCGGAAAACGGACTGCAATTCGAATCCGCGTACAGCCCCTGTTTTTTTGAAGAGTGGGATCTGGGACTTCAGGCTAAACGTGTCGGCCTCAAATGCTATATTGTGCCGACAGAAGCTTACGACCACCACTGGAGCGGCACTATCAGGGCCTTGCGCACAATCCCTTATCTGGGTCGGGAGGAGGAGATTGGGGACATACTCAAGCGCAACCGTCAACTTTTTTTGGCGAAGTGGCGGTCCATAGCTCGCAAGGAACAGAACCCGCAGTTGCTGGAGAGTGGCTGGAAACGATATATGCTTACTTTTGTAAGGAAATGTATGGCCACAGGGAGATATGCTCAGGCCAAGGAAGCAATTCAGCAACTGTCGAAGGTATACCTAGACGATTTTGAAGTGGCATCACTACATAAGCTCGTATCGCTTGTGTAAATTTTATGGGAGGCCGAAAAATGGAACATCTACATAGAATAGAAGAGAACCTCCGTGACATCCTTGACTTGATACAATCTGCAGTAAATGAGGGTAACAGTGCCAGAATGAATAGTTGTCAGTTTCTTCTCGGGGAGATGCTGTCGTTCTACTGTGTAAGCTGGAATCTTTCTGAAGATTGGGCATACGGAGAGATGATTAAAATTCTCAAGGAACCGGCTGACTTAATGATTGCTGCAGCCATGGATTGTGAACGGAGGTCATTGAGTGCAGCAGCAGCTCAATTTGCTAATGCGGCAGCCCTTACTAACGTGGAAAGTCATTATAAAATCATGGCAGCCAGCTATTGTCGAAAAAACGGAAATATAAAAAAAGCTCGCGAGATCTGCCTTGAGTTAAGCATACAACAACCGGAAAATCAGGGTGCCTTGTGCGAATTATTCTCATGCGAAGTCGCCGAACGATTCTGGCCGCTTGACTACTATGAACTGTTGGCGGAAATTCATGGCAAATGGCCACCACGCGTCTATATCGAAATAGGGGTCGCCTCAGGCAAATCGCTTGCGCTGGCGAGATCACAGACTCGTACACTTGGCATCGATCCTGCTACGGCTACTCATGAACATCTCTACTTTAACTCTCCCGAAAACAATCCACAGCTTTATAAAATGATCAGCGATGATTTCTTTGCAAGCCGTGATGTGATTAAAGAGATGGGACAGCCTCACTTTGACGTTGCCTTCATTGATGGACTTCATCACTTTGATCAGGTTTTGAGAGATTTTATCAACCTTGAAAAATACGCAGGACCAGACTCCATAATTTTGATTCATGACTGCCTTCCTATTAATGCCCGCGTTGCAGACCGTGAACGCTCCACTTGGTTCTGGACCGGAGATGTCTGGAAGGCAATCCCTTGCCTGTTGGCTGTCAGACCTGACCTGGAGATTATCACGCTACCGTTATTCCCTTCGGGTATTGCTCTGATTCGCAATCTCGATCCATCTTCACATATTCTGGAGCGTCAGTACAATAGCCTGATCCAGCACTTTGCTGCCCTTGAACTTCCGGATGACTGGAATGATCGATGCAACCTGCTGAATGTTCAAATGGATCAGGCCGCCTTCAATCTGGCTGACTATCTACCGCCGGAAGGATGGTCATGAACGTTGCGATGCCGCATGGCACCACTCATGGCTGGGGAATTGCCGGAAATTATCTGACGGCTGAGATAGCAAAGCTACCCCTGATTCCGGAAGTGACCCTTCACTGCGTGGCCGGGCACGATTTTTCAGCAAGCCACGAGGATCAGTGGAACCGCTACAATATTGGTTACTGTTTCTTCGAACATGAAATTCTCGCCTATCACTCCATTCCTGAAGCGGCCAAACGCTGGGATCATATTGTTTCAGGCTCAAGCTGGTGCGAACATCACCTCCGTATTGCGGGAATGGAGAGAACTTCAACTATACTACAGGGGATTGACCCTTCGGTTTTCCACCTGTTACCGCCCCGTCACGATGATGGCCGGTTTATCGTGTTTTCGGGGGGAAAATTCGAGTTTCGCAAAGGCCACGATCTTGTCATTGCTGCCATGCAGATCTTCATGGCAAGACACGCGGATGTCTGGCTCGCCTGCTCCTGGCACAACCTTTGGCCGAATTCAATCAGGACAATGGCACAGTCTCGCTTCATCAATTTTCAATATCGTGATGTTCCCTGCAACCAACTCTACTCCAGGCTGCTTTCCGCGCATGGTATCGATCCGGCCCGTGTCATGCTTTACCCTGTGATGGAAAACCATCTGATGAAGTCGGCATACTCAAACAGCGATGTCGGGCTCTTTCCCAATCGCTGCGAGGGTGGCAATAACATGGTGATGTGCGAGTATATGGCCTGCGGCAGGCCGGTCATCGCATCAACCATGACCGGGCATCGTGATGTAGTTGCACCCGAACATGCCCTTTGTCTTAACGCCTACGAGCCGGTTTTAGCGCGCATCGGAGAGGATATTACCGGTGTCTGGTTTGAGCCGGCATTGGATGAGATGATTGCACTTCTGGAACAGGCATATTTCGACAGAAAGATGCTGCACAGTGTCGGCGAAGCAGCGGGTTTGGCTATGACACGCCTCTCCTGGCCCGAGGCAGCCGGGAGCTTCCATGCTCTGGCCTGTCAACTCGTTAAACCGTGTACTCCCGCTGCTGTTTCACCTCTGCCGGAAGATCCTGATCTACTGTTTGCTGCCGGATGCTTCGCAGAGGCTGAAAAGGGGTTCCGAGCCCTGCTGCAGAAGGCGCCACTTGACCCGGAACTGTATAACAGCCTGGCAACAGCTCTTGATCGGCTTGAGAGGTATGCTGAGGCGGTCTGGTATTATGAGAAGGCTCTGGCTTTGCGGCCGTGTTTTTATATTGCCCGGTTCAATCTTGCCAATACGTTGCTACGGCTTGAGGACAGTGGAGGTGCCATTGAACATCTTGAGCAAGTAATCGCCGAAGAATCTGAATTCGTGGCGGCCTGGCAGAATCTTGCCCTCTGCTGCTTTGATGCGGGGAACCTGCAACGCGCCACTGAATGCCTGAAACAGGTGCTTGTTTTGGAGCCAACCTGCACGGAAAGCAGAACAGATCTGGGCGAAATACTCATGACGCTTGGCCGTTTTCAGGAGGCAATAAGCTGTTTTGACGAGATTATCGCTTCAGCTTCTGGTAATACCGGAGTTCTCAATTCCAAGGGGATAGCCTTGCAGCATCTTGATGATTTTGACGGCGCTGAGGCCTGTTACCGGCAGATATTGGAGGACGATCCTGACAATAATCTGGCGCTTACCAATCTGGGTGCCATTTTCTATTCGCGTGCTTTACCGCTTCAGGCTATCGACTGTTTTGACCGTGCCTTGAAGGATGTTCCCGGTGACGGTCAACTGATATTCAATCGTTCTCTGGCCAGGCTCGCTCGGGGAGATTTTCAAGCCGGTTGGCTCGATTACGAAAGCAGATTTTCACGGGCTGAACCGGTTACGCTTAACCATCCAGGCCTGCCACGATGGGACGGTGAGCCACTGGAAGGCAAATGTTTGCTCGTGCAGTCCGAGCAGGGGTACGGAGACACGCTGCTGTTTGCCCGCTATGTACTGTTGCTGAAGCGATTTGGCGGTTCTGTGCTGTTTGAGGTACAGGACCGTTCCATAAAATCAGTGGTAGATCATATAGACCCGACAGTTACCGTCATTGCCAGAGGCGAACTGCTTCCTGAAGTGGACTGTCAGGTGCCACTACTAAGCCTTCCGCTTATTTTTAATACTGAATTTGGCACAATCCCCTTCCCCTCTGGCTATCTGTTACCGGATCCCGATAGAAAACTTTTTTGGGAGCAGTATCTGGGATTTTCAGACGGACGGCTGAAGGTCGGCCTCGTATGGGGTGGCAGAAAATCACGCCTGAACGCAAACCGTTCCATGCGGTTACAGGAGATGCTGCCGATACTAAAGGTTGAAGGCATTCGCTGTATCAGCCTTCAGGTTGGTGATGATGCTGCTCAGATATCAGAATTCAGTGGGCTTATCGAGGATGTCATGTACAAGGTTACCAGTTTTGCTGACACTGCAGCACTTATATCCACGCTGGATCTTGTCATTACTGTTGACACTGCCGTAGCACATTTAGCCGGCGCACTCGGTGTAAAGACCTGGGTACTGCTGAAATATGCTCCTGACTGGCGCTGGTTTCTGGGGCGTGATGACTGCCCATGGTACACTTCGATGAAACTCTTCCGACAAATGGAGACCGGAGAGTGGCGCGTCCCCGTTGCCCGGATTTCTGAGGCTTTAAAAAGGCAACTATAAAAAATAACTAAAGTTTAGGAGTCGGTTGCCGATACCTTAAACACACAGGCAGTTATTCAAATATGGTCAGAAGACCATAAATAAACCAAGAAAGGGGTATCACGTCATGGCAAGCATCTCAGACATCTCATTAACAGCAGGCATGCGCAACAATCTTCTCCAATTGCAGGGGACTACCAAGCTTATCGACCGCACACAGGAGCGTCTTTCCACCGGTCGAAAGGTCAACAGCGCACTTGACAACCCGACCAACTTCTTTGCGGCACAGGCTGCAAATAACAGAGCAGGCGACCTGGGTATCCGTAAAGACGGTATGTCAGAGGCGATCCAGAACGTCAAAGCTTCTGATGCCGGTGTCTCCGCCATTACTGCGTTGGTCGAATCAGCCAAGGGCCTTGCAGCTGCAGCTCTCGGAACCAGCAGCACTATAGACCGTGCCGCCTTCTCAGCCCAGTATGACGTTCTAAAGACTCAAATTGACTTCCTTGCCAGCGATTCAGGCTATAGAGGTACCAATCTACTGACTGGCGCGACCTTGACGGTCGCCTTCAACGAGGATGGTTCTTCGAAGCTGGATGTGAAGGGATTTACCGCTGATAGTGGACTTAATGGTCTGGCTATCACGGGCGGGGGGGCGGGGGGACTTGATTGGAGTGTTGTAGCTACCGGTAACAATGCAATAATAAGCTCTCAGCTTGAACTCGCCTCCGCCACCACTAAATTGCGCAACGAGTCAAAAACTCTGGCCAACAACCTGAACATTATTACCAGCCGCCAATCGTTCACCAATAATATGATTTCCACGCTGCAAGCCGGTTCCGACAATCTGACTCTGGCCGACATGAACGAGGAAGGTGCCAACATGCTGATGTTGCAGACCCGTCAGTCTTTGGGAACCACAGCGTTGAGCCTCTCTTCGCAGGCTGCCCAGTCTGTACTCAGACTCTTCTAGTCGTAAGTGAAAAGTCGCATCATTAAACCTGAGCGGGGAGAGGGCAGCCTCTCCCCGTTTGCATATTTCAGCCTCGCGAGGTGAATGCCATGAGAATCGAAGGTAACGATCAGAGACTGGCGGCGGTGACAGCCGCCCAGATGCATAACACCGGAACCCAGCAGATGCTGGCTTCAAAAAATATACAGCAACAGAATGCTCAAAAAGCGGGCAAAGAAAATACGGTTCAGCCCATAGCGGGAGATAAAGTTTCTATAAATGTTGAAATTTCTAGAAATACTGCTGATGCATTGCTGAAAATGGGCAACATCTCGGATTTTCTCAACTCGGTCGCCACCAATCTACGCCAGACTAATGAAGGTTTGCAAGAGACCTCTAGTATTGTTACGGATATGAAGAGTTCTTTGGATAAGATCATCAAGAACTATCCTCCTTATTCTATTCAGAGCCAGGAACGCATAGATCAGTTAATGAATTTTGCATCCCTGAAAAAACAGATTGTGAGCCTCGAGTTCCCTGCTCCTCCGCCTCCGGTGTACGAAGGTGTCAAGCACCTTTGGGAAGACCTCTTCAGCGGTCCGGAAAAGACAATCCAGACTCCTACTCTGCCGAAGGATGCTCCTGATTCTCATGTTGCCGCCGCTGCGCAACAACTGGATGTGATTGCCAGCCGGATCGGTCTGGTTCAGGAGACGTTGAGCAACTCTGTGATGAAGAGCTGAGTATGCCACTCGCCCTGACCTTAAAACCGGGAGAGCGCGTCATTGTGGCCGGGGCGGTGATAAAAAACGGCTCATCAGTTGCCCATCTACAGATAGAAAATCATGTGACGATCCTCAGGCAGAAAGATGTTCTGACGGAACATGAGGCAACGTCTCCGTGTAAAAAAATTTACTTTGCTGTTCAGCTGATGTACATAGGCGACGGCTTGACATCCGAACTTGCTCAGATATACTGGGATTTGGTTCGTGATGTTCTTGTTGCTGCTCCAAGCACAAAAGACTTGATTTCTCAGATAAGCGCGTATATTGTCGGGGCTGATTTTTATCCGGCTCTTAAGGTGGCCAAGAAACTAATTTCCTACGAAGAGGAGCTTATTAGCCATGCAACACACTCAGGTTAATGCTTATACAAACGTGCAGAAAGAGAGTTTGAGCGGGCGGGAGTTAGAGGCTTCCGTATTATCCCGCGCTGGTCTGATGCTGAAGAGCGTCAAAGAAAATTGGGGCGCACCTGATAGAGATCATAAACTGCTGGAGGCGGTTAAGTTTAATCAGAAGGTCTGGAGCTTTTTTCAGGCAGAGCTGTCTGACCCGGACAATCCCCTGCCAAAGAATTTGCGCGAAGATATTCTTAATCTGAGCATTTTTATCGACAAGCGTCTGTTTGAAGTTCTGGCGTACCCGAACCCGGACAAGCTTGCTATTATCATTGATATCGATTTCAATATTGCCGCTGGCTTGAGGACAAACGTGAGTTAGTTGCAAACTAAAATAATATTATCACATGCGCCTTTTGAATGAAAAATTCAAGAGGCGTTGTCTTTTTTAAAATTGAAAACTATTATTTTTAATGAAAGTGAAATTCGCAATGCTAAGCTCAATAATTACAAGCCGCAAGTTCAATCGACGGCCAACGTGGCTGATGATTCATGAGTGGGAAGATGCTTTTTCAGAAGCGTTACATATTCCTCATGTTAGCTGCGATCAAATGGATTTTGGGAATCAAAAATATGGGCAGAGTAACTTACACTTGATTTTTATTCCCGTTGCCGGGCAAATAAAGGAATATTTGTCGTATCCACAATTAATTCCTGTAGTAATGGATTTATGGGCGCACGATATCCCTGAATTCATACCTTATATAATAAAATTTAAATTTTTCTTTGTGACAAGTCTTGAGGCGTTTTTGGCACTTAAGTCCATTGGAATTCAGCATGTGGCATACCTGCCATATTCTGTGCCTGATATATACGTGACTAATTCAGTTCCGCATAAAGATTTAGATATTATTCAATTTGGCCGGACGAACCCTCTTCTTGACTCATATATGAAAATATTCCTGAATAAATTTCCTGAGACAAACTATGTGACAACGCGCCACCACAATAACAGTATATATTTTCACTCCACCCGGGATGGCATGCTGTTTGAGAGTAATTCACGTCAGAGGTTTATGGATATGCTCTCGCGTAGTACCATCAGCCTTGTTTCTACTGCGGGAATGGATGGTTCGCGTGAAACCGGTGGATATAACACCGTCAGTCCTCGTTTTTATGAAAGTATCGCAGGCTGTTGTAGACTAATCGGTCGTTTCCCGCACAGCGAGGAATTTGCAGCATTGGGAGTGGACGCTATCGCAGAACGAGTTGACAGCTACGAGGAGTTCGAATGGTTATTACTCAAATATATAGGTAAACCATTTGATCAATTTGGACAATACTTGGAGTATCTTTCAAAAAACACCACAAGCCAACGAGTCCCTTTAATTGTGAATGCCCTCGATAAGTTACATGGATTAAGAGCTAATTTATTGTCAGCTGTCAGGTGCGATACTGTTCGCACAGATGAGCTGCTATTCTGCCAATAGCATCACTCCATTCACCCAGTATCTCCTGCCGGTATAGTTTCATCACCGGATACCATGGTGAGTCACTGCGCTCAAGCAGCCAGCGCCAGTCCGGTGCAAACGGGAGCATAAGATAAACCCGTTTGCCCAGTGCCCCCGCCAAGTGAGCAACTGCCGTGTCAATGCAAATCACCAGATCAAGTTGTTCAATTAGTGCGGCGGTATCAGTAAAGTCATCGATATGGGCAGTAAGATCTATCAGGTTCATGCCGGATGGCAGAGAGTCCACATGCAATGCCTCTTCTCCTAGTTGTAGAGAAAAAAAGGTACCGCAGTGTAATGAGAGTAGCGGAGCAAGCTCTGCCAAACGACATGATCGGAGCTGGTCGGGATATTTTTTGCCGGCCCAGACCAAGCCGATTCGTATGTTCATCGGATAGGCGGGAATCAGTGTAGCCCATTTCAAGCGTTGTTCTGCGCTCACACTCAGATAGGGAAGCGCTGACGGAATACTCTGAAGTGTAGTGCCGAAAATACCGGGTAATGTGAGCAATGGAGCCTGGCAGATAAATGGCGGAAGAGCTGCTCCGAATGGGACGACACATTGAACACCAGCAACCCCTTGAAAGAGTCGCACAAGCTGTGGGTGACATTCTATGACAACCGTACCGCCACGCTCGGCAACCAGCGGGGCGTAGCGGATAAACTGGATAGCATCGCCGAAGCCCTGCTCTGCATGTAACAGAATAGTTTTCCCCCCAAGATGAGAACCGTCCCAGAGCGGAATATTAGCATGTCGGCACGGGGAAGTGAAATCGGGCTTTCGCCAGCGCCATTCGTATTCCTGCCACCCCTCCTCGTAGCGTCCCTGCAACAGCAGATTCAAGGCGAGATTCCAATGGGCGGAGGCAAACGAAGGATCAAGCAGGATTGCCTTGCGGCACGCCGCTTCAGCTTCAGCAATCTTCCCCAACGCCTGCAGGGCCGTGGCACGCGCAGCGAGTGGAACAGGAGATGTTGTCAGGATTTCTGCCGCATGGGAGAAAAAATCGGCTGCTTCATCAAAACGGCCGAGCGCCAGCAGTGAATTTCCCAGATTGTTGTGTGTTTCACCCATGTCCGGAGCACTGTCGAGAGCCCTCCGATAACTGGCAACAGCCTCCTCATAACGCCCCAGGTCGTGCAATGCCGCACCGGTATAAAGATGGAGTGTCCCCCTCATCCGGCCTTCGGCCACCTTCTCCCCAAGGGAGAAGGGACTTAACGGCGAATCAGAGTGAGTCAGCAAATCCAAAGCGCTCCGAAACCGACCCAGTGCCTCCCGGGCATTCCCACCCTGCAATAACGCAGCGCCTTCCCCGAACAGCTGCTGTATCTGATTATCCATGAGACCCTCATCCTCACCTGTTGAACACTCTTTTACCAGGCGTTGTCCGGTAAGGTGTTTGCTTTTGACTGCGTTTTTATTCTTAAAATCGAGGCTTTTTCGTGAGGCAAAACGTTTTCAGCTTCACGATTACCCACATTACGTTACACAACCGTCAGGTTGTAGCCCCTTCCTTCCAGATAGCCGATTATTTCCTTGATATGCTCATACCCTCGTGTCTCAAGCTCTAAAGAGACATCCGTTCGACCTATTGCCAGAGATTTCGAGCGGCGGTCATGGGTAATATGAAAAATATTGGCACGAGTGGAGGCGATATCATTGGCAAGCGTCGCCAAAGCACCAGGGTGGTCATCAAGTTCTACGATCAGTTTAAGATAGCGACCGCCGGCAATAAGCCCACGCTCCACGACCTGAGCTATCGTCTTGACGTCAATATTGCCTCCAGACAGCAGGCAGACGGTTTTTCCTCCCAGGTCTGGTATCCTGCGATTCAACGCCGCCGCCAGTGTAGTTGCTCCTGCACCCTCAACGAGCATTTTGGTCTTTTCAAGCAGCGAAACAATCGCCAGAGCGATATCCTCTTCTTCAACCTGGACAATTTCATCGACTAATTCACAAATGACCGATACTGTGCGCGTTCCGGGAAGTTTGACGGCGATGCCGTCAGCCAGCGTGACATGCACTGGTCGCTCGGTAGGTCTCCTGGCCGCAAACGAGGCTGACATTGAAGGGGCAGCCATTGATTCAACTCCGATAATCCGTACGTGCGGGGCTCGCTCTCGAAGTGCCGCCGCCATACCGGAGATCAAACCACCACCTCCCACCGGTATGATAATGTTGCGCAGGTCGGGGAGCTCTTCAAGTATCTCCAGGGCGATAGTTCCCTGTCCCGCCATGACAAGTTCATCATCAAAAGGATGCACGAACAGAGCACCACTCACCTGTTGCGCTGCTATTGCAGCCGCACATGCCTCATCAAAATTACGACCGGTTAACACTACCTCGGAACCATAGTCGCGAGTCGCCTGAACTTTCTGCGGCGGTGTTATCTCCGGCATGTAGACGGTAGCGGCAACACCAAGAAGATCCGCAGAAAAAGCGACTCCTTGAGCATGGTTGCCTGCCGATGCGGTGATGACACCGCGCGCCAGTTTCTCTCGTGGCTGAGAGGTCATAAAGTTCAGCGCGCCCCTGATTTTGAAAGAGCCGGTACGCTGCAGGTTTTCACACTTGAAATAGAGGGGCAGTCCCAACTGCTCGCTATAATAATGCGAATACATCAGTTCGCTGCGCCGGACACGCTTGCGAAGGCGATCATATGCATCAGAAATAAGGGATGTAAGCTGCATATCGATGCACTCCTTACGAAAATAAAGCCCGATACTAGCAGATGGAGCGTCACCGGTCAAACATACTTGGCAAGCGGCCGGTTTACTGGTAAAGTCCGTTAACACAAATTCGGGAGGGACTATGGATCCTATTCATCATCGACTTATCATTCTCGGCGCCGGCCCGGCCGGCTATACGGCTGCCGTTTACGCTGCACGTGCCAATCTCAATCCGGTGCTTATCACGGGGCTGCAGCCGGGAGGGCAATTGACTACGACCTCTGAAGTTGATAACTGGCCGGGCGATCATGCCGGTGTTGAAGGACCGGAATTGATGGAGCGGATGCGGCTTCATGCCGAGCGTTTTAATACTGAAATGATATATGACCATATCACCCGGACAGACCTGAAACAGCGACCGTTTCTACTGCAGGGTGATTCGGCCACGTACAGTTGTGATGCCTTGATTATTGCTACCGGTGCGTCGGCAAAATATCTTGGGCTTCCTTCTGAAACTGCTTTCAAGGGGAAGGGTGTCTCTGCCTGTGCAACGTGTGATGGGTTCTTCTACCGAGGCAAGGATGTTGCGGTTATCGGTGGCGGGAGCACGGCGGTTGAGGAGGCGCTCTATCTGTCAAATATTGCGCGGCATGTTACCGTAGTGCATCGTCGCGAAGAATTCAGGGCTGAAAAAGTACTGGCGGACCGTCTGCTTGAGAAGACCAAGGGGGGGAATGTCACCATTGAATGGAACCACCAGCTTGATGAAGTGCTCGGTGATGCGAGTGGTGTCACCGGTATGCGCATTCGCCACCGAAACGGTTCAACTAAGGAGCTGGCACTGCATGGAATCTTCATTGCTATCGGGCATTCACCCAATACGTCTATTTTTGAGGGGCAGCTGGAGATGCTGGATGGCTATATCAGGACCAAATGCGGCGGATTTGAAGGAAATATGACCGCAACAAGCGTCACAGGGGTCTTTGCAGCGGGCGATGTGCAGGATTTTACCTACCGCCAGGCGGTTACTTCAGCCGGTACCGGCTGCATGGCGGCCAAGGATGCAGAACGTTATCTGGATGCAGTGGGGCGATAATTATGGTGGCTGGCGATCAAGAATCGAATGAGTTGGAAAAACTACTGGCTGACGTACAGCGCACCATTCGGGAGAACGAAAAATTCATTCGTTCTCTGAAAAATGAGGCCGTTGAGTCGGAGGAAGCGGACATTGATGAAGAAAGTAATGGTGATGGTACTGCAGTTGACGGTGTTTATGAGGAGTTGTAACGGTTGATCTGAGTTTAACTCTCTTGAGCAATAAAGGCCCCGATCAAAAGTAACATAGATCGGGGCCTTTATTTGTTAAGCCTGGAACATGCCGGCTGTCAGTGTTTCTTCTTCTCACCACCGGTGACATCGATACCGGCAGCTGCATGGCAGTCACTGCAGTTCGTTACCTTCATCTCATCACCGATATCGACAGGATGCACAAAGTCTTTAACCAGGGTGCCCTTGGGAATGTTTTCCTGGGTCTGACCCAGAACGCTGTGACACAGGTTGCAATCCTTGGAGATGACCTTTCCGTTAGAGTCCTTATGCTTCCCGTCATGGCAGCGGAAACAGCCCGGAAAGTAGAAGTGTCCCATATGTGACGGATAAGCGCTCCAGACGACCTTCATCTTGGGGAAGAAGTTTCTGGAATAAATACGCTGAACCTCTTCAGACGCCTGCTTGATTGATGCTGCCTTGGCCGTGACCAGGGTGGGGTAATTCTTCGCGTAATATTCACGCAGCCCCTTATCGATAGCAGCAACAGCTTCTTCATTAGTCTTATACGGCTTTTCCAACAGTTCACTGCTTATTTTTTTCAGGTACGGGAGCGTCGGGTCAAGGCGTTTTGCCTCAAAACCATGGTCCAACTCGTCGCTCGGAGGGTTATAAGAATGAGCCGGCCTGTTGTGGCAGTCGATGCAATCCATAACGCGTTTTTCAAGCTTAGCGACTTCTTCTTTTGTTATCGGTTTTTCCGTACTTATGAACTCTTCAAGGGTACCGTCACTTTTCTTGAATGAAACATACGGAATTTCCATACGTTTCTCATCGGTTGCAACGTAGGAAACCTCCTTGCCGATGTGCCAGTGAATACCTGATGTATTCGGCGCTCCTGGCGTACCGCCGATTTTAATCAGCATCTGCAACTCACGCCTGGTATTTTCCTCATTGGGGGCATTGTGAGAAAAAATCTTGAAACGCGACGTAATAAACTTTTCCGGCCAGTGACAGCGTTCGCAGGTGCCCCGTGCCGGGCGCAGATTGTGAACAGGAGTAGGGATTGGCGTCGGAAACGTTCCGGTCAGTATGGAGTAGAGCTGCCGGGTCCCGTTGATCTTGGCTTTGACGTAATAATCGAGTCCGGATCCGACATGGCACTCAACACAGCGAACACGTGCATGAGGCGATTGCTGCCACGCGACATGTTCCGGTTCCATCGGCACGTGACAGACCTCGCCGCAGAATGCAGTGGATTCGGTAAATTCAAATCCCTTGATTGTTGCCACCCCGATAACCGCAAAAAATACAACCGTTACGAGTGCAAAAAATCCGGTCAGGCGCAGTTTGCTCGGGTCATTGAAATCCAGGCGTGGTAGCGGTGGCAGTTCTACATTCGGGTTTTTGCGATGCTTGGTGCGTGTTTTCCAGGCACCGAAATAGGTCAGTACGCCACCGAATAATATGCCGCCAGGAAGGAGAAAAAACGTAACGATTTCCAGATACGGGTTTTCAAAGCCCCTGAATGCCTGCAGTGCCAGAAACAGCACAATTACTACTGCGGAGATCGCAGAAGTGAGCATCCCCAGCAAGCTGATGACGTTCATGTAGTATTTTTCAGCAGTTACTTTTCTTTTAATCGGCTCCATTCAGTTCCTCCTCGGTTACTGGTCATTATATGGTTGAAAATAAGTGCTATATATTATTGAGATTATTGGGGCAGAAGGTATTAAAAACGTTCCTAAATAGCATAAAGTAAACAAAAAAAGCAATCTAAAACGATTCTCTTCCCCGATTTCAAATTGTACACACTGTTTCCGGCGTATCGTTGGCGTCTCTGATACCAATCTACCAGATATCAATCTACCTGTTGACAAAATCTCTTAACGTGACTATTTTAAACACCGTTATATTTATGGCTAGAGAATAGCGGGGGTGATCGATGACGCAGCCTGAATTAAGTGCAGAAGAGCGGGAGAAGGAGCTTACGGCCAGACTTAAGGCCATGGAACTGCAGATGGAGCGACTGAGTGCACGTCTTGGTGAGGAAACTTCTGTTGGTTCCGGGACTGGTGCTGCAGTTTCAGCAGAAGAAAATGATTACCCGCCTGAAGACCTTTCTGATGTCTCTGATGAGGTGCTGAACTGGGCAAGTCGTAACGCCCTATTACCCCGTCTTGCGACGCTCTGTTTCCTGTTGGTTGTAGCCCTGATTCTGAGAACCATAACTGACAGCGGCATGATTGATAAACTTATCGGTTCCGGCATAGGCATGGGCTATGCGACCATCCTGATGTTTGCAGGATGGTACAAATACAGAGAAAACAGTTTACTGGCCCCCATTATTTCGGCCAGCGGTGCGATACTGATGTCGGCCATCGTGGTTGAGACACATTCACACTTTAATGCTCTTCCGGTGGTTCCCGCGTATCTGACACTGATAGCCACCGGGATCGGCATGGCGTTGATCAGCCGCCAGTTCAACGCTTTTACCCCTGTATCGGTTGGAATCCTCGCGATGTGTATTGCCGGGGCAGCCATGGACTATCCGCGTCCCTTTTTCCCTTATCTTGCGCTGGTGCTTTTTACCGCGAACCTGCTTGGGTATTTTGCCTCGCAACTGAAGCGTTGCACCTGGTTGCGCTGGTCAGCACTTTTTATCACCATCGTCATGTTACAGCTATGGCAGGCCCAGGTCGTAACAGCAATAAAACAAAATGCGGCAACTCCTCAAATGGCAGTTTCCTGGTTTCTGCCGATTGTTGCTGTTTTTGCGATCACCTATATGGGACTGGCTCTGTTCGGTATAATCCGGAGGGGGCCTGAAAAGCTATCCAGATACATTACGAGCCTTCCCATAATCAACGCGTTATGGGCGTTTTCTGCGGCGAACTCAGTGATAGGCGCGCAGGGCGGGAACATTCAGTTGTTGGGTTTCATAGGCATTTTTGCCGCTATCTGCCATTTTGGTGCCGTATTCTGGCTTGCCAGGCGTAATCTTGAAGGTGCCCCTGGAAGTAGTGCATTTATCCTGGGCGGTGGCGCACTTCTGGCGCTGGCTCTGCCGGCAGTAACCGGTTCGTTTGCTCTTTCACTGCCGGTAATCTCTCTCGTTGCCATTGTAATGGTGCGTATGTCCAGAACCTGGGGTAGCGGACATTTGAGATTGACTACCTACCTGTTTCATCTCTACAGCAGCATAGCTCTTGCCTTTTTAATGCGCGGCACGGCTCCCGACTCTCTGGATGCCATAAATATTCTCCCGTCCGGTTTACTGGCTTTCATCATGCTATACCAGTACCTCTGGTGCCGCTGGAACCCGCCAACCGACGGCTATGCTTTTTTTGGCAGCATTGACCCGCATGATCGAAGCGCTGTCATGTTGCTGCTTGCCGGTCTGCTCAGCGGATTTTTAATGATGCGGTGTGTGATTTTTCAGGTAATGCACACGTTTTATGCTTCAATGCCGCCGGCCGCCTTCGGCTGTGCTCAATCAGTTCTTATCAACATTGCTGCAATAATCCTGATAGTACTTGCGTACCTGCGTCACGACAAAGAGATCAGAAACGTGGCAATTCTCGTTATGGTTGTGGGAGGCGTCAAGGTGTTTGCCTACGACCTGCTCGGATCTCATGGCCTGCCGTTGGTTTTCAGCGTGTTCTCATTCGGTGTGGCGGCAGCTGTCGAGTCTCTTGCGCTTGGTAAATGGACGAAGGAGAAGCCTGTTTAGACTGTCGTCATTGACACACAGCATGAAGAGGTCTCAGAGAAGCTATTGAAAAAGGGGGTGCCGGATATGGCGCCCCCTTTTTTTTGGGATACAACGAAAAACTGTGAACTCATTCGAGCTATGCGGCGTCTTTTTTAGTGCCCGCCTCCACTCAGAAACGCCAGTATCATGAGTATCAACAAGCCGATGCCGATCATTACGGCTGTAAAGCCAAAGCCTTTTAGCAGGAAGTCATAGACGACACCGCTGGTTTTCTTACAGGCAAACTGCTCGGTAATGCCTTCTGCTTCATAGCGTTTCCACTGATCGCCACGTTCTTCAATCATCTCTTCCTTGGCGATCTGACCATTGAAGATAACGAAGTCCATCGGGAATTTTTCCGGTCGCCCGTGGGTGTTGAAGAAATGAACAGTAAAGATGAAGCCGGTAGCCAGGAGGGCCTCGTCGGAATGGACTATCGTCGCGACGTTAAACGCCCATCCCGGAAGGAACAGTCCGAAAAATTCCGGAAACCAGAGCATCAGTCCTGATCCGCCGATGGCGAACATACCCCAGAAGACCGCAACAAAATCGAATTTCTCCCAGTAGGTCCAGCGCTCAAAAGTCGGTTTCGGACCCTTGAATAAGAACCATCTCACCATGAAGTATACATCCTTGATATCACGGAGATTGAAGCAGAGTGAATCCGGGCCGAACAGACGCTGCAGCGGATTGCCTTTGATATCTTTCCTGATAAAGAGGAAGTTGATGCTCATCACCAGAGCAGTACCAAAATAGACAAATGTGATTGCCGCTCCGACACGATGCAGCAGTGCCGCATTTGCAGCTCCACCGTAGAACTGCATCATGAAGTCTGCCCACTGCTGTCCGCTGAATTTAAGCGGCAGACCGGTCAGCGAAAGCAGCAGGAAGCTGGTGATGACCAGAAGATGGAGAAAAATGTGCAGCCGGTTAAAACGGCGATACTGTTTGTGTGCGTCCGGAATGACATGAACATGGGCACCTGCGGCGGTAACATGCACATGATGGTGCGAGTCTGCAGCCAGTTTTGCAGCTTTTTCACGGTTTTCAACAAAACCGCGGAACATCCAGAGCAGGGTGTGAACCCAGAAAACAGCAAAAGTAGAAAGGAGCAGCCCGGTCATTGCGACAAACGTATAGAACAGAATCGGATATTTTTCGCGATCGGTCATCTCGCCATGGGCATAAAACTTGGCAAAGTTCGGCGTTGCTTTTGGATGGCACGTCGCACATTGCTTTACCATATTTGCCGGGTTGACGCTCGATGTCGGATCGCTCTTTGGCAGCACCGAATGGGCGGTGTGACAATCGGCGCAACCGGCAACCTTATCGGGATTGCCAAGTCGGTAGTTCTTGCCGTGGTAGCTCTCCATGTATGACTTAACCGCAACGTTGGTGACCTTGTTTCGTGCCATCATCTTGGCATCGCTGTGACACTTCATGCAGACTTTCGTATGGAACTCACGCCCTTTGTGATCGGTAGCCCCACCCAGTTTAGCGATGGCATGCAGATTATGGCAGTCATGGCAGGCGGCTGAATCCATGTTGCCGGCCGCAACACTCTTGCCATGGACTGACTTCTGATAGACCGCTTCCCTGTCATGGCATTGAACGCATTTGGCAACAGCGATACGTTTGTCATTTTTCCAGTAATTGTGGGTATGGATATCGGTGTGGCACTCTGCGCACGTCACCCCTTTTTCCGCATGAACACTGGCGTAGTGTTCGGAATTCTGTTTCTTGTGGCAACGCTCGCACTGCACCTTCTGGACTTTTATCTCCTTTCTCATATGCCTGGCGAGATCGGTAATATCCACGTGGCAGCTGGTACAGGCGTTTTTACCATGGACTGAAGCGGCGAATGAACTAATGGAAATTTTTTCGCTGTGGCAACCGAGGCAGGTGGCCGGATCTATGGCCATCCCCTGTTCTGCAGATACAGGCGCAGTCGTCAGTAAAAACAGGAACAACACCAATGCAATACGAATGTACATTTCTAATCCTCCAGGCGGAATATTTGATCATTCAATCCGTGCGTCAAGACGAGGCATGCACACTACTTGGTATGGCAATCTTTACATTTTGTGGGACCTTCTTTAAACATTGCGGTATGGCAGTCCTTGCAGACCTTGTGGGCAATGTCCTTGCCGAAACCGTTAATCTTGCCGCCTTCGGCTTTTGCATGGCATTTCGTACAATCTTTAAGGGCTTCAGCATGGGCTTTGTGTTTAAAGGTGACGCCTTTTTTCATTTCTATCACATCAGCGGCGAGTGCTGATCCGGCAAAAGCGGTTACTGTAAATAGTGCGATAATAATTTTTTTCATAGTGACACTCCTTTGTTTAGGTATCCGCTCAAAAGCGGTGAAATTCATAATACCAGTAAAATTAGAAAGCGCAAGCTCTCAACATTAAAAAAAATGGGACGGCAGAATATTGTCTACCGTCCCGTATTCATGAGCTCTTCTGATTCGCTGAAAACTTATTGAAAACTACATTTTGTGGCACTTGCCGCAATCATCCTGGACCGGAAAAGCGTCCTTACCTTTATTATGGCAGGCACCGCATGATTTTCCTGCTTCCATGCTGCTCATAGTGGCTTTCACTGCTCCAGCCTTGTACGGGAAAATGCCGGTGTGACAATCGGCGCATTTGTAACTTTGCAGATGAAATTCGTGGCTGAATGACGCTTCACCGGCATCGGTCTTGAACTTGACAATTCCAGGCTTCAGCCCTTTGTGGCATTTCCCGCAATCACCGGATGATGCGAAGGCGTCCTTGCCGTTGTGGCAGGTACCACACGATTTCCCTTTGACCATATCCGCCATGGTGGCCTTACCGACAACCGTTTTATAGGGGAATGTTTTGGTGTGGCAATCTTTGCAGCTGTACGCCTGGGTATGGAATGCGTGGCTGAACGTAGCCGGGGCGACACCCTTCAGTGTGAACGTGATCTCTTTCGGTTTGAGCCCCTTATGGCAGCGGTCACAGTTTCCCGTTACAGAAAAAACTCGTTTGCCGTTATGGCATGCGCCGCAGGTACGGCCTTTTTCCATTTCCGCCATAGTCACCGTAGTTTCCTTGCCGGTTATGACGACACCATTGTGGCATCCTTTGCAGGCTCCGCCCGTTTTGGCAATGTGGGTGGCGTGACTGAACACGGCGGTACCCAGGCCTTTCACCGCATAGGTTATATCCCGGGGTTTGCCGCTATGACAGCGGGAACAGTCTTTCTCGGTGGCGACACTGAATGCCCGCACACCGCTATGACACGCACCGCAGGATTTGGTTTTCTCCATTTCTGCCATGGTGTAGCGTTTTTTTGATTTTAAATTAAAAATCGCATCGTGGCACATTTTGCAGTTATTCTTGTACTTTTTCAGATGCAGTTCATGGCTGAATACTACCGGCCCGGCTTCTTTAAAGGAATAGGTGATGTCCTTGTACTCGGATGCACTACAGACGGCGGTGGTCAGAAGTGAAAGTAAGAGTAATGTAAATACCACTGTTTTTTGCATTGCCCCATCTCCTCTATTAAAGCAAATAACGTTCACAAGCGGGGAACTATACATATCAGGCCGGAAATCGTCAATTGTAAACTTTAACCGGACAGCTCTTCCCACTCGCTATACAACTCCGCCAAGCGTGCATTAAGAGTGGCGTGTTGCTCACCACCCTGCACTCCCCGCTCCGGATCATCGAAAAAACCGGGCGCATTCATCTCTACTTCCAGTGTCGCCAGCTCTTTTTCTACGCCGGCAATCAATGATTCAATCTCTCCCAGTCGTTTCTGGCGCGATTGATCCTCACGTTTGCGCCGTTTCTCTTCTTCACGGTCTTTGAGTCGCAGATCCTTGTTCAGAGGCGGCAATGGCGCTGGAGAGGAGTCACGCGAAACAGTCGCGTCAGCGGAAGAGGCTACGGCTACCGCCCCGACCGGAGGGGGCGCTCCCGCTTTCTTCCCCAGGTAATATTCGTAGTCGCCAAAATAATTTTCAACACGTCCGCCGTCAACCTCGACGACCCGCGTTGCCAGGGCATTGACAAAGTAGCGATCGTGCGAAACGAACACGACCGTACCATCGAAACCTTTGAGAGCATCCAGCAATACCTCTTTGCTGTTCAGGTCGAGATGGTTGGTCGGTTCGTCCATCAGCAGCAGATTGGAGGGGCGCAGCAGCATCTTGGCCAGTGCCAGACGATTCCGCTCGCCGCCGGAGAGTACGCTGACCGGTTTGTGAATGTCGTCACCGGTGAAGAGAAACGCGCCGAGAATGTCGCGCAAGCGGGGCACCATGTCATAAGGCGCATCGGCATACAGTTCATCATAGGCGGAACGGCTCTGTTCAAGGACGTTGGCCTGATCCTGGGCAAAATAATCCATGCTGACATTATGCCCGATGATCCGTTCGCCCCCCTGGATTTCACCACCTGCAAGCACCGCCATCAGCGTTGATTTGCCTGCGCCGTTGTGTCCTACCAGAGCGACCCGTTCACCTTTTTCGATGGTCAGATCAATCCGGTTAAGAACTACATGGTCTCCAAATGATCGGGTAAGCCCCCTCAATTCGACGACGCTCTTGCCGCTTTTGGGCGCTTCCGGAAACTGGAAGCGGATTTTTTTCCGTTCCGGAGGAATGATGATCCGCTCAACTTTCTCCAGCTGCTTAACCCGAGACTGCACCTGCGACGCTTTGTTGGCCTGATAGCGGAAGCGCTTGATGAAATCTTCGGTCTTTTCGATCTCTTCATCCTGAATGCGCTTGGCACTGCGCAAGGCGGTTACCCGCTCTTCGCGTTGATTCAGATAGGTGGAGTAGCGGCAGTGATAATCCGTCATCGTATGGTTCCAGACTTCGGCAATACGGCTGCAGACGCTGTCCATGAAAAAACGGTCGTGGGAGACGAGGATCACAGATCCGGGGTAGGCACAGAGGTACTCCTCCAGCCAGTTGCGCGCTTCGATGTCGAGATGGTTGGTCGGCTCATCAAGCAGCAGCACATCCGGTTTCTGCAACAGCAGACAGGCGAGAGCGATACGCATCTGCCAGCCGCCGGAAAATTCGCCGCAGTCGCGGTGCCAGTCCGACTGGGTAAAGCCGAGGCCTTTCAGCACGGTGCCGATCTCGGCCTCCATCGTGTAGCCGCCTCCATGGCGGAACTGCTCCTGCAGCTCCCCATATCGTGCCAGAATCTGATCGTGGTCGGGGGAGTCATGGGCAATTCTTTCCAGATCAAGTCCGATCCGGTGCAGCTCTTCCTCCATCGCCAACAGCTCTTTCAGCGCGGCGCGGGCCTCATGAAACAGTGACTGGCCGGTCGTGACAATACCGTCCTGCGGTAGATACGCAGCCCTGGCGCCACGGGCGAACTGAATCTCACCCGAGGATGGTTCGGTCAGGCCGGCGATGATTTTCATCAGTGTCGATTTGCCGGCGCCGTTCTCACCGACTAGCGCCACCCGTTCACCTTTTTTCAGGTGCCACGAGATAGTGGTGAAGAGCGGTTTACCGGCGAAATTTTTTGACAGGTTGATTAGCTGGAGCATGGAGGGTGTTGTAGCACATAAAACGGGCTGACGGCAAGCGGAGGAACCATACCATAAGCACCATAGCCTCCGTAAAAAACTTGCAGATCACGCTTCCGGGCATAGTAGCGGCGTTAATCTCCCGTATGGACTATTGGAGAATGCTGGATTAACGGACTCACGTGACATGTCGTGCCGGGTCAGACTGCATACGTTACCCCCAACCGCGCGGCGGCGTCGAGATACACCTGCTGCGCTCCGTCGCTGAACTGGACGAAGATGATCCGTTCCAACTCAGGATATTCTTTGCGAGCAACCAGTGCCGCAGAGAGTGCAATAACGACGGACTCCCGCATCGGATAGCCATAGACCCCGGAACTGATGGCGGGAAAGGCGATGCTTTTCAGGCCGTGCTGATGCGCCACTTCAAAACAGCGCCGGTATGCGGATTCCAGCAGGCCTGGCTCTCCATGGCTTCCATCTTTCCAGACCGGCCCGACGGTATGGATAACATGTTTCGCAGGTAGATTGCCTCCGCCGGTAATCTTTGCGTCTCCGGTTTCACACCCCATAAGAGCGGCACACTCCTGCAGTAACGCAGGCCCGGCAGCGCGATGAATGGCGCCGTCAACGCCTCCGCCGCCAAGCAGGGTATTGTTTGCGGCATTAACAATTGCGTCTACTGCAAGTGTCGTGATGTCGGCCTGAATTATTTCGATCTTTGCTGACATGGGGCCCTCCAATTTTTCCTTTGGTTCCAGATAACAGATAGTGATACAAGCAATAACAGGAGTACATTATTTATGCAGATAACGACACCATATATAAAACTTGACAGCTTTTTAAAAGCAGAAAATGCCGTATCGTCAGGTGGCGAGGCGAAGATGATGATTGCCGAAGGGTATATCAAAGTAAATGGTGAAGTTGAACTTCGCCGTGGCCGCAAATTATACCCCGGAGATCAGGTTGTGTACGGAAAAAGAAGATTTACGATAGATCCGGCATGAAAACCTGATGCCGCCCACTCAAATAATTTGACTTATCACGCTGTTTAAAATTAGAATGCCGCGTTATTTTATACCAATTCCAGCGCCTTTGAGCGTTAATGAGGAGAAACACGATGAATATGAGATTTCTTGATGCCTGTTGGGGTAAGCCGGTAGATCGCACTCCCGTATGGCTTATGCGCCAGGCTGGTCGCTATCTGCCCGAGTATATGGCTGTCCGCTCAAAATGTACCTTTCTTGAATTATGTAAAACCCCTGAATTAGCCGCTGAGGTAACTATTCAGCCGGTTGATTATCTTGATGTTGACGCTGCGATTATGTTCTCCGATATTCTGACTCCCGTTGAACCGATGGGCATGAAGCTTGATTTTGTTCCCGGTCCGGTCTTTGAAAGCCCGATCCGCAGCATGGCGGATGTTGAAAAGCTGCGAATTCCGCAGATGGAACAGGATGTCCCCTATGTGCTTGAAACAATAAAAATACTGCGCCGTGAACTGGCGGGAAAAGTGCCGCTGATCGGTTTTGGCGGCGCACCTTTTACCCTGGCCTGCTATATGGTTGAAGGGAAAGGCTCCAAGGATTTTGCCCAGATCAAGCGTATGATGTATGCCGCACCTGAAGTGTATTCCGCACTGATGGAAAAAATTACCACCATGAGTATGGAATATCTGAACGCCCAGATCGCAGCCGGTGCACAATGTATTCAGATATTTGATACATGGGGCGGCATTCTTTCTCCTGCCGATTATGAGCGCTATGTGCTGCCACATACCGTCAGGCTGATAAACGGACTTAACCGTATGGAAACACCGATTATCCATTTTGTCAAAGGCTCCGGTGCAATGCTGAATACGGTCAAGAAAGCCGGCGGGGATGTTATGGGTCTTGACTGGCACGTAAGCCTTGGCGCCGCGCGGGACATTATCGGACCGCAGATGGCTGTTCAGGGCAATCTTGATCCAACCGTACTGTATGCAACGCCGGAAATTATCGAGCGTGAGGTCAAACGGGTTCTGGATGAGAACGCCGGTCGCCCCGGGCATATTTTCAACCTTGGCCATGGCATCCTGCCGACAGTTCCCCCGGCAAACGCGAAATTTATGGTTGAATGCGTTCATCGTTTGTCACAGAAATAGCAGGGGCTGACGTGTCGATTACACTAAAAAATATCGTGCTGTTTGTCACCGATCTAGCGAAAGCAAAATCGTTCTATGTGGACCTTCTCGGGTTGCCGGTAGCGGGTCAGAGTGAGATGCTGATGGAATTTTTCCCTGGATCCGCCACGACACTCGGTGTCTCTCTTGCGCTCCATGAAGATGCCCGCAGCCTGATCGGCAGGCACACCGGCATCACGCTTAAAGTAGAAAACATTGTCGCCGTCTGTGATGCTCTGAAACATGGCGGAGCACATTTTGTGGAGCCGCTGGAATCGAGCCCGTGGGGTAAAATGGCGGTAGTCCAGGACTTTGACGGCAATATGATTGCCCTCGTGGATCGTTAGGTGAGAATCGTCTCAAAGGGTCTCTGCTACGCCTTTCCTGCGAACATCAGGAGTCTCTTTGATTGATGTATGGACGCTGCCTGGTAATGGTTCTGATGCTATCTGTTCTTGGCATGGCCGGTTCTGCCGGTTTTGCTGCGCCTCCCCCGCAGATGCGTCCATACGCCGGAATTGGTCTGGCGGTTTTTTCCACAGGAGACTCTCCCGGGAAGCAGAATCTGCAATTGCAGTTGTACGAGGAACCGGGGCTTTCACGGATTAAGCTGTTGAATAGTTCCACTCTGCCCGGGAATGAGCCGGTTTTTGGTCTGCAGGAGGGTGCGCCGTTGATTGCTTCTGCCCGCAAAGGGGACTGGTTGCGGGTTTTTTTTGATGATGCCGGACGGGAGGGATGGATTAACCTTCAGGGCAATGGGTACTTTCAGTCGTGGGAACAGTATCTGAAGATGCATACCGGTCGCATGCTTCCCGCTTTGCAGCCGAAACATTACCTACTGATGCAACAGCCTGACGGAAAGCAGATCGCAACGTTGACACCAAAGCAGGCATTCAAGGTATTGAAACTTGACAGTTCCTGGGGGATGGTATTGACCGATAAAGGGCAGATTGGCTGGTTGCGCTGGCGTGATGGGGACGGTCGTCTGACGGTTGGTACCGATAAAATAAAGTAACGTAAGGTTGATTATAACGATCAGGTTTTGAATGAGGTGAAGAATGAGAATTGAATTAGTGCCACCGGGAACCGGCGAACTGACATATGAAATCAGAAATATTGTCAATGTCGCCGAGAAACTCCAAAAGCATGGTGTCAAGATCAACTGGGAAAATATCGGCGATCCTATTGTCAAGGGTGAGGTAATTCCTCTCTGGATGAAAGAAATTGTCGCTAAAGCGGTAATGGACAATCGTACCTGGGGCTACTGTCATACCCGTGGCGTACTTGAAACACGCGAATTTATTTGTGAGGCGACCAACAGTCGCGGCGGTGCCAGGATCACTCCTGACGACATAATTTTCTTTAACGGCCTGGGCGATGCTATCGCAAAAATTTACGGCTGCCTGCGCCCGGAGGCACGGGTGCTGATGCCATCACCTTCCTACACCACCCATACGCTTGGTGAAATAGGTCATGCGCACGCGGCCCCCTCATTATTCCGCCTGAAACCGGACAGTAACTGGTACCCGGACATGGAGGATCTCCGTAATAATGTCCGTTACAATCCGAATATCTGCGCAATAATGCTGATCAATCCGGATAACCCGACCGGCATGGTTTATACAAAGGAACTGCTGGAGGAAATTGTTGCCGTAGCCCGTGAGCACGACCTTTTTATCATTTCCGATGAGGTATATATCAACGTCGTTTATAACAGCAAAACCACTGTGCCGATCAGTGACGTCATCGGTGATGTTCCCGCGATGTCATTAAAAGGGATCTCCAAGGAGTTCCCGTGGCCCGGATCACGCTGCGGCTGGATCGAAGTGTACAACGGTCAGAAAGACGAACGCTTCCGGAAATATATCAACCTGATTCTTACCGGAAAAATGAATGAGGTCTGCTCTACGACTCTCCCGCAGACGGTCATACCCGATATTGTTCGTCACCCTGAATATGCGGCCTATCTGGCTCAACGAATTGCAAGCTACGAGCGGATGAGTAACATCACCTACGATTGTCTCAGCCAGGTTCCTGCACTGCAGGTGAACCGGACCAATGGTGCTTTTTATATGGCAGTGGCCTTTAAAGATGGCCTGCTGAATAACCGGCAGACGATTCAGATCGCCAATCCGGAAGTCAAAGAACTTGTCGACGGGCTGATTAACCAGCCGGGGGTTTCTCCCGATAAACGGTTTGTCTATCAAATACTGGCATCCACCGGTATCTGCGTCGTTCCACTATCATCATTTTCTACGCCGCTGCAGGGCTTCCGTGTGACGCTGCTGGAGAAGAACGAAGATGAGTGCCGACGTATCTACAGTTCATTGGCCGAGAAAATCGGGGAATATCTGAATTCCTGAAAAGAGAGTGTGTAGGAAAATGTAAAAAAGGTGGAAAGGCAGTATGCCTTTCCACCTTTTTTGCCTTAGGCGCAGTGGAAAAAACTGGTCACTCTTTTTTATCGCTTGGCTTTATTTCTATCTCATCCTTGCCATCAGCGGCTTTTTTGAAGTTACGTATACTTTTTCCAAGAGCTCCGCCGATTTCCGGAAGTTTTCCCGCTCCGAAAACTACCAGGACTATAACCAGTATGACAATCATTTCCGGCATACCAAAACCAAACATTGTGCCCCCTCTGATGCAAATGTGTACTATTAACGGCACTATCTCATTGCCTCGCAAAAAAATCAAGAGATGTGTACTTGATGTGAAGAAGCACCAGATACTAGCCCGGTATATAGTCTTTGAAAATCAGAAGTTTATACGTGACAGAACATATTTCTGAGTCATTGACACCTTTTTTTCCGCGTGATACAAAGTATGCCAGTTATTTCTGCAGCAGAAGGGCGCCTATGCCACATCTGAAGTCTGAAGGGTCCGTACGTTATGCTTAGGTCCGTTCTGATTTTTCTCGCCCTGCTCTGCTTTTCCGGAGTTGCAGCTGCAGCGGATATGGAGATAACACCCTTCACTACCTCAAACCAAAGTCCGTTAGTGCAGATTTATGGAGTACCGCACGATACCGGTGCTGACATCGTGCCTCCCGGAACATTACGTGCCGGCCTGAGCATGGATATCTCCAGTAATTATGCAGTCGCCAGTTCCTCGCGCGAACAGATTACACTTGATGGTGAAGCCGCCCGAACGACCGTTTCAGCACGGTTCGGTGTTTCTCCGGGGGTTGAAGCCGGCATTGAGATCCCCTATTATGTCCAGGGGGGCGGGTTCCTCGATGGATTTATTATCGACTGGCATAATACTTTTGGCTTACCGCAGGGTGGCCGCGACACTGCCCCGAAAAACCGGGTGAACTACAGCTATCGTAAAGACGGTGTGCAGAAACTGCGGATGGATAGTTCCTCTTCCGGGGTTGGCGACATCGTTCTGACTGGCGGTTACAGTCTCTATGATAACAGCGATACAGGCCATCATGACCGTCTGGCGCTCAAAGGCTCCGTCAAGCTGCCCACGGGTGACAGTTCATATCTGTTCGGCAGCGGCGGCACTGATGTGTCACTGCTGCTCTGCGGTAACATGATTAATTACAGCGAGTGGGGCTCACTCAGCCTGTACGGTTCAGCCGGAGCCCTGGCGATGTCCCGGAGCGATATCCTGCGTGATCAGCATAAACAGCTTGCCGGAGTCGGCACGCTCGGCTTCGGCTGGGGACCGGCATCATGGATCTCCTTCAAGGCTCAGCTCCACGGCAATACTGCGTTGTATAGTGACAGTTCACTCGATGAAGTTTCCAAAAACGCCATGATGATCATGTTTGGCGGTGCACTCAGGTTTCCGGGGAATTACCTGCTGGATATCGGTGTTGCTGAAGATTTGTCGGTGGGTACTGCGCCGGATGTGAGTTTTCACCTGGGATTAAGCAAGCAGTTCTGAAATATAAATGGGGTGTAAGAAAATTCGACTGATATGATATCAAACCTGTCGAAAAGTTTTACACGCTCTCAGCAGAAACATACTAAACTAAATTATTCCCACTGGTTATAGTGTGTTATAATCATGGCACAAAATTTGCTTTAATTAGTACAATTGGCTTAAGCTTCATTCAGATGAAATGTGTCCACGGGAGACAGGGAATGGATAACAGGAATTTTACGAGGGTTAATTGTTCTGTTAAGGCTTCTGTCAGGTACGGCATCGAAGTCGTCGATTGTAATACGGACAATGTGAGTCTACACGGGATGCACCTGAAAACCGACCATGACATTCCCCTCAATATCCCTTTAAATGTGACTGTCTTCCATGCAAACCAGATATCCCTGAAGGTAAATGCCAAAGCGGTCCGGAAAGAAGCAAATGGAGTCGGACTGCAGATAAACAACCTGAACGTAAATTCATTCGTCCAACTGCGTAATCTGGTCACCGAGCACTGCAGCGATAAGGGTGCCGTTATGCAGGAGACCTTTAAAATGCTTAAGTGTATCTACTGATCAGGCAAGCAACCGGGACGTCAAACGCTTGATACATTCCGAAAGTTCCGGATCACTGATCATCTTCAGGGCTTTGTCAGTGGGCAGCACTGCCCGCTTACGCCACTCCATTTCAGGCCATTTTTTCAGCACGGTTGTTACTTTCAGTGGATAAATATAGAGGGTTTTTTCGCCCTTGCGATGGCAGGATGAGCGCAGGCCGGGGACGCAGCTCCCGATTACTCCGGCTTCCTCCATAGCTTCCATCACCGCTACGTCCTGCCTCGGCATATGAGGCTCCGGTTGCCCCTTGGGAATAATCCAGCGCGATTGTGCAGTATTAGTTACAATCACGATATGCAGGCGACCTCCACGGAACAGGTAGGGGAGTGCACCGATCTGGTACTCCAGGGCCGCTCCGTCGGGAATTCCGTGGATTGCGAGGGTAAGGTTCTTGTAAGACTCTTCTCCCGTCACTTCCTGTCCCAGATAGTCAGGTTTCGTAAACGTTTCGCTTTCCTCGACCGAAGAAAACTCCACCTCCGCAACAAGTAGCGGCTCCAGATCCCCCGTATACCGATCCACTTCTACCTGAAAAGCACCACATTCTACCAGTGAACGAACCTTTTCCAGCCGCCTCCCTTCAGTCGATGGCCAAAGTGCATAAAATTGTTCAGGCGATATTTCAATTTCGGTTTCACGTCGTTTAAGTCCGGCCCCCTCCTTGACTGTGAGGTAGCAGATATCACCATACAGCCGGATACGCACCTCCATCTGCTCGTCATAGGCAAGGTATCCCTGAAGAATCCGGATGCCATCCGGCATATTGGCCGGAAGATACCTGACTAAAAATTTACGTTCAATTTCGATCTTGGTCATGGTTTTGTCAGGGAAATGGTTTCGTCACACAGTGCGTGGTACGTATGTGCCGGAAGTTTAAAGACCTGTTTAAACTTTTCAGCAGTCAATTCGCCGCAGAACGCCGCCAGTTCCTGTTCGATAAGTCCGCGAGTTTGCTGCTGGCGGTGGTAGAGGATGGCGACGAGTCCCCCCACCCCGAGGGCGATGTCGGAGTTCGATTTCTTTTGCTGCCAATAGTTCAATAGTGATTTTTGCTGCACCGAAGCATCGTTAAAGTCGCCGAGCCGTCCCTGAAGCTTTCGAAGCATTTTCAGGAGTACGGCACCTTCTTCTCCGGGAATGAGCTCGTCGAAAAACTCCATGAGATAGCGCAGTTTTTTACATTCAATACGGATCTGGTGGATGACCTCATCAGGCGTTTCTGCTCCTATTCCCTGAGCTGTTTTACAGATTTTTTTATATCTCTTGCAGATGCCGCGAAATACCAGGTGGCCAACAGGTACGTCAGCAGCCGGCGAAGCTTTGTGCCTGGTCTCCTCTGAAAAATACCCTTCTATCTTCCGGAATCGCTGGCTGCTCGGATGTGCGCGCATCAGCGTGGTTGTGCGCTTAACCTCGACCGCTCTCTCTGTCGAGAAATCCTCAAACATCTCTTCAAGGTGTGGACGAAGTTCTTGAGGCAACAGAGCACGGTATTCATCACGGGCGAGAAGGTAGACATCCAGATCGCGAAGACGGTTGGTCTGCCGGGCGATATCTCCGAGAACAGTGCGCATGCGTCCGGTTTCTGCGGCGGGGAAGACATCCTTAACCAGGCTGAGCAGAGAGCGGATTTTGCGGAGACAAATCCGGTAGTCGTGGAGGAATTCTGTGTCGAGATCTTTTAAAATACCGGGTAAATTACGGACGGCAATTTCCAGAATGCTGCGTACTATCCGTCCCATGGCCTCGCGAGCCGGAGTTTCCGGTTTCAGGCCGAATGAGGGTCGCAGAGTGTACTTCTGAGGCAGGATGTTTCCGTGTTCCAACAGCAGCGCCAAAGCGGACTTTTCGGAAGCCTGCGCCCCACGAGCGGTGAGATGTTCCACTACGCGTGCAGCCTCCGCTTCGTAGCCGCGCATTGGCATAACCAGGCAGGAGTGCACCACTACTTCATCACTCAGTTCCCCTGAAGTGACAGAAGTCCACTCCAGACGGCAGACAATCTTCCCCGTATCATTAATTAAGTCACACCGATGCAGATGAAACGTTCCCTCAACCACCGGTAAGAGCGCCCTCAGACCGAGCATCTCCTCAAGCCCGGTGCGCATCGGTACATTCTCAAAGTCACTCCAAAAGCGCCGTGTGACGCATGCACGCTCCTCACACAATTGTGAGCCCAGCCAGCCATCCTCGCGGCTGCACAGATGATAAACGTCGCCGCAACGGTAAAGGATATGCCCGCTAAACCATATTCCCCATTCGAATGTGTCCCAAAATATCAGGACTTTTGATCTGCGCGGGTGTGACTCGACCTGCCACTCCTGCTGCAGGCAGACAGGATCAAGATCTCCCGGGATCAGTAAACGCACGCACTCTTTTTTCTGCACTAAACTCCTCAAAGATTGCCCTCGCAAAAAAGGGACTACCGTTTTGGCAAGTCCCTTTTGATGTGCATTCAGCGTGAAAAAATATCAGTACTTCTGGTCAGCGTAATCAACCCAGCCACCGGCCAGGACCAGCGCCTTGTCGAAAGGGGAAATTTCGAAATTGAAGTCCTTCCGTTTGCCGCCGCCATTCATGGTCATGACGCCCGCCTCGATATCGATGCTCATGGCGGCATCGTCTTCATCCGCGTGGGAGAAGATCAGGTCAAGGTCCGCTTTCGGCAGTTCTATGGCCGCCATACCGCAGTTGAACATATTCTGGCGGAATATCCGCGCAAAGGATTCGGCGATCACGGCGGTAATGCCGTTGACTTCAAACACCCAGGGGGCATGCTCGCGGGATGAGCCGCAGCCGAAATTGCCTCGTGAGACAATCACCTTTGCATTGCGGGTTTTTGCCCCTTTCGGGTCAAAACCGGGCAGTTTGAGATCTTCCAGGATGTAGGGTTTAAGATCTTCCTTGGTTATCTCTGTCAGGTATTTGGCCGGGATGATCTCGTCGGTATTGATGTCGCTGCGGTCAAGAAAGAGGACAGGGCCTCCGAATGTTTTCATATGATAACTCCTATAAGAATAAATATTTACCACGGAGGCACGGAGACACGGAGAAAGTCAAAATAAATAAAATAGTTTTAAAACGTTAATAAACTTATTTATGGTCTTTGTTACGGTTTTGAAATAACTATAAATGGTTTTTGAAGTTAAGGTTTTCTCTGTGTCTCCGTGCCTCCGTGGTGGGTGTTTAGTTTAAATATTTCCTCGGATCAGCGATTACGCCTTCAATAGCGCTCGCAGCCGCTGTGGCCGGTGACATGAGATGCACCATCCCCCCTTTGCCCATGCGCCCCGAGAAGTTGCGGTTGGTTGTTGCTGCACAGACTTCGCCTTCGGCAAGAACACCGTTGCTCATGCCCAGGCAGGCGCCGCAGGTTGGATTGGTCACGCAGAATCCTGCTTCCATAAAGATATCGAGCAGCCCCTCACGCATGGCCTGCTGCTGAATTTTAGGTGTGGCAGGCGAAAGGATACAGCGTACGTTCGCAGCAATTTTGTGCCCTTTGAGAATCTGAGCTGCAATGCGCAGGTCATCAAGGCGACCGTTGGTGCAGGATCCGATGTAGACCTGATCCAGCCTGGTGCCGGCCAGTTCTGAGACGGTTTTTATCTGATCCGGTTTGTAGCCGAAGGTAATGGTAGGCTCCAGGGCAGTAACATCAATGTCAACGGTCTGGTCATACTCGGCATCTGCATCGGCCCGCCATTGCGAATAATCGGCCAATGCCGCTTCCTTGCCGGCAAAATCTCCCTGAATAAAGGGCCAGAGGTAGTCAACGGTGGTCATGTCCGGCTGGCAGATTCCGGACGTGCCGCCCGCTTCAATAGCCATGTTGCAGAGCGTCATGCGTGATTCCATGGTCATGGCATCAACAATCGGTCCATGAAACTCCATGACCCGGTCAGTCGCCCCGTTGACGCCGATTTTTCCGATGATGTGCAGAATGACGTCTTTGGCATAGACCCCTTTGGAGAGTGTGCCGGATACGTTGAATTTGATCGTTTTCGGCTGGCGGAAGGCGCAGACACCTTTCAGGATGCCGACCTCCAGGTCCGTGGTGCCGACACCGGCGGCAAAGGCCCCGAACGCGCCATGAGTGCAAGTGTGTGAGTCCCCCATGATGACCGTGTAGCCGGGCCGGATGAAGCCGAGCTCCGGGAAAAGGGCGTGGCAGACACCGTTGGCGCCGATATCAAAGAAGTCCTTGATATTGTTGCGCCGGGCCCACTCCCTCAGAATCCTTGCCTGGGTGGCGGTTTTGGTGTCTTTACTCGGAGTGACATGATCGATGACCGCCTTGATCTTTGTCGGATCAAACACGCGATCCTTGTCGCGCCGGATCAGGTCATCAATAGCAATTGGAGTGGTGATCTCATGGCAGAGCACCGCATCCAGGCGCAGTACTTTGGTGCCGGGAAACGGCTCGTTGACCAGATGAGCATCAAATATTTTTTCTGCAGTAGTTTTACCCATTTTCCAACCTCGCATGATTCAATGTAATGGCAGACATGTAGCACAGTTGATGGGGAAATGTAAACCGGGGAACTTTTTTTTGATTGCGTGCAACAGGATTCCGTTTACTACTCTCCTGCAACCAATTCTGTTCCTTCGCTCAAAATGGTCACATACTGCTGATACATGAACCGCCGGTTCCGGCGGCCGTTACTTATCTGACGCAAGATGCCCAGTTTCTCGCAGGCGGAAATCAGGGCATTGGCCTTGTTGTAGCTAACCCCCGCTATTCTCATAACATCCTGAACCATAACAATCGGTTGGCGCATCAACCCACGCAACACGGTAATGCCATGCGATCCTTCCCCCGCTGCTACCAGGCGATCGGTATCGGTTCTTTCCAGTGCCTGAATCCGCTTGGTTGTTTCCAGTACCATTCGGGAAACATCCCGAATCCCCTCCAGAAAAAAACCGATCCACGCTTCAAAGTTTCCATCGTTCCGCACCCGGGTCAGACGGTCATAATACTCCTGTTGACGCGCCTTCAGATAGGCGCTCAAATAGAGCATCGGCTCGTCCAGAACCCCTTGCCACAACAGGTAGAGGGTAATTAGTAATCGACCAACACGTCCGTTGCCGTCATTAAAGGGGTGAATAGTCTCAAACTGATAGTGGAGCAGGGCGCAGCGAACCAGCGGTGGCACATCATCATCTGAGTGCAGATAGAGTTCCAGGTTGCTAAGTGCCTCCTGCATAGCATCAGGAGGTGGCGGGACAAAACGGGCATTGGCGGGACTTGTGCCACCGATCCAGTTCTGCATGGTACGAAACTCGCCTGGTGTAAGATGCGTTACACCACCTCTCGCATTCTGCATTAACACTTGATGAATCTCACGCAACAGACGGAGCGACATGGGAAAATCATCGTCTCTGAGTCTCTTCAGACCATGGCGCATCGCTTTGACGTAGTTGAGTACTTCAGCGACATCTGCCGTTGGCAGATGTTCTTCGTCGGCGCCGAGGACGTCTATCAAAGAAGATTGCGTCCCCTCAATCTGTGAACTGAGAAGCGCTTCTTTTTGAATGAACATTCCGACCAGTAGATCTGGATTGGGCAGAACCGTAACAACTACATTCAGGGCACCAAGCGCTCGATCTGCCTCCGAAAGGAGCAGTTGCAGGCTCCCTTCCAGGCGGATAGCCGGGTCAGGCGGCAGGTGCGACGGAATAAATGCAGTGTAGCCTGCCGGCGACTTCCTTAAACCTCCACTGCGGGGCATAGCTGCATCTCCTCATATATCTGTTTTGTGAGTTATGGGAAGCGTTTTGATGGTTATATCACTTTTTATGAAATATGAAAGGAGAAACAGTACCCATGTTTCATGATTTAGAAATATGCGGGGGTGCCCCATGCCTCTGATTTTGTACCACGCCATGCTAAATGGGTAACTGCTCCGGTCACAGAACCATTTCCTTCATTTTTTTCCAAAAGGCCGTACCATCGCTAGTGTATCCGGATGACAATATTCTGGTAATTGCTGGCGCAGCACCGCAATTTGTCCTTCGTCGGCTTCATGCCGTACCAGAGGGTGTTGATGAAGTGGTTCCCGCATGGCCGTTAAATTGTCAGGGACAGTTGCTTGCCGGGTCAGAACTTTTTCCGTTACGCTCAGAATGATGAACAATTTTTCTATTTTCGGACAATGTCGCAAAAGAAATCCACCCGGCATGTTTTGTAGGCTGATTCAAGGTGCCGGTTTTAACAACTTGCAGTATTCCAGATAGTTTTCTATACTTGCGCACAATGAAAATCTATCTGGATACAAGCTCAATAAACAGGATTTTTGATGATCAGTCGCAGCCAAGAATATTTCTTGAAGCATCTGCCATGATCACTATTGTTGCTATGGTTGAAAGTAAGGCGTTTTCCCTGGTTTCATCGGAAGTTCTGCTGTTTGAGAATTCGCGTAATCCCTTTGAGGAAAGACGGATTTTCGTATCATCGGTACTTTGCTACGCAAAGGTTATTCAAACCATAAATCCGACGTTACTCCACCGGGCGCAGCAGATAGAGTCATCGAACGCTATTTCCGGACTTGATGCGCTTCATCTTGCCTGTGCAGAGAGGCTGAAGTGCGGATATTTCATCACCTGCGATGACAAAATTGTTCGCAGATACAAAGGTGCTGTAAAAGCAGTTAATCCAGTACAGTTCACCATCGAAGCATTGAAGGAGCCAGGAAATGAGTAAAACAGCTAAATGCATCGTAACATTGCCGTTTGGTGGGCAGATAAAAACCGAGGCGGTTCAAGCGGTAATTGAACGTATGGGAATAACAAAAGCAGCCATCTTTTTGCGTGAAACAATGGCACAACCGGTTGACTATCTTTCTTTAAAAGAAAAGTTGTTCTCCAATACATCCGCTGAAGATGTCTACACAGCAATCAAGGCCAAGTAGACAGTGCGGCAGCCGCTTGTTGTTGCTGCAAAGCCACACTCCCTCCTCCCAAACACCAGTAATTCTTCGTATAATTAAATTGAAAGGTATACTTTGTCCTGAAGTAAAATAGATGCGTAGGCCTGTTTTTCCATGGCAAACCACAGCAGGCATGGTATAACTGCACCCACAAAACGTACTCAGGCAGGGAACCTTTCATGAATCAGGAATATCTCAAAACAATGCTCAACTCGGTCCGGAAGGGGGGGCTTTCCGTCGATGACGCAGTCCAGCAGCTGCGCCAGCTCCACTCTCAGGATATCGGCTGTGCCCAGGTAGATCATCATCGCCACCTGCGCCAGGGGATGCCGGAAATGATTTTCGGCGCAGGAAAAACGGCGGAACAGATTGCGGCTATCACCGCTGCCATTTCAGACCGGGGTGGCAATGTCCTCGTAACGCGTCTCGACAAAGAAAAGGCGGAGCTTGTCCTCGGCACGTTTCCGGCGGCGTTTTATCATGTTGAGGCGCGCTGCCTGACACTTGAACGTCAGCCGCCGGAGCAGCAGGGCAAGGGGACGATTCTGGTCGTGTCAGCCGGTACGTCCGATATTCCGGTTGCTGCGGAGGCGCTGGTGACAGCCCGTTTTCTCGGCAATCAGGTCGAACAGCTCTTTGATGTCGGTGTGGCCGGTATTCACCGGCTGCTGGCAAGGCAGGATCAGCTTGCTGCGGCTTCAGTCATCATCGTGGTGGCCGGTATGGAAGGGGCACTCCCTTCAGTGGTTGGTGGGCTGGTGGATAAACCGGTGATTGCCGTGCCGACTTCAGTCGGCTACGGTGCTTCCTTCGGCGGTGTCGCCGCACTGCTCGGCATGCTCAACTCCTGTGCGTCCGGGGTGACGGTCGTCAATATTGATAACGGCTTCGGCGCCGCCTGTGCCGCAAGTCTGATTAATCGGGTGTGATATGAGTATCAATCCAGCTCCTCAGATAATCCTCGACCTTGTCGAACGCTTCGAACGCAACTTTGAAGCGTACAAATCCGGTTCCTACAACGAGACCCAGGTGCGACGCGAGTTCATTGATCCCTTCTTTGAAGCGCTTGGCTGGGATATCAACAATCTCGACGGTAATGCCGAAGCATATAAAGACGTGATTCACGAGGATGCCGTTAAGGTTGGAGGTGTCACCAAAGCGCCCGATTACTCCTTCCGCATTGGCGGAACCCGCAAGTTTTTCGTTGAAGCAAAGAAGCCGTCCGTTGTCGTTAAGGATGACCCGGCTCCCGCCTTTCAAGTGCGCCGTTACGCTTGGTCCGCCAAGCTTCCGCTCTCGATTGTTACCGATTTTGAAGAACTTGCCGTCTATGACTGCCGCATCAAGCCGGACCAGAAAGATAAGGCGGATAAAGCTCGTGTCAAGTATTATACGTTCCGGCAGTACGTGGAAAAATGGGACGAAATTGCCGCCATATTTTCAAAGCAGGCTATCCTCAAAGGCTCGTTTGACAAATATGCCGAATCTCACAAGGCCAAGCGCGGCACTGCCGAGGTTGACAGCGCCTTTCTGGAGGAGATCGAGGGCTGGCGCGACACCCTGGCACGGAATATCGCTTTGCGCAATACCCTGACGGTCCGCGAGCTGAATGAGTCGGTTCAGCGCACCATAGACCGGATCATCTTTCTGCGTATCGCCGAGGATCGCGGCATTGAGGAATACGGCAGCCTGCGCGGTATCTGCAACGGCCCCAACACCTTTGCCCGTCTGCGGGATCTTTTCTACAAGGCCGACGACCGCTACAACTCGGGCCTGTTCCACTTTCGCCATGAAAAGGGTGAGGCAGAGCCGCCCGACAGCCTGACCATTTCCCTCGCCATCGATGACAAGCCGCTCAAGGAAATCCTCAAGCGGCTCTACTACCCTGACTCACCTTACGAATTTGCCGTTCTGCCCGCCGATATCCTAGGGCAGGTCTATGAGCAGTTCCTGGGCAAGGTCATCCGCCTGACAGGTGATCATCGTGCGGTGGTGGAGGACAAGCCTGAGGTCAAGAAAGCGGGCGGTGTATTCTACACTCCAACCTACATTGTCGAATACATTGTTAAGAATACTGTGGGAAAGTTGCTCAACCCACCCCCCTCCCAACCTCCCCCCGCTGGAGGGAGGAGCAAAATTCCCGCCCCCAGCGGGGGAGGTTTAGGGAGGGGGATCACCCCAACCGAAGCTGCCAAACACCGCATTCTTGATCCCGCGTGCGGTTCAGGTTCGTTCCTGCTGGGGGCGTACCAGTATCTGCTGGAGTGGCATCTGGCGTGGTACGTGAGTAACGACCCTGAGAAATGGGCCAAGGCAAAGAAACCGATCCTGCATCGTGGGCATAGCGATACCTGGCACCTTACCACCTCCGAACGTAAGCGCATCCTGCTCAATAACATCTACGGCGTGGATATTGACAGTCAGGCCGTGGAGGTGACCAAGCTCTCCCTTTTGCTCAAGGTGTTGGAAGGAGAAACCGGTGAGACGTTGAACCAGCAGATGCGCCTTTTTCACGAGCGGGCGCTGCCTGATTTGGGAAGCAATATCAAATGCGGCAATTCGCTCATTGGGCCGGATTTTTATGATGGTAGGCAGATGGGTTTGATGGCTGACGATGAGATGTACCGGGTCAACGTGTTCGATTGGGAACGGGAGTTTTCGGAGGTGTTCAAGGCCGGTGGTTTTGATGCGGTTGTTGGGAATCCACCGTATGTGCGGCAGGAGTCTTTGGGAACCCAGAAGGAGTATTTAAAGTCTCGCTATGCCGCCTTCGACGGAGTAGCTGACCTTTATGTGTACTTTATGGAGAAGGGCATTCGTCTGCTTCGTGCCGGTGGGATATACAGCATCATTGTTTCCAGTAGTTTCCTGCGCACCCGTTTTGCCGCGTCGCTGCGAGGTTGGCTGAAAGGAAACGCCGACATCGAGCGTATTGTAGATTTCGGCGGGCTGCCGGTATTCGCCAACGCTAAAGATGTCTACGTCTGCATACCCATTCTGCGAAAGTCGGCCTCATCTGACACGGTGTCAGTCTGTCATGTGCCGGAATTGAACCTCCCTGACCTGCAAGAGTTTGTCAATACCCATTCCTACGCCGTTCCGCTGGAGCAGTTGACCGCCGAGGCATGGTCGCTGAAGGGAGAGGGTGAAAGTGCTCTCTTTGCCAAGGTCATGGTTGCCGGTGTACCGCTGGGGCAGTATGTGGACAAGAAGTTTTTCCGTGGGATCACGTCTGGCTTGAACGAGGCATTCGTCATCGACGCTGCTACGCGGGATGCACTAATCGCCAAAGACCCCAAGAGCGTCGAGCTGATTAAACCGTTGTTGGGTGGAGAGGAGATCAGGCGATTTGTCACCCGTCCAAAGGGGCAGTTCATTATTGTGCTGCCTGCGGGCTGGACAAGACAACAGGCTTCACAAGTCTTTTTGCAGAATGAAGATACAGCATGGGCGTGGTTCAAGGGAACGTTTCCGGTACTGACTGAATATCTCAAACCCTTCGCGGAAGCCGCCCGTAAACGTCAGGACAAGGGTGATTTCTGGTGGGAACTGCGGCCATGTGTTTATTACAACTTCTTTGAACGCACTAAAATCATCTTCCCTGACATCTGCAAGGGACCGCGCTTTGTCCTCGACACCGACGGCCACTATCTGACCAATACCGCTTATTGCCTGGGTTTGGAGGACCGCTATCTTTTAGGTATCCTCAACAGCCGCCTCTTCTGGTTCGCCATCAGCCACATCAGCATCCCCTTCGGCGTACGCGCCGGTCAATACCGCTACCGCTTGATTTACCAGTACATGGAAAAGGTTCCCATCCGCCAAATCGACTTCGCCAATTCCACAGAAAAAGCCAATCACGATCGCATGGTACAGCTTGTGGAGCAGATGCTCGATCTTCAAAAGAAATTGCCGCATGCCAAAACCGGGCACGACCAGACCCACCTTCAGCGTCAGATTGACGCCACCGACCGGCAGATTGACAGGCTGGTGTATGAATTGTACGGGCTGACTGAGGAGGAGATTGCGGTGGTGGAGGCAACATGACGATATTGACAAAATACCGCATGGGATTGAACGATGAGGAGGCGGACGTCGATGATTGAAAACAAGCCCCACTCTTGCGCCGAAAACCAACCCCCCTCAATCCCCCCTTATCAGGGGGGAGGCCTTGAAAGCTCTCCCCTGATAAGGGGAGCGGGGAGGGGTTTGCCTTTAAGCCTTGATAAGGGGAGGGACGGGGAGGGGTTAGCCGTTGACTTTGCCTTCCTCCCCTACAACAAAAACCTGACCGAACGTGCACGTGAAAACCGCAAAAATCCGACCAAGGCCGAAAGCAAAATCTGGAACGAAGTTCTTCGCATGCGGCAGTTCGCCGATTACAAATTTCTCCGTCAAAAACCCATAGACAACTACATAGTGGATTTCTACTGTTCCGAGCTCCGGCTGGTCATTGAGATCGACGGTGACAGCCACGCCGAAACCGTTGAATACGATGCGGCGAGGACGAAGGTTTTGCATTCATTGGGCTTGACCGTGGTCAGATATACGAATGATGAAGTCTTGCGAAACATCCAGGGTGTGTATGATGATTTGAGTGAAAAGATCAAAAATCTACACCCAACCCCCCTAACCCTCCTTATCAGGGGGGGACTTGAAAGCTCTCCCCTGATAAGGGGAGCGGGGAGGGGTTTGCCTCTAAGCCTCGATAAGGGGGGTGCCGATGATGTTCGCTGAAATGTCCGCCGCCCGTCTCTATCCCCCACAATACCGACAAAACACGGAAACTGCCACCGAGAGCGTGACGGTAACTCTCTTGAACCTTGAGCGTCCCACCGTCTGGGATGAAGTGAGCGACTGGATTGACCGCAACGGGGCGCTTGCCAATGCCGATCTGTGCCGGATTGCCGGAGTTGATACCTTGAAGGTCTCCAAAATGCTTAAAGCCTGGGTAGAGCAGGGTGTCCTAGTACAACCACCGGTTCTTGCCAAGCGCTACACTTCTTACGTAAAACCTGCACAGCCCACTGCGCAAGGCGTTTTATTATCTGAGGCACAAGATAATTAAATTTTTAAACGGTAAAAAACGATATAAATCAGCAAGATACATAATATTTAATTATCTTTTGGTGTCTGAATGATAGTAAATTGGTGAATAAGCCGGAGTGATGGTGGTTGGAATGACCACTGATTGACTACCAAGCCAGCTCCAGTCCAAGGCGAGTTTATTATTTATCACGCTAGATAATAAACGTTTAAATCCGCAATTAAATCGATAAAACAGTATGATAGAAGAACCGTTATTATCTTTTTGGACTCTGGTCTCGAATTGATAAGAGATAATCGATTTCATTCAAGCATGTTGGAGTTAAACTTCATACAAATTACCAGGAATTGAGCAATTATGAACATTCTCTACCTCGACTGCTATGCCGGTATTTCCGGTGACATGACCGTGGGGGCACTCCTTGATCTTGGGGTGCCGCTGGAATATCTGCGCGCTGAACTGAACAAGCTGGGGCTCCCGTCAGACTCGTACGAACTGTCAGCGAACCGGACCGAGCGTCGGCATATTCCGGCTCTGAAATTTGATGTAGCGGTGCATGATCACCATACGCACCGGCATTACGCGGCAATTGACACCATGATTGCCGGATGTGCCCTGGCCGGCCCGGTCAAAGCCCAGGCCCGGGCTATCTTTCGGCGCCTAGCGGAGGCCGAAGCGAAGGTGCATGGCGTCGCCATCGAAGAGGTGCATTTTCACGAGGTCGGGGCGGTGGATTCCATTGTTGATATCGTTGGCACCGCCATCTGCCTCGACTTTTTGGCGGTCGAAGCTGTCTACACTTCAGCGCTGCCGCTCGGCAGCGGTTTTGTCGAAACCGCCCATGGCCGTCTGCCGATACCGGCTCCGGCCACGGCTGAACTTTTGCATGGGTTGCCTGTGCATGGCGGCTGTGGCGCAGGTGAACGGGTGACGCCGACCGGAGCGGCAATCGTGGCAGCGCTGGCGGTCGGCTTCGGTACACAACCCGAAATGCTGCTGGATAAGCTCGGCTGCGGTGCCGGGGGGAAGGATTTTCCTGACGGCCCCAACATTCTGCGCGCATTTTTAGGGAGAAGAGCTGAAAAAGAGGTGCCTGCTGATGAAGTAATAGTGGTTGAGGCCAATATTGATGACTCAACCCCCGAGCTGCTTGGCTATGCCATGGAGCGGCTCTTTGAAGAGGGGGCGCTGGATGTTTTTTTTACGCCGATTCAGATGAAAAAGAACCGCCCTGGCGTGATGGTCTCTTTTCTCTGCACCCCGCCCCAGCTTGAGCGGTTGGCCGGACTGCTGTTGACGGAGACGTCGGTCATCGGCTTGCGCCATTACCTCGCAAATCGTATCATTCTACGGCGGCAGATTGTCGAGCTGCAGACCGGGTTCGGCCCTGTACGGTTTAAACAGGTTTATGACAATAACGGTGAGGTTATGCGTACAACGCCTGAATACGAGGATTGCCGCCGGATTGCCCGGGAAAAAGAGATTCCGTGCCAGGAGGTTATGATGCGTCTGCAGCGGAGTGGAGTGCCTGAAATATGAGAATTTCTACGTTGAGCATCGGCGATGAGTTGACCCGTGGAGAGGTGATCGACACCAATGCCGGTACGATTGCTGCCCTGCTGCAGGCGGAAGGATTACGGATTCAGCGGCACCTTACTGTTGGCGACAACGAGTCTGATATTATCGAGGCGTTGAGCTACCTCAGTCGAGTCTGCGATGCCATCATCGTCACGGGGGGGCTTGGTCCAACCGCAGATGATTTAACCTCCCGGGCGGCGGCACGGGCCACCGGGCGGCGCCTGGTCATTCATGAAAAAGCCCGCGCCCATGTCCGTAAAATGTCAAGCAGGCTTGCAAACCTGGTATTCTGTCCGCTTAACGATAAGCAGGCAATGATTCCTACCAAATCAGAACTGATCCCCAACCCCAACGGTACCGCGTGCGGCTTTCATCTCATACACAACGGCAATTTCATGTTTTTTATGCCGGGAGTTCCGTCAGAAATGATCGTCATGCTGCGGGAGACGGTTATCCCGTTTATCCTGGAGCGGGTGCCACGCAAGCGGGTTATTCGTAGTGTCAGTCTGAATCTGTTCGGCCCGTGTGAGGCAGAAGTCGATGAGTTGTTGTTCGGAATTGCCCGGCCGGAGCAGGGCCTTACCCTCGGCATCTGTGTCACGTTCCCCTTTATGAAAGTGACTCTGCGGGCCGAAGCGGAGAGTGATGCTGCGGTAGCCGCCCTTCTTGACCCGGCGGTCGAAAGTGCCAGGGAACGGGTGCAGGAATACTGTTTTTCATCAAGTGATATCAGCATCGATGCCGTTGTTGCCGACCTGTTTCGCAAGCGCCGTCTGACTCTTGCTCTCGCAGAGTCGTGCAGCGGCGGTTTAATCTCCAAGAGGATTACCGATATTTCCGGCTGTTCCGCATATTTCAGCGAGGGGATCGTCACCTATTCAAATGCCGCCAAATCCCGATTGCTGGGGGTTTCGGAGGAACTGCTGATCAGCTTCGGCGCGGTCAGCTCCGAATGTGCTGCTGCGATGGCCCAAGGAGTCAGGCTGGCATCCGGAAGCGATCTGGGGCTCGCGGTAACCGGCATTGCCGGCCCGGATGGCGGCAGCGAGGAAAAACCGGTTGGTACGGTCTTTATCGCACTGGCGGGGGTTGACGGGTGCCGGACCAGGCATTTTCAGTTCAACGGCAGCCGTGACGAGGTCCGCACCATGACCGCATGGAGTGCGCTTGACTGGTTACGGCGCTATCTGCTGGAGAGTGATGGTGGCGCATGCCTCGATTAGTGCCACTGTTTATAACCGTTCTGATCGCAGTTACTCTTTTGACTCTCTCTGCATGTTCACCACTGGTAAACCACCCCGGCCCGCAGATCGCGATCCCGAAAATAGCACAAGAGCAATTCATCGCTGCTGACGGGGCACTGCTGCCCGTACGCCGTTGGCTGCCGAAAGATGCGCCGCTCAAGGCGGTGGTCATTGCCCTGCATGGTTTCAACGACTACAGCAACGCGTTCAGCGCTTCAGGAACCTATCTGAGCAGTCACGCCATCGCCTGCTACGCCTATGATCAACGCGGCTTCGGCGGCTCGCCGGGGCGTGGTCTCTGGTCAGGGATCGAAGCGTATACGAACGATCTTGCCGCGTTTGCAACGGCGGTTCGTACGCTCCATCCGAACGTGCCGCTTTTTCTGCTGGGAGAGAGTATGGGGGGAGCGGTGACCATCGTCGCCATGACCGGTAACAATCAGCCGGACGTTGATGGCGTCATCCTTGTCGCGCCTGCGGTGTGGGGGAGGGATACCATGCCGTGGTATCAAAGATGGCTGCTTGCCGTTACTTCACACACGGTGCCCTGGATGGAGTTAACGGGGAAAGGGCTGAAGATCAAGCCTTCGGACAATATCGAAATGCTGCGGGGGTTGGGGCGCGATCCGCTGGTCATCAAAGCCACCCGGATTGACACCATGCACGGACTCACCAATCTGATGGATAGGGCACTAGTGCGGGCGCAGCAGCTAAAACAGCCAACCCTGGTTCAGTACGGGGAGAATGATCAGGTAATTCCAAAGCAACCAACGCTTCTCATGCTCGAAAAGATGCCTGTTACAACCAGAAAAGCCTTCTACAAAAACGGCTACCACATGCTGCTTCGCGATTTACAGGGTGAAAAGCCGCTGGCCGATATCGTTGCCTGGATTGATAACCATAATCAGCCGCTCCCCTATGGCAGCGATACGTGGCAGGGAGCGGGAAATCAATCAAAATAAGTCGTCCGCTGCAATCAGTTCACGTTGCAGTGCCAGCAATTTACCGGCACAGCGGATATGCTCCTCCAGCACACCGACTTCGTAAAAAGGGCGCTCACTGTCTTCGATATCGTAACCTGCCAAAATATCTTCATATATGTGCAAGCCACGCTCAAGCATGGTGCAGAGGCGCGCCTGCTGGTCCGCCGTCAGCCTGACAGTGCCGCTCTTCCAATCTGATACAGTATTTTCAGGCACAGCCAACTGCCCGGCAATGAAACGGTCCGTCGCATCCAGCCGTTCAAGACCGGCAAGCACAGGTGGCATAGTGAGCATTCGCAATTCGTCAACAAGCTCGTTAAAGTCCCTCAGGCTTATGACAACGCTCAGCCCATCGACCTCATTGAGGTATTTCATGTAAATAAACCTCCAGACAAACAGTGTCGCACAATCTAACAATGTCATCCGGTAAACACAATAAAAAAGTCATAAAACCAATTGACTTACGTCTTGCATGGCTGGTTCATTTGAATTAGAGTGACCAATTCAAAACTCCGCAGCGACTTTGGCGGACAAAAGGCGGTCGGATCCGTGAAACAAATAATTAAAAACAGAGCAATGCTATTGGCCTCGGTGTGTGCTTTTACCATTGTTCAGTCTCTTCTATGCAGAATTACCAACCCGGCATGGGGCGCAGATAAAGTCAGAATCGGCCATTTTCCCAATGTCACCCATCTACAGCCGATAATCGGCCAGAGTCTCGGAACCTATGAAAAACGGATGGGTGTGTCGATCGACTGGAAAACATTCAATGCCGGCCCTTCCGAAATGGAGGCACTCATTGCCGGGCAACTTGATATCGCTTTTGTCGGACCTAACCCCGCTGTCAACGCCTTTCTCAGGTCCAAAGGGAAGGCGCTCAAAATCATAGCCGGTGCTGCTGGCGGCGGTGCTGCCCTTGTGGTACCGAAAGACGCTCGCATCGCATCAGCCAAAGATTTTAAGGGTAAGCGCATCGCATCGCCAGAGCTTGGTAACACTCAGGATGTCGCGCTCCGGCACTGGCTCAAGAGTAATGGTCTTACCCCCGGACGTGATGTTCAGGTCATTCCGATCAAAAACCCGGATATTCTGATGCTCTTTCAGCAGAAAAAACTAGACGGTGCCTGGGTTCCGGAGCCGTGGGTATCCAGACTGCTTCTCGATGGCGGCGGCAAAATAGAGCTTGATGAACGGCAACTCTGGCCTGAGGGGAAATTTCCAACCACGGTAGTTGTCGTACGTACAGAGTTTTATGAAAAAAATCGGGATCTGGTAAAACGCTTCCTTGAAGCTCACCTCGAAGTAATAGAGTGGATACAGAAACGTCCTGCGGACGCTCAGAAACGCTTTAATGAGCAGTTGACCCGTATTGTGACCAAACCGATGCCTACCGGTCTGCTTGCGGAAGCGTTTGGCCGTGTGACGGTGACATACGATCCTCTGGCCGCTCCGTTGATGACCTCCGCCGGCAGGGCCAAAGAACTGGGGTATCTCCCCCGCAATACCGACCTCTCCGGAGGCATTAAAGGATTAATCGACGTGAGTCTGCTCAATGAAATTCTGAAGAAAAAATCACTGCCACCGGTGGGGGATAAGTGACCGGTATGACCACGGTCGAACTCAAAAATGTCTCCCGGGTGTATCTGGGGCAATCCGGCCCGGTATATGGTCTGAGCGCTTTTGATCTCCGCATTGCAGAGGGGGAATTCGTCTGTATTGTAGGCCCTTCCGGATGCGGCAAGACGACGCTGCTGAATATCGTGGCCGGGTTTGAACCGCCGGACCTCGGCGAAGTACTTATTAACGGCGAGAAGGTAACCGGTCCCGGAACCAACCGCTTTGTCATGTTTCAGGAGCATGCGCTGTTCCCGTGGTTGAATGTCAGTCAGAACATCATGTTCGGCCTCAAGATGGCCGGAATCCCCCGGCGTGAACGGGAAGAGCGGGCCGCAACTCTGCTTAAAACCGTTAATCTGTCTAATTTTTCAACCGCCTGGATTCATGAACTGTCCGGTGGGATGAAGCAGCGCGTGGCCCTTGCTCGCGCATTGATTATGGATCCTGAAATTCTGCTGATGGACGAGCCGTTTGCTGCGCTTGATTCCCAGACCCGTGACATGCTCCATGAAGAGGTTGAACTGGTGTGGCAGCGGACAAAAAAAACCATACTGTTCGTAACACACAACGTTCGTGAAGCGGTGCGCCTCGGTACGCGTGTTATCCTGATGACGGCAAAGGGGGGTAAAATTCTGCGCGAATATCCGATTAACCTTCCCCGTAACCGTTTTCTTGAAGATGTTGAAGTCGTAAAGATTGCATCGCAGATACGCGATGATCTTCGCCATGAAGTCCTGAGAGCTTCCATGGAGGAGGGGTACCATGTCGATTGAACGGGAAGAGCAGAGTGACATCACCAAAGTACGTTTTTTTGCTCAAGGCTACCATGTCTGGAGGGGAAGAGCGGCCCGGCTCGGTTTCTTTGTCCTGCTGATAGGTCTCTGGCAGGTTGCCGCCTCTCTGGAACTCTGGAACGAAGTCATCTTTCCGCACCCGAAAGAGGTGGCGGATGCCGTTATCCTCGGCATGCGTGACGGGACTCTGCCTCTGGCGATCGAGGCGAGCATTAAGCGGCTCTGCGTGGGGTACGGTGTCTCACTGCTTATCGGGATTCCTCTCGGACTTCTGCTCGGGCGCAAAAGACTGCTCGATGACACGGTCGGCAGTCTGGCCGTGGGACTGCAGGCGCTGCCGAGCATCTGCTGGCTCCCGATGGCGGTGCTCTGGTTCGGGCTCAGCGAGACAGCGATGCAGTTTGTCATCATCATGGGGTCGCTGATGTCTATCACTCTTTCGGTTCGTGACGGTGTCAAAACAATACCGACACTCTACCTGAGGGCTGCCGGCATACTCGGCGCAACCGGGTGGCGCTTCTACTGGTATGTACTTCTGCCGGCATCACTGCCGGCGATCATTACCGGGGCAAAGCTCGGCTGGTCGTTTGCGTGGCGCTCGCTGATGGCTGCCGAACTTCTCTATGTCACCAGCGGCATCGGATCGACGCTGATGATGGGGCGGGAATTGCACGACATGGCTTTGGTGGTGGCGGCAATGATGCTTATCATCACGATCGGACTGTTGACAGACCGTCTGATATTCAGATTTGGAGAGAGCTTCATCCATCGCCGTTGGGGTTTTGGCGGGCGGGATTAAAATAAGTGTTGATAAACACGATTGTCTCCATGTATATAAGATTGCAACCGGTTTTTAAGTGAGTAGAATGGGTATGAGGTGAGACGGAATAACAATATTGTTTTGTTGTTATAAAAAAACAGTTGACAGGCGCTGACTTTAGCGTCACATCTCACATCTCACATCTCACATCTCACATCTCACATCTCACATCTCACAT